>CAZVDL010000010.1:1065-54748 GCA_964626365.1 uncultured Nitrososphaerota archaeon
CCGCCTAGGCGCCCCAGGCTCGGCCTTTGAGCAGAGCTTCGGTGATGGAGCAGCCGCCTTCCTCGTAGGTTCAACTAATTTAGCCGCTGAGTACGTCGACGGCTACTTCGTGGCCGACGAGATCTACGACGTGTGGAGGCGAGATGTAGACATCTACGTGCAGAGCTGGGAAGACCGCTTCGTCTATACCAGGGGCTACCTGAGGGTGATGAGGGAGGCCATAGCTGGGCTCTTCAACAAGGCTGGCTTGAGCCCAGGGGACCTCTACAAGGCGGCTTTGTACTCACCTGATGCCCGCCGAGTAGGCGAGCTAGCTAGAGCGGTGGGGCTAGACCCCAGGACCCAGGTGCAGGACCCAATGATAGACTCCGTGGGCTGCACGGGCGTCGCCCACGCGCCGATGCTCTTCGTGGCCACCCTCGAGGAGGCTACGCCTGGAGCTAAGGTGTTAATGGCCAGCTACGGCAACGGCAGCGACACCATGCTGTTCACGGTTAAGGAGGGAGTGGAGAGGCTGAGAGGAGCGAGGAGAGGGATTAAGGGCCACATAGCCTCAAAGCGCATGGTCCCCGACTACACCACGTACCTGAAGTGGAGAGGCCTCGTGACTCTACCTGAGCGCAGAGTGCCGATGGCCGTGTCGTACCCCAGCGCCTCAGCCATGTGGCGTGAGCGCCATAGGATATACCCGCTCCACGGCTTTAAGTGCAAGAAGTGCGGGACCATACAGTTCCCTGTCCTAGGACCCTCGCATAGGGTGTGCGTTAACTGTAAGACCAAGGACGAGTTCGAGGAGGTTAGGCTGTGCGAGAAGCGAGGCAAGCTATTCTCGTTCAGCTATGACTTCCTCAGAGGGGTGCCCATAGGCCTAATCAACCTAGAGGGCGGAGGCAGGCTATTCCTAGAGATAACCGACGCCGACGTCAGGGAGCTCAAGGCCGACATGGAGGTAGAGCTGACCTTCAGGAAGCTAGATCTATGGCGTAGCGACGGCATCTACGGGTACTTCTGGAAGGCCACCCCACCTAGAGCTTAAAAACTCTCTTCCTCTTTTTGATTAGACCGAGGTAAATAAAGAGGATGGTTATTTGATGGAGGCTAAGGCCTGCTTAACGTAATTATAGCCTAGGTCGAAGGCCTTTAGGTTCACCTCAACGATCTTACCCTTAAAGCGCTCCTTAATGGCCTGCTTAAGGCTCTCCACCTTAATTGGCAGCTTACCGGTGCCCGCTAGGGCGCCGAGCATCACCATGTTAGCCGCTATAGCGTCGCCAGCTTCACTCGCCAGCTTATATGGATCTATCGGGACCACGAAGTCACTTAACTCCTTGAGTTTCTTCAACACGTCGTCTACGTTCGGATACTTGCTTAAGCCCAGCGACACTGAGGGAGGGACTATCGGCCTGGTGCCGACAACCACTATAGTGTTCTTGGTTAAGAAGCGCAGGTTCCTTAAGGCCTCTGAGGGCTCTAGGGCTATCATGACGTCAGCTTTGCCCTCAGGCACCATGGGCCCATAGACATCCTTGCCCAGCCTGAGGAAAGTTATAACGGCGCCTCCTCGCTGGGCCATTCCCAGCACCTCTGAACCCCTGACCTTGAAGCCGTCGATGACCGCAGCTATACCCAGCACCTCGGACATGGCTATGGTGCCCTGGCCGCCCACGCCGGTCAGGACTATGTTTAACTCCTTAACCTCGCTCACCTCACATCACCCCTCAGCTGGGACTATCGCCTTGTATGGACAGATCTGAGCGCAAACTCCGCAGCCTATGCAGGTAATAGGGTCTATGGTGTAGGTGTCCCCGGTCTTAACTATGGATGGGCAGGCGAACATCTTTACGCATACGTCGCATTTCTTGCATTTCTCCTGGTCCACCTTGTAGGGTATTATCTTCTCCCCGCGCCTACGCTTCTCCCTCAAAGCCTCTAAGGCGCAGAGCCTACGCATTACGACGACCGAGGGGCCCTCGAACCTCAGGGCCCTGGTCATGACGTCTATGGCCTTCTTAACGTCGTAGGGGTCTACAACCTCCACGAACTCGACTCCGCAGCCCCTAGCTACGTCCTCGGGTAGGAGCCTCTTAGTGGGATCTCCCATCGCGGTTACGCCAGTGCCTGGGTGGGGCTGGAAGCCGGTCATGGCTGTGGTCATGTTGTCCAGTATTACCACCGTTATCTTGGCCTTATTGTAGACCGCGTTTATCAGGGGTGGTATGCCGGCGTGGAAGAAGGTGGAGTCTCCGAGGCAGGGTATGATGGGGGCGTTGACCACGTGGGCTAGGCCGTTAGCTATACCGATGCTCCCACCCATACAGATGCAGCTGTCCACGGTTTCGAGAGGAGGCTGTATGGCTAAGGTGTAGCAGCCTATATCGCCGGGGTAGATGGGCTCGACGCCCTCACCATAGCTCTTAGCCACCCTCTGGGCCGCGACCTTAATGGCGTAGAATGAGGCTCTATGGGGGCATCCCGGACACATAATAGGTGGCCTGAAGGGCAGAGTGGGGGCTACCTCCTCGCTGACCTTATCTAGCTTGCCGAAGTCGACGGGTGGAGGTACGCCGGCGAGCTTGGCCACCGCCTCTACAGCCTTCCTCGTGGAGAGCTCGCCTATCACGGGGACTAGGTCCTTGCCGTGTATCTTGACCCTGATGCCCTCCTCGCCAGCTATGGCCTTGACGTGGAGCTCAACAAACGGCTCGAGCTCCTCTATGACGAGTACCTCCTCCACTGAGGTCAGCAGCTTCTTAACAAGTTCCTCAGGTATGGGGTGGGTGGTGCCCACCTTTAACATGGAGACCTTGCCTTCTAAGCCCAGCCATTTCACCGCCTCGATGGCATAAGAGTAGGAGAGCCCACTAGCTATAATGCCCAGCCTGGCGCCGTCAACAAGCTCAAGCTTGTTGAAGGGCCAGTCATCAACCGCCTTCTTTATCCTCTCGAACCTCTGGATCATCAAGGGCCTGTTTTTCCTGGCGGTGGCTGGGACGTAGGTTAGCCATGAGGGATCCTTCTTGAAGACCCCCTTCCTCCTCTCCTTGGGTAGAGGGCCTAGGGTTACGTCGCCTCTGGCGTGACCTATTCTGGTGACGCTCCTCAACATGAACACGTGGTTGAACTGCTCGGAGAGGTTGAAGGCGGCGGCGGTCATGTCCTTGGCTTCCTGGACGTCGCTCGGCTCTAGGACGGGGATGTAGGCCTGCTTCGCGATCCACCTGTTATCCTGCTCGTTCTGAGAGCTCCACGCCCATGGGTCGTCGGCGCTAACTACGACAAAGCCTCCCTTAGCCCCTATGTAGCCGGCTGTGATGAAGGGGTCGTGGGCCACGTTTAGGCCCACGTGTTTCATCGAACACATCGCCCTGAGACCACATATGGAGGCTGCTAAAGCGACCTCAAGAGCCACCTTCTCGTTAGTCGACCACTCGACATATATGCCGGCGTCCTTAGCCACGGAGGCGAGGGTCATTAAGATCTCGCTGGACGGCGTGCCTGGGTAGGCGGCGGCTACTTGGACGCCTCCTTCAAGGGCCCCCCTCGCAATGGCCTCATTGCCGAGTAGGAAGAGCCTCTCGCCTGGGGCGTCCTTAAGTATGTGGCTCGTCATGTATATACACCATCGAGGTCACATAAACTAAACGTATGGGTAAAAAAATTTGCGGAGTTTATGGCTAGGTCTAGGGTTTACATAGCTTTCTATAGTCCTAGCCTCTGGATGAGCATCTCCTTGACCTTTCTGTGTATGATCTTGCCCGACCCTGTCCTAGGCAGCTCCTCAGCCTTGACAAAGAACACCCTCTTAGGCTTCTTGTAGCCGGCTATCTTGCCAGTGCACCAGTCTACTATGTCCTTCTCCGTGACCTTGGCCCCTTCCCTGGGCACGACTACTGCTGTTACTGCCTCACCCCACTTCTCGTCCGGTAAGCCGACTACGCAGACCTCGACTACTTCAGGGTGCCTAGCTATTACCTGCTCCACCTCGGATGGGAACACCTTCTCGCCGCCGGTGATGATCATGTTGTCCTTCCTGTCAACTAGGTATAGGTAGCCCTCCTCGTCCCTATAGGCCATGTCGCCGGCGCTGAAGTAAAGGTGCCCGTCGATTATCCTAAAGGACTTCCTGGTCTTCTCAGGGTCCTTGTAGTAGCCGTCAAACATCATGGGACCTCTTGAATACAGCTCGCCTACCACGCCTGGCTGAGTAATGACGTTGCCCTCGTCGTCCAGCAGTTTGATGTCATAGGTGTTTAAGGTCTCCCTGCCTATTGAGCCTACCTTGCGTAGCTGGTCCTCATGCTTTAAGATAGTAACTATGCCTGCCTCGGTCGAGCCGTAGGCCTCAAGGAGGGTGACGTGCGGCAGCCATTTGAGTATCTGCTCCTTGATGGGCCCCCTCACAGGGGCTGAGGAGGTCAGCAGCACCTTGAGACACGACAGGTCGTACTTCTTCTTGACCTCCTCGGGTAGGTCCAACATCAGCTTGTAGTGGGTGGGTATCAGCGACACGAAGTTGATCCTTTCCCTGGAAATAATGCTCAGTAGCTCCTCAGGGTCGAAGCCCCTATCCCTACCTATGAACTGGGAGCCCCCTATGTAGGTCCATAGTAGGCCGTAGAACGTGGAGTTTACGTGGAACCAGGGCATTATGGTCATGCCGTACATGTTCTCGTTGAAGCCGTGCTCTATGGTGAAGATCGTGTACACGGCCGCGTAGGAGCCGTGGCTCCTAACACAGCCTTTAGGTAGACCGGTGGTGCCGGAGGTGTAGACCTGGATCCAGGGGTCCTTGGGCTCCACCTTGACCTTGGGCCTATCTGCTGGAGCGCTAGCTAGGAACATCTCGTAGTCCATGTACCCCTCGGGGACGGGGTTGTCGCTCCTCCTGATCACTATGTAGCCGTCCTTGATCACGTCCTCGAAGTTAGCCTTAGCCTGGTTAACCACGGGGACGAACTCCTCCTCAACTATCACTACCTTGGAGTCAGCGTGGTTAACTATGTACTCGACCTCCTTGGCCACGAACCTCCAGCTTATGGGGGCCACCACTAGGCCGGCCTTGGCGGCGGCGCAGTATATCTCAGCGTACTCCTCGCAGTTTAGCATCATCGTGGAGATCCTGTCACCCTTCTGGAGGCCTAGCTTAAGCAGGGCGTTGGCTAGCCTATTGACCCTCTCGTTGAACTCCTTGTAGGTGAAAGCCTTACCCCTCCAGTCCTTCACCGCCAGCTTGTTGGGGTACTTCCTGGCGTTGACGTCGAGCTGCTCGCCCATCGTTAGCCATCCGGTGCCGCGCTCATACCAGCTAGGTACGTGTTCAGGAATCTCAGCCTTCTCAGGCATGTATGCATCCCTCTATCGGGTTCTTCAATACATGAAGACTTAGGAGGTGTTTATTTATAACTTTCCTCAATAGACATTAATAAACGTATATAGAGTTCTAGGAGGCGTTGGTCTGCAACAATATCATTTCTTAACCTTAGCCTTCTTAGCCTCTTCCATGGCCTCCACGAAGCCCTCGATCCTGACCTTGGTCTGCTCCTCAGAGTATACTCGCCAGTCAGTGGCGTCTAGCTCTAGAATCAAGCTGGGGATGCCGTGGCGCTCGTAGAGTATGTTCCTTAGGTCCACGTTGCCCACCGACATAAACCTGCAGCCCCAGTTCGTAGGGAGTATGAAACCGTCGAGCTTGTACTCCTCGACGAGCCTGCTCATCATCCTAAGCCTGAAGGGCATGGTAGAGTTGGAGTATATCGCTAGCTCCCTTCTAGCTAGGCTCTCAAGGGGCTTAGAGGGATCTAGCCTGCCCGACCAAGTTATGCAGGGGACCTCTATGACCACTACTACGCCGAGGCTCTTAAGGTAGTCGTAGAAGCGCAGATTGAACCATGGAGGCAGGTTGTCCCAGCCCACCCTGTACTTCTCCTCGGGCACGACGCCCACGCCGTCCTTGACCTTGGCCTCTACCTCCGCCTTAAGCCTGGTGTAGAAGTCTAGGGCTAGCTCGCTGCCTGGGCAGGCTAACACGAAGAACACCGCAGACCAGGAGTCCTCGGCGCCCATGGGGCAGGGCACGGACTTACGGAGGTCCATTATGTCCATCCATAGGTCGTTGACCTTGATCGAGGTCTCGATCACTTTGTTGAGCTTGTTCTTATCGAGCCTGGTGTCTAGGTGCTTCTCGAGGAACTCGATCAGCCTGTCAACCTCGGCTAGGTAGGCTTCCACGTACTCCTTCTCGACGTCCTTAGGGTCGGCGCCCGAGACGTTGTAGGGTACGTCGAGGTAGAAGTACGGTACCTTTAAGGCCCTGCTTAACACCTGGCTCCACTTAAGGTGGGTGTCGCAGGCGGTGGAGGCTGCGAAGATGAAGTCTGGCTTGGGCATACCTCCGAGCGGAGCTTGAGGGTCCCCCAGGCTCCCTATGACACCCCTGGCGTAGGAGCATAGGTCCTTGGAGAAGCCTTTGCCCTCAGCGACCTCGCAGTACTTGACTGACTGCTGCAGGGCTCCAAGCAGGCAGGCGTACTGCTCAGGCCATACAGGGTACACGTCGAAGGCTTGAGCTATCTCAATGGGGAAGGTGGAGAACACCCAGGCTACGGGCTTACCCTCCTCCTTGGCCTTGTGGGCGCCCTCGAAGTAGGGCTTAACGTAGTTCCTGAAGAAGTGCTTGGTGGTCTCTAACCCTCTTTCACGTGAGGGCTTAGACAAGCTCATCACCTCAAGGTCTCGAGAAAAGCCTCTACCCTAGTCTTAAGGGGAGCCCATTCCACCTCTGTATGGCTCCACTCTAAGAACATAGCTGGCACCCCCATGCCTCTAAGTTCCTCCACGAGTATGGGGGCATCGAAGAGGTGTACGTCGCAGAACTTGACCCCATAGATTATGACTCCGTGGACATTGAACCTCTTGACGAGCTCCTTAACGTAGTTGAGCCTGTCCTCGTAGTGTTCCACGAAGGGGCAGGGCACTCTGTTGATGTATCTCCTAGCTATGGCCTCTAGGGGCTTCCCGTCCTCCTCTACGAGGGTGTGGAAGTACCTGGAGCCTGAGCATAGGTCATCGGCCACTACGAGCCCACCTGAGGACTCGATTAAGTCTATTAGCCTAGCCTCATCGTCCACGAAGCTTCCCGACACCAGAATCCTAGGCCTACCCTTAACGTCGCTTTGGGGTTTAGGTGGCTCCTCTAGTAGAGTCTTCAGCATCTCTAGGTGCCTCTCCTTGGGAGTGGACATGGCCGAGGCCACCACGTAGAAGGACTGGACGCCGGTTAAGGGAGGCGGGTCCTCGGCCCTCATCTCGTATATCTTAGAGAGAATCCTCCTCTCCTCGTTCATCAGTTTGACGGCCTCCCTAAGCTTGTCCTCGCCTATCGACACCTTGAAGCTCCTCTCTAGGCTATCCTTGAACCTCCTAAGCTCATGCAACATCACCTTAAAGGCGGTCTCTCTCTTCGAGTGGGGCGTGTTTATGAAGTGTAGGTAGGGGTACCCGCTGTGGAGCTGCCATATATCGTAGCACCTACCCATGTTGTCACAGCTGTTGGTAAAGACCACGCCCTCAAGGTAGTCGTAGGTTTTAGCTAGGGCTGTGTCTAGGCAGCCCTTCATCGTGGAGCACGTGTTGGTGGGTAGGTAGGCGTTGGCGCGTGGAGTGTCGCCTAGCCCTGCGCTGACCCTAACAGGTATTAAGCCGGCGGCGATGATTACCTCCTCGGGGACGTAGGTGCAGATCCAGCCTATTAGCCTCTTACCCTCAGACTTAAGCTTCCTCGCCTCATCGTGCCTCGCCTTGAAGGCCTCCTCGAAGCGCTTAAGCACGTGCGAGGTCAACATCCTTCACCTACCTAAGTTCCATACACCTCTACTGCTCTTAAAAGCCTTCAGTGAACTAGGAAGCCGGACGTTAAAGCTGGTGGCGGTAATAGCCCTACTGACGTCTCTAGCGTTGATCGCTGCTCCCCACGTTGAGGCGGGGGGCTACAGGTACGTCTTCGACGTGGGGGTCGACGGGGACGCCAACGTGACGATAACCTTCACTTCGAAGGAGCCAGGGTCCTCTTGGCTCCTTGTACCTCGCGGCTTCACCCCCTGGGACCTGAGGGTTGACGACGGCTACATAGTGTCCGATAAGCTCAGCGAAGCTAAGCCTACTAGCTACGTCTTCTACCTAAACTACTCCTTCACCTACTCGACGGGGCCGGATGGGTTTAAGGCTGAAATAACTTATAGGACACGCTACGTGGCCTTCATCGAGGAGCCTAGGGGCTTCTTCTACTCAACTCAGGTTAGCTCGTGTCCCAGCGACGAGCTGGAGGTCGACGTCTACCTCCCGCCTGGGTCGAGCAAGTCTGTGACGATCTACGGGGCCTCGAACTATCTAGTTGAGGAGAGCAATGGAAGGGTGGTGATTAAGGTCTTCGATAGGCCTAAGTACGGTAGGCTGGCAATAGAGTTCTCCCTGCCCAATACCACCCCTAACTTAACCGTGGTCTCAAACCACCACTTCCACGTTAAGGCGGCCTCGCGCTACCTAGACCTGGCTGAGAAGGTGCTAGACGTGTACGTCAAGGCCTACCCAACCTTGACTGAGCTGTTCGGTATAGAGCTAGATGACGTCGAGGTTAGGCTGTACGTGCCCGACATAAACGACGTCATGTCGGGCGTAGGGGGCTACGTGCCGTTTAAGGCGGGGAAGCTCGGTGAGATAAATTTGAACATGTTCTATATTAGGGCAGTGGAGGGGTCCTTTGAGCTGATAGCCCTACACGAGCTCGTCCACCACTTCCTATGGAGGGTGGGTATACCCCCTGACAGGCTATGGGTACACGAAGGCCTTGCTGAGTACTTAAGCATAGAGGTGGCCAAGCTACTTAAGCTGGGCAGAGGGGTTGATGACCACGAGGAGATGCTCCTACAGGTGGCATTAAACCTAGACAACCTAGGCTTCGTTCAAGGATGGGACTTCAGCACCGTAGGGGACCTAACCCCCTACTACGCGGCGTCGTACTACGTGTTCAGGTCGCTGGGGGATGATTACGGAGGCCTAAACTACTATCGCATGTTCTTCAGCTACGTTAAGTCTAGGGGAGGAGTAGAGATCGATGAGGAGGTTATAGCGTGTTTAAGCTTAGCCGCTAACGAGAGCCTCACCTACAGGTTTAAGGGATGGGGCTTTGAGCTCGGCGGCTTAAAGGTCGAGAGGGTCGAGACCTTAGTGAAGAACCTACCCAGCTGGTGTCAGTCAGCTAAGCTTCTAGCAAAGCTACTCTTAGAGGCCGCTAAGGTCGCTGAAGAGTGGGTGGATAGAGGCAGGTCTAAGGCTTTACTAGAGGCCGCAGCGTATATCACTGAGCATGCTGAGCTCATCTCGGTCGCCGTATACGCGCTTATAGCCTTAACCTTGACCTGGTCCCTTAGGAGGCTTGTAGACTTAAAGAGGCGGAGCTAAGCGCTGTGCGCTACCTTAAACATGGATTTGAGCTTGTCCAGTAAACCACGCTCTGGAGGCTTCTCCTTGAAGCCTCGCTTAGCGGGCATCTTAGATAGCGGCAGCGTCCTTATGGGCCTCTCAGGGATTATCCCCTCAGGCCTATATAGTAGGATGAGGGCCAGCGCGAAGCCTAGCAGCAGCATGTCCAGCCACACGACGTCGAAAGGCAGGATGGGGGCTAAGCTGTACTTGTAGTACACTATGAGCTTCCTGACGGCCACGAAGGTGAAGGTGCCCAGGACCACCCCCACGTTATTGGCAGCTCCACCCAGTATCACCATCACCCAGGGCCAGAAGGTCCAGGTGACCCTGCTGTAGGCGAGCGTGTTGACGCTAGCGGTGTAGAAGGCGTAGAGGGCCCCTGCAAGGGCCGCTATCGAGGACGAGACTATAAAGGCCTTAATCCTCACCCTCGTCACGTCCTTCCCAAAGGCCAGCGCCGCGTTCTCGTCGTCCCTTATAGCCCTAAGCAGCCTGCCGAGAGGCGACCTAGTTAAGAGCTGTACAAGGAAGAACACGAAGATGGCCACGAGTAAGGACACCAGCGTAGCTACGACAAACCTGTCTCCTCCAGCCCAAGCGAAGACGTCGGGCACAGCTACACCTAGGGTGCCGCCTACGAGGGGCGGGTAGTTCCTGCCGATGAGTAGAAGGAGCTCGGCTACGGCCAGTAGGACCATGGCGAGGAACTCGGCCCTAAGCTTAGTTACCGGGTAGAACAGTATTAGGCCGAGCAGCGCCCCGAAGAGCACGGCCGCCACGAGGCCCAACACGAATAAGCCTATGGCGAAGAGAGGGCTGGAGGCCAATACCCTGTTGACCTCGGTTATGAGCCTGGCGTTCTCGCTGACGTAGAGGAGAGGTTCGAAACCGTTCCCCAACCCTAGCAGCGTCACAGCCAACCTCCCAGGGAGGTAGCCAGCTATGAAAGCGCCCCCAGCCACCGATAACACCTTGCCGAAGTTGGGGATGCCTCCGAAGCCGTACTCTAGGTTTAGGCTTAAGGTCACGATTATGTAGGGGGCAAAAAGAGCTATGAGATCTAGTATGAAGCGTTGCTCAGCGGTTAAGGGCGTCTAGACCACCTCCTTAACAGCCCGCTCAGCTTACCTGAAGCTCGGAGCTCAGAGATTAGGCCCGTCACCCCCTTGGGGAAGAGTAGGAGGACCACGGTCATTGTCATCAGGGGTATGACCATCCTGTAGGATATCATCCAAGCCCCCACAGCCTTAGAGAGGAAGTTGGTACCGAGCACCTCAGCTAGGCCGATTAAGTAGCCCCCTATGAAGCCGCCGTAAATGCTGTAGAAGCCCCCAGCCACGCTGGCAGCGAATATGCTGACGAGCAGCAGCGACCCCGTGTCAGGGTTTCCTATAAACCAGAGCGGCATGAGGCCTCCAGCTAAGCCAGCTAGGCCGCCAGCTAGAAACCAGGATACGTGGTAAACTAGGTCTACGTTGACCCCCAACGAGCCCGCGAGCGAAGGGTTCTCTATAGCCGCCCTCATAGCCACCCCGAACTTCGTCCTAGTTAAGCAGAGGTGAAGCACTATGGCTAAGGCCACTACGAGCGACGGCGCGACCATTAATAGGCCCCTGATCCCCTCAATGACGAAGTCCTCCCTCCTTAAGCTGAAGTATCTGGCCTTAACCTTAAAGGTCTCAGTTATGAAGTCCGCGTAGATGTTAAGGGAGGCTAGGAGGATGAACTCGAAGGCTATGGTGGCCACCATTAGCGTTACTATGGACGCCCCCCTCCTTGAGAGAGGCCTCAGGATGAAGTCGTACTGAGCCAGCGCCACTAAAGCGCCGACGATGAAGGCGACGGCCGCGGCGGCATAGGGGCTGAGCCCGTAGATTCTATTTAGGGTTAAGGTGGTGTATATGCCTACGGTGGCGAAGCTGCCGTGAGCGAAGTTAGGGACCTTGGTGGTCAGAAAGGTCAAGGTTAGCCCTAGGCTCAACAACGTGAGCAGGCTCGCAAAGACCAGGGCGTCGCCGTATATCGGCTCAATAATCATCAAGGATCAGCCGAGGATAGCTAAGAGGGAGCTTAAAAAACTCACTCTACCCCGTGTTCAACACGTATACTCAGTAAAACAACTTCACGCCTTAATGAAGTCTTATAAGACCTTAGAATGTGACAGGTAGGAACAAGACCGACCATATTACGTTGGGGAGGTAAGGGTGGAATGAAAGCGGCTTCAGCTATCGCCCTGTTTATAATAGGGCTACTGATAGGCGTCGGCATCGGGTACGTAGCCGTCCCGCCCAAGACTGTCGTAGAGTACAAGGAGGTACCTCTGCTGTCGGGGACTATTAAGGTGGGGGCCGTGCTATGCCTGACCGGCGACTTAGCGACGTACGGCGAGAACGAGAAGGTAGCCCTTGAGATCGCCCAGCAAGAGATAAACCAGATGTTTGAGGCCTGCGGGGCCCCCGTCAAGATAGAGGTGCTGTTCGAGGACAGCGAGACCAAGCCAGATATAGCCCTGGAGAAGCTTCAGACACTGGCCGCCCAGGGGGTCAAGGTAGTCATAGGGATGATGTCGAGTGCCGAGGTTAGGAACGTCAAGAGCTACGCCGACGCTAACAAGATAGTGATCATAAGCCCGTCCTCGACGGCGCCTGACCTAGCCATACCTGACGACTACGTGTTTAGGTTCTGCCCCGACGACACCAAGCAGGGCCCAGCCATGGCCAGGGTGATCTGGGACTCGGGCATTAGGTATGTCATACCGGTGTGGAGAGGTGACGCTTGGGGTGATGGCCTAGTCGAGGCCGCTATGAGCAGGTTTAAGGAGCTAGGAGGAGAGGTCGACGAGGGCATCAGGTACGATCCCACCGCCAAGGAGTTCTCAGCTGAGGTCAGCACGCTAGCCTCCAAGGTCCAGGACGCCGTGAACAAGTATGGAGCCGACAAGGTGGGCGTCTACTATGTCGCCTTCGAGGAGGCCGCCATGTTCTTCGACCAGGCTGACCAGTACCCGATACTCAAGCAGGTTAGGTGGTTCGGTAGCGACGGCACCGCCTTATCGAGCGCCTTACTAGAAGACCCGGTGGCGGCGGCCTTCGCTAAGGAGACCAAGTTCGTCAACACGTACTTCGCCCCCGCCGAGTCTGAGAAGCTAATCAGGTTGAGGAACGCCATCCAGGAGAAGCTGAACAGGATACCCGACCCCTACGCCTATAACGCCTACGACGCACTATGGGTAGTAGCCAAGTGTATCATGATAGCCGGCAAGTATGACGCCGACGCCATTAAGGCGATACTGCCCACTGTGGCTGAGAGCAGCTTTGGAGCGAGCGGCTGGATCAAGCTCAACGAGGCCGGAGACAGAGAGATAGGCGACTACAACCTGTGGGCCATCATAGAGGTCGACGGCCAGCTCCAGTGGGAAAAGGTAGGCTTCTACTCAGCCGCTACGGACTCAGTGACCTGGTACGTTTCCCTTTAAGGCATAAACCCCACCTTTATTTTTCAAGTAAAGCTTATAAGTTAATAACGTTTTGCCTGTAGAGGCGATAACGGAAGATAAGGCGAGAATGGATGTACACGGACCCCATATTGGCGATTAGGGGTGTGAGGAAGAGCTTCGGCGGACTTAAGGCTCTCGATGGAGTAGACATGGATGTCAATAAGGGCAGCTTAACCATGTTGATAGGGCCTAACGGCAGCGGTAAGACCACGCTGATAAATGTGATCTCGGGCTTCTATAGGCCCGACGAGGGCAAGGTGTTATTCGAAGGTAAAGATATAACGGGGCTACCTCCACACAAGATCTTCCATATGGGGCTCGTTAGGACCTTTCAGGTCCCCTCGCCCTTCATTAAGCTGACCGTGCTAGAAAATCTCCTCACAGCGTACCCGGGCAACCCCGGGGAGTCCTTCCTTAAGGCCCCCTTCAGGAAGGCCTGGGCCAAGAAGGAGGAAGAGGCGGTGGAGAGGGCCTTCAGGATCATGGAGCTGCTTGAGCTAGACCACCTATGGGACCAGCCCTCCTACGCCTTAAGTGGCGGGCAGCTCAAGCTTCTAGAGATAGGTAGAGCCTTAATGACGGGGGCCAGGATGATACTCTTAGACGAGCCTGCATCGGGGGTCAACCCAGCCCTAGCCCATAAACTGTTCTCGCACCTGGTTAAGGTCAAGGATGAGCTTGGGGTCACCTTCTTCATAATCGAGCATAGGCTTGAGATAGCAGCCAAGTACGTAGACTACGTTTACGCTATGGTGCAGGGCAGAGTCATATCGCAGGGCTCAGCCGACCACGTGCTAAAGGATCCAGCGGTGATAGAGGGCTACCTAGGAGGGTGATGTAGGGTGCTAAGCGTGGAGAAGGTTAACGCGGGCTATGGTAAGTTCCATGTGCTCTTCGACGTAACCACCTACATAGAGTCCAAGAAGATGACGGTGATAGTTGGGCCTAACGGCAGCGGTAAGAGCACCTTCCTGAAGACAATCTTCGGCCTCACCACGGTATATTCGGGCAAGGTATTGCTTGAGGGCGAGGACATAACCGGAATGCCTCCTCACAGGGTGGCCAGGAAGGGAATCGCCTACCTGCCTCAGGTGGGTAACGTCTTCCTAAACCTCACGGTTAAGGAGAACCTCTTGATGGCGAGCTACACGCTAAGCGAGGACGAGACTCGTGATAGGCTTGAGGAGGTGCTCAGCTACTACCCCCTCCTTAAGAGGTACTATAACAGGAAGGCAGACACGCTAAGCGGCGGTGAGAGGCAGCTACTGGCCATGGCCATGGCTATGATGCGCAGGCCCAAGGTCATGCTCTTCGACGAGCCGACAGCCAACCTGGCGCCTAAGATAGCCCTCGAGGTCCTAAAGGAAATAGCTAGGCTGAGAGACGAGCACGGGATAACTGTGGTGTTGGTGGAGCAGAACGCTAAGAGGGCACTTGAGTGTGGCGATAAGGCCGTGCTCTTTGTAGGCGGCAGGGTGGCGTTTGAAGGTCTGTGTCACGAGCTGTTAAACCATCCTGAGCTGAGCACGCTCTATCTAGGCCTAAGCCGTTAACCTTAAATCTTTAAGTCAAGCTTAAGGTTAAGCGACAAGCCATGTCTACGGTTGCTGTCTTAGGTGGAGGCCACGGAGCACACGCCGTGGCTGCTGATCTAACTCTGGCTGGTTTTAAAGTTAATCTATGTGAGCACCCAAACTTCGAGGCTAGCTTTAAACCTACCTTAGAGAGGGGGGAAATAGAGATCCTTGGTAAGGCTGGCGAGGGGGTAGCTAAGCTAAACAAGGTCACCACTAGCTTTAAGGAGGCCCTCGAGGACGCCGACACTGTCTTCTTGGTGGTCCCCTCCTTCGGCCATAGGCTCTTCGCTGAGAGCTTCGCCCCCTACCTAAGGGACGACCAGCTCCTAGTGTTAATGCCGGGGAACGCTGGTACCTTGGAAGTAGCTAAAGTGCTAAAGGAGAAGGGCGTTAAGCGCAAGGTCCTGCTGGCCGAGACAGCCACGCTGCCATACGGCTGCCGGCTTATTGGGCCGGCCAAGGTAATGGTGTACGTGACGGCCAAGGTCAATCCTACAGGCGTGCTCCCAGCATCTAAGACAGGCGAGGTGCTCGATAAGCTTAGGGAGTTCTACCCAACCATGATCCCCGCCACCAACGTGTTAGAGGCCGCCATCAACAATCCTAACCCGGTAACCCACCCAGCTGCTACGCTACTCAACGTAGGGCGCATAGAGTACTCGAAAGGAGAATTCTACCTTTATAGGGAGGGCATAACGCCGTCGGTGGTCAAGGTGTACGACGCTGTAGACCAGGAGCGTAGGGCGCTGTGCGCTAAGCTAGGCTTAAAGTTCTATGAGTGCCCGCCGGACCTACCTAGAGAGGACTGTGAGATTAGGATGGGTATCTTCTTCGGCGCAGGCTCGCTTTACGACGCTGGGGTTAAGATGAAGGGACCCTCTACGACCAGAGACCGCTTCGTCACAGAGGACGTGCCCTACGGGCTGGTGTTTATGGAGTCGCTGGGGTCTATGATAGGGGTGCCCACGCCTACGATATCCTCGATAATCACGCTGTTCTCCGTGATAAACAGCGAGGACTATAGGGCCATGGGTAGGACCGTGGAGAAGCTGGGAATCGCTGGGCTTAGCGCCGAGCAGCTTAACCATTTATTGGAGACTTGGAGCCTTTAACCTTAAATATCCAATGACTCCTTATCTTAATCGAGGTGGGTTTTTTGGTTAAGTTAAGGTGGTTGGGCCACGCATGCTTCGAAGTAAAGGACTCCCTGTCTATAGTCATAGATCCACATGATGGGGCTAGCCTAGGCCTCCCCCCGCCTAAGGCTCAGGCGGACATAGTCCTCGTTTCACATGGTCACTTCGATCACGCCGATGGAAGAAGGCTAGTAGCGAAGCCCGACGCCGCCGTGGTGGAGAAGCCCGGCGAGTACGTGGTTAAGGGGGTTAAAATTAAGGGAGTGCCCACTTACCATGACGAGGTTAAGGGGGCAAAGAGGGGGCCCAACACCGTCTACGTGCTCGAGTTTGAGGGTTTAAGGATCTGCCACCTAGGCGACCTAGGACACGTGTTAACCGAGGACCAAGTTAAGGAAATAGGCGAGGTCGACGTCCTGATAATCCCTGTGGGAGGTACCTTCACCATAGACGCCTCAGCGGCCACCAAGGTGGTTGAGCAGCTTAAGCCCAAGGTGGTCATACCCATGCACTACAAGGTGCCTGGGCTTAACCTGCCCATAGCCGGGGTTGAGGGGTTCCTTAAGGGTAAGGAGAACGTTAAGCGCTTCGATAGCAACGAGGTAGAGCTGGATAGGAGTAAGCTTCCCGCCACCACTGAGATTTGGGTGCTACGTCCATAGACGCCTTGAGTAAGGCTTAGGAGGAAGTTTTAAAGGCAAGTGGAGACAATCCCTCGTTAAAGGTGGCTGAATTGAGCGAAGCGTGGATTGCTGGAGCGAAGGAAATGCTTAAAGCCATAGAGAAGCTGGCCTCGAAGCAGGATAAGGATAGGCTCGACCTCATAAACCTGTTGACGGCCTCGCTTAGGGCCATGGAGAGGAGCATTATGGGCTGGTTCCAATGGGTATTAAACCCCAGTATCATGGGCCAGTTCTCCAAGGAGGAGCTTGAGGAGATAAGCGAAAATATAAGGAGGATGGCCGAGGAGTTCGTGAAGTACGACATAGAGATAACCGACAGGTACTCCAAGAAGATGCCTAGGAGACCTGAACAACAACGTAGACCTGAACATCTATACTTGTAGGCTAGGCTAAGGATGCCTCCGAGATTAAGGAGGGACAAGGTCCTAGGCAGATGGGTAGTGGTAGCTGAGGAGAGGGCTAAGAGGCCTATAGGTGGCGGTAAGGAGACTTGTCCCTTCTGCCCAGGACATGAGCACCTAACCCCTCCAGCCATCTTAGCGCTGACTAAGCACGGGGATAGAGTCGTAGAGGAGAGGGATGAAGGAGATAGTAGAGTGAAGGACTGGCTGGTCAGGTGCTTTGAAAACTTATACCCAGCGTTTAAGCCGCCTAGCGAGGCGCCAAGGGTTAAAGGTTTGGCTACTGGTAGACACGAAGTGCTTGTGGAGACCCCGATACACGATGAGCACCCCCACGTAGCTAGGCTCGAGCAGCTGAAGTTGGCGTTGAAGGCCCTGCTATTAAGGATGGAGCAGCTTAGCTCCGAGGACTATGTTGAGTACGTCGCGGTCTTTAGGAACTACGGCAGGTTAGCTGGAGCCTCCATACCCCACCCTCACACCCAGATAGTCGCCCTACCCTTCATCCCGGACGTAGTTAAGCTCGAGTTAAAGAGCTTTAAGGCGAAGTGCCCAATATGCTCGCGTAGCGATAAGCTCACCTTCTACGACGATGGAGAATTCGTAGCGTTTTTACCTAGGACAGGGGTCTCCCCCTATGAGTTTTGGCTAGCTCCGCGCACACATGAACCTACCCTCAGCTCGCTGAACCTTGAGGGGCTAGCTAGGGCCCTGCGCTCAACCTTATCCTCGCTGGCTAAGGTCTTAGACGACCCGCCATACAACATGTGGCTCCACGTGGCACCCATCAAGGAAAGCCCCAGCCATTATCACTGGCACTTTGAGGTTAGGCCTAAGGTAACCATCCAGGCTGGCCTTGAACAGGGCTTCTGGGTCTACGTTAACCCGACGCCGCCTGAGAAGGCGGCTAGGAGGCTTAGAGCTACCGCGTCTAAGGGTTAAGCTTAACAGCTGCCCCCACGCTGAGTCTAGGCCGCGGAGGATGGAGTTGAGCGCCGACAAAGTGTACCTGGGCCCATATACAGCTGAGCTAGCCTCGCAGCTTAAGCTGGGAAGAATCAGGATCTTCGACACCACGCTGAGGGAGGGTGAGCAGACCCCGGGCGTCGCCTTTAGGCTGGAGGAGAAGCTTAACATAGCTCAGCGCCTCGATGAGCTTGGCGTAGACACCATCGAGGCGGGGTTTCCCTCAAGCTCTGAGGGGGAGAAGCAAGCCGTTAAGAGCGTAGCTAGGCTAGGCTTGAAGGCTGAGGTCTGCGGGCTGGCCAGGACCTTAAAGGAGGACGTGGACGCCTGTCTAGACGCTGACCTAAGCTGTATACACACGTTCATAGGGACCTCTCCCTGGCACCTTAAGTATAAGCTAGGAATTAGCGAGGAGGAGGCTATTAGGAGGGCCGTTGAGACCGTCGAGTACATAAAGGACCATGGTTGCGTCTGCGAGTTTTCATGCGAGGATGCTACGAGGACCTCCATCGACTTCCTCATCAGGGTGTACAAGAGCGTCGAGGAGGCGGGGGCTGATAGGATCAACGTCCCCGACACAGTGGGCGTAATATGTCCTGAGGCCATGAAAGCCTTGATCTCTAAGCTGAAGGAGCACATTAGGGTACCTATATCGGTACATTGCCACAACGACCTAGGCTTAGCCACGGCCAACTCGCTTGCAGCAGCAGCTGCAGGTGCAAGCCAGATACAGGTCACGGTTAACGGGCTTGGTGAAAGAGCAGGCCATGCGAGCCTTGAGCAGGTGGTAATTGGGCTTGAACTGCTTTACGGAGCTAAGACCAACGTGAAGAAGGAGCTTATAACCGAGGTCTCAAGGCTCGTGGAGAAGTATAGCCTGGTGTATAACCCGCCCAACTACCCCATCGTGGGCCGTAACGCCTTCGCCCACCGCTCAGGCATACACGTACACGGGGTCATAGAGGAGCCCGCATGCTACGAGCCCTTCGACCCCAGCATTGTGGGGCAGACTAGGAGGATAGTCTTCGGCAAGCACACAGGTAAGCACGGGGTCAAGACATTCCTCGAGCAGCTCGGAATTAAAGTGGACGAGGAGCAGCTCTCCAAGATAGTCATGAAGATAAGGGAGCTAGGTGAGGCCAAGAAGACTTTGATGGATGAGGACGTCTTCGCCATCGCTGAGTCCATTATCGGGGGCGTGCCGGAGAAGGAGAGGTCGATAACTCTGAAGGAACTCATAGTCGTCACGGGTAGCAACGTGACGCCCACGGCGTCGGTCACTATAGAGTTCGGCGGCAAGGAATATAGGGCCGCGGCGATAGGGGTCGGCCCCGTGGACGCATCGGCCAAGGCCATAGAGAAGGCCATAGGCGCCATAGGGCAGTACACTCTGGATGAATACAGGGTTGAGGCTATAACTGGGGGCACGGATTCCTTGGCCAGCGTGGAGATATCCATCAAGGATCAACATAGCAACAGGTTCAGGGCTAAGGCCGTGGACGACGACATAGTGATGGCCTCGGTCAACGCCCTGATAGACGCGATAAACAAGGCCATGTTCTACGAGAAGCTTAGAAAGCAGCAGCCAGCCTAACGCATCGCCAACTTAATAAGGCCCCCTTAAGGCCTTCTGCGCCGCTAAGAGGGGTGTCTCAGCTGTGACACACAAAGACCTTAATACCTCCCCCCATCTCTCTAAGCCAACTCAGCCGATCGACATAGGGTGGGCCGTATGTTGGTAGAGGTGAGGTGGCACGGTAGAGGAGGCCAAGGCGCAGTAACCGCTGCTGAGATACTGGCGCACGCAGCTATAGAGGAAGGGTTTTACGCCCAGGCCATGCCGTCCTTCGGGGCCGAGCGTAGAGGAGCTCCCGTCCAGGCCTTCAATAGGATAAGCGATAAGCCCATCAGGACGAGGGGCTCGATCAAGGAGCCGGACGTAGTGGTCGTGATAGACGAGACCCTGCTAGGCTTGAGCGAGGTGGTCGAGGGGATTAAGCCGAGCGGCGTGTTCGTGGCCAGCACGTCTATGAAGCCCGGTGAGCTAAGGGAAAAACTGGGGGTCAAGTGTAAGGTGGCCACGGTGGACGCCTTAAAGGTGGCGAGGGAGGTATTGAAGGTACCCATAACTAACACCTCTATGCTGGGCGCCTTCGCTAAGGCGGTGGGTATAGTTAAGCTCGAGACCCTGCTAAGCAAGGTCGAGGAGCGCTTCGGCCCTAAGCTAGGCCCCCTCAATGTCGAGGCCGTTAAGAGGGCGTATGAGGAGACGGAGGTGGTAGGTTGAAGGATAAGTTTAGACCTACCTGGCAGGAGCTCCCCATAGCCGGCATCATACTGGAGCCAGGCAACATAGCCGAGTCGCGTACCGGCGACTGGCGCACTGGGTTAATGCCGCGTATAGACCAGGAGAAGTGCCAGCGATGCTACCTATGCTGGGCTCACTGCCCAGACATCTCCATAATCATTAGGGAGGACGGAGGCGTCGAGATAGATTACTACCACTGTAAGGGCTGCGGCATATGCGTCAAGGTATGCCCCTACAAGGCGATAGAGATGGTGGAGGAGAGGGGCCTTGGCTAAGAGGGTAGCTATCGAGGGCAGCCACGCAGCCTCGCTCGCGGTCAAGTTAGCCAACGTGGACGTGATAGCCGCCTACCCCATAACGCCCCAGACCCACATAGTTGAAAGGCTGGCTGAATACGTGGCTAACGGTGAGCTTGACGCTGAGTACATAAACGTGGAGTCCGAGCACTCAGCCATGAGCGCCTGCATAGGCGCAGCGGCCGTCGGTGCTAGGGTGTTCACTGCCACGGCTGGTCAAGGGCTGGCGTTGATGCACGAAATGCTCTACATAGCCGCTGGGAACAGACTGCCCATAGTCATGGCGGTAGCCAATAGGTCCCTTAGCCCCAACCTCAACATCTGGGGCGATCACACCGACATGATGGGCTCGAGGGAATGCGGCTGGGTACAGCTCTTCGCTGAGAACGCTCAGGAGATCTTCGATTTAACGTTGACGGCGTTCAAGATAGCTGAAGACGAGGAGGTCTTGTTACCCGTGGTAGTCAACCTCGACGGCTTCCACCTAAGCCACGTCATAGAGGCCATAGAGGCCTTAGAGCCTGAGGAGGTGGCCAAGTTCCTGCCCCCAAGGAAAATCCCAGACTACGCCCTACACCCTAAGAGGCCGACCACCTGGGGCGCTGTAGGCGTACCTGAGATTCAGACCGAGATTAAATATCAGCTCGAGGTGGCTTTAAGGAAGAGCAAGGAGGTAGCTAGAAGGGTATGGAGGGAATATGGCGATTTAACCGGCAGATACTACGACGTGGTCGAGCCCTATAGGCTGGGCGACGCCGAGGTCGCCTTGATCATGATGGGGAGCTTCTGCGGCAACGCTAGGGACGCCGTGGACCTATTGAGAGATAAGGGGGTTAAGGCCGGACTCTTAAAGATCCGGATGTTTAGGCCCTTCCCCAAGGAGGAAATAGTCGAGTCGCTGAGGAAGGTCAAGGCGGTGGCCGTCGTCGAGAGGGCTTTCTCGCCGGGTGGCGTCGTAGGACCCTTGACAGCCGACGTCAAGTCCTCGTTCTACGGCGAGCCGGAGAGACCGAGCATCTCGGGCTTCGCCGCCGGGATAGGTGGAAGAGAGATAGCGCCAACGGAGATAGCCGACGCCGCGCTAAAAGCCCTCAAGGTAGCTGAGGAGGGCAAGTTGGATGGAGGGTTTGAATACATGCAGGTGAGGTGGTAGGTTTGGCGTACTTCAAGTCGATTAAGGAACTACCTAGAGAGGAGCTCTATGCTCCCGGCCATAGGGCCTGTCAAGGATGTATGGAGGCCCTTGCCATAAGGATGATACTGAAGGCCATAGGCCCCAACTGCATAGTAGTCACCGCTACAGGCTGCGCTGAGGTTACGTCAACGCCTTACCCCTACACCGCGTGGAGGGTGCCATGGTACCATGTGGCCTTCGAGAACGCCGCCGCGGTGGCTTCAGGCGTAGAAGCAGCCTTGAAAGTGTTAATGAGGAAGCGTAGGCTGCCCGAGGAAAAGATACACGTGATGGCTATAGCAGGCGATGGGGGCACCGCTGATATAGGCCTACAGGCGCTTTCAGGCGCCCTAGAGAGGTGGCATGACTTCGTCTACGTATGCTTAGACAACGAGGCCTACATGAACACTGGGATACAGCGCTCAAGCTCAACCCCCTACGGGGCGTGGACCACGACCTCGCCTCCAGGTAAGGTTAGCATAGGGCAGAGGACGTGGAAGAAGGACATGCCTTCCATCGCTATAGCCCATAGGATACCCTACGTAGCCACGGCCACGCCAGCCTACGTGCTCGACCTAGTTAATAAAGCTAAGAAGGCAGCTGAAGTCGAGGGGCCAGCCTACCTACACGTATACTGCTCGTGTCCCCCTGGATGGAGGATACCGTCGGATAAGGCCCTGGAGATCCTAAGGCTCGGCGTAGAGACGGGCATACTGCCCATCTACGAGGTTGAGAACGGTAAGCTGAGGCTCACCATTAAGCCCGCGAGGCGGAAACCCGTAGAGTTATACCTTAAGGCTCAGGGGAGGTTCGCTCACTTAACGGAGAAGGAGATAGAGTTAATTCAGCGTAGGGTGGATGAGGAGGCTGAGCGTTTAGGGCTGCCGCCTAGGGCCTAAACCTAAAATCCTAAGCCTATTTTCTTCAACCTTCCTTTTAACCTCCAAGTATAAGTCCCCTCCATGTAGATCCACTGAAATTAGCAGTGGACCAAACCTTCTAACCTCAACCAGCCATAGAGCCTCAGGCAGCCCTAAATCCAGCCATTCTACCTTAACCACCTTGATCACAGACTTAGCGGGTAGGGCCCCGACGCCTCCAGGGTAAGAGGCATAGATAGCCTTAGCCTGCCTCAGCCTAGACGTAGCCTCAGGGTTTAGACCCCCCTTACCTATAATCAACCTGACCCCGGCCTTGTGGGCGAGCTCGACAGCCTTGGCCTCAAATCGGGAGGAGGTTGTGGGTCCCATGGACAGTATCCTCCAGCCGTCTACCTTTACCGCCACAGGCCCAGCATGGTAGACGGCCAAACCTTTAAGCTCGATGGGAGGAGGCTGACCGCGGGATAAGAGCTCCAAGAGCCTAGCGTGAGCCTTATCCCTAGCGACTACGAGGAGCCCGTTGAGGTAAACCACGTCACCAGCTCTGAGCTTCTCGATCTCGCCCTCACCGATAGGCGTGGTTAGCTCAGCCATGTCACCTCACCTTTAGAAGTTAGCTTAGCTGAAGCTCTCCTTAAAGCCCAGCACTGAAAAGCTATGGCTACTGGTAGGCTGGCGGTGTGGCAGTAAGCTAGCTCGACGTGTACATCCAACGCCGTTACCCTTCCCCCAAGGCCCATACATCCAAGGCCGGTGGAGTTGACGGCTTCAAGTAGGAGGGCTTCAAGCTTAGCGGCCTCTTCGCACCCCCCTCTACGCCCTATGGGGCGTAGGAGCGAGGCCTTAGCTAGCCTCAAGGCTTCCTCAGCCACTCCTCCAACACCCACCCCTAATACTAAGGGTGGGCAGGGCGCGCCTCCAGCCTCCACCACGGAGTCGACCACAAACCTAACTATTCCCTCGAGGCCAGCTAGCGGGGGTAGCATGGAAAGCTTGGTCATGTTTTCGGACCCCGCCCCCTTGAGCAGCACGGTGAGCTTAACGTAACCCTCGCGGTTAAAGGAGTACTCCACGTAGGGTTGTCCCAGCCCCACGTTGTCGCCGGTGTTGTGGCGAGTGAGCGGGTGGACTACGTTGGGCCTTAACGGGACCTCTTGGGTAGCCCTCCTCGCCGCCTTGACCGCCGCCCTCTCCACAGCTAGAGGATCGCAGATCGAGGGGTCTAGGTCCACGTAGAGGCATATAAGCCCGGTGTCCTGGCATACAGGTAATTGCTCCCTCTCAGCTACCTCAACGTTCTCCACTATGGCCTCAAGCTGCCTCTTAGCAAGCTCCTCGCCCTCCTCGTCTAAAGCCCTCTTTAGGGCGTCCTTAACGTCGCTGGGCAGCGTGGTAGCGCTCCTCTTAATTAGCCTCGTTACAACGTCTACGAGGAGAGACTCCTCGATCAACTACCCCTCGACCTCCTTTCTCCTCACCTTGAGCTTGATGCCCTCCTTGTCAACCACGACGACTTTATCCCCCGGCTTTATCTCGTCGCTAGACTCAGCTAGCCAATACTCGCCGAGACATCTAACGAAGCCCTCTTTTCCAGGGCCTATCTCATCTAGGGCTACGCCCTCTGCGCCCACCATGTCGGTTAGGTGGAGCTTCGGTTTAGCCCTCTTAGCCTTTATCACCTTGTAGGTGGCCATGGAGGCGAAGGCCGCGAGAGGCAGTACGGCCAGTGTCATCATCAGGCTTAACTTGCTATACCACTCAGGGTGAATGGCCCATTTAGAGGGGTCTACGCTCATAGGTGAGAGAAGAGCGCCTAGGATTAACATGATTACTCCAGTCACCCCCACCACGCCGAAGCCAGGGGTAACGAAGAGCTCTACGATTAAAAGCAGGGACCCTAGTATGACGAGGAGAACAGAGACCAGGTTGACCTCGAACCCCATGCCAGCTAAGCTTAACACGACGAGGAATGCGCCCACCACCGCAGGAGCGGGTTGACCGTAGGCTAAGCCGAAGATTAGCCCGTAGAGGCCAGCTAAGAATAGTATCGAGGCTATCAGGGGGTCGGCTAACACCGACAGTACCTCTGTCCTTAAGCCTCCGCCATACCACTCTATACCGGCTTCAGCTGTTCTAAGCTCGTATAGCTTGCCGTCGACCTCGATTAAGAGGCCGTCGAGTTTAAGGAGCAGGTCGACAAGGTTCTCAGCCATCAGGTCGACGACCCCTTCCTCTAAGGCTTCCTCAGGCCCTAGGTTAAGGTTCTCGGTGACGAACATTCTCGCGGCGGTGGCGTTGCGCCCTCTAGCCCTGGCGATCTGCTCCGCGTACTCAGCCACTGCGTTTAGTATTTTAGGCTCGGTGACAGGCTCTGAGCCCGTTAAAGGGCTGTATGCTACTGGCTGAGCTGAGCCCACGACGCTCCCCGGAGACATGGCAGCTACGTGCGAGGCCATTAATATCAGGGATCCTGCCGACCAGGCCGTAGCCCCTTTAGGGTAGACGTAAACTATCACTGGGATCTCTGCGTTGAGCAGCGCCTCGACTATGTCCTTGGTCGCGTCCAGGGAGCCGCCAGGGGTGTTTATCACTATGAGCAGGGGACGCCCTTCACGGGTGGCTAGGTCTATAGCCCCCTTAATGGTCTCGTAGGTGGCCTGGGTGATTACGCCGTCGACCTTGACGCCGACCACCCAGGCCTTAGACTGGCTAGCGTAGACTAACGCTGTGGCTAAGAGCAGGATCGCTAACGCTATGAGTGTTACTGTGCGCGCCGTCACCGCTGTTCCCGCTTCTCGAGAGCCTTTACTAACCCAGCAGTCTCCCCCAAGGTTACAGCTGACGAAGGAGCTATTATCACCATGTTGCGTTCCCTCGCTATGTCGTAGAGCGTCTGTAACTCCCTTAGCCTTAACGCTATAGGTTGCTCCTGGTACTGTTTAGCAGCCTCAGCCATTATCTTAGCGGCCTGGAGCTCGCCCTCAGCCACTATGACCCTACCCCTACGTTCACGCTCGGCCTCAGCCTGCTTAGCCATCGCCCGCAGCATGGTTTCAGGCAGCGCCACGTCCTTGATGGTGACCGCGGTGACCTTAATCCCCCATGGGTCCGTGGCCGCGTCTATAATACTTTGAAGCCTCTTGTTAAGCTCCTCCCTCTTAGTCAGCAGGTCATCGAGCTCCACCTGCCCTAACACGTCTCTTAGAGTGGTCTGGGAGAGGAGTTGACAGGCATAGTTGTAGTCTTCGACCACGGTTACGGCCTTAACTGGGTCGAACACCCTATAGTACACGACGGCGTCCACATCCACGCTGACGTTGTCCTTAGTTATGATACGCTGCTTAGGTACGTCAACCGCCATAACCCTCAAGTCAACCTTAAAGAACTTGTCCACCCCAGGTATGATGAAGAAGAGGCCGGGGCCCTTAGCTCCAAGTAGCCTGCCAAGCCTAAAGATCACCGCCCTCTCATATTCCTTAACCACCTTTACGCTGGCCGACAACAACGAGACGAGGGCAATGATTAATAGGGCTATCCCGGCTATCGTAGCTGGATCCAATAGCATGTAGGCCCCAGTCTATAGTGGACGTAGGCAACGTTAAAAGCTTTCTACGTGATACACTTAAGCGGAGGTCGCCATGGAGAGCCGGGAGCTTTTAGCCGCCCTACTAGTAGTGAGCCTCTGCTTAAACGCGGTCCTAGCTTTAACTTACCTTTCACAGTCGTTAACCATTAAGTCGCTTAACGAGAGGCTTCAAAGCTACGCTGAAGAGGTCGAGAAACTCTCCTCCAAGCTGTCCAGCCTAAGCTATCAGCTAAACCTCACGTTAAACCAGCTCGAATACTATCGAGGCATAGCTGAACACTACCTTGGCTCTGAGCAGGCCTCGAGCGTTATAGAGGAAGTTGAAGCACGCTCGATGATAAACCTGGTGGCCGTTAGGCAGAGGAGCACAGGCTTCGAGGGTGTGGTGCTTCAATGCGAAGTTAAGCTGTTGCCTGGCGAAGGAAGGATCCTCGTGGACACCGAGCCCCGAATAGGCATTGACCTCCAGGCCAGCGTTAGGACCGCCGTCGAGGTGGCTGAGCATCTAACAGGGCAGCCGCTCAATTACACCGACGTGGTGGTGAGGGTCATAGGGCCTAGGGGCGAGCGCATAGATGTGGTAGACGGGCCTAGCGCCGGCGCCGCCATAACCGTGGCGGTCATAGCGGCTATAAGAGGAGACAGCATTAACGCTACGGTTTACGCAACAGGTACCATAAACCCTGATGGAAGCATAGGCCACGTTGGAGGAGTCCTAGAGAAAGCGGTGGCAGCAGCTAAGAACGGCGCTAAGCTATTCCTAGTACCTAAAGGCCAACGGGTAGCGCCGGTCTTAGTTAGAATTAGAGAGGAGCCTATTCCAGGGTTCATAATTGAGAGGTACGTGCTCAGGTACGTCGACGTGGAGGGGTACCTACATAGGCTAGGCTACGACGTTGAGGTGTTGGAAGTGAATAACGTCTCCGAGGCGTACTGGTACTTTACAGGGGTTAAGCTATAGATTGGGCCTAACGCCCTTGACGGGGGCCTTCTCGTAGAAGGCGCATAGAGCGCAGTTCTCCTCGTTTATCGCCTCGTAGTACCTAGGCTCCCCTCCTACCTGTGAGCCTACGTGTTTAAGCTTGCAGTAGATGATGAGGCCGTGAGGGGTCTCGACGACGTTGGCGTGGGCACAGCTCTTAGCTCGAGCCCTCCCTTGAAGTCTACAATACCAGCTAACTATGTCCTCGGCGGTTTCAGGTGTCACCTTAAACTCCTTGATCAGCCCTAGCACTACAGCTTCCCTAATGGCTCCTCCCTCAGAGTCCACGATGCTCTCTATGTACTTGAAGGCTGAAGCGTAGAGCTCGCCTTTATCCCTCGGCCTACGCCCCTCCTCCATCTTCTTGAACTCTCTGCTAAGCTTAGACCTGGAGATGCCAAGTTCCTTCTCAAGCTGCCTTAAACTCCTACGGCCCTCACGCCACTCCCTATAAGCCCACTCTAGCTTTTCCCTCTCGTCAGCCTTCATCTCTACCGTAAAAACGGGGCGGTGGCCGATTATTAAGTATTGCCTACGTGGAGTGAAGGAAGCCGGCTTAAGAAAGCTAAACCGGATAGTCTAGGATACTAGATGAGCGGGTCTGGGGCCTCTAAGAGGCTACAACTTAGATGAGTAATACTGCAGGGTTACCCTCCGGATACAAAGGTTTAATAACGCTCGTGGCCTAATAGTCCTCCGGTGTCCCCGTGCCCCCGAAAAGCGAGCTTAAGATATTAACCGTCCACCTGCCTGACGCCTACATCGAAGGGTTAAACCAGCTAGTCAACCTTAAGCTTTACCCCAACCGCAGCGAGGCCATAAGGGTGGCTATAAGAGACCTGTTGAGAAGGGAGCTCTGGGAGAGGCCTAGGAGAGTGGTCGTGGAAGAGGCTAAGATGGTCGGCTAAACCCCTCCGCAAGGCTTATCGAGTATACGTGACAACCTACCCTGAGATGAAGGCGGGCTACTGGGCAGGCTGCACCTTTAGGTATAGGTTCTCCGAGGTTGTAGACGCCCACTTAGCCCTACTTAGTAAGGTGGGAGTCGACGCGGCGCTGCTAGACGAGGAGGAGTGCTGTGGCGATATACTGCTCTTAGCGGGGTTGACCTCCAAGTTTAAGGAGAACGCGGCTAAGGTGAGGAGGAAGCTTGAAGGCTACGAGCTAGTGGTGACGGGCTGCGCAGGGTGCTACCACGCCTTTAAGAACTACGCTGAGTTAGGCGTCTCAATACCTGAGGTTAAACATTTATCGCAGCTCCTCGCCTCGCATCTACATAAACTTAAGCTCAAGCCTTCAGGTGAAAGGGTCGCCTATCACGATCCATGCGAGCTGGGCAGGCTTAGCGGCGAATTCGAGGCGCCTAGGGCGGTCTTAAAGGCTGTGGCCGAACTCGTAGAGCCGTTAGCCCACGGCCCAGAAGCAGCCTGCTGTGGAGGTGGAGGAGGATTGTGGGCCGCTTCGCCCGAGCTAAGCGTAGCCATAGCTGAGGAGAGGATTAGGAGGGACGTGGAGCCATTGGGGGTGACTAAGCTGGTGACGGCGTGTCCCACCTGCTTGCTTAACCTGAGCATAGCCGCTGCTAGGCGGTCGACCATCAGCGGCGTGGAGCTCGAGGTAGTCGATTTAGGGGTGTACCTGTTATCGAAGGTGGGCTAAGGTGGAGGCCTTCGATAGGCACTTTGAGAAGTTGCTGAGCGTAGCCGAGGACCTTGAGCATAGAGAGGCCATAGCTAGGGCGACGGCGCACTATGAGGAGAGGAAGAGAAGGAGCCTTAGCAGGTTTAAGGTGGAGGCGTGGGCCGAGGAGCTAAGGGAGATACGTAGGGGCTCTCTAGATAGGCTCTTAGACTACGTTAAGCAGGCTATGGACGCCCTCAAGGAGCAGGGCATAGAGGTGCACTGGGCTAAGGACGCCAGGGAAGCCAACGAGCTTGTAGCCGAGCTATTGTCAGGGGAGAGGGAGCTATTGAAGGTTAAGAGCTTAGCCAGCGAGGAGATAGGGTTAAACGAGTACTTGGAGGAGAGGGGGGTTAAGGTCTGGGAGACGGATGTCGGAGCCCTATTAATGCAGCTGTTAGGCTGGAAGCCCTCACACCCCACGGGCGTGTCCATAACGGTGCCTAGGAGGAGAGCTGCTGAGGCCTACTCTAAGCTCGCTGGCAGGAGGCTGCCTGAGGATCCTAAGTCGCTCGTCGGCTTCGTTAGAGAGTTCGTTAGGCGTAAGGTCACCGAGGTTAAAGTTGGGCTCTCAGGGGCCAACGCGATAGCCGCCGACACCGGCCTAATATACCTGCTCACTAACGAGGCCAATGACAGGCTGGTAACCACCCTAGCCGAGAAATACATAGTGATCGCGGGCATCGAAAA
This sequence comes from uncultured Nitrososphaerota archaeon, assembly GCA_964626365.1. GTDB lineage: Archaea > Thermoproteota > Methanomethylicia > Nezhaarchaeales > B40-G2 > CAZVDL01. Next base: position 30,402 of record CAZVDL010000010.1, read on the forward strand.
GGTCATGCCGGACAGGTATACCTGTGAGCTCTACTCTAAGGTGATCCCCGTCTACGCCACGGGGGCCCCCTTCGCATCCTTCACCGGCACTGTGGGGATGAGTAGGTCCAACGATATAGAGAGGGTCACCGTGTCGCCGGCTTCAGGTCCCTCAGAGATTCACGTGATCTTCCTCGACAACGGTAGGACGGAGATGCTGAAGGACCCAGTCTTCAAGGAGGCCCTAGTCTGCATTAAATGCGGTGGATGCCTTTACACCTGCCCTGTTTGGAGGGTGGTTGGAGGCTTCTTTAGCGGCGAAGGCCCCTACATGGGTGGCTTCGGGGTAGCCTGGACCCTGTTCACTAGGGGGGTTAAGGCGGTGGCGCCCCAAGCCTACACCTGCACGCTTTGCGGCAGGTGTAGGGAGGTCTGCCCGATGAAGGTGGACGCGCCGAGGATGGTGTTGAAGGCCAGAGAAATATTAGCTAGGGAGGGCCTAGTGCCCGAGGCTTTAAGGAGGATGGCTGAGAACATCGAGGTTAAAGGAACACCCTACGAGGCGAGACTATGGTAGTGAGAGTGGAGGGCGAGGAGTTATTCGTAGTTGACGCTCATCTCCACCCGCCCAACGCCCTAGACTACGGCCATCGATACCCTGACTCCTTCAACCCTAGCCTCGTCGGGGAGCTCCTAGCTAGGATGGATGAGGCGGGGGTAGACGTGGCCGTCATGTTCGCCGTCGAGCTTGACCCTGAGGGCTACGAGAGGTTTCTCGAGGGCTTGGACCCATATAGGAGGAGCATGGCTAGGATGATACTTAGGACCGTGAACACCCCTAACGAGGAGGTTAGAGAGTACGTTGAGAGAGCACCTGAACGCATAGTAGGGTTTGGCTCAGTCAACCCCCATGGAGGGGAGGAGTACGTTGAGGAGAAGATAGGGATCATCAAGGACTATGGCTTTAGAGGGGTCAAGCTGTTGCCGACCATCCAATTCTTTAACCCAGCCGACGAGGCCTTCGACCACCTCTTCAAGAGGATCGAGCGCGAGGGGCTAGTGGTCACTATTCATAGCGGCTGCGACCCCGGCCCATGGGAGGACCCGAAGCTATCGGAACTCGCTAGGCCCCGCTTCATTGGGGGGCTGGCTAAGCGGCATCCGGGCCTAAAGATAGTTATAGCCCATATGGGCAGCTACAGCGCCTTATACCCTGGGATATGGTTCGAGGAGGCCCTGGAGGTAGCTAAGAAACACGCCAACGTCTACGTCGACATAGCCGCGGTGTTCAGTAAAAGCTTGGTTAAGAGAGCGGTGAAGGAATTAGGCGAGGATAAGGTGCTCTTCGGCTCTGACTACCCAGCCATCGGCGGCTACTGCGATAGGCTCAACGGCATGGTCAACTGCGTTAAGTGGGCTTTAACGCTCAACCTACCGCTTAGCGCTAAGAAGAAGTTAATGGGAGAGAATGCGAGGAGATTATTGTCTATTTAAGCCATAGCTCCTTGAACCACGAGGCTAGGGCCTCCATAGCTCCCTGGTGTAACCTAAGCTTGTGCGGAGCCCCCTCAACTATGATTAGCTGCTTAGGTTCTAAGGCCTCCTCGTAGAGCCTCCTAGCCTCCTCCACAGCTATCAGTTCGTCGGCTGAGCCATGAAGTATCAGCAGGGGCCTAGGGTGCACGCGCCTAATGAACTTCACCGGGTTTAGGGCCTCAAAGTCCCGTTTAAGTTTAAGGGCTGAGTTTGGGACTTCAACCCCTCTAAGGCTGCCTGACTCCCTGGCCATTCTTATTGTCTCCTCTAAGGCTGTTAAAGGTATCTTGGAGGTATCCCCTGGACAAGCGCAGAGGGCTATAGCCTTAATCCTAGGGTCGACGGAGGCTGCATACAGTGCTGCCACAGCCCCTCCGCTAAAACCTGCGACGCCCAGCCTCTCCTTATCGACAGTCGGGTGGTTGTAGAGGTAGTCTATGGCTGCCTCTAGGTCGGCGGGCCAAGCCATCAAGTCAAACTCCCCTCCACTCTCGCCCGTGCCCCTAAAGTTGAAGGTCATAGCTGCTACGCCCACGGAGCATAGCCTCTCAGCCACTTCAGCGTACCCTCTATCTCCAGGTTGGCGGGGGCTTACTGGGATGCCGTGGCATAGGCAGACCGTGGGGTGTGGGGGCGAGCCTACGTCGGGGGTGAAGAGGTAGCCTTTAAGCTCGGTCTCGTCGAAGCTTCTAAAGCGCGCCTCCTCCACCTTCATGGCGTAGACCGGTAGGGGGAGGCCATATTTAGGCTTCCCGCTCCGGTTGAGGGGACGCGGGTGCTTAAGGTAGAGGAGTTGTTGATGAGTAAGGGGGTCCCTTACAGGCTGATTAAGCTGAGGAGAAGGGCTCTTAGCGTCGATGACGTGGTGAGGTACGCTGAGGAGGAGGTTAACGAGGATGAGGTGTGTAAGACCGTGGTCTTAAAGGGCGAGACCAGCGGCAAAGTTTACGCTGTATTGCTGCCTGGGCGCCTCAAGGTGGATTTAGAGGCGGTGAGCTACTTTGTAGGTGAGGAAGTTAAGGTGACACCGATCAAGGAGTTAAAGAGGCTTGGAGGGGAGCCAGGGGCCCTGTGCCCCTTAACCATCGACGCCGAGCTGCTAGTGGACGACGAGGTCTTTAAGAGGAGAAGAATTAACTTCAGCTCCGGGGATCCACACTACGGCCTAGAGGTTAGCCCAGCAGATTTAGCTAAGCTCATCTCGTTTAAACACGGTAGATTTTCTCTTAAAAGCTAAGCTGTAGCGCTCAGCTACCTCAGGGTGTTCCTTGATATAGGTCTCGTAGGCTCTGCGGCTAAGCGTATCCGCCTCGACGTTGCCTTCGCGTCTAACCCACTCTAGATGAACTTCGCCGAAGCGGGCTAATAGGCCTTTAACCTCCTCGTATAGGGGCTTAAGGTGCTTGGCTTTGACCCTATACTCGCCTCTAAGCTGCCTTATAACCAGCTGGCTATCACCCTTGACCACCAGGCTACAGCCCTCATAGCTAAGCTCTAGAAGGCTCCTCAATGCGTATATCAAGGCGTAATATTCAGCTACGTTGTTGCTAGTATACATCCCTAAATAGCCAGCCCCTATTGTACCTGAGCCTTCAGCCACCTTCTCGCCGTCCACGTAGATGACGAAGCCGTAGCACGCAACTCCCCCTGGGTTGACAGGCTCGCATAGTCCGTCGAAGAAGACGGTGATTAAATGCCTCTTCATGACATTATCTCCAAGTAATCCCTCAAAAAGTCCCTAACCGCGCGGGCGGGCTGAATTACCCCGAAGTGTCCTTCGAGAAGCACGTCGGCGTCTAGCTGTAGGAGCTTCTCGATGGACCTACGCCACTCCTCGAGGTTTGAGCCCCACTCAGGGTTAAAGGGACCGTGGATGTCCTGCCCGAAGAGCATACGTTGACCGTAGACGTCCGCGTAGACCGCTATGCTCCCAGGAGTATGTCCAGGTATATGTAGTACGGTTAGCTCTACGTCGCCTACTCTTAATGACTCTTCGCTGCCCTTAAATTTAAGGTCCACTTTACACGGCTCGTAAGCTACACCGTATAGTTCCAAGCCTAAGCGTTTTGGGTCGCCCGTCTCAATGGCCTCAGCGTCTAGTTCGTGGGCAGCTATGGTGGGGGAGTAATCGCGTTTAAACTTAGATAGCCCACCTACGTGGTCTACGTGGCAGTGGGTGGCTATAATAACTTTAAGCCTTTTGGGGTTGAGCCCAGCGTCCATTAAGTTCTCTACCACTGAGTTATAGGTTAAGCCTAAGCCGGAGTCTATTAACACGAAGCCTTCGCTGCCTCCATCCACAGCGTAGATACAGCAGTCCTCCATGCTGGTTAGCTCTGGACCCCCAACCATGAATACGCCGTCCCAGACTTTGAGAAAAGGCATTCGGTCACCTAGTAGTTAGTTTGTAGGGGCCCCGTATACCTATGCGCTTCTCGAATTCTTTACGTAGGCAGGTCTTGGTGTAGGCTAGGCCGATGATGCGCTCCTCCAAGGACCTAAGCTTGTCCAAGTCGCCTTCCCTAACGGCCCTCTCAATCTCCCTGGCTTGAAGCTTAAGCCTAGCTCTAACTCCCTTTAGCCTCCTATAGAGTCTGTCTACGTCGTCCAAGCTCCTCCACCCACTGGGTATGAGATCACCACCACGTCGCCGTGGCTCAGCCTCTCATTCATCTCCGCTTGGCGGCCGTTAACCAGGAACATGGCCTGCTTAGCGTGCTCCTCGAAATCTCTACCGTACTTCCTATACAGTAGCCCAGCTAAGTCTTTAAGCGTAGAGCCTTCTTGGAGCTTAACCTTCTCCTCCCTCTTACCTGTGAGGTTAGAAAAGATGGTGAGGTATTTAACGGTGACCAGGGGCATTAATGAGCTCCTGCCACCGCGGCCTTCTTAGACTTAGCTCCAGAGCACTCGACGCATAGGTTCCTGACTAGGTCGAAGTCGTCGCGGCACACTATTTTGCCGCACCACCTACACTTGTAGACCCGCACACCCGTGTTGGAGAGCTCTATGCGCCTACCACATATCTTACAGTAGGGCAAGCGTTACCCCTCCTCTACTCCTTAGCTTCAGCCTTTATCTTTGTCGCCACCAGTCCTCTACGCTCTAGGTCCTCGGCTACGTCCTTCATTCCAAGCTCTAGGAGCTTCTCCTTGTAGGGTAGGCCGGTCTCGCGCTCCCACCCTCTGAGGTCATAGTACTCGTCGAGCATCTTGTCCAGCATCTCCTTGGTGAACACCGTGCCCTTGTAGGGGCCTGTGGGCACGGGCTGGTTTAGGAAGCGCTTGGGCAGCGTGTCATGTTCCCTGCGGATGCCGAACCTCACGTTCAGCGCCCTCTCGAGGTTTACGATGCGTTCACCGGTCCTCATCAGGTCCTCGTAGGTGAAGTTCAGCCCGGTGGCGGCTGACAGCCACTCATGGTACTTGATGGAGTGGACGGGGCCCTTACGCTTCACGTACTTGGCTAGGATCTCAGGTACCGGGTATTCAGCGTAGAACGAGGCGTGCATGAACCTACAGGTGCCCATGGAGTCGGTGACGGCAGCCATGTTCTCGTGGAAGTACACGAGCCTAACCTTGCCTTCGTACTTGCTTAGCTCTCCTGCCTCCTTAGCCCCGAAGAGCTCCTCAGCTACGCCTGGCGGGTACCTTATCATCTCGAACACGGGGTGCGCCCTTAAATGGTCGGAGCCCCTACTGGCTACGACAAAGCCGAAGCCGAAGCCCTTAGCTACCCTGGGGTCGGTGCCTATGGTGCCTAGCCCCTTGATGGTGGTTATGTAGTTCTCAGCCCCTCTACCAATACGCTTAGCGGCTAGCTCCTCGCCGAGCGCCCCTAGCTCTCCCAGCTTGCCTTGGCGCCTAGCTATGCGGTGGACCATCTCCACCATGGCGTCGGCGTTGCCGAAATGTAGGTCTAGGCCTTCAAGCTCGTCGTGGGTCAGGATGCCCTCTTCGTGTAGCTCCATGAAGAGGGCTATGGTGTTGCCGCAGGTGATACAGTCCATGCCGTAGTCGTTGGATAGCATGTAGGCGTGGAACACAGCCTCTAGGTCCCCTACGCCGCACTTTGAACCGAAGGCGGCTACGCCCTCGAACTCTATACCTCCCTTGGTTCCGGCGTACTTACCTGAGGTTATCCTGCCGAAGCGCTTACACCTGTTGGGGCACGATAAGCAGGCCCTGCCAGCAGGTATAGGAGCTGGCCTCGTGTTGAAGCGGTCTCTGAAGGCTTCGCCGCTTATCTCATCAGCCAGCTCAAACACCGTCTCCCTGAAGTTGCGCGTAGGCAGCCATCCCTGAGCGTTGCCCAGCCCTAAGACCACTAAGGTGCCCAGCGCAGCGTGTTCCTGAGTCTGGAAGCCTGGGTCCTCGAGGACGGCTAGCCAAGCGTCCTTTACGACCTCAGCGTACCTCTTAGGGTCGGCGACGGTTAGGGACCCGGTCCCAGTGACAGCTATGGCCTTTAGGTTCTTGGAGGCCATCACCGTGCCCATTCCGGTCCTGCCAGCTGCGTCCCAGTAGTCGAAGATCACTGAACCGTAGAGCACTCCGTTCTCGGCGGCTGGGCCTATGGCGGCTACCTTGGTGTCGTAGCCTCGATGGTCCTTCTGAATGATCCTAGTGGTCTCGTAAGTGCCCTTCCCCCATAGGTGGCTGGCGTCCTTTATCTCCACCAAGTCGTCCTCGATGTATATGTAGACGGGCTTGGGAGCCTTGCCCGTTATTATGATGCCGTCGTAGCCAGCGTACTTGAGCTCAGCGCCCCAGTGGGCACCAGCGTTGGAGTTGCCGTAGATGCCTGTGAGCGGCGACTTGGCTGCCACGTTGACCCTGCCCGTGGTCGGCCCGAGGAGGCCGGTTATGGGGCCGGTGGAGATACATAGGATGTTGTCTGGGCTTAGGGGGTCTACTTCAGGGGGGAGCTCGTCGAAGAGCACCTTGGCGTCCCTACCCCTGCCCCCGATATACTGGATACACATCTCCTTGGATAGAGGTATCTTCTTGATCACGTTATTGGTTAGGTCTATCCTTAATAGTTGACCGGCATATCCTCCAAGCTTGGTCACAGGCTATCACCCCTTCCCAGGCTTAACAAACCTAGCTGCCTCTAACACGACCTTAGCTACCTCGTCGGCCACCTTAGCCCTCTTCTGCCGCCTAATCTCCTCGTCGTCCACATACTCTATGGCCTTAGTGAAGCACCACTTGACGCACTCGGGGTCCCCGTGGCATAGGTCGCATTTGTAGCAGAAGCCCTTCTCTGGGTCGTGGTTTATGGCGCCGAAGGGGCAGATCATCATGCAGGACCTACACCCCAGGCAGGCGTCGACGTTTATTACTACCGCGCCCGTGTCCTTATCCCTGTACATGGCCATCGGCGAGGGGCACACGAGCATGCAGGGGGCGTTGTCGCAGTGCATGCAGCCTATGGGTACGTCTACGCCCTCCTCGTCTATCCTAACCACCCTTATCCTAGACCTAGAAGGAGCGAAGACGCCGTCGCAGAAGAAGCTGCAGGCGAGCTCACAGGCCCTGCAGCCAGTGCAGCGCTCTGGGTGGAACACGAGCTTCTTCAATCCTACCACCCTTAGCTTTAAGCGCAGTTTAGTGGTTTAACGTATTTATACCTTCTTTAGAGGCGACTATTGAGCCAAGAAACGTGTGTAGAGGGGATTGAACGCGCGCATTAAAGTTAAAAAGGCTGAAGCGAGTCTTCAATATCAACCGTGATATGCGATGAAGGGTATTGATCGCTGGCTTTCCTATCCATACGCGAGGAAGCCTTGGGAGCTGAGCGGCCTAGGCCTATCCTTCCCCTTAATAGCGGTGTTAAGGGTTAAGAAGCTGGCTCCCCTCATCGACGGGTTTAAGGCCGTGGCCGCCTCCATAGTTAAGAGCGGGCTTTCAGCCCCTGTAACCTCCATGGCCTTGAAGAGGCGTAGGGACTTAAAGCTTCCAGAGGTTAGGTTTAGCCCCGAGGAGGCCGCTAAAATATACCGTGAAGTCGGGTTATTAAAGCTAATAGAGGAGTCCAGATGAGGAGGTACGCCCTCTTCACTGGATGCTTAATCTACCAGAGAGTACCCCACATAGAGGCCGTATCGGTCGAAGTACTAAAGAGGCTGGGCGTTGAGTTCAAGAGGCTGGACGGGTTTACGTGTTGTCCCGAGCCCACAACGATGAGGGTGTTAAACAAGGACGCTTGGTACGCGCTCGCCGCGCGCAATTTAGCGGTGGCTGAGGAGGCTGGGCTCGATATCCTAACGCTGTGTAACGGCTGCAACGCTACGCTGTTTAGGGTGGCTGAGGACCTTAAAGCCGACGGTTCGCTGAGGGACAAGGTCAACAAGGTGCTGGCGGTGGTGGGGAGGAGATTTGAAGGGGGCGTCGAGGTGAGGAGCCTGTTGAGGGTCCTCCACGAGGACGTAGGGGCGGATGCTGTTAAGCAGGCCGTGGAGAGACCTATGAAGGGCGTTAAGGTGGCGGTGCACCACGGCTGTCACATATACGATGAGCTTAGCCACTACGATGACGTTAAGAGGCCCAGGGTGTTTAAGGACCTATTGAGGGCTCTAGGCTGCGAGGTCGTGGACTACCCCTCAGAGGGGTTATGCTGCGGAGCGTTCATAAGGCCTGCCGACGAGGAGCTCTCGCTGTCCATGGTCAAGGAGAAGATAGAGCAGGTGAAGGAGCTGGGCGCTGACTGCCTAGCTGTGATCTGCCCCACCTGCCTCATTCAGTTCGACGCCGGCCAGGTAATGGCGTCCAGGAAGCTAGGAGTGACCCTCGACGTCCCGGTGTTCTACCTCACCCAGCTCATAGGGCTGGCCATGGGCATGGGCCTAGACGAGGTGGGCGCCAAGTACCATACGATTAAGCCTAGCAGGTTAGCTGAGAAGCTGCTGATTAAAACTTAAGCTCCCAGTACCTAAGTAGGCACGGGGGTTTAAGATGAGGATTGAGGACGTTAAGGTGGTAGCACAGATAGGAGCTGGCAGGATGGGCAGCGGCATCGCCGAGGTAGTAGCCAGGTCGGGGTTCCAAGTGGTATTGATGGACATAAGCGCCGACGCCCTGAAGTTCTCCATCAACTTCATAAAGGAGAGCATGAGCAAGCTCGTAGCTAAGGGTAAGATAACGGAGAAGGACGTGGAGGACACCATATCCAGGATTAAGACCACCACCAGCCTTGAGGAGGCTGCTAAGGACGCCGACATAGTCATAGAGGCCGTACCTGAAGACGTGGACCTAAAGAAGAAGTTGTTCAGCGACCTAGACAGGCTATGCCCTGAGAGGACCATCCTAGCCTCCAACACCTCGGCCATCATGATAACGGACCTAGCCTCAGCCACCAAGAGGCCTGACAAGTTCGTGGGGCTACACTTCTTCAACCCGGTCCCCATCATGAGGGGCGTGGAGGTAGTTAAGGGAGCGCTGACCTCCCAGGAGACCTTAGACCTAGCAGTAGAGTTCTGTAAGAAGATAGGCAAGGTGCCCATAGTGGTCAACGACGGGCCAGGGTTCTTCACCTCGAGGTGGTTCGCGGCCTGGGCAGGCGAGGCCTTCAGGCTCTTCGAGGCAGGCATAGCAGGAATAAAGGAGATAGACCAGCTGGCTAAGCTATGCTTCAACATGCCCATGGGTCCCTTCGAGCTCCACGACATGGCTGGGATCGACGTCCAGCTACACGTCATGGAGTACCTATATAGGGAGACCGGCGATCCACGCTACGCTCCTCCACTAATACTAAAGAAGCTTGTCAAGGCTGGCTACTACGGCGATAGAAAATACAACCCGAGGAGTAGAGGAGGCTTCTACGACTACTTTGGCATACCTAAGGGATAAAGGAACTCCTTTATTCTTTTCTTTAAAGGTTAAATACTAGGATTCTTATCCTACATTTTGGGGTCGGCTTTGGAGAAGTTAGGCCTCGTACACATCAAGACGGGCGACGGGCCAGGTAAGACAACCTCAGCCTTCGGCCTAGCTTTAAGGGCCGCCGGTAGAGGATATAGGGTTTACATCGTCCAGTTCATGAAGAAGGGCGAGTACGGCGAGCTCAAAGCCATCAAGTACGTGCCGAACATCGAAGTCGAGCAGTTTGGACGAGAGGAGTTTGTTGACAGGGAGAGACCCGAGGAGGAGGACGTTAAGTTGGCTCAGGAGGCGTTAAGGAGGGCTGAGGAGGTGGCGATGAGTGGCCGCTACGACTTGGTGATACTAGACGAGGTAAACGTGGCTATGGATTACGGCTTAATCAAGGTGGAGGACGTGCTTAAGTTAATCAGGAATAAGCCCAGCCACGTAGAGCTTGTGTTAACTGGGCGAGGAGCCCCTGAGCAGGTCTGCGAAATAGCTGACTATGTAACCGAGTTTAAGGAAATTAAGCATCCGTGGAGGAGAGGGATAAGTGGAAGGAGGGGTATAGAGTTTTAATTAATGTATGTTGATGTCAGTATCCTAGGGGGCTCTATCGGTCTAAGTATGTTTTAGGGAGGCTATGTTAGAAGAACAATGTTAAGCATAGGGAGATATGCTCAACAAATATTTAGCTGAAAAACCATACACTAAAAACCTGTCTTAGTATACATTTATCCGGGCTAAGCTATTATGTTTAAAGAAACCAGGTGGTAAGCCTTAAAAGCGCAAATTCTTCAGCTAACGTTGAAGGGAGGAGCTGGAGATGCCGAACTTTACCTCCTTCCTAGACGTCAACGTGCACTACTTCGGCTCCAAGATAGCCATGGTGTTCCCGCCGCGCAAAGAAATGTACACGTACAGGGACCTCCTAGAGAAGGTGAACAGGATAGCGAGTAGCCTCAAGAAGCTGGGAGTCAACAAGGGAGACCGCGTATGCGTCTACACAGGCAGTAGGCCTGAGACCATCATAAGCTACTTCGCTACCTGGAGGCTAGGAGCCGTAGCCGTACCGGCGAACCCCGCCTTTAGAAGGGAGGAGATGCTCCACATCTTAAACGACTCTGAGGCCAACACCATTATAACCGTGGATCAAGCCTACAGGGAGGTTATATCACAGATAAGGTCTGAGACCCCACACTTAAAGAACGTAGTGGTGATAGGTGAGGCCCCCGACGATACGATACCGTGGAGCAGGTTAATGGAGGAAGGAGAGACTAAGCTTAGGCCTGAAAACTGCTCGCTTGAAGATCTATGCCAAATACAGTACACCGCCGGCACCACCGGGTTCCCAAAAGGAGCTATGCTGACCCACGGCAACTGGATGGCGGCCGTCGAAGCTGAGCGCTGGGCCCTAAAGCTGACGGAGGACGACGTCTACCTAGGCTTCTACCCCCACTTCCACGTGGGGGTCAGCTGGGGCATAACGGCGCTTAAGTACGGGGCAACCTTCATCATAATGGAGCGCTTCGACCTTAACGAGTACTTAAGGCTGGCTAGGGAGTACAAGGCGACCATAACCTCAGGCATGCCGCCCGTGCTCTACAGCTTGGTTAACGCTCCTCCTGGCGCGGAGGAGTACCTTAAAACCGTTAGGCGCATAATAACCGGCGGAGCACCGACCCCCCAAGAGATATGGGAGAAGTTCGTTAAGCGCTACCCGCACATAGAGATCATCAACGCCTACGGCCTCTCTGAGACCATAGTCGTGGGCACCGCCCCAGCCGTAGCCTACGGCTACTCGCACCTATCCAAGGGCTACACTAGCGCAGGAGCACCCATAAGCTACTGCGAGGTCAAGATAGTGGATGAGAGCGATCCATCTAAGGAGCTCCCCCCAGGCGAAATAGGTGAAATAGCGCTGAGAGGTCCTGGTGTAGCTAAAGGGTACTGGAAGAGGCCTAAGGAGACCCAAGAAGCCTTCCTACCCGACGGCTGGTTCCTAACAGGTGACTTAGGCTACCTCGACGAGGACGGCATTCTACACGTGACTGGCAGGAAGAAGGACATGATCATAATGTCGGGCTGGAAGATATACCCAGCCGAGGTGGAGAACGTCATAGTCAAGCACCCCAAGGTGGCTGAGGTAGCGGTCTTCGCCCGCTACGACGAGAGGCGAGGCGAAATACCGGTAGCGGCCGTGGTGCTTAAGCCCGGTGAGACTGCCACCAAGGAGGAGATCATAGAGTTCTGCAAGGAAAGGCTGGCTAGCTACAAGGTGCCGAGGGACGTAATATTCCTGGACAGCCTACCTAAGATGGCTGGCTGGAAGGTACTACACAGAGTGTTAAGGGAGAAGTACGGCGGGTTCCCTCAAGAGGCTAAAAAATAACATCAACCCCCCTTCTTTTGTTAAACTAGAGGTGGATCTACTTGGCTAAAGGAGACCTTGAAGGGGTCACAGTCTTAACTTTAGAGCAAGCGTTAACGCTACCCTATGCAACCTACAAGTTAATGCTGGACGGCGCCACGGTGATAAGGCTCGAAAACCCGCTTAGCCCAGACCCTAACCGCTTCGTAGGTAGGAACGTACTTGGAGAGGAGGGGATGAACACCTACTTCCTACCGTACAACGTGGGCAAGAAATCCATAACCCTAAACTTAGCCACTGAGGAGGGCAGAGAGCTGCTCAAGGAGCTAATCGTGAAGCTCAACGTGGACGTCTTCGCCACTAATCAGCTGCCCCATCGATACAAGAAGCTCGGCATAGATTATGAGACGTTGAGGGAGGTTAAGAGGGACATAATATGGGTGGGGGTCACAGGGTTCGGCCCAGACGTGGTGGAGACAGCCTACGACCCCATCCTACAGGCTAGGGCTGGGCTAATGGATTTAACCGGAGACCCCGACGGACCCCCCATGATACCTGGAGTGCCAATAGCTGATCTACTAGCCGCGGAGCACACTTACTCCGAGATAGTCAAGGCGCTTTATAGGAGAGCAAGGACAGGGGAAGGTTGTAGGATAGACGTGTCCATGTTTCATAGCACCGTAACCTGGCTGATAACTAAGTTACCACACTATAAGTCCTTTGGACAAAGGCTTACGAGGACCGGCAACCGGCATCCATTCTTCACCCCCGTCGACGTCTTCCCCACGAAGGACGGCTACATATACATAGCCATAGGTAACGATAGGCAGTGGGAGGACTTCACCAAGCTCCCTCCGTTTAAGGAGCTAGCCGAGGATAGGTACGCGACCAACGAGGGGCGTAGAGCCGACGCTGACAACCTCATTAGGCGCATAGCCCAGATAACCGTCAATTACACCAGCCAGGAGCTCTTGGACATGCTTAGGAAAGCCAACATACCCTCGACTAAGATAAACACCTTAGAGGACGTTTGCAACGACCCCCTTATAGCCGACAGGCTGTTGATGTCCAAGGACCCCAAGACAGGGGTCGAGATCTACCTGCCGCCGCCCCATAGACCCACGCCCTACCTAGAGGAGATCGGCAAGAAATTACCCTTCCCGCCTAGACTAGGCGAGCACAACGAGGAGATTTACTGCGGGGTCTTAGGTCTAAGTAAAGAAAAACTAGAGGAGCTTAAGCAGCGCAAAATAATCTAGCTTTTCTTTGTTTTTTCTTCAGCTAGTTTATCGAAGAACTTAACGATGTCCTCTAGCCTGGAGCCTACAGGGAACACTTCGATTACGCCCATCTCCTTGAGCTTAGGTATGTCCTTGTCGGGTATGACCCCGCCCACCACTACGGGCACCATGTAGCCGCGCTCCTTTAACTTGTTCATTAGCTCCTGGGTGACCTCTAAGTGTACCCCTGACAGTATGCTTAGGCCTATTACGTCCACTGACCCCTTAACGGCCATGTCCACTATCTCGTCCACGGACTTATGTCTACCCGTGTATATCACGTCGAAGCCTGCGTCCCTTAGCGCGGCCGTAACTACCTTGGCTCCTCGGTCGTGGCCGTCGAGGCCTGGCTTAGCCACCAATACCTTAAGCTTGCCCATTCCTCACGACCCCCTATAGCGCCGCTATGTCCTCAGCGGTCCCGAATACCTCCCTAAGGGTGTCCGCCATCTCACCTATGGTGCAGTCGGCCCTGACAGCCTCTATGACGTAGGGCATTAGGTTCTCGTTGGGCTTCTCAGCAGCCTTCCTTAGCTTGTCTAGGGCCTCTCTAACCTTCTTGTTGTCCCTGGAGGCCCTAAACTGCTTAATCCACTCTATCCGCTCGCGTTCAACCTCAGGCCTCACCTCGAAGGTCTTTATCGGCGTGTACTCCTCGGTGGCAAACATGTTCTCGCCCACCCTTACGAGCTCGCCAGTGTCTATCTTCCTCTGGTACTCGTAGGCCTGCTGGAGGATCACCCTCTGCATGTAGCCCTTCTTGATGGCCTCGAGGGCCCCTCCCATGGAGTCTATCTCCTCTATGATGCTCACCAGCTCCTTCTCGATCTGGTTGGTCAGCCACTCGACGAAGTATGAGCCTGCTAAGGGGTCTATGACGTTGGTCACACCCGACTCGTAGGCGACGATCTGCTCGGTCCTTAGGGCTAGCTTGATCGCCTCGTCGGTGGGTATGGCGTAGGCCTCGTCGTAGCACTGGATGTTCATGGCCTGGACCCCTGCTAGGGCGCCAGCCAGGGCTGAGATGGTGCCCCTGATGATGTTGTTGAGAGGCTCCTTCCTAGTCATCTGGAAGCCGCCCGAGCCCATGAAGATCCTCATCATCATGGACTCCGGCCTCTTAGCCTTGAACCTCTCCTTCATTATCTTAGCCCACAGCCTCCTAGCCGCCCTGATGGCGCATATAGCCTCGAAAAACTCGGGGCCGCATACTATGTTCCACACGGAGACGTTGAAGGCGAAGCTATCGATGGGTAGTCCCCTCTTCAATAGCTCCTCGACGTAGGCTATAGCGTTGGCCAGGCTTAAGCCCCACGCGGTGACGTGGTTAGCGCCGGCCTCCTGTATGTGGAACTGGCACACGGTTATGGGCTGCCACCTTGGCATGTTCTTGACGCAGTACTCGATTACGTCGCAGCATAGCCTCATGGAGGGCTCAAGGGGGTATATGTAGGCGCCCCTAGCAATGAACTCCTTCAGGATGTCGTTTTGGCAGGCGCCCCATAGGTCCTTGGGCTGGTGGCCCCTGTTGAGGCCCTCAGCTATGTGCATGGCCACCATGAAGATGGCGTTGGCGTTGGCCTGAATGTGCACGCTTATCTTATCCATCGGTATGTCCCTGTATAGGACCTGATAGTCGCGGAGCGTGCTTATAGAGACCCCTACCTTGCCCACTTCCCCCCTAGCCATGGGGTGGTCTGGGTCGTAGCCCATCTGGGTGGGCAGGTCGAAGGCTATGCTGAGCCCAGTCTCGCCGTGTTTAAGTAGGAACTTGAAGCGAGCGTTGGTCTCCTCGGCTGTACCGAAGCCTGAGTACTGGCGCATCGTGTAGAGTCTGGTCCTGTACATCAGCGGGTAGATACCCCTCGTGTAGGGGTATTGGCCTGGGAAGTTTAGGTCCCTGAGGTAGTCCATGTCCTTAATGTCCTCGGGCGTGTAAATGGCCTTTAACGGTATGCCCGAGTAGGTCTTGAATTCCTTCAGCCTCTCAGGAGTCTTTTGGAGGGCCTTCTGGACGGGGCCCTGCCACCACTTATCGTACTCCTCTTTTATTCGCTTAAGTTCATCCTCCTTAAACAAGTCCACCACCGCTTCAAGGTGTGAGTAGAAACAGCAACGCTATATATGCTTAACCTGAGGACCTCCATAAATCCTATAAGCCCTCTCCTACACCTATAGCTCTCGACGGAGGTGGATGTACATGGACTTTAGGTTGACAGAGGAGCAACAACTGTTTAAGGAGACTGTTAGAAGGTTCGTAGAGAATGAGGTTAAACCTGTAGCCGCTAAAATAGACGAGACCGACGAGTTCCCCGAGGACCTCTGGTGGAAGTTCGCCGACATGGGCTTCTTCGGCCTACGCTACCCAGAGGAGTACGGCGGCTCCAACTGCGACGTCTTAACCTTCTGCATATTCTGCGAGGAGGTCGCTAGGGGGTCGCTGGCCGTAGCCTTCCAGGTAACTATGCAGGCCTTCCAGTCCACCGACTTCATAGCCAAGTACGGCGACGAGGAGATTAAGGAACAGTATCTAGTGCCGGCGATCAAGGGTAAGAAGAGGGGGGCCTTCTCGGTCACTGAGCCCGAGGCTGGTTCAGACTTAGGTAACATGCAGACCACCGCGGTCAGGGACGGAGACTACTTCGTCCTAAACGGCAGCAAGACCTGGTGTACGGGTGCTCCCTACGCGGATTTCTTCATCATAGGGGCCATGACCGACAAGAGCAAGAGGTTCTGGGGCATAGACTTCTTCCTAGTGGACAGGGATACGCCGGGCTTTAAGGTAGGCAGGCACATCCCCAAGTTCGGGATGAGGGGGCTTAAGGAGGCTGAGCTCTCGCTCGAGAACGTTAGGATACCGGCTAAGCGCGCCTTAGCGGGCACTGGAGTGGGCGGCAAGTACCTACAGGGGATACTAGCCGAGATTAGGGTGGTGACAGGTGCCTTAGCCCTCGGCGTAACCGAGGCTGCCTTGGAGGAGGCTCTAAGCTACGCTAAGCAGAGGGTGTGCTTCGGTAGGCCCATCGGCAGGTTCCAGTCCATAGCCCACAAGCTAGCCACCCTACACACCGAGCTCGAGGCAGCTAAGTTAATGGTGTACTGGGCTGCCTGGCTACTAGACCAGAAGGGCAGGGAGTCGCCTGAGGCCGTTAAGCCAGCCGCCATGGCTAAGAACTTCGCCTGCGAGCTTGCTATGAGGGCTGTGGACGCAGCCTGGAAGATACACGGAGCTCTAGGGTTCTCCAGCGAGATGTCCGTTAACAGGTTCTTCAGGGATGCAGGGGGGCTCTACCTAGGCGGCGGTACGACGGAGATTAACAACGACATTATAGCCAGGGAGCTAGGCCTATACGGCTAAAAACCAGCTTCTATAAACTTTATAAGGCTTAGGAGAATAGCTCCTCACCACAGTTTGAGAGGAGAGGTCCTGTGTATGAGTAAAGAGGCCAAGTATAGGCTTAGCATAGATATTGGAGGGACGTTCACAGACCTAGTGTTAATCAACGAGGCGACGGGCGAAGTAAGCATAACGAAGGTGCTCTCAACTCCACAGGATCCCTCGATAGGCGCCTTCGAGGGCATAAGGAGGATACTTCGCGAAAACAACGTGGACCCCTCACAGCTATCAGTGGTGATACATGCTACCACCGTGGTCACCAACACCGTGATAGAGCGTAAAGGAGCAGTCACGGGGCTCATAACCACCAAGGGCTTCAGGGACATCCTGGAAATAGACCGTGAGCGCAGGGTAACCCAGTACGATTTCTTCGAGGAGCGCCTCCCACCCTTAATACCCAGGTACCTGAGGAAGGAAGTCGATGAGCGAGTAGACTTCGACGGCAGCGTAGTTAAGCCGCTAAACCTAGATGAGGTCAGGGCGGTAATCAAGGAGCTTCTAAACCTAGGCGTACAGTCCATAGCCGTCTGCTTCATCCACTCCTACGCCAACCCCAAGCACGAGCAAATGGTCGAGGAGCTCATTAGGAAAGAGTACCCGGGCATCTATGTATCAATATCCTCAGCTGTACTCCCTGAGTGGAGGGAGTATGAGAGGCTCTCCACCACGGTCGTGAACGCCTACACCCAGCCCAAGGCGGAGAAGTACCTAGAGGGCATGGAGAAGGGGCTTAAGGACATGGGCTGCACCGGGAGGCTATTTATCATGTCGGCGGGCGGCGGCACCATGTCCATAGAGGCCGCCGCTAGGTTCCCAGTCAGGCTCCTAGAGTCTGGGCCAGCTGCTGGAGCCCTAGCTGGGGCCTTCATAGGTAGGATGATAGGTGAGGAGAACCTGCTATCCTTCGATATGGGAGGCACCACCGCTAAGTGCTGCTTAATAGAGCGAGGCGAGCCCAGGATAACCACGATCTTTGAGGTAGGAGGCTACAGGTTCAAGAAGGGTAGCGGGTACCCGGTCAAGGTTCCCACCGTGGACCTAATAGAGATAGGCGCTGGAGGAGGTAGCATAGCGCACGTGGAGATGGGCCTGCTTAAAGTAGGCCCCCAAAGCGCAGGCGCTGACCCAGGCCCAGCCTGCTACGGTAGAGGCGGAACGGAGCCCACGGTGACTGATGCCAACCTCATTCTAGGCTACTTGAACCCAGACTACTTCCTAGGCGGAGAGATGAAGTTATACCCCGACCTAGCCAAGAAGGCCATAGAGGAGAAGGTGGCTAAGCCCTTAGGCTTAAGCCTCGTGGAGGCGGCCCAGGGGATCTACGATGTCGTGACCGCCAACATGGCCAGGGCGATGAGGGCCGTGTCGGTCGAGCGAGGTAAGGATCCAAGCACCCTATCGCTCATAGCCTTTGGAGGTGCGGGGCCTCTCCACGCGGTCAGGATGGCCCAGCAACTCAAGATAAGGAAAGTGATAATACCCATACTGGCCGGAGTAGCCTCAGCTGTAGGCCTGCTCGCGGCCGACGTCAAGTTCGACTTCGTTAAGACCTACGTCTCCAGGCTCGACAAGGTGGACGTGGAGCTCGTCAAGAAGCTCTACGCTGAGATGGAGGCTGAGGGTCTACAGCTGCTTAAGACCGCTGGGGTCACCGAGTACGAGATGATTAGGACCGCCGACTTAAGGTACGTGGGCCAGGCCTACGAGCTAAACATCAGACTCCCTGAGGGCGATATAACCAGCGACACCCTAAAGGAGTTAGAGGCTAGGTTTATTAAGGCCTACGAGGAAGCTTACGGCTACACCACGGGAGACCCCGTGGAGGCCGTTAACTGGAGGCTCTTAGCTGTGGGCAAGGTGCCCAGGGTTAAGGTTAAGAAGCTAAGCGCTGAGAAACGCGACCCGCTTAAAGGCACTAGGAAGGTCTTCTTCTCCGAGTACAACGACTACGTGGACTGCAAGGTCTACGACAGGTACAAGATGTACCCTGGCGTCGAGATAAGCGGGCCAGCCATCATAGAGGAGCGCGAATCCACCACCGTGGTTATACCTGAGGCTAAGGCAACCATGGATGAGTACGGCAACATAATAATCATGTTATAGGAGGTGAACGTGTTGGCTTACGGATTTGACCCTGTAAGACTTGAAATCCTGTGGGGAGGTCTGCTTTCAGTAGTAGAGGAGATGTCTATAACCCTAAAGAGAACCGCCTACTCCGAGCTAATAAGGGAAGCCAATGACTTCTCCTGCGCCATCTTCGACGCTGAGGGCAACATGTTAGCCCAGACCGACTGGATCGGTAGCCCAGGCCACCTTGGCTCAGTGCCTAAGATCATGCAGAGCCTCTTCAGGGAGTACCCGCCTGAGACCCTTGAACCCGGCGACGTAATAGCCACCAACGACCCGTGGCTAGGGTCAGGCCACCTACCAGACCTCGTAGTGATCTCACCTATCTTCTACGAGGGCAAGCTAGTGGCCTTCGCCTTAAACATAGCCCACCACGCAGACATAGGTGGGAGAGCGCCTGGAGGCCACGTAGCGGACTCCAAGATCATCTTCGAGGAAGGCATACTCATACCGATGCATAAGCTGTACAAGGCAGGCAAGCCCAACGAGGACACCTTGAAGATGATAACCGCCAACGTCAGGATGTCCAAGACCCTGCTCAACGACATTAAGGCTCAGCTAGCCGCCAACTACGTGGCTGAGCGTAGGCTCAAGGAATTCATGAAGGACGCCAAGCTCGAGGACCTAACAGACCTAGCTAGAGCCATAATATCAGTGACTGAGAACGCCACCAGGAAGGCCTTGGAGCAGGTGCCTAAGGGCACTTACGTATACGAGCACGTCTTCGACGGGCCTAAGCCAGGCACCACGCTGAGGATGAAGGTGACCATAGAGGCTAGGGGCCCAGAAATGAGGATCGACTGGGCTGGAACCTCGCCTCAAACTGACAGCGGCATTAACAGCCCGTTCAACTACACCTACGCCTACACCATCCACGCCATTAAGGGCGCCTTAACCCCAGACCTACCCTTCAACGAGGGCGCCTTAAGGCCCATCGAGGTTTACGCCCCAGAGGGCACCATAGTAAACGCTAAGTTCCCAGCCGCGGTGGGCGCTAGACACATACTTTCATGGCACGTTAACGCAGCCGTCTGCGGAGCCCTAGCTCAGGCTGTACCCGACCGCGTATTAGCAGCTAGCGGCGGAGAGAGCAACATGCCTCAGTTCTCAGGGATTAACCCGAGGACCGGCAGGCCCTTCATACACGTAGCTATACATTCAGGCGGACTAGGCGCCAGGCCTAACAAGGATGGCATCCATGCCTTCGCCTTCCCGCCTAGAGCTGAGAACACCCCTGTGGAGGTCACGGAGACCTCCAACCCGTTGAGAATCGAGCGCATAGAGATCCTCCAGGACTCCGGCGGAGCCGGCAAGTATCGAGGAGGCTGCGGTCTAGTCATAGACTTCAGGGTGCTTACTGACGGCCCATGTACCGTAGTCAACGTCGCCGACTGGCTAGAGTTCGGACCACCAGGCCTCTTTGGAGGCCTACCAGGCTCCAAGTCCGAGTTCATAATAAACCCTGGCACGCCTGAAGAGCAGCGGCCAGACCCAAGGAAGACCCTCATAGTGCCTCCTGGAACCCTAATTAGGTGCATACTACCTGGCGGCGGAGGCTATGGAGACCCGCTGGAGAGAGATCCACAGCTAGTGTTGGACGACGTTAAGAATGGCTTCGTCTCAATAGAGAAGGCTAAGGAGATCTACGGCGTAGTAATAGACCCCAAGACCCTGACCTTAGACCTTAAGGCCACGGAGGACCTTAGAAGAAAGTTAAAGGAACAACGCAAATAGTTTCTTCTCCTCAACTTCACTTTACTTTTTGTTTTACCTAACTCCAATAAGCCGAGTTAAGCAACCTCCTTTTCAAATCAGGTGTCTCCACTGGTTAAGGCTAAACCAACGTAAAAAGGTTCGTGGATGATCCCTAAATAAAGAGTGAGGAGGGGTTAGAGGAGTCACTTGGCGGGCGGCTTCTTCAGTAGGAGGGAGCCTAGGGCCCCTATGAAGGCGACCAAGGAAGCTATGTAGAAGGCGTTCGCGAATACTTTAGTGGCCTCGATAGCGAAGCCACCCACGGCTGGCCCTATAGCTTGGCCTATCCCAAAGAACAGCGTCACGAAGCCAGCGGCAGCTGATCTTAACTCCGGCCCAACGTAGTCGGCAGCAGCCACCACGGCCACGGTGGGTATACTCCACGCAGCAATACCGAATATTAGCGCTGAGGCGTAGAGCCCGTATGGCGGTATGGCTAGGGCGTAGAGGACGTATGATAGAGCTAGCACCGCGTAGGCTAGGGCCATACCGTACTTTCTGCCCAACACGTCGGACACCCAGCCCCATATAATGCCGCTTAGAATGCTTAGCAGCCCTACTATGAACCATAGGCCGCCGGCGGCCTCCTTACTCCACATGAAGACCTCCTCTAGGTACGCTGAGAAGAAGGTGACGTAGATGATGTAGGAGAAGCCATACATGAAGTACACTAGGCCTACCATCCAGATCTCCTTTGACTTATACACCAGCCCCCATCTAAGCGACGACCCTCCGCCACCGCTCCGCACCTCTCCCTCCTCTAGGCCTAAGGGTTTTAGTCCTACGTCTTCAGGCTTGTTTCTGAGGAAGAGGGAGTCGATGAGCGCTATGACTAGGAGCACCGCGCCTAAGTAAAACCAGGCGAACCTCCAACCAGCCTCGCCGTAGCTTATCAGAATGGGGGGTACGATGATCCCAGCTAGAGCGAAGCCCACGCCGATTCCAGCTGACACGTAACCTGTCGCTCTCCCTCTAAGTTTCATAGCGAACCAGATGGAGGGGAGCGCCATGGCTGGTAGGTACGCTCCACCGTTACCGAGGCCTGTTATGAAGCGCCAAACTAATACCTCTATGAAACTGTTTGATAGGCCTGTGAGGATCATGGTTACGCCCATCACTAGGGCTGAGAGCGAGATCACCTTCCTCGACCCGTACTTGCTAGCAAGCGCTCCGCCTATTGTGGCCAAGGTCAAGTAGCCTATGAAGTTAGCTGTAGCTATCAACCCCATCTGGAAGTAATCGAGGTTTAGGGCGACCTTCATGTCCCTTAGTATCAACGAGTAAGCGAACCTACCAAAGCCGTGAGCCCCTAACACCGTTAAGAAGCCCATAGAGACTATAATCCAGGCATAATGGAGACGGCGTGGAGCACTCATCAATTTAACGTCGTAGTTAAAGAAAATTAAACTTTAAGTACACTAAGTGTACAACTTTGAAACACAAAGTGTCCAGGTGGAGATTTTTGTCCACACCTAGGACCTTTAGACTTAACAGCTGGGTGTTAGAGGAAATAGAGAAAGAAGCCGCTAGGCAACGTATAAGCGTCAATAGCTTAGTCAATAGGCTTTTAGAGGGGTACGTGGTCTATGGACGTTATCGTGAACACTTCGATATAATAACCTTAAACAGAGAGACCTTCTTAAGGTTGCTTAAGGAGGTAGATGAAGAAAAACTGAGTAAAATAGCTCTTGAGAGAGGGGCTAAAACCCCCCGCGAGCTAATACCGCTCTGCGGTAAAAGCTTAGACTTCGAAGGAGTTAAGTTCTTCCTTAAAACAGTATTACAGGATAACTGCCACTGGTTCATTATGCACATGTTTGAGGAGGAGGACGAAGTTAAGATAATTTTGAGGCATCAATGGGGGGGTAAATGGTCCATCTGGCTTAAACACTACGTAAAGGCCCTCTTCAAAGAGATTTTAAAGGTGGACATAGAGTTCATAGAGATTTCCAATAGCTATGTCTTCTTTAAAGTGCCTAGAAGTAACTAGTGGTCCTTAATCAAAAATTATTGTAGTGTAGGCTACACCACCTGAATAACAGCTAACACGGTGAATATGACGCCTAGAGCTTTGTAGTTAACCTCTCAGACACGAGCACTAGGCTAATGATCATTAAGACGGCGAGCACGCTACCAACTATGCATGGAGTTAGAGCTCACCATACGGGGACGGCGCTCCCCAAACTACCTGGTCTACTTAAGAAGCCGCTCAAAGGAGAATCCCCTTAGGTTGACGGAGCTTGTGAGAATCCTCTACGCCACACTTACGGCTTTTCCTCCCATAGAAATTCACCACCCCTAAGAGGGTCACGTATAAAAGGACGAGGAACAAGGCTTCATGTCCAATCACAGTGCATCACGTGTTAGTCAGTAGGTTTTTGTTAAAGCTTCTTGGAGGCTTTAGCCTAAGTCCATGGGGAGACTTGCCTTTAAAGTGGCGGATTATTGCCTTTTATTAGGAGTTTTACACGTAACAGCTCCTGGGGGTTGACTGGGTGGACGGGTATCGTCCGTGGCTTACATTGATGTTAACCTTCGCAGCCATGATCATGCTGGGTAGCATATACATCTACGGGGTCTTCTTTAGCCCCATTGAAGCTGAGTATGGATGGTCTAGAGGTGCGTTATCTGTAGCTTACTCGATATTCATGGCGGTGTACGCCGCTATGCAGCTGGTTTCAGGAGCACTCTATGATTTACGTGGGCCGAAGGTAACGCTGTCGTTAGGTATGTTGGCTGGGATTGGTTTTATCCTATGCAGCACTATAAGCTCTCTATGGCAACTTTACTTGTTTTATGGGGTCGTAGCTGCTATAGGGGTAGGTGCGCTATATGTACCTTGCACCTCAACAGCCATGAAGTGGTTTCCACATCGAAAAGGGTTGGCTACAGGTTTTGTTGTAGCTGGGCTAGGCGTAGGAATGCTTGTTTTAGCCCCACTAAGTAAATACCTTATAGCCGTCTATGGATGGCGTTTCGCCTTCTCATTCTTAGGCTTCATGTTCATAGTAGTGATGGCGTTAACGGTGTTAATCGTTGAAGACCCGAGGCGTGAAGACTTAAGGCCTAGCCCTATGAGGCGAGGGGCTGCCAAGGAGGCGATTAAAAGCAAGCTTTTCTGGTTAATCTACATAGCGTTTAGCCTTGGTAGCTTGGCAGGAGCTATGGTTATTATACACGTTGTACCATACGCTGAAGACCTAGGTATACCGGCTTTAGCAGCTGCACTCATAGTGAGCTTAATAGGTATTAGCAATATAATCGGGAGGATAGGGGTAGGTGCTATACTAGATAAGGTGGGCGTTAAGGCGACCCTATCATCATGCTTCATAGCTCAGGCAGCCTGTACATGGATGCTGCTTAAGGTAAGTGGTCTTTGGCAGCTTTACGCTATAGCCATAGTCTTTGGCTTCTCCTATGGCTGGATCGCCCTATATGCACCGACAGTAGGCGAGTTTTTCGGTATGGAGAGAGTAGGCTCCATACTAGGGGTTTTAGGTACCTCCTTCGGGTTAGGGGCGGTAGTTGGACCAGCATTGGCAGGGGTAGTCTTTGATGTAACTAAGAGCTACTTTATAGCCTTCACAACAGGGGCCTTAATGAGCCTCTTAGCAGCCCTCTTAGTTGCGCTAATTAAAGGCAAGACGTGAAGGAGTTCTATTCTGTCTTCGAAACCTATTCTGATTTATTCCTGACGAGAACACAAACTTTTCCCTTCAAATCCTATCAACTTTTTATGATGTTTAGTATATTAGCTTGTAGCGGCGGATCAATAAGTTTTTTACATGGTGTGTTTAAAGAACCTTTACCTTAACTACTCCTCCCTCAAGCCTTACGTACTAAATAGGACATTAACGCACTGAAAGAGTAACTTAGTAGCGCTGACAAGGCTACACGTAGAGTAAGTTAACATAGAATTTGTCTTACTGCTAACCATTACAGTCGTTTACTTCAGCTTGAGGCGAATTAAATAATAGGGAAGGAGGTTAGCTTAGGAGGTCTAGTATTTCTTTGGGTGGTTTTTTGGTTATGGCGCTGAC
>CAZVDL010000011.1:0-47862 GCA_964626365.1 uncultured Nitrososphaerota archaeon
CTACTTGATCCACCTTAGCCAACTAGGCCTCTCTCCTCCAATTCTTTAAGGCTCTCCTCAAACCTATCCTTAGCCCCCCACCTCTCCTCTATAGCCCATTGAGCTAGCTCCTTTAACCCTTCGTTTAAGGGTATCCTGGGCTCGTAGCCTAATAACCTCCTAGCCTTAGAGATGTCAGCGTAGCAGTGCCTTACATCGCCCTTCCTATACCTGTTCGATATGTAGGGCTCTATGTTTAGGTTTAAGGCCTCTGCAAGTAGCTTAGCCACTTCCCTAATCGGCGTCGGCCTCCCTGTGCCTATGTTGACGGCCTCATAGTCAGCGGAGCTTCGTTCTAACGCTAATAGGTTTGCCCTAGCTACGTCCTTTACATGTACAAAGTCTCTAAGCTGCCCTCCATCCTCGAAGATGTAGGGCTGTTTATTGTTTAGTAGGCGGGAAGCGAATATGGCGCAGGCCCCCGTATAAGGGTTTGACAGTGACTGACGGGGGCCGTAGACGTTAAAGTACCTTAAGGCCACGGTGGGTATACCGTAGGTCCTACCTATTAGGAGGCACATCTCCTCCTGGTGTTTCTTGCTCTGAGCGTAGATGGACGTGGGCATGGGCGGCTTATCCTCGCTGGTAGGCTTAGGCTGTAGCGCTGAGCCACAGTTAGGGCATAGATGCTCCCAGACCCTCCTCTTAAGTTGATCGTCTTTTCGAAGGCCTGGATTGAAATATTCATTACACCTCTCGCAGTAATAGCGGCCCTCGCCGTAAATACTCATGGATGACGCCACGACCACCTTCCTAACCCTATTCTCAACGTTAACTATAACGTCTAGTAAGGTGGCTGTCCCCCTCGTGTTGTAATCTATGTACTTCTCGACTTGGTACATGGACTGCCCTACCCCTACAGCCGCTGCCAGGTGTATAATGGCGTCAACCTCCCTGATCAACCCTTTAAGTAGTTCGCGGTCCCTAACGTCGCCTTTAATAAACACAGCCTCCCTGTTAAGGTACTTCGGCGTCCTTCCACGATGGACTTGATCCTCCAGGTTATCTAAGATCAACACGCTATAACCCTTCTCTACGAGGAGGTCCACCGTGTGGCTTCCGATAAAACCAGCGCCGCCGGTCACTAGCACTCTGTCCACCTTACCAATCCTCCCTTTCCAGTGTCAAATCAAAGTCTTTTTAAACCTATACGTATGGAAGGTGAGAAGGTGTACCACTTGTCGCCCTTAATGATAGCTCTAGCTTCAGTACTGCTAGGCGCTCTTGGTCAGGTCCTCTGGAAGTATGGATTAAACTTCATAGAGTTTAGCCCTGAGATGTTCTTTAACCTTAAGGGGCTAGCCAAAATAGTAATGAACGGCTGGATACCGGCTGGTATCCTATGTTACTTCTTCTCAATGGTCCTATGGCTTAAAGCCTTAAAGGAAGCTGAGCTTAGCTACGTGTACCCTTTAATTAGCTTAAACTTCGTAATCTTAACGTTAATAGGCGCCCTGCTTTTCCACGAACACGTCAGTGTCTTAAGAGTTATAGGGGTCCTTTTAATCGTAGCTGGGATAATAGCGGTGGCCTATAGCTGAGGGGTTTACTGTTGTGGGAGGCTTTACTAGGCTTCATTATATCCTTCGCCGCCACTTTCATCTTAACGCCTTTCATAGCTAGGCGCCACATGGATCTCGGTATCGTGGGTAGGGATGTACATAAGCCTGGAAACCCCCTCATACCTGAGATGGGCGGTCTAGCCATAGTGATCAGCTTTACTCTTTCATGCGTGATAGTTTCGTTAGTAGCAAGCCGTTACTGCCTCTACATGTTAACGCTATTGCTATGTTTTCTCTTCGCTGCCTTTATCGGGATGTACGATGACTTAAGGGGCCTTAGGCCCAAGGTGAAGGTGGCCTTAACCGTGCTATGCTGCATACCGATAGTAATAGCGGCCTCCCTTGACCCAGCTGCCATCACATTGGGCAGACCTATACTTCCTCTCTTAGGTAGGTTGAGGCTCACCATTATTTACTGGGCTCTTCTACCCTTCGCAGTAGCCGTGCCAGCTAACGCGGTCAACATGATGGACGTATACAACGGTGTCATGCCAGCGACCTGCCTTATAGTTTCCTCGGCCCTACTCGTGTCAGGCCTAATACTGAATAAAGTGAGCGTAGTGTTCATGGCTTCTCCCCTAATAGGGTCTCTAGCAGCCTATTACTATTACAACCGTTATCCAGCCAGGGTTTTCTCCGGGGACACAGGTAGCTTAGCTGTGGGGGCAGCCATAGGAGCTATGGCTGTATTGAGCGGTCTTGAAATGGTGGGGATTGTAGCCTTAATGCCTCACATCATGAACGCTTTTCATAGCCTAGCTAGCATTAAGGGGTTATTGGAGAGGCGTGAAATTAAGCGTAGGCCTACGATCGTTGAGGACGGGCTCATTAAAGCCAACCCAGACCCTGAAGCGCCGCTTACCTTGGCTAACCTAATTCTGTCGGGCGGCCCCTTAAGGGAGCCTGAGCTCGTTAAGTGTTATGTCGCGTTGTCCGGGGTCGCTTTCATTTTAGCGATCCTCACGGCTCTATTAATGGAGGTGACGCTTTGAGGTCCATCATCGGCAGAGTTATGTGGCTCTCCGGTATCATGGTGGCTGCTTGGCTCCTAATGCTCCTTGCCCTGCTCATCGTCGAAAAAACCATTACACCCATCCCGCCCCTCTTACCTGGATGGTGGGGCTCACTGCTCACAGCTGCTCTTAAAGTCGGTTTAGCTTCTGCTTTAGCGGCGGTCTGGCTAACTACGTGGCATAGGCTAGCTAAGCTATATCGTAGAAAGATGCTTAGAAGGCTTTCTCAATCCAGTTAGCTATGACCTCGGTGGGATCCTCCATTTCGCTTAGGACCTTCCCAGCTAATGTTGTCTGCCTCCTAAGCTCCTCCTCTAAGTGGCTTAGTATGTAATCTGCCTCCTTAATCGCTTCATCCACGCTCTTGGCCCTACGTATCAATCCTAGCTCGACAAGGTACCTCTCAACATCTAAGCCCTCTAGGGGGGTACAGGAGATTGAAGGGACCCCCATTAAGGCTGCCTCCCAGGTCATAGTCCCTCCGCCACCGATGAAGAGGTGGGTCTTTGACAACAGCTTAATGGAATCGATAACTCTGGTTGGTACCCAGGCCTTATCCTTAAACAACCTCTTTAGCCTTAAGACCTGCTCCTTGTACCTAGGCAGGATCACTAAGGATACTTCAGCTCTACGGAGTAACTCCTCAGCGATTTTCACTACCTTGCCCTCCTTGCCGATGAGATAAGATGCCTGCTCCTCTTCAACCCTAACTACGACTAAAGGCCTCCTTCTTAGCCTCCTCTTAACTTTAAGCCCCTTAAGCCAAGCGGCAGGGTCGACAGCCCGATACTGGACGATATCGGCCTCGTCGATGCCCAGCTTGATCCATTTCGTCTTCGGTATACAGGCGGGGGTAAAGAGTTTAGAGGAGAGCGGTACCGTTAACCTAGCTACAGCCTCCGCGTGGGGGCTATCATTCACGCAGTAATGCGGTATCTTCAAGCCGAAAGCTATTCGAGCAGCTTCAGGGGAGGAGAACGATATGGCTAGGTCAGGCCTCCAAGCCTTAATTAACTTAGCTAGTTGAAGCGCTCGGCTTAAACTTGCTCTAAGCTTACCCTCTAAGGTAGGTCCACCGTGCTCGCCCACAACCTTAGCGGTTACCCGTTTAAGCTTGAGGAGCTGTACTACCTCGCGATACTTTCTAGCTGTCTTGAATACTTCGTGGCCTCGGCTTTCAAGTCTTTCAGCTAGCTTGCTTAAGAAGAGCACTTGTTTAGGAGTATTGATATCTAGCCATATCCTCAATCAGTCCACCTTAAAGCCGTTGGATAGCTAAACTTATTGAGGAGGTAAATGTTTTAACTTTAACGTCGTGGCAGCCATAGGGGTACCCTCCTTGCCCTCGATAATGGAGATGTCCCCTCAGGAAATTGTCGAGGAGGCCTCTAAAGGTAGACTCAAAGTAGCTGTGGTTGGCTGCGGTTGGATGGGTTTACCCACAGCCTTACTCTTCGCTGAGGCTGGCGTCAAGGTTATAGGCGTAGTTAAGGACGAGGATGAAGCTGAGAAGCTCAATCGTGGAGAATCAACCATAGCTGAGCCGGGGGTCGAAGAGCTACTACGTAAACACCTAGGTTTAGGCGCCTTCAAAGCCACTACCGACACCAAGACAGCTACCGCTCAAACTGACGCCTCCCTTATCATAGTCCCTACTCTTGTCGGGAAGGGTAAGCGGCCAGACTACTCGGCAGTCATCGATGCGTGCAGAGGCATAGGGAGGGGATTGAGGAGGGGGTGCTTAGTTATCCTTGAGAGCACGGTCGGCCCCGGCATAACTGAGGAGTTAGTTAAGCCTGAGCTTGAAGCCTACTCGGGGCTAAAAGCCGGCAAGGACTTCGGATTAGCGTACAGCCCTATAAGGGCTAGTGCTGGCACCGTGCTAAGGGATTTAGCCTCCTACCCCAGGATCGTGGCTGGCATAGATGAACGTAGCTTCGAGAAAGCAGCAGCGCTACTGAGCTTAATAGTTAAGGGAGGGATCATCAAGGTCAGGGATCTAAAGACCGCCGAGGCTGTTAAGCTCTTTGAAAACATATACAGGGACGTCAACATCGCTTTAGCGAACCAATTAGCTCTTTTCTGCGAAGCCGCGGGCATAGACGTGGCTGAAGCATTTAACGCCGCCAACACCCAGCCGCACTGTCATCTACATAAGCCTGGGGTTGGCGTAGGAGGCCACTGTCTCCCCTCCAACCCGTACTTCTTGCTTGAAAGGGCGAGGAAGCTCAAGGTTAACCTCGACTTAGTGAGGTTAGCTAGGAGAATCAACGACTCCATGCCCATGCATACTATCCGGTTAATAACAGCCGCCTTAAGGAGCTGTGGCAAGACGCTTAAAGGCTCACATGTGGCGGTGCTTGGAGCCTCATTTAAGGAGGACATTAAAGAAGCCCGCTATTCTCCCTCTATTCAAATCGCTGAGAAGCTTATGAGGAGGGGAGTTAAGGTCACGCTGTACGATCCTTATTTCGCCTCCCACGAACTCAACGTGCCAGGGGTTAAGGTGGCTGATAGCATTGATGACTGTGTGCGAGGAGCAGATTGCGTATTGATAGCGGTGGCTCACAGCGCCTTTAAACAACTAGACGTAGCTAGGCTGGCTAAACTAGTTAATATGCCTGCAGCCCTAGTGGATGGAAAACAAGTAGTTAAGCCGGAGGAAGCTAGGAAGGTAGGCTTTCTATACGCCGGTGTAGGCAGGGGGCTTTTAGTTGCGTAGACTCAACGTGGCCGTTATTGGCTGCGGCTTCTGGGGTTTAAATCACGCTAGGGTGTTTAAGGAGATAGAGCAGGCTAGGCTCGTAGCGGTATCCGACGTGGACGAGCTTAGAGCTAAGCAAGCGGGCTCGAAATACGGAGTAGACTGGTACGTAGACAACGATAAGCTGCTTAGCAGAGGAGACGTGGAGGCCGTGACAATATGCACCCCTTCATCAACACACATGGAGGTGGCCCTTCAAGCTATAGAGGCCGGTAAACACGTCTTCGTCGAGAAGCCCCTAGCATCCTCGGCCTCAGAAGCCTACGAGATCCTAAAGGCAGCTAGACGTAAAGGAGTCAGGTTAACAGTGGGCCATATTGAGCGCTTTAACCCTGGAGTCAAGAGAGTCAAGGGTCTACTTGAGGAAGGCAGGGTAGGCGAGGTGGTCTTAATGTCGTCGAGGAGGGTCTCCATGTGGCCAGTGAGGATAGGTGACGTTGGGGTAGTTAAGGACTTAGCTATCCATGACATAGATGTAATGCGCTACCTGTTGAATAAGGAACCAGTCGAGGTATATGCGGTGGCCGGCAGCTTGAGGCACTCATACGAGGACTATGCCCACATCGTCTTGCGCTTTGAACCCAGAGAGGTAGGCTTCATAGAGTCTAACTGGTTGACTCCTCATAAAGTTAGGAAACTCGTAGTAACTTGCACCGACGGCTTAATCACCTTAGACTATATAACCCAACAGGTGAAGATTGAGGACTCCTCAGGTATTTACACGCCCTCCTACACCTGGCAGGAGCCTTTGAAGCTGGAGCTTCAAAGCTTCATTGAAGCCCTCTTAGAGGAGAAACCCTTTGTAGTCGACGGTGTAGACGGTTATCGTTCACTCTGCATAGCTGAAGCCGCTCTAAAATCGGCATTCGACGGATGTGTAGTGAGAATCTCCTTCGAGGCTTAATTGCTTAGATTGTTTAAACTTTACGTTAGATGGGATAACTAGCTTTTTATATACGTTTATTAATGTCCTGAACCAGAAGCCGAAGGGCTGGTTAAGGTGAAGCCTGAGTCTAAGATAGCTAGCGGGAAAACTAAGACAGTCTACAAACTCGAGGACCCATCTCTTGTCCTCATAGAATTCAGAGACGACGTTACGGCCCTCGACGGTAGAAGGAGAGACTTGATTGAAGGTAAAGGAGCCATCAATGCTGCCATTACCGCTAAGTTAATGCAAGTGCTAAACTCGCACGGAATACCTACTCATTTCGTGGAGTTCAGGTCCCCATCGTCAATAGTGGCTAAGAAGCTCTCCATGATACCCCTCGAGGTGGTGTGCCGTAACATAGCCGCAGGCCACCTAGTTAAACGGCTGCCCTTCAAGGAGGGGTCACCGCTAGATCCGCCTATCGTTGAGTTCTACCTCAAGGACGATGAAAGAGGAGACCCCATGGTGAATGCTAGGCATATAGTTGCTCTCAAGCTAGCGAGTTTCGATGAAGTGGCGTTTATGGAGGAAACCACCCTAAAAGTGAATGAAGCCTTAAAGTCCTTCTTAGCCTCGAGGGGGCTAACGCTCATAGACTTCAAGATAGAGTTTGGACGAGACCCCTCAGGAAACCTGATTATCGGCGACGAATTAGACCCTGACTGTATGAGGATAAGGGACGTATCTACAGGCAGGGTCCTCGACAAGGATCTATACCGCCAAGGGAAGCCCCTAAACGAGGTCCTTGAAGCCTACCTTGAATGTAGGAGGAGGATAGTTGAAGGTGATTAAGGAGCGCTGCGGGGTTATAGGGGCGTTATCTGCTAAGCACAGGGACGTAGTCGCGGACATCTATAGAGGCCTCTACGCTCTGCAGCATAGAGGACAGGAGAGCGCCGGCATCTACCTACGAGGCTCCCAAGGCATAAAGGGCTTAAAGGGTACGGGTTTCGTACACGAGGCCTTAGGCAGCAGGGTGAGCGAGCTTGAAGGGTGGAGCGGTGTAGGACATGTAAGGTACTCTACTACGGCTAAATCCACGTTAGAGGAGGCTCAACCATTACTATATAGCTGGAGAAACGGTTGCTTCGCGCTCGCCTTTAACGGCACCATAACCAACTTCCTAGAGCTAAGAGAGAAGCTTTCAAGCCTTGGCTTCAAGTTTAAAACAGAGACCGACACCGAGGTCATAGCAGCCCTACTAGCGTACTATCTAGCGGAGCTTGGAGACTACGTAGATGCCCTAAGTAAATGCGCAGAGGAATTAGAGGGGGCTTACTCGCTCATCGTCCTCGACGACGAGGGATCCCTATACGTGGTTAGAGACCCACTAGGCTTCAAGCCTCTCTGTCTAGGCTTCAACCCAGACGAGGAGCTCTACGTGGCAGCCTCGGAAACATGTGCCCTAGACACCTTAAACGCCCCCCTCCTCTTCCACGTAGAGCCTGGCTCTCTAGTAAAGGTGACCCCTAGAGGCTATGAAACCAAACAATTAACCAAAGCCGAACGCCGCGCCCGCTGCATGTTCGAGTACGTGTACTTCTCAAGGCCTGACTCCGAGTTTGACGGGATATGGATCTATGAGGCAAGACTGAGAATAGGAAGAGAGTTAGGTAAGCGGTGCCCCGCTGAGGCAGACGTAGTCGTACCAGTCCCCGACTCAGGTAGAACTGCGGCTTTAGGCTACTCAGAGGCTACCGGGATACCCTTAGTCGAGGGCTTAATGAAGAACAGGTATGTAGGGCGTATCTTCATTATGCCGGGGGAAAGGAACCGCAACGAGATGGTCAGGGTCAAGCTAAACCCCGTAAAGCCTCTCATAAAGGGGAAGAGGGTGGTCTTAATAGACGACTCCATAGTTAGAGGCACAACCATGAAGCACATAGTGTCGCTACTTAGAGGCGCTGGAGCTAAAGAGGTCCACGTCAGAGTGAGCTGCCCTCCAATAATAGCTGGCTGCTACATGGGTATAGACTTCCCAACTAGGAGGGAGTTAGTGGCTTCGTGTAGAAGCGTCGAGGAGGTTAGAAAGGTGATAGGGGCAGACTCCTTGATGTACAACAGCATTGAGGGGTTAATCAAGGGCATAGGCCTACCTAAGGAGGAGCTATGCTTAGCGTGCCTTACAGGCGTGTACCCGTTGAGGAGGAAGATAGACCTTAACTCCTTAGAGCTCTCCTTAGGTGGGGTTAGGAGGAAGAGTTTATCTTAACCGCCTAGATTATGGATTTCTGATACCCGCAATAAGGTGCTCCATGGAGTAATCGTCGACGCCCTCTACTTCTCACTTAAACTTAGCCTTCAAGCATACAGCGTCTAAAGCCGCTCGACGCGTTGAACAGCGGGGGTTAAAAGACATCTTCATAGAGTGGGGGTGGTGATGTGCCTTTAAGGGCCGGGCCAAGGGCATAAGCAGCGTCGTCGGCGGGCTAGTCTTGATGCTAATGTTGATGGTAGCTATGACCTCCATGCTGGCGCTGTATACCGAGCAGCAAAAGCTATCTGCCCAGTTAATGGCAGTTCAAGCAGCTGAGGCTGAGAAGGCTAAGGAGGTCATCGAGGCCTGCACGGTCATCGATGGAGGCGAAACCCAACTTATACTTTCAAACCCGTCTTCCTTAACCGCCAAGGTAAGCTACGTGGTGGTCAAGGGCGACGAGGGACCTATGGTTATACCTGTAGAGGCTGAAGTACCTCCAGGCGGCAATGTAACCGTAAAACTGCCCATACCCCCATCCAAGCTCTCAAGTAGCTCAATTAAAGTGCTCAGCGGGAGAGGTAACGTTTTCACCGTTAATCCTCGTGCTTTAAAATCGTCAAAGCAACAAAAGGAAGCGAAATCTCCGCCCACTTGGCCCCAAGAGGCCGTGTACCTGATACGTGAAGGCACCTCGAACTACCTACTTGACGTAGGTAGTGAGGTAGTGGCTCTCGCCTATAAAGTAGCCTCCCCCAGCGAAGGTGAAGGTTGGAAACTTGAAACATTGACTTTAAGCGGTAAGAAACTCTACACCTTGGATTTACCTGGATGGGCCGGCGATGTAAGGGTTATGGGAGGAGGTTACGTGTTATGCGCTGGCCAAGGATGGATAATGAAGGTCTCACCCACCGGCGAAGTCTGCTGGCTAGTAAGGCTTGATGGAGGCTTCGCTGGTTTTACCTCGACACACAAAGTAGTCTATGTGTTAGTGTATTACGATAAGTCGAGCGGCTCTTGGTCGACCGGGTACCGATACTGGCGCGAATACCACGTTAAGGTCCTCAGCTACGATGACGGCTCGCAGCTAACAGCCTACCACCTCGTAGACACAGGGTACGGCTCAAACGAGCCCTTCAACTTCGACGTGGAAGGAGAGGTATGCGTCATACACGTTAAAGACGAGGTCGATGTCTTCGTCGAAGACCGGTTAATTGCTGAATTAAGAGGCGTTACAACGGGGGGTCTGGACCTAACTCATGGTTGCGTCTTAACCATGCAACTTGAGGGCAGCGCAGCTAAGATTAAAGCCTACGACTTAAGCCTAAGCTACGTCCTCCTCAACGTAACCCTACCCAGGCAAACCAATCACCCTACCGTAAAAGGCGTGCTTATAGGATCATGTGTCGACTCGATCTACGCGGTCGTAACTGAAGGGTACTACCATCAATACCTCGGGTGGCAGCTATGGTACTACCTCTTCAGCGTAGACTGGAATGGACAGGTTAAATGGGTTATAAGCTTAGACACCTGGTGCCCTACTAAGCTCAACGCCTACTTCAAGGGAGTAGCTATACACGGCTCAGGGCGCCTGCAAGCCTATACAGCTGACGGTGGAAGCCTGCTCTCACTCGAGGTCGATGCAGCTTCACTAGCCGGAGGAGTCACGGTGTATGTTAAGGAGGGGCGTTTGCACGTGACTAAGCTACCCTTAGGACGCAACGACCCGACAGTGTTTACGGCGGATAGAGACGAGGTCCACCTTAAAGCTGGCGGCTCAGCTAAGGAGTTGACGCTCAACGTGTTCTCCCTGGAAGATTATGATGGCGAGGTCGAGATAGTAGCCGCTGCACCGCCAGGGCTAACCGTATCGGTCAACCCCAATGGTGGAACCCTCCCCCTCACCTTTAAGCTAACCCTAACCGCTAACGAGACCTTAGAGGCAGGTAGCTACTGGGTGACATTGGCCTGCCTAATCGATGGATGCGTAGCTGGAGGGGACACTATAAAGGCAATGGTGTCAACGCAGCCAAGCCTAGACTTAAGGGCCAGGGTGTTTACCGGTCCAAGCGAGGGGCTTGCATTATCCACGAGCTACGGCTACACCTGCATCGACGGCTCTATTTCATGGAGCCCATCGACCTACAGCTCAGAGAGCTCAGGATACGGTTCCTGGATCTACAAGTACAAGGTTGAAGGACCGTTAATAGGTCCCCTCTGCGTTAAGTTCTCACATAGCGATGACTACACAGGCCCCTCAGGTAAATGGGTTAAGCAGGTCTGCGTGCTGAGCGAGGATTTATGGCAGGTTGCCTGGCAGCAGGATTTAGTCGATGAAGACTCAGCCACGTACATAGAGGTTGAGCTCGGCGAGCTCACAGGTGAAGTCAACGTAGCCTTTAGGCTCCTCTCATCCTCCCCTTCATCATGGGCGGCGTCTTGGAGCTGGAGCAAGCCGCCGTATATATACGTCAAGGATAAGGTCAGAGTCGAGGGGTTAAGGTCAGGGGAGACCGTGAGGCTATACGATGCAGCCACCAATGAGCTAATAGGGCAGGCGACTTGTCCTGACGGGCAGAGCAGCGTAGTTATTGAAACCACACCTAGCTCATTAAGCCCGTGTAGACGATGTTACTTCGAATTCCAACTACTCGATGGTTCCACGTGGACCTCGCCCAGCGTAACCGTCTACGGCGGTGACGTGTGGGAGCTCGTTAATTAGCTTCATCAAGCTTTCTTTACTTAAAGCAAAAGCTTTAATGTGACCTGTGCATGAGACGGCTGGGGTCTTAATGGCGGGGATCATAGGCATCTACGCCTTCGACGAGCTGTGGAGGATTGCTAGGTTCGTGTATTACGGTCTCCTAGCTCTGCAGCATAGAGGCCAGGAAACCTGTGGGATAGCCACCTACGATAAGAGGGACCTCTACGTCCACGCCTCGTCAGGCGTCGTGGATAGGGTCTTCGACGAGGACCTCCTAGCCAAGCTGCCTGGCTGGGCTGGCTTAGGCCACGTAAGCCCTCAATTAGCTGAGGCCAGCGTGCTCCAACCCGTGCTGGTAAAGGAGCCGGTTAAGCTAGCCTTCTGCTTCAATGGCAAGCTGCTCAACGCTCAGGCCTTAGCCAAGGAGCTAAGGCTCAACGACGCCAACGAGGCCTTAGTGCTCGCTAAGCTGCTATCGATTTCCTTGGCTAGGAAGGACCCTATGGAGGCTGTAGCAGAGGCA
Source organism: uncultured Nitrososphaerota archaeon (assembly GCA_964626365.1). GTDB lineage: Archaea > Thermoproteota > Methanomethylicia > Nezhaarchaeales > B40-G2 > CAZVDL01. The sequence continues at coordinate 11,731 of CAZVDL010000011.1, forward strand.
ATGGAGAAGGCGGCTGGCGCTTACTGCTTCGTAGCCTTAACTGAGAGGGGGGAGATGATAGCGGCTAGGGATCCATCTGGGCTTAAGCCCATGGTTATAGGGAGCTTCGGCTTCGACTATGGCGTAGTGGCCTCTGAATCCTCAGCTATAGATGTGGTGGGCGCTGAGTTTAAGGCAGACGTAGCGCCTGGCGAGGCCTACGTCTTCACGCCCTACAGCATCGAGAGAGCTAGGTTGTTTAAACCTAGGCCTAAGCACTGCGTCTTCGAGTACGTCTACCTTGCTAGGCCTGACTCCATCATAAATGAGCGAAGCATCTACGAGGTCAGGGTTAAGATAGGTGAGAGGCTAGCTAAGGAGCACCCCGTCGACGCTGACGTTGTGATAGGGGTCCCCGAGACCGCCATACCCTTCGCCATGGCCTACTCCAACGCCACCGGCATACCGATATCTATGGGCTTTGTCAGGACGGGCCCTCACATAAGGAGCGCTATCAAGCCAACCCAGTTTGAAAGGCTTGTAGGCGTACAGCTAAAGCTGAACCCCATTAAGACTGCCATTAAGGGCAAGCGTATAGTTTTAATAGACGACAGCGTGGTTAGGGGCAACACCACCAAGAACACTGTGACCTTAATGAGGAACAAGCTGGGCGTAAAGGAGGTCCACGTGAGGATAGGTAGCCCCAGGCTAATAGCTCAATGTCCCTTCGGGGTCGAGGTCCCGCCCAGGGATGAACTGATAGCGGCGCACCTAAACGATGAGGAGGTAGCAGCCGTCGTGGGCGCAGACTCTTTCCATTGGCTCTCTCTTGAAGGACTAATCGAGGCCGTAGAGTCCCCCAAGGATAACCTATGTTTAGGCTGCTTTACAGGGCAATACCCCCTCAATGAGATGTATGTTAGGGAGAGGCCTTAAGCCGCACCCGCGTGGTTACGATCCCTGCTTACCAGCGTCTAAGCTGAAGTCCATTTAAGCTGACTCGACGCCTACTTCAAGCCTTAGCGCGCTCCTAACCACGCTGGGAGGGTCTTTTAGGTGTCTCCATAACCCCTTGCTAAAGCTTATTATGGTTATCCCCAGCTCGTCGATAGTTACATCAGCTATCAAAGGCCCCTCCAGCCCTAGATGAATCACTGGACGTGCCTTAATCCTTGAAAGCTCGCCTCCTCTCTCATCTCATCTAAGAGGGCCAGCTCAAGAGCATCTCTTACAAGTTGAACTCTCCTCGTCGAGTCAGCAACCGAAGCCTCAACCTCCTCACCTAAAGCGTATCCAAGCTCCCTTGCTATTCTTTCATCAACAACCAATACGGGGCTCAGGACTATGCGCTCCTCCATTAACGAGGGCTACAAGCTCCTTAATAGCTCCTCCCTCTCTAGGCTTAACCCTCAACTTAACGTGTACGACCTAACCCTCAACCCTTAAAATCCATCTACCAATAATCAAGTAGGGCTTCCTTGAAACCTTCTCCCTGAGCATCCCTCTACCATACCTTATCTTGAAGTTGCTCATGCCTTAGCCCAATGCCTAATGAGAGGTCGATGCTTAAAAAGCTTAGCTTAAGGCAGTATAGGTCAGGATCCACCGTGGGTACGGAGTGTCGACAGAAGGCTTTTCTTTAACCTCTGCATCCAAGGTATGGTGTTCCCTGATTGGTTAAGGTACTCCTTGTCGGTGAGGCTTCAAGGGAGCATGCCATAGCTGACGCCTTAGCTAGGAGCATTAAAGAGCCTAGGCTTTATGCCGTCATGAAGAACCGTAACCCAGGGATTACTCGACTATGCGAGCAGACTAAGGGAGATGTATACCTTGGCAGCTTCACGGACCCAAAGGTGGTCGTAGACGCCGCCTCTAAGTTCAACGTCGACCTGGTCTTCATAGGCCCTGAGGAGCCCCTCTTTCGAGGAGTCGCCGACGCCCTCGTTGAGGCAGGCTTCCCCTGCGTAGGCGCGTTGAAGGCCGCAGCGGAGGTGGAGATGTCCAAGGCCTTCATGAGGAGGCTCATGTGGAAGTATAGCATACCGGGGAGGCTTAGGTTCAAGGCATTTAAGAACGTGGAGGACGCCATAGCCTACGTATCAGCTTACGCTGAGAGCATAGCTTTAAAGCCAGCCCGTCAAGCCGGAGGCAAGGGGGTTAAGGTCATAGCTGACCTACAGGTCTACTTAAGCAAGGAGAAGCAGGAGGTTAAGTCCAAGCACGCCAAGGTGATCCACGAGAAACACATGGCCGAGTACACAGACATAGAGGACAGGATCCTGATAGAGGAGAGGGTTGAGGGGCCGGAGTATACGCTTCAAACCTTCACCGACGGCAGGACGGTTAAGCCACTCCCCCTAGTGCAGGATAATAAGAATGCCTTTGAGATGGATATAGGCCCCGAGACAGGCGGCATGGGGTCCATCGCGGGGCCGGGCATGACCCTACCCTTCATCACCCAAGACGAGCTTGAAAGATCGGTTGAGATAGTTAAACGGGTCGTCGAGGCCATATGGCGCGAGACGGGCGTTAGGTACAAGGGGATAATCTCAGGGCAGATGATGTTGACGGCTCTCTGGGGGCCTACAATCATAGAGTTCTACAGTAGGCTTGGAGACCCTGAAGCCTGCAACGTCCTCCCCATACTCAAGACCGACCTATTAGAGGTGGCTGAGGCCATCGTGAGCGAGAGCCTACACAAAGTCAAGCTTGAGTTTGAGGAGGTAGCCACAGTGGTTAAAGCCGTGGCCCCGCAGGGATACCCTGACCACCGAGATTTAGCTAAGGGACACCCCGTCCACATAGACGAGGAGGCCATTAAGCGTAGAGGCTGCATCGTATACTACGGCTCGGTGGATCAAAGGCCCGACGGCACCATGGTAACCGGCGGATCGCGTATAGCTGAGATCGTAGCTAAGGCCAAGACCATACCCGAGGCGAGCGAGCTAGCTGAGAGCTGCGTAGGCTTCATTAAGCTCCTCGATGGCTGGAAGGTCTTCCATCGAAGCGACATAGGCAGTGAGACCCTGCTTAAGAGGAGGATTGAGCAGGCTGAGCTTATAAGGGACATCTACAGGTACCGCGAGTCCAAGGGCCTCGTGGGCAAGGTCATAGACTGGATACCGGGGAGAGGCAAAATCGAGACGTCGCTATAACCTTCTTAGAAGGCTTTTATCCACGATAAGCCCAGAGCTACTAAGGGTGGCCTCCAGTGGTCATAAAGCCTAGGGACGTAATAGGAACTCCCCTCTTTGAGGGGGCAGTCAAGCTCCTCCTACTAGGCTCAGGGGAGCTAGGTAAGGAGATAGCTATCGAGGCTACTAGGCTGGGAGTAGAGGTCATAGCGGTGGACCGCTACGAAAACGCGCCAGCCATGCAGGTAGCCCATAAAAGCTACACAGTTAACATGCTCGACGGGGGGGCCCTTAAAGCCATAGTTAGACGTGAGAAACCTGACGTCATAGTACCGGAGATAGAGGCCATCAACACCGACGCCCTCGTTGAGCTGGAGGAGGAGGGCTTCTTCGTTATACCGAACGCCAGGGCCGTCAAGACCACCATGGACAGGGTGCTCCTAAGAAAACTGGCAGCTGAGGAGGCTGGAGTGCCCACTTCAAGGTATGAGTTCGCTGAGAACCTGGATGAACTTAAAGACGCCTGCGAGAAGGTAGGCTACCCCTGCATAGTTAAGGCCCAGATGAGCTCAGGTGGCTTAGGCTCAAGCGTGGTCTTCGACCTAAAGGGCGTCCCTAAGGCGTACGAGGAAGCCCGAACCAAGGCTAGAGGTTTCGGTGGGAGGATGATAGTGGAGGGGCTAGTGGAATTTGACTTTGAGGTAACTGAGCTCGCCGTAGCCCACTTAGATGAGAGCGGTAAAATTAAGATAAGCTTCCCTAAACCAGTGGGCCACGTAAGGTCCGGTAGCCACTATCATGTTAGCTGGCAACCCTTCCTAGACGTAGATGAATCAACAGGGCTAACTAGGTCACCCATCGAGGGCTATGGAAGCCAGCGCCACTTAGCCGAGGACCCCCCTAAACACGAGCTTCTATGGAGCTCCAAGTGGAACGGCAAACACGTACCCAGAGAGGTAGCTGAGGAGGCGGAACGCAAAATATACGACGTGGCTGGTAAGGTAGTGTCTAAGCTACTAGGGCCTAAGGGTGGCTTAGGGCTCTTCGGCTGCGAGATCTTCGTTAAGCTGGGGGAGGATGGAGGTAAGCCTGAGGTCTACTTCAACGAGATCTCGCCTAGACCCCACGACACGGGGATGGTTACCATGGCCACCCAGGACCTCTCAGAGATGGCCTTACATGTAAGGGCCATACTGGGCCTACCCATACCTGAAATAAAGCTTAGAAGCATAGGCGCAGCCCACGTGGTGCTGGCCCATAAAGACGGCGTGTGGGCTCCTAAGTACAGCGGGCTCTGGGAGGTCCTTAGCATCCCGGGCGTGCATGTGAGGCTCTTCGGTAAGCCTGTAACTTACTACGAGAGGCGTATGGGCCTAGCGCTGGCTACGGCTGACAGCATCGCTGAGGCCAGGGAGAAGGCTATGAAGGCAGCCCACTTACTGGAGTCGAAGATCGTATATCAATAGCTCTCAATGCTTAAACCGCAAGCTCCTCAGCCTATCTAAGGCCACCGGTAGGTCTTTTCTTAAAAGCTGAGCTATAGCCGCCTTGATAGCTTCGTCCCGGCTAGCGTAAACCCCCCTCCTCACTAAGGCTTCAAGCCCCTTCAAGCAGTCCTCGGGTAGACATAGCATCTGGGCCTTCCAGCGGAACATGTGCTAACCCGCGTAACCCCTTCAAATAAACCTTCGTCTTCCGACGAGACTACGCGAAGCTAGCTCCACGTATTAAGCTTTTAAGAGTTGGAGGTGTTAAGGGTTAGTTATGTCGAGGCCCCTAGTAGCTGTGATCATGGGTAGCGAGTCGGATAGACCCATAGCTGAGAGGGCCTTAAAGGTCCTAAACGAGCTATCCATCCCCCACGACGTAGCTGTACTCTCTGCTCATCGAGATCCTAAGAAGCTCGAGGAATACCTCGCTTCGTCTCCAGCTGAGGTCTACGTAGCTATAGCTGGCTTGGCGGCCCACTTACCAGGCTTCATAGCTTCTAGGACTCTCAAGCCGGTGATAGGCGTACCTGTAAGCGCTAAGCTAGGAGGCCTCGACGCCCTCCTATCCATCGTACAGATGCCTAGAGGGGTTCCTGTAGCTTGTGTAGGCATAGATAACGGAGAGAACGCTGCACTACTAGCAGCTCAGATCCTAGCTTTAAAGTACCCTGAGATAGCTGATAAACTCAAGTCCATGAGGCCTCTTTAAAGCAGTGATGGAGGAGAGGCTAAGCTTTATAACTTTATTTTTAAGCGTAGGAGGGCTGAGCTCGTAGAAAGGTGGCTCTATGGCCTCTGACAGTCACCCTCATCGAAGGCTGGCGTTAACGCTCGCGGTGTGCGCGTCAATCATAGTATTAGGAGCCTTAAGCTACCTATACTTCACCTACCTCTCTAAGCCGGTTAAAGCAGACCTAGTAGCGGTCATAAACATCGAGGGGCCCATCTTATCCTCTCAGGACGCTAAGAGGTACCTTGAAGCCATAAGCCACGCTATGTCCAACGACTCAATCAAGGCGGTCGTAGTTAAAATAGACTCTCCAGGAGGAGCTGCCCACCTAGTGGAGCAGGTATACCTTGACCTCATGGAGCTGAGGGACGTTAAACCCGTAATCGCTTTGACCGACATGGCCCTTTCAGGAGGGTACTACATAGCTGTAGCCTCAGACTACATATACGCGGAGCCAGCCTCCTTCATCGGAGGCGTTGGAGTCATAGGTATAGTGCCTCCCGTCTTAATTCCCTCAGAGAGATGCCTTGAGAGCGGGGCCTACAAGGCCACAGGCTTCTCGGAGCTACGTTTCCCCTTTAGCTTAATGCGCGCGTTAGACAACTTCCTTCAAGCTATTAAGCGCAACAGGGCTGAGCGCTTAAAGATCAACCTCACTGAGCTTAAGAGGGGCGAGATCTACCTTGGCTGTGAAGCCGTAGAGCTAGGCCTAGTGGACGAGATAGGCTCGCTGCAAAGAGCCGTCATGAAAGCTGCTGAGGAGGCTCACCTAACGAGGTATGCTGTAATCAGCTTAAACACGGCTCCTCAAGCTTCACCTGAGGCTCAAGGAGATCGTGAAGCCGTGGACTGGAGAAGCTTGTCGGCAGGTCTTCTAAACCAGTATCAACCGCCACCCTCGCTATGGTACATCTACCTACCTCCACGAGCTGCCTTCGACGAGCACCCCATACTGTATTCAACCGCCGTGGAACTTGGCTCCCTTAAAGGAGGAGGCGGCCCCATCATAGTGGTGGACGTAAGCCACGAGAACAGGATCTCGTTATGGGAGCTGGACCTACTAATAGCGGAGCTTGTTAAGAGGAACGCCACCGTGATCTTCGCCTCCTCTTGGGAGGAGCTAAAGGGCAAACTAAACGAGGCTTCAGGCCTCATCATAGCTTCCCCAACTAAGGCCTACACCGCGGAGGAGTGCAGGGCCGTCGAGGACTTCGTATCTAGGGGCGGAGCCCTCCTATTGTTCTTCGACCCCGCCTACGAATACGTCAACGTACAGGAGTTAACGAGGCCGATAAACACCATAGCCTCCAGGTTTGGCCTCTACTACGCCAAGGGCTACCTCTACAACGATAAGGAGTACTACGGCTTCTACAGGAACATCTATATAACCAGCTTCGCCAACACGACCATAACTAGCAACTTAACGTCTCTGGTGTTCTTTACAGCTACCTATATCCACTCGGTGAATAAAGGCGCTGCCTGGACCTCCAACGACACGTACTCCTCCCTGGCCAACAAGATGGGCAGTTACGCTGTTATAGCCGTGGTGGAGGACGGTGAGGGCATAGTTGTAGCCCTCGGCGACCAGACCTTCCTAAAGGAGCCCTACTGCTACGTCGAGGACAATTACAAGCTCCTGCTGAACATAGCCTCCTTGATGTTAAAGGCCAAGAATCCCTAGCTATCGAGGTACCACTAGTTAATATTTACTAGTGCGACGAGATCTTTTTACTTGAGGGGCTACTCATTGAGCGATGAAGCTATGACCTACGCTAAGAGCGGCGTCGACCTATCGAAGGTGCGTAGAGCTCACCGCGACATAGCGTCCCTCCTATCCTCGACGTTTAAATTAAGGGCAACCGGCCTAGGCAGGGTCTTAACCGAGGTGGGTCACTATGCAGGCCTCATAGATATAGGGGGAGGCAAGGCCTTAGCTTTACATGCCGACGGAGTCGGCACGAAGGTATTAGTGGCCCAGCTCATGGAGAAGTTCGACACGGTTGGCATAGACTGCGTAGCTATGAACGTGAACGACCTAGTATGCATAGGCGCTGAACCCCTAGCCCTAGTTGACTACTTAGTGGTGGAGGAGCCCGATGAATGGATGATCTCCGAGATAGTTAAGGGCCTAGTTAAGGGCGCTGAGCTGGCTAACGTAGTGGTAGTTGGAGGCGAAACCGCGGTGATGCCAGACGTAGTTAAGGGAGAGGTTAAGGGGAGGGGCTTTGACTTAGCCGCCCTCAGCGTAGGGATGGTTGATCAAGGAGCGGTGTTAACAGGGTCTAAGCTTAAGCCAGGCGACGTAATAGTGGGCGTTGAGAGTAGCGGTATTCATAGCAACGGCCTTACTTTGGCCCGCAAGGTCCTCTTAAAGGACAGGTCGGTCCACGACACGCTTCCTGAGCTTGAATGTAGCATAGGCGAGGAGCTCCTCAAGCCCACGTACATCTACGTGAGGCCCGTCTTAGAGGCGCTTAGAAGGCTGGAGGTACACGCCGTGGCCCATATAACGGGCGGCTCCTTCACTAAGCTTAGGAGGTTCGAAGCCTACGCCCCCGTAGGCTTTAAGCTAGACTCCATGCCCGACCCTCATCCCATCTTTAAGGTCATACGCAGGCTCGGTAAGGTGCCGATCGACGAGATGTATAGGACGTTCAACATGGGCGTAGGCCTATGCATAATGCTGCCGAGGGGGGAGGTGGACGAGGCAATAGGTATCTTCGAGAAGCATGGCTTTAAAGCCTGGGCTATAGGCGAGGTGGTGGAAGAGCCAGGGGTCAAGGTTAAGCCTCCAGGAGAGGGCTGGCTCTCGCTTTAACCTCTCATCACGAGCCTTGAAGCTTATTAGGGCTACTCGGCCTAAGACTTAAGCGTAGGAGGAGGTAGCTTGCCGCCTCTCGTAGGCCTCTACAGGGAGTTAAGCGAAGGGGAGGAGGTTGTATACGAGTCTAAGTACGCGGTCCCTACGCTCTTCGTGAAGGAGGTAGAGGTCAGGAAGTTTATGGGGGTTGAGCGCAAGGAGCACCTACTGATCTACGCTATATCCTACGTCTACCTAACTAACAGGCGCTTAATGCTGTTAACCCTCCATCAACTTGAGTCGCGCGAGCTTATCGAACGTAAAGCTCCTAGGATAGCTACAAGGTCTGGAGCTTGGCTTGAGATACCCATATCGTCCATTAACCTAGCCGAGCTCAGGTCCATGGACGTTAAGAAGGACCATAACTTAGTCAACTTCCTGGGATGGACGGGCTTTAAGGACGTCGTAGGCGATAAGGTGCCAGCCGTAGAGCTAATCTACGATGATAGGTACGCCACCGGCAGGGTTAAGGACTACGTGGAGATGGTCTCAGGCATGGGGATCCTAGTCAAGGACCAGCGCAAGGTCGAGAAGACTTACGATAAGGTCCTACTTATAGGCGAGGAGGTCGTCGAGGACCTACTGCCAGCCATCAAGGGCTTAATGGAGAGGCCCGTGGAGATTAAGGAGGGCGGCGAAGAGGGGATAGAATAACCGGCAGCCTCCCATCGACCAACACCTCTCCTCCCTCAAACCGTAGCTTATAGGCTATCGGCTTAACCCCCTCCTCAGCCGCCTTCAAGAGTAGGCGCGCAAACCCTTCATCAACCTCGAAGTTAGGCCTAAACTCCCTAGCTCTACAGTGAGCCACTAGAAACAACACGTAGCACTCAAACCCTTCCTTAGCGGCCTCGATGAGCTCCCCTAAATGCCTCCTCCCCCTAACCGTAGGGGCATCGGGAAATAGCGCGACGCCGTCCACAGTTAAGGTACACCCCTTAACCTCGACGAGCACCTTAACACCGTTAGGCCGCTCTAAGAGCAGGTCAAGCCTCCCCCTTCCACGCCTAGGCTCCCTCCCTACCACGTCAACTCCCCTAAGCTCCTCGATCCTACCCTGCTTAATGGCCTCCTCAGCCAGCTTAACGTGTATAGCTGAGTCCACCAGCACCCAGCAACCATCACTCCACACCGCTACAAGGTATAGCTGGGTCCTACGGCGAGGCGTAGCGTGGGGCCTAGCTAAGACCCTCGCTCCCTCAACTAGGAGCTCCTTAAGCCTCCCAGGGTCATGTACGTGGAGGGACTCGAGCTCCCCATTAAAGTAGGCGTATGCCTTAAACCTCCCCTCACGCCTATAAAAGCGCCCCTCGATTAAAGGCTGCGGAAGCTTCACGCTCTCCCTCTCCAATACCTTACCAGGAATTTAGCTGCCTCGAAGGGTATGAGGGAGCACAAGCCGAAGACTAGGAGGTACCATAAAAGGCCCGCTATGAAGATAACCGCCGGGCTAAACTCCTCAATGGTGGCTGCGGCCGCTAAGGCCAAGGTTATAGACAGAGCCACGCAGAACGCCGCCACGTCAACCCTACTAACCCTCACCCCTCTCACCGAGCCTAGCAGTCCAAGTAAGAAACCTACGGCTACAGCAACTGCCATGAGCTCAAGCCTAAATAAAGCGTAGTGGACTACCCCTAACCCCACCCCTAGGGACAACGTGAAGAGCTTAATCCACCCTTCAGCTAAGGCCCTCAACCAGCGGCCCTCTTTAACCTTCACCTCTAGGCCAGCCTTCTCAGGCAGTGAAGCTAGCACCTCGTCCTCAGCCGCTCTACCCTCCATGAAGTCTAGGCACGCCTTAGCTAGCTGCGTAGCCTCATAGAGGTACCTCCTATCGCTTTTCCGCTTAGCTACTAGCCCAGCCTCTAAGAGCTCCTCCAAGTGCTCGCTAACTGTGCTCCTAGCCTTACTAAGCCTCTCAGCAAGCTCACCCGCTGTGGTTGGCCCATGCTCTAAAAGGTACTTGACCAAGCGGTATCTGGTATCGTCGCTAAGCGACGATAGAGCCCTCCTAACCACGCCTCCCTTATCCGCCATCAAGACGAGATAACGCCTCCTCTTAAGGAAAAGGTTTCGGCAGCCACCGAAGCCTCTCCCACGTGGGTTTAAGGCTTCTTTCGGCGTAAATCGGCTGTTCGCCTTCGCCCCTCACCTTCACAAAGCTTAACCGACTTCGAGCGCGCGCCAGCCACAGCTGGCCTGGAGGATGGCTGGCTTGAGAAAGGGCGAGGGCCTAACGGTAAAGGGGGGCTTGGCGCGCCGAGCACTGTCCATAGCGCTCCTCGCCATATTAGTGGTCTTCGTGCCTTGGCTCCTCTTCCCACTATCGATCTACGCCGCCTACAAACTATATAGTAAAATAAGTACGATAAAAAACGATAATAGAGGGATTTCGGTAAGACAAGTCGATTTCAAGGGCTTTAAGTGGCCGCTGCCTCTATCGAGGATCAAAGTCAAGGAACTAGTAAGGGTAGGGGTCATCGGCGGTTGCGAGCTATACATGCCTAGTGGCGAAGCCACCTGCCTTCTGAGCTTAGCTGGCCTCTCCTTGACGGGCCACGGAATAATGTACTTTAAGCTCCTGGAGCCATACAACGTAGACTTAAGGCCGCTACTATACTCCGTGGCTAGGCTTAGGAGGCCGTTAATGGTATGCCTCCTCCTCGAACCCCCCAAGCGAGGCCTCTCAGTCAACATGGCTGGCTTCATAGTGGTCAGGAGTAAGAGGACCTGCCTAGTCGTCGACGAGGACCTCGTAGACAGCTTGGTAGGGGACGTAGAGCGCTGCGTGGACGGTGTAAGGGCGGCGCTAGCTACTCAGCCTAGCCTAGCTGAGCTAGGCGTCCTAGTAGGTAGCGACCTCGTCGACGCCACTAGGCTGATTGTGGGGGGTCACTAGGTTGCCTTGGCAGCCAGTTCACAGCGGCCTCGTGGTGGGGGAGCTTAAGGGGGAGGACGCTTGGTACCCATTAATCACCCCTCTAAGCCTCCTAAAGAGGCTAGTGATACTAGGGCCTAGGGAGGCTAGGGCGAGCATCGCCTGCTCCTTAATTCAGCGGTGCTGGCCTCTCGGTGTCCGCTACTTGGTTTTAGATACCGCCCGCCTATATAGGGCGCTCCTGAGGCACCCCAAGGCTAAGCTCTATAGGCTAGGCTACGACACGTCCTTCAACCCGTTTAGGGCCGAGGAGTCGTGGAGCGACGAGGAACTCCATAGCTACGCCCAACTTGTCTCTAAGTACTTCGCCTTCTGCTTTAACCTAACGAGACTACACGCCTCCCTGCTGTGTAGGGCCTTAGCGAGGCTTTACCAGGAGAAGCCTGACCCCTCAGCCATAGAGGTCCTACAGGCGGTTGAAGGAGAGGCCACCCCTATAGCTAGGGGGCAGACCCTAGCCGAGGAGGTCAAGTTAACCTTAACTAGCCTCTTACAGGGCTACGCTGCCACGTGCCTCCTCTCTCAAGGCCCGGAGCCCCCACTACTCGATGAGTTAGGTATCGTGGAGCTCTCTAGGCTAGCCACGTACGAGGTTAAGGCTTTCATTCAGGCCTGCTTAGCGGCTAAGTGTCTAATCAGCGGGCTGCAGCCCACGTTAGTGATCGAGGACGCGCACGCGTTGTTCCCTAGACGGAGGGGCTTAGAGGCGCCTGAACTACTAAGCTTAGACTTAACCTTACTGGCTCCCAGCCAGGCTGCGCTAAGCGAGCATGTACTGGGTGAAGCCAGCTTAACCCTAGAGGCCACGAGCAGCCAAGGAGGGTGGGTAAGGGCTAAGGTATCGATTAACGGCGAGCGGCTCGAGGCTAGGCTTGAGGCCTCGTCCTTAGAGGACCTGTCTGACGGCGACGCCGATGCCCTGATGGAGGAAAGGCTTGGGCGTAGACCTGAGAAGCTTAAACCGGTCAAGGCTAGGCCGCTAACCACCCTCGAGGAGCTCTTCCCGAGGGATGACGTTAGGAGGGAGGTCTACGCCGTGCTATCATACCTAAGAGACAACTATTCCACGTTCAGGGCCCTCTTCGAGCTCATGAACCTGCCCAGCGACGTGGCTAGGAAGGCCCTCATCAAGCTACACCGCCACAAGGTAATAGCTCAGAGCGAGGTCGGAGGAGCTAAGGTGGTCACGCTCACCGACTTTGGGAGGCTGGTCCTCGAGGAGTATGAGAGCGTGGTGGGGGGTGGCAATGGAGGTTAAGTGGCTTAGCCTAGACTGCTGCGAGTGGCTAGCTAAGAGGCTAGGAAGCTCGCTGATATACGTCAGGCTCGAGGTTAGAAAGCCGCAGGACAACCCTGTATTAAGGAGGAGCCTCATACTTAGAGGCAAGCATGGAACCTCGAGGCTAGTGTTCGCTGAGGAGTACGGGTACGAGGACGCTAGGGCGTTGTTGAGGGTCGAGGGCTTAATGGTAGAGAGGCTTCGACAGGCCCTCGCCCAGCCGCCGTCCTCAGGCCGAAAAACCATAGGGGGGTGGTTTAGTGGAGGAGCTAACCTTAAGGGATATAGCTGGGGTAGGCGAAAAAACCGCTAAGAAGCTTGAGAGGGCCGGTATAACTTCACCTAGGCAGCTAGCCTTAATGACGGCCGCCGAGCTAGCAGCCATAGCCGACCTCACCGAGACTCAGGCCCTAGCTATAACTGAGGCGGCTAGGAGGGAGCTTGAGAAGATCCTGGGCATAGGGGTGATGAAGGCCAAGGACCACTACGAAATGATATTGAGGCAGCGTAAACTAACCACCGGCTGTTCAAACCTAGACGCCATACTCGACGGCGGCCTAGAGCCGGGCGCCATAACGGAGTTCGTGGGGGTCTTCGGCAGCGGCAAGTCGCAGCTAATGCATCAGCTATGCGTAACCGTACAGCTCCCCGAGGAGCGCGGAGGCCTAGGCGGTAAAGCCTTCTATATAGACACGGAGAGAGGCTTCTCGCCTAAACGCCTAGTAGCCATAGCCTCCAGGTTCCAGCTAAACCCAGACCAAGTGCTCGAGAACGTCTACAGCGTCTACGCGGTCAACTCGGATCACCAGGTCGTACTACTCGACGAGGTGGAGAGAATGGTACGCGAGGAGGAGGTGAAGCTGGTAGTAGTGGACAGCTTCACTGCGCACTTCAGGAAGGAGTACCCTGGCAGAGACAACCTAGCCCTACGACAGCAGAAGCTGAACAGGTACCTAGGCCAGCTGATGAAGATAGCCGTCACCTATAACGTCGTGGTCGCCGTAACCAACCAGGTTATGTCCTCCCCAGACCCTAGGGACCCGCATGATAAGGCGGTGGGCGGCCACGTAATGGGACACGGCACCACCCACCGTATATGGTTATGGAGGCGTAAAGGCAACAAGAGGTTGGCTAGGGTTGTTGACTCCCCACGGCTACCTGAGGCTGAAGCATGGTTTAAGGTGGACGAGGGAGGGCTCTTTGATAGCGAGCCAGATTAAGGACTTAGCTTTAGCTAGGCTTAAGTCGAGGCTCACGTGGAAGAGCTGGTCCTGGCTAAGGCGGTGTTTGAGGAGGCTCAGCGACGTTGAGGAGGACGAAGACGACCCGAACCTATGGAGGGTCAAGGGGAGGCCTGAGCTAGGCGACCGCGAACCCGAGTACCTCGTTAAATTAGCGGCTGGAAGGTACTACTGCACCTGCTACGACCCCTCTAAGCCCTACGCTAAGCTAAGGCGTAGAGAGGTCTGTAGCCACGTAGGTGCCGTCATGCTCTACAGGGAGGTCAAGAAGCTTGCAGGGAATGCTTGAGGAGGTAGGGCCAGGCGTAGTAGCGCTGATATACGGCGGAAGCCTACAGAGCCGCGTCGAGGCCTCCTTAAAGGTGGCTAGCCGCCTAGCCCTTAAAGGCCCAGCTCTCTTCCTATCCATCTATAAGGGCTTCTCAAGCCTAGTGGTCTCCTCAGCTCACAAGCTAAGCCTACAGGGCCTACTTAACAAGGCTCTCTTCGTCCACGTCGAGCCTAGCCAAGCCGACGTGGAGAAGCTGGCCGACGGCCTCGTTAAAGTTAGGCCCCCGCTAACGGTCTACGACCAGGTGTTCACCGCCATCTATGCTGCCTCACTGGGCGACATCGAGGTTAAGAGCAGGCTGAACACCTGCCTATCGCTGATTAAGGCCGCTTCAAGGAGGCACTGTTTAACCGTACTGCTGCTCGATAGGGCTAAGGAGGACGGCTCCCCCATGACACCCCGCCTTATTTTAAGGCACGTAGACCTGGTCGTTCAACTACCTGGGTCCCCTCCTCGGTGAAGGAGGGAGTACATATACACCAGAACCTTAACTCGCGGCGGCTCACGTTCTCCACGTAGTGAGCCTCTCCTCTAGGTATCAACACGCAGTCGCCCTCAATAACCCTTTCAGCCTCCTCGCCTACATGCACCACGCCTTCACCCTCCACGAAGAGGTAAACCTCCGTAAAGTCGTGTCTATGCTTAACCGTGGCCTCCCCGGGCTTAACCACAGCTAACGCTACGCTGAGCTCCCCGGTCCCCGTCGGCCTTAAACCCAACACCTCGTAGACGAGGGCGCCGTCAGGCGACTTAACAGGGGTACCCTCAGCCCTACGCTTAATCACGGTCTATCTCCTCCAGTAGGTCTAGGAGCTTAAAAGGCGAGTCTATCACGTAGTCGACCCATGGGCTCTCCACGGGCTGCTGGGACACCAGGACAGTGGTCATACCTAGCTTCTTAGCTGGCTTAACCTCGTCCTCCACCCTATCGCCCATGTACACCGCCTCGCTCGCTCTGATCCCTAGAAGCTCCAAGCCTTTAAGGTAAGGCTCCGGGTCCGTCTTGGGCTCAGATACGTCGCTGCTGGTTATCAACGCGTCCACGGCGTCCAGGGGGATGCCCAGAGCGCCCATGGTTCCAAGGGCGTGGGGCCTGCCGGAGTTGGTGATGATGGCCACCTTATACCCCCTCCTCCTAAGCTCGCGTAGAAACTCGGCTATCCTAGGGTCGGGCTTAAGCAGAGCCCTATAGTTAAGCCTCCTCGAGAGCTCGTCGTAGAAGTGGCTTCTAGGCACCCCTATATACTCGAGGCTCCTAGTCAAGGTGACACGCACCTTACGAGCCTCGGCTATTCGCCTAGCGGCCTCCTCCAAGCTGATCCCAAGCCTCTCAGAGACTATCTCAAGGGTCAGCCTACGTATCTCGGCCTCATAATCAGGGCACCTATAGAGCGTACCGTCTAAGTCTGTCAACACCCCCCTAAGCTTGCCCATCTAGACCACATGGATAAGCCGCTCAAATAGCCTTAAAGGCTTAACCCTTAAGGCAAGTATGCTTATCAATCACAGCGCAGTGAACCTACTGCCCCCGCCGGAGGTTAAGGACGTGAGGTTGACCTTAATCCTAGTCGTCTCAACTCTATTGATAGCCGTGGGCTTAGGTATGCTATCCTACTCCTACTACCTCTATCCATACTTAATGCCGAGCTACGGTGGGGGTGAACGCTTCGTTTTAACCTCATTTAACAACTACTCTAAGACCCTACCGTTAGAGGTTAAGGAGCCCGTGGAGCTTAGCGTCTCAGCTAACGACACGGTTAAGCTTAGAGTGGACGGGAAGCTCGTGAGGGCAGGTAGAGAGATAACTTTATCCTTGGAGCCAGGAGTATACATCCTCTACTTTACATCAAGCTCGCCGGTCGAAGTGGAGGTTGCCTTTAGGTTGAAGCCCTTAACCCACCTTACCTGCCTCTCGCTAGCCTTGATAGGGCTGGGCTTATTAATGATACCCGTATACGTAGCTTGTAAACGGCGAATGGGGAAATAAGGGTAAGCTCCATCTTCACCTTACCTGGCAAGTACTGGGTTAACGTCGCATAGTACATGAACAGGCCATCCCTCAGCTCCTTCGGTAGGCGGCGCTCATAGCTAAGTCCCCCCACCCCCCTTGACGTCCACGCCGTAGAACTTAACCTTCACCTTAGGCCCAAAGAAGCCTTCCGACAGCCTAAACTCTACCACTTCGTAGGGCTTAATGAAAAGGCGGCTCACACTCCAACGTTCCACGCTGGGTATCACCAGCTCCTCGTAGAGGATTAATTCACCCTGCTGGTTAATGGGCCAGTCATCGTCGCCCAGGTATACGTCGCAGGTTACCGGGACCTTTAAGGTAAGATTCCCCCTCTTAGCTCCACTTGTCGACTTAGCCCTCCCCCTCTTACCTGTAAGCTTAGTTCCACACAGAGGACGGTAGTTGCGGCCTTTCCTCAACCTTGCCCCCGCTCGTTAAGCCACGGTATTTATAGAGGCCTAGCTAGGCTAGTTACGAGTAGGCTTGGCCACCTACGACCCCTTAAGGTACGCGGAGCAGCTTAAAAGGATGGTCTTAAGGGGCCTCGAAAGGAAGTACTACAGGGTGGCTAGGGGAGGTAGGTGGTATGGGGGCATCGCCACCGCCGACTGCGTAGGCTGCCCGTTAAAGTGCGTGTTTTGTTGGAGCAACGTGCCCCGCGACAACCCAGCAAGCGTAGGGCGCTTCTATACACCCGAGCAGGTCTTCAAGGAGCTCGACAAGGTGGCCTCGAGGAGAGGTTATAGGCAGCTGAGGGTTAGCGGCAACGAGCCTACGCTAGGCCGCGAACACCTTCTAAGGCTCCTCGAGCTAGTGGAGGAGTCAAAGCGCTACCTGTTCATCTTGGAGACCAACGGCATCCTCATAGGCCACGACCCCTCCTACGCCCGCGACCTAGCCAGGTTCAGCAGGGTACACGTAAGGGTCAGCTTAAAGGGGGCTAGCCCAGAGGAGTTCTCACGGCTCACAGGCGCCCACCCCGAGGCCTTTAACCTCCAGCTTAAAGCCCTAGAAAACCTGGTCGATGCAGGGGTCCCCTGCCACCCAGCGGTCATGTTGTCCTTCAGCTCCAAGGACTCCGTTGAGAAGCTCAAAGCTAGGCTTAGGTCCATCGACCCGCGCTTAGAGGAGGAGTTCGAGGAGGAGTACGTGTTCCTATATCCACACGTAGCCAAGCGGTTAAGGGAAGCTGGGCTGCAGCCGCGGGTAGCCTATAGCCCCAATAACATCCCGGAGGAGCTAATCTAGCTAAGCCTTAACCAGCCTGTAGGTCTTACCTCTCTTCTCCACCACGCCCCTCGAAGCCAGGTCCTCTAGGGTCCTCACCGCCTCCATTAAGGTGACTCCAGCCTTCTTAGCTATTAACAGCGCCGCGGCGCCTGACGGCTCAGCTCTAAGGGCCTCTATGACCTTAGCCTCCACCTCGCTCATCGAGCCGAGCGCCCGAAGAGGCGATTAATAACGGTTGCGCAGCGAGGCTCTAGGCTTAAAGCCTCATCAACCTAGCGGCGTTGCCACCAGCCACCAACCTAAACTCCTCCTCGCGTAGCCCAGCCTCCCTAACTTTACCCAGCTCGCTCCTCATGTAGCCGAACGGGATGTCGGAGCCGAAGAGCACCCGCTCAGCTCCAAGCTCCTCCACGAACCTCTTAATTAAGCTGGGCGAGCCTAGCGAGGTATCAAAGTACACGTTGTCGCAGCGCTTAAACCTCTCAAGGAAGGCTAGAGGAGGCCCTCCAAGCATGCCTAAATGCGGTACCACCAGGATCACGTCGGGGTAGCGGTCTACGAACCTAGACGTGAACTCGAGCTCCTCCTCAAAGATCACGGGCACCCTTAGCTTAGCTACCTCCCCTGCGAACACGTCAAGCTTAGGGTCTGATAGGACCGAGTAATTAGACTTGGTATCGGATACTCCGCGGACCCAGTGCCACTTAACTCCCTTAAACCTAGGGTCGCTCGGAGGCGTTAAGTCGTCAGGGGCGTAATAGAACGGTATGAGCTTGCCGCTGAACCTCTCAGCCTCCTCTAGCACCCATTTCACTATTGAGGGGTCTGACACGGCGGTCGAGGGGAAGGGGAACACCACCGCCTTATTCACGCCCGCCTCAACCATCTGCCTCAAAATCTCCTCTGAGGATACCGAGATCCCCAACGCCAGCGAGGGCCCTAGATGCGTGTGGAAATCTATGATCACCTAGACCACCTCATAGAGGCTACTACCACTTACAGCCACACTCTATAAAAGCCACGGCTCAGCGTCGATAGGCCGCGGCGCACACACTTAACCAAGCACCCCTACACCACTACCGGGTGGCCTAGATGGCTAAGAGAGTGGTCCTAGACCACGTAGCCATCCTAGTCTCCAGCTTAGACGAGGCCCTCAAAGACTTCATGGAGCTACTAGAGCTAAGCCCCGAGGACGTCATCGTAGCCCGGGGGCTTGAGGACGCAGACGACGTCGTGGACGCGGCCTTCCTAAACCTTGGAGGAGCCTGGCTTGAAATCCTCGCCCCAGCCAAGCCCGGCGGAGCCATGAGCAGGGCGCTGGAGAAGCGAGGTGAAGGGCTACACCATATATGCTTCTCCACGACGGACGTCGACGAGGAGCTCACGAGGGTTAAAAGGCTCGGGTTAAAGCTGGTCGACGAGAAGCCGAGGATAGACAGGTTCGGGGTCAAATACTTCTACATACACCCCTCCTCAACCCATCGGACCCTGGTATGCTTCATCCAGCGCTGGGTGAAGACAGGCCCCCATTCATGGAGCCCCTCCAAGTAGACAGCAGCTTTAAGCAGCCCTCTCCACCAGGTATACCCGGTGGAGAAAGTGTCGGAAACCATAAAGGTCTCCAAGGCCACAAAGGAGGCCCTCATAAAGGTTGCCGCGAAGCTTCAAGAAAGGCTCGGGAGGAGGGTCGACCTCGACGAGGCTATCAGGCACCTAATAGCCTCCAGCATCAAGAAGCCCGAGCTCCTAGACCGGGTCTTCGCCTCAGCGCCAAGCCTCTCCTCGAGCGAGCTCTACGAGGAGAGGAGGGTTGACGAGGAGAGGTTTAAGAGGAGATATGGTCTTTGACACGAGCGTGCTAGTTGAGCTCATCGCTGGGACCAAGCTGGGCTCCATGGTCTACGAGGCCCTTAAAGAAGACCTCGTTAAGCCCGTAACGAGCGAGCTAAACATAGCTGAGCTGAGGTACATCCTATGCCGTAAAGTAGGGTGGGCTAAGTCCACGGAGATAGTGACTGACCTACTAAGCTCAGGCTACCTACAAGTGCTACCTATAAGCGGCTTAATCGAGGACGCGTCGCGGTTAAAGTGTGAGAGGCCTCTATCCCTAGTGGACTGCTTCACCATCGCCCTAGGCGAGAAGCTTAAGCTAGCTGTAGCCTTCGCCCGCAGGGAAAAGGAGCTTTTAGCAGCTCTCTCCTTAAAGCCCTTTAAGGTTCAAGTGTTCTTCCTCGAAGAGCTACTAGAGGAGCGTTAAGGAGGGCGGGTCCACGTCCAGGCTGAAGGACATCCTCAAGCTGGACCTAGACAGCCCCCTCGAGAAAATAGCTCTTAGGCTAGCCAGGCGCCTAGACGAGGTCGTCGACAGCTACGGCGAGCTAGCCAGGGAGGAGAGGGTGTTAGTAGGCCGCTGCATCCCCCTCATCTACCCAGATCTATCTAGTGCGCCGCCCGAGGTACAAGCCCTAGAGTACGTCGGAGCCTACTCGGAGGGCCTAGTGGTCAGGGACGGGAGCTACGGTGCCTGGGCCCTATACAGGGCTAAGAGGCCAGTAGTACTAGGAGGAAGGTTCGGCTTCGGGGCTCTAGGTGAATCCGAGGACGCCCTCATACTTGGAGGCAGCTTCGCCAGCTCAGCCCTATGGATGGCCAGAAACCCTGTGATCCTAGGCGGCCGCCTAGGAGAGGACGCGTTAATCAGGGCTCAAGGAGTTAAGTGCTTCACCGACTACATAGGCTCGGTCGCTGAAACCCTAAGCGGCGTCATAGTAGCTAGGAGGATAGGCTCAGCCACCTCCATCTCCCCAAACACCTTGATCTACTGCGTCGAGGTAGGCTCAGGCGCAGAGTACTGCATCAAGGTAAAAGAGGAGGACTTAGAGTTAAAGGTAACCGCCGAGAACCTAGACGAGGTTATAAGTAGGCTTAAATCCAAGTACGGCCCTTAAAAGGCGTTGACATGCAGCCCGTAGAGGTCAAAGTAGAGGGGGAAGGCCCCCAGAAAAAGGTGGTCATCGACCTAGGCGAGTACCAGGTAACCCTCGAGGTTAAACCTAAAAGGCAGACCGCCGCCCCCAGCGAGGTCAAGCTAGCCTTAGTCCTAGACCAGACGCATAGAGGCTACAGCCAAACCCTCGAGCGCTACACTCCACCAAACGTAGAAATACACGAGATAACAGGCATAGGGTTAGCGGGCGTAGTCAAGGCCGGGGAGCGAACCTATAGACACGCAGCCTCCGACGACTACGACGTATTAAGGCTACTTGAAAGCCTAGCCAAGAAGTTCACGGTAACCCTCTTCATCACAGGCGATAAAACCCTAAGCGAAGAAGCCAAGCTGTTAAGGACGGCCAAAAACCTAAACGTAGAAGTACATTACATGCCCCCCTCCGAGTTCACAGGCAAAGAAGCCGTTATACAGGCTATCTTAGACGTGGTACACAGACATGTAAGCTAAAGATTAAGGTTATCGTGGAGCCTTCAAGCAGCCAGCTCCTCAATAAGGGCGTCGACGAAAGCTTTATGGTCTACTTCCCCTTTCTACCATTTAGGTGGACCTCTTGGGTAGGTATGTAACGGTGTCTACCAAGGTTCGAAGGGAGCTTAAAGAGGAAGCTGAAAAACTTGGAATAAATCTATCAGAGTTCCTTAGACACTCCCTTGAGGAGGAAGTAAAGAGGCTTAAAGTGGAGCTACTTAAGAGTAGACTCAGAGAGCTCCAAGGAACCCTAGAGAAAATAGACGTAGAGCGTGTGGCTAGAAGCATCAGGGAAGACAGGGAGAACAGATGAGAAACCTGTTATTTGACGCCTCCTCGCTAATCCTAGCCCTTAAACTAGGTAAGGTCGAGCTTCTCCAAGGTAACTACCTTCAGTGGTTGACGATATACGAAGCCGTCAACGCTCTATGGAAGGAGGCCCACTTAGTAAGGAGCTTGTCTCAGGAGGAGGTTTTCAAGCTGACCGAGGTCCTAGAGGAGATCGTAGGACTCATGGAGATACTAGCTCTACATCCACACGAGCACGAAGTGCTTCAAACAGCGACGAGGCTAAAGCTGACAGCGTACGACGCCTCATACATCGTATTAGCGGAGAACCAAAAACTGACGCTAGTAACTGAGGACAGGAAACTTAGAGAGGCCGCTCAGCCAAGGATCAAAGCCGTAAGCTTAAACGACCTCTTAAAGACAGCTAAAGAAAAGGTAAATGGGTAATAGTAGCCGGGCCAGGATTCGAACCTGGGTCCGCGGGGCCAAAGCCCGCGATGCTTGGCCGCTACACCACCCGGCTTCGAGTTGGGTTTTTGTTCGGGGTGTTTTTAGCCTTTCTAATCTTAGTGATGGACTTAGGCCGACTGTCGATGGGTTTTTAAGTGTAGGTGGAGGTTGAGGGCTGTGTGCTTCGAGGATTTACTGTCGAGGCTCGTGGAGGAAGCCTTGAAGAAGGGTGCTTCATACGCTGACGCTAGAGCAAAGAGAGTTATTGGGGTCAGGGTCGAGGTGGTCGATGGTTATCTTAGAGAGGCTAAGTCGGGGGTTGAGGAGGGGTTAAACGTAAGGGTCTTGGTGGGCGGCGCGTGGGGTTTTGCTTCAGCGCCTTTAAGCCTCGAGGAGGGGTTGAGGGCTGTTGAGGAGGCTGTTAAGGCGGCCAGGGTGCTTAAGCCCAGCGGCCGCCTTGAACTAGCCCAGCAGCCTAGCGGCAAATCCAGGTTTAAGGCTGACGTTAAGCGCCCCCTCATGGACGTACCCTTCGAGGAGAAGGTGGAATTAGCCTTAAAGGTAAACCGTGAGATGCTCTCCTACAACGAGAGGGTGAAGAGCGCCTCCACCGTGTACAGCGATGCCTTAGAGACTAGGGCCGCCTACACCTCCCATGGAAGGTGCTCCGAGGTCGAGGCCAGCTACGTCTACTTTCTATCCTCAGCTTACGCAGAGGAGGCAGGGCTAAGGCAGAGGGGGTTTAAGACCCTAGCCGGAGTAGGCGGCTTCGAGGTAGCCGGCGAAGCCTCTAAGGCAGGGGTCGAGGCAGCCTCGCTGGCGGTACGCCTACTAAGCGCTCCTCCACCCCCAGCTGGCAAATCCACCTGTATCCTAGACCCTGAGATAGCTGGGACCTTTATCCACGAGGCCTTCGGCCACGCCTGCGAAGCAGACCTAGTATTGGCTGGGGCCTCCATACTAGAGGGCAGGATCGGGCAGAGAGTGGGCAGCGAGCTAGTAACCGTCATCGACGACCCCTCCATCAAGGGCCTCTACGGCTGGACCCCTGTTGACGACGAGGCCACTGAGGGCCGTAGCACCGCCATCGTGGAGCGAGGCGTGCTTAAAGGCTACCTTCACAGCCTCGAGACGGCCTCCAAGATGAAAGCGGCGCCCACCGGCAACGCTAGGTCTCAGGGCTACGCCAACCGCCCCATCGTCAGGATGACCAACACCTACATAGCTCCAGGCGACTGGAAGCCCGAGGAGCTAATGGAGGACACTGAAAGCGGCCTCTACATTAAAGGGAGCAGCTACGGCTACGTGGACACCGCCAAGGGCCTATTCTCCTTCAAGTGCAAGGAGGCCTACTTAATTGAGCGCGGCGAGCCCACTAAGCTGTTAAGGGACGTAGCCCTCTCAGGCTTAACCCTCGAAGTACTAAGCAACGTGGACGCCGTAGCCAACGACCTACGCTTTAACCCAGGCATCTGCGGCAAAGAGGGGCAACACGTACCAGTAACCGACGGCTCACCCCACATAAGGGTTAAGGAGGTGCTAGTAGGCGGAGCCACGTAAGACCTTGTGTCTCTTAGTCAGCGAGTCTCAGCTACCTCTAGCCCTAGACCGCCATTCTCTACGCCTTACGCAGTCATTAACACTTTAACCCCACTAATAGGTTGTAAAGTGGAGGAGTAGGCTGTGGAGCCCGTGGACTTAGCCGTGGAGGAGGCCTTAAGGGGAGGAGCTGAGCAGGCTGAGGCCTTAACTATGGAGGCACATAGCTTAACTCTCACAGCTGAGCGCTGGGAGCTTAAAAAGGCCTCTGCGTCCACCGTTAAGGGCCTAGCCGTCAGGGTCTATAGCCGTCGCCGCCTAGCCACCGCCTACACCTCAAGCCTAGATCCAAGCTCAGTAAGCGAGGCGGCTAAGAGGGCGGTCAAGCAGTTAAAGGCAAGCCTCGAGGACGAGTCGTTGGAGGGCTTCCCTCAACCCTCAACCTACCCGCGCGTAGACGGGTTATGGGACGAGGAGACCGCCCAGCTAAGCCTAGAGGACGCAGCTAGGCTCGTGGAGGAGGCCTTAAAGGCGTCTAGGATCGACGATAGGCTGGCCTCCATCAACGCCTCCTTAACCCTACACCGCAGGAAGATAACCCTAGCGAACTCGCTAGGCGTAGAGGCGAGCTTCAAGGACACCTGGGCTAGAGCGGACGTAGAGGCCTCAGCTAAGGAAGCCGACAACTACGCGTCAGGCTACCAGCCAAAGTGGACCAGGTCGGTTAAGGAGCTAAGCCTCACGGAGGCCTCAATACAGGCGGCTCAAGAGGCCCTCGAAGGCTTAAAGGCTAAGAAGGTGAAGACCCAGGAGCTCCCCCTCGTCTTAACAGGCCTAGCCCTACACATGGTCGTGTCCTCCATAGCCACAGCCCTAGACGCCGAGCTAATACTACACGGCAGAAGCTTCTTAACAGGCCGCCTAGGTGAAAGCGTAGCCAGCCCCCTCATAACCCTCGTAGACGACGCCACAGCGCCAGGAGAAGTTAAGAGCAGGCCCTTCGACGCTGAGGGAACCCCTTCAAGGAGGGTAGCGTTAATTGAAGACGGCGTCCTCAAGAGCCTCCTACACAACCACTACACCTCCCGTAAAATGAAAGCTGAGCCTACAGGCCACGCAGCTAGAAACGGAGGCTACAGCTACGTAGGCCGCGTAGGCATAGCCCCCACCAACCTCATCTTAGAGCCTAGAGGCTCAGGCGGCGTTGAAAAGCTAGCCAGCGAGGCGGGGAGGGCCTTAGTGATGAAGGCCACCTTCGACAGGCCGAACCTAGCCAGCGGCGACCTCTCAGCCATAGTCATGTCTGGCTACATAGTTGAGGGCGGCTCCATAGCATACCCTGTTAAGCAGGCGGCGGTCTCAGTGAACCTCCTCGACCTCCTGAGGAGGACCGTGGCTGTGGGCGGCGAGCCCGAGGCCGTCTTAAACGTTAAGGCCCCGCCCATAATGGTCGAGGGGGTTAAAGTCGCTGGGACAGCTATTTAGTCCCCCACAGCTTTATGAAAGCTTAAAAATACGGGTAGCCTAACTAAATACATCGGGTAGTCGTCTATATGGAGAGCCGAAGGGTTCAGCTTGTAGGCGGAGCCACCTACACCGTATCCCTACCTAAAGCCTGGGCTCAGAGAGTGGGGTTAAGGCCTAGCAGCCAGGTCTACATGCTCGAGCAGAGCGACGGCTCCCTCATAATATACCCTGGAAGGGCCCCCGTAGGTAAAAGGGAGCTCACCATAACCACCACCCCCGGCGAGAAAGCTAGCATCCTCTCACGTAAAATAGTGGCCGCCTACCTAGACGGCTACGACGTGTTAAGGATCCAGTCAGTGGGCAGGCTAACCTACGAGCAGCTCAAGGAGATAGACGACTTCGTTAAACGCATGAGCGGGCTGGAGGTAGTCGAGGAGTCAGCTGAGGGCGTAACCATCAACGCCCTGGTAAGCATCACTGACTTCCCCGTGGAGCGGGGCTTCCAGCGAGCCCACCTGATAACATCGTTGATGTTCCAGGAGACCATGAACGCCCTGAGAAAGGGCGACGTGGAGCTAGCTAAGAGCGTAGCTTTAAGGGACGGCGACGTAGACCGCATATACTTCCTGGTAACCCGCCAGCTAAGAGCGGCCATCTCAAACCCTAGCACCGCTAAAGCCCTAGGTATAGACGCCGGCGACGCCATAGACTACCTCATAGCCATCAAGCGCATCGAGGACACCGCCGACAGCATAGAGAACGTAGCCAACATGATAGAGAGCCTCCACAACTCCAAGGTAGTCATCCCCGACCCCCTACTAAACGACCTATTAGCTGTGGGCGAGGCCTCCTTCAACGCCTACGAGAAGGGGGTAAAGGCCTTCCTATCCAAGGACCCCGTGCTGGCGGACGAAGCCCTAGACACCAGGGTAGCCGTAGAGCGCATGCGCTGCCGGGTCGAAGGAAGCCTAGCTGAGCAAAACCAGCTACTAGTCCTACACGTGGGGGTTATACTCATTAACCTCAGGAACATAGCCTACCATGGAGGAGATATAGCTGAGGTCGCGATTAATAGGGCGGTTAGATCTAAGTGAATGTCTGATTCTTAAAGAACCGATCCGCCATGGTGTAGCTCGTGGCGTCGCCTATGTCAAACCATACACCACTAAATAGGTAACCATAAACTTCGCGTTGCTGAACCAACCATGCTATGAAACGTCCAGGTGCGTCACGGCTTCCGCCCTTTCTCAGATATTCTTCAACTAAAAGTAAGTCTTTGAATGGCAAAGCATAAATACATATGGCTACCAGCGTGCTCCAAGGCTCCTCTGGTTTCTCTACCATTCTCCTAATTCTCCAGGAAGAGTCTACCTCCACTACCGCGTATCGTCTAGCTTGCTCTAAGCTCTTTATATCATATAGCCCTATCAAGGGTTTATTTAACTCAATGAAGCGCTTTACGAAATCGTTCAGATCGAAGTCAAATACGTTATCCCCTGCTACTATTAAGCAATCTTGGCCCTTTAGCTTAGATAGCGCATTGGCTATGCCAGCTACAGCTCCGAGCTTCTCCTCCTCACGAGTCGCTTCCTCGACGATCAGCTCCACGTTGCCATAGTTCCTAGCCTCAAGCCAGTTCCTAAACTGTGGCTCAAACCTCTTATTGATGGTTATCACTATCGCGTCAACCTCCTTAATTCTAAGAAGCTTCTCCATCAAGTAATCCAGCGCAGGCTTACCAGCTACCTCCAATAGTGGTTTTGCTACCTCTAAAGTTATGGGCCACATTCTTTTGGCGAAACCACCAGCTAATACTAGAGCCCTCAACTGACCCTCCCATAGAAGAATTTCATAGTTCATCCTTTAAAGCCTTTAATGATGGTCAGAGTTGCAAGAAACATAGACTCTCCTATCAATCTTAGACTTCTCAGTCGTAACCTAGATGCGTATAAGGGGCTTATTACCGGAACCATAGCTTTTTGAAGACGTGGACGGAAGAATCAAGTTTGAGGTCTAAGAAGTAAGGTAAGGCCCGCGCGGAAACCCTTAAGCCTAGAGGTTTAAAGTAGCTCTGGGTTTGGATTGTCAGCTCAGTTAAACTATAGGGAGATAGAGGAGAAGTGGCGGCGTAGATGGGAGGAAGCTAGGGTATTTGAGGCTGACCCTAAGCCTGGTAAGGCAAAGTTCTTCATAACCACAGCGTTCCCGTACCCGAATAGCCCTCAACATATAGGTCACGGTAGGACCTATACTATCTCGGACGCTTACGCTAGGTTTCTAAGGATGCGCGGCTTCAACGTGCTGTTCCCCATGGCCTTCCACTACACTGGCACGCCCATCCTCGCTATGGCTAAGAGGCTGGCGGCTGGCGACGAGGAGCTCATCGACACCTTCACTAGGATCTACAAGGTCCCAGGGGAGCTACTGTCCGAGTTTAAGGACCCGTTGAGGATTGCCAGGTATTTCCACGAGGAGATTAAGGCCGGGATGAAGGAGATGGGCTACTCCATCGACTGGAGGAGGGAGTTCACCACTATAGACCCTGAGTTTAGCCGCTTCATCGAGTGGCAGTTCCATAAGCTCCGGGAGAGGGGCTTCATAACTAGAGGCAGTCATCCTGTAGGCTGGTGTCCTAGCTGCGGCAACCCCGTGGGGCAACATGACACGAAGGGGGACGTGGAGCCTGAGATAGGCCAGTTTACGCTCATTAAGTTTAAGCTGGGAGACCTTGTGTTGCCGGCGGCTACGCTTAGGCCTGAGACCGTGTTCGGTGTAACCAACCTTTGGCTTAAGCCAGGCGCTAGGTACGTGAAGGCTAGGGTAGACGAGGAGCTATGGCTGGTCAGCGCTAGGTGCGCTGAGAAGCTGGTTTTCCTCAATAGGGAGGTGAAGGTGGAGGGGGAGGTGGATAGCTCTGAGCTTATAGGTAAAGCCGCGGTCAACCCGGCCACGGGGAGCGAGGTACCTATCCTTCCAGGCGAGTTCGTCGACCTAGACAACGCCACCGGCGTGGTTATGTCGGTACCAGCCCACGCCCCCTACGACCTAGCGGCTCTACGCCAGCTTAAGGAGGACCCGTCGCGCTACGGAGTGGACCCAGGCCTGGTTGAGCCGCTTAACCCTATACCTATCATAGAGACGCCTGGCTACGGCGAGGTCCCAGCGGCTACGGTGGTGGATAAGCTGGGGGTTAAGGATCAAAGCGACCCTAG
Organism: uncultured Nitrososphaerota archaeon; assembly: GCA_964626365.1. Lineage (GTDB taxonomy): Archaea > Thermoproteota > Methanomethylicia > Nezhaarchaeales > B40-G2 > CAZVDL01. The sequence goes on from CAZVDL010000011.1 coordinate 39,388, forward strand.
GCTTGAAGAGGCTACCAGGGAGCTTTACAGGGTTGAGTTTCACTCAGGGACCATGAAGCCTAACACCGGGGTCTACGCGGGATTACCGGTCAGCGAGGCTAGGGAGCGCGTTAAGGACGACTTGGCCCGCGAAGGTAAGGCGGACTTCATGTACGAGCTCCTCAACCGCCCCGTGTACTGTAGGTGTGGAGCTGAGTGCGTGGTTAAGATCTTCGAGGACCAGTGGTTCATCAACTACGGGGACCCCGTGTGGAAGAAGCTGGCCCACGAGTGTCTGGACTCAATGAGTATAGTCCCCGAGGAGCTGCGCCAAGAGTTCAACTACGTCTTGGACTGGCTTAAGGAGAAGGCCTGTGCTAGGCGGTCGGGGCTCGGCACTAAGCTTCCATGGGACCCTGACTGGATTATTGAGAGCCTCTCGGACTCCACGATATACATGGCCTACTACACCATAGCCGGCGTCATCAAGGAGAGGGGGGTTAAAGCTGAGCAGCTCACCGACGAGGTCTTCGACTACGTCCTTCTGGGTAGGGGCGTAGCTGAGGACGTAGCTAGGCGCGCAGGGCTAAGCGTAGAGGTCTTAGAGGAGATGAGGAGGCAGTTCACCTACTTCTACCCGCTCGATAGCAGGCACTCAGGTAGGGATTTGGTGTGGAACCACCTAGCCTTCATGATTTTCAACCACGTCGCCGTCTTCCCCAGGGAGCTGTGGCCTAGGCAGATAGTGGTCAACGGCAGCGTGTTGATGGAGGGGAAGAAGATGTCCAAGTCCATGGGTAACATCATACCGTTAAGGGAGGGTATCAGGGAGTTTGGCGCCGACCCCCTAAGGCTAGCCCTATTAATCTCAGCTGAGCTGCTGGCTGACGCTGACTTTAGCCCCTCGCTGGCTAGGTCGATGGATGAGAGGCTACGTAGGCTTTACAGCTTCGCTAGCTGGGTGGTCAGCCTTGGTCAGCCCTCGGAGAGGCCTAGGCTTAGCCTCGTGGATAGGTGGCTGCTTAGTAGGGTTCAGAGGCATGTTAAGGCGGCCACCGAGGCCATGGAGAGGGTTAGGGTTAGGGAGGCCTGTCACATAGCGCTCTTCGAGCTGGATAAGGATGTCCAGTGGTACCTTAAGAGGGTTGAGGGCGAGCTTCAGGACCCGGCTAGGAGGGAGGCTATAGCCTACGTGCTTAGGAGGGCGCTGAACGTCCAGGTCCGCCTCCTAGCCCCCATGGCCCCCTACGTCTGCGAGGAGCTATGGGAGATGCTGGGCGGCGGAGGCTTCGTAGCTAACGCCGAGTGGCCTAGGTACTCCGAGGAGGAGGTGGACGTGGAGGCTGAGCTGGCTGAGGAGCTGGTTAAGTCGACGATAGAGGACGTGGAGAACATAGTCAAGGTGTTGAAGGTTAAGCCTAGCGCGGCCCACCTCTACGTGGCGTCGCGGTGGAAGCACGAGCTCCTATCCATGGTGGCCGGCGCCTACTCTAGGAGCCCCGACCCCAGGATGGTGATGAGAGAGGTCATGTCTAAGGAGGAGGTTAAGCGTAGAGGAGGCGAGGCGGCGCCGCTAGTTAAGAAGCTCCTCGACGCTGTAACTGGGTGGCCGGCTGAGGAGAGGGCTAAGAGGGCTGAGGTAGCCCTCAACGAATTTAAGGTGTTAAGCGAGGCTAAGGGCTTCTTGGAGCGCGAGCTCGGGTTGAAGGTCTACGTCTACGAGGAGGACGACCAAGGCAAATACGACCCTAAAGGTAGAGCTAAGCAGGCCCTACCCTACCGCCCCGCCATATACTTAGAGTAGCATTACGTCTTTGCAGTTATACCCAGCCCTACTCCTTCTCACTGTAGGTATAGCTTCTCGAAGCCTCTAAGCGGGGTTGAGGACGGGCGGCAATGGGGCATAGATCTCGTAGCCTATGCAACTGTCTAAACTGATCTCCTAGTGAAGCACATCACCATCGATCGGCTTTTCGTAGAAGTAGTCCGCCTGCTTCGCGTAAATTACCTATGCTAAGACCTATTGAGGCTTAAGCCTTTAAGCTGACGGCCTCTAGCCGAGAGCCTAGGGCTCCCTGGGCTTTAACCCTAGGCTTAGCGTTGAATACGCAGTGTCGACCTCCTTTAGCTACGCACTCAACCTCGTTGACCTCGATCTCAGCTATCTCCAGCCTCCAGAGCTTAGATAGGAAACCGGCCAGTACACCCCTAAAGAAGTGGCTTCCTTCAACTCCTCTCCCAGCGGCTACGCACTCGAAGAGTTCGTCTGCGACCACTACGCAGCTGGCTCCTTCCCTATACTCTGCTAGCTCGAAGAGCCCGTGGCCTAGGGCTTCTATGTAGAGTAGGGCGTGCCTCAAAGCGGCCTCGTTGTCGATGTATAGGTCCTTAAGCCTCTCCATGAGCGAGGCCCCCATGTCAAACCCCATGTGGTATAGTAGGGCCATTCCACCGCTGCCCCACTCAAGCTTAATGTTGGTGAAGAGGTTGTGGATGTCCTGTAGGGGGAAACTGATGAGCTTGGCCTCCCCGTGGGTGAAGGGGACCTCCATCCCTTCAACCTTGACTACGCCTTCAACCCTCCTAAGCTCATCCATGACCTGGCTTAGAGGGATTCGGGTCTCGGTCAGGTCGACGAAAACTGTAACCCTTATCTTTCTACCGTCTGGGTGTGCTTGTGCTACGGCGCTTAGCATGCCTGCCTTAAGCTTAGTTAGGGCTTCTATAGGCTTGGCCGCGTAGTTGGGGGCGGCCTCGAGCAACATGGTTAAGGCGGCTATCCTGCGGCCTGGGAAGTAGATGCCCTTTAAAGTCGTATAACTAGCACCCCTTCTCTCTCAACATGAACTTTTTTATTTACTTTCCGGCCTTCTTAGCCCTCGATGTAGCCTTCACCTTTAACTCAGGGCGTGGCTCCACAGTCCGCTTTTTACCGGTGTTAGCTGGCTAACGCGATCTTCCTAAGGTCCCTTAGGAACGCCTCTATGTGTGAGCGCTTCACGTGGGGCATAACTACCACCCTTATGAAACCTCTAACCGCTGATACAGCCCAGCCCGCCTCCTTAAGCCTTAAGGCAGCTTCCTCGGCGCTTAGACCGTCGATGTAGATGCCCACCACGTTCATCACCGGCCTCCTAACGAGCCTGGCTTTAGGTATCCTCTCAACCCCTTTAGCTAGCTCCATGGTCAGCTCCATGCACCTCGCCACCACCCTACGGTACCCCTCCCTCCCAAGGTGTTTGAAGAGGGCCCACACCGCTATGGCTGAGGCTCCAGGCCTAGTGCCGGTCACCGTAAACTGGGTGGCTGGCCCCCCACTAAGGTAGGGTAGGTTGAAGCCTAGGGGCTTAAGGTAGGAGGCCTCCCTGAAGAGTAGGCCGCCAGCCGGTATGGGGGCCATCCCCATCTTATGGGGGTCCACGGTTATGGAGGATACGCCGGGAAGCTTAAAGTCGAAGTCGGGTAGCCGGTGGCCTAGCTCCTTGAGGAAGGGTATGACCAGGCCCCCGAAGGCAGCGTCCACGTGTAGGTGTAGGCCTCTCTCGTGGGCGATCTCGCTCAGCTCTGGGATGGGGTCTATGGCCCCTAGGTCGGTAGTGCCAGCGATCCCCACTATGGCGGCGGTGTCCTCAGTGACGAGTTTCCTAACAGCGTCAGCGTCTACCTCGCCCTCAGCGTTGATAGGCGCCTTGACCAGCTTCAACCCTAACATGGAGGCCGCCTTATCCATGGAGGCGTGGGCTGAGGCCGGCACTATGACCCCGCGCTTACCTATACGGTCTCTGGCCGACCAGAGGGCTAGGATGTTGGCCTCGCTGCCCCCCGACACTATCATCCCGGCGGCGTCGGGTTTAGAGAGCAGCGAGGCCAACATAGCTACGGCCTCCCTCTCTATCTCCACGGTGCCCTTGAAGAGCCCTGGGTCGCCTAGGTTCTTCTCTAAGTACTTAGCGAAGACCCTCCTAGCTAGGGGGTGGGGCCTAGTGCACATGGACCCTAGTATTCTGCCGGACCTATAGGTTAAGTCGGCCTTAAGCTTCTCCTCTAAGGCTTTAAGCACCTCCTCAGCCATCATCCCCTTCTCGTCCAAGTAAAAGCGCCTCCCGCGCCGTGGGTGCCTTCAGCCTGGCCTTTCCCTTTCAGAGCAACCCGCTTAATCTACTTACCGTGTATCGCTCCAAGCCCGCTAAGCACCTCCTCTGCTAGTGCCTTTGCTCTCCTAGCCTTGCTCAACATGTCCGCCGCGTGCTCCTTCCTGTAGATGTCAGCGGGGGTTAAGCCTCTGCTGGGCTCACCGTAGGCAGCTCTTCCATGCTCCGGTGCCACCTCTGAGGCTAAGGTGGCCAGCTCAGCTAGGCGGCTACTTAAATGACTCGGCGCCTTACTTAGGAGCCTGAGCAGCTGGCTTGATGGATCGTGGCTCCACGTAGGTACCTCGAAGACCGCTATCACGGCCTTAGCGAAGTTCTCCACGGCTAGCTGCGCCGATGAAACCACCGCCACCCAGTCGTTGAGTGTAAACGCCCTCTCGGCTCTCTCAAGGTGCTCGGAGGCTAACTTAAGCCTATACTTAACCTCACCTAGCGGGTTTAAGCTCACAGGATCTTAACCTCCCTCATCGGTTCGGGTAAGACCCAGTAATACGCCCTGCCGTCCTTGACCCTCCTCAGCCCGCTAGCCTCAATTCTCCTCTTAACCTCAGTAAGGAAGTCTTGTACCTTGCCCGTGGCGTCGTACACCACGATGCCGTCCCAGTAGATGTTCAGTAGTAGTGGTGTTATTTCCCTGGGGGACATGAACTCGCTAAGCTCCATGTCTATGACCGTCAGCTCCTCGACCTCCCAATTAAGGGCCTCTTTCAACGCCGCGTATAGTTTACGCCTAAGCTTAACGGGGTCCTTCTCCTCGCAGCCTTCATGTAGCACCAGTAGGTCTAGGTCGCTGTGTTTGGTGTCTTCGCCTCTAGCCTTAGAGCCGAAGAGCACGACGGCCCTAATGCACTTCTCTCTCAACCGCTCCCTGAGCTTCTCCCTAAGCCTCTCCACGACGTCCCCCTCTCACGCACCCTGTTTAAGGCCTAGCTCTATGAAAACCCCCTTAGCAGCCAATTCCTCCAGCCTAGACTTTATGTAGGTTATAGCTTCGCTTAGCACTGTCCTGTTATCGTAGGATTTGGTGATCGAGCGCAGCTCGTCGACGCTTAGCTGTTTAAGCCTCCTAGCCTCCTCAACCATCTTGGGGAGGGCCCTAACCACGTTGTCCACTATGGTCACCGTGGCGGCTTGAGCGGTCCTGCTCAGGGGGTTTAGGTCGACGGCCACCACCACCTTGCCCATCCTCCTCAGCGCCTCAGTTCGATCTCCGTCCTCTAGGGGCACTAAGACCACGTCCGCCTTATAGATGCCTTCAGGGTCCACCCTTCTACGTTCGCTAAACAGCTCGGGTATCCTAGCCGACGCGGCCTCTCCCACCCCTAATACCTCTTTAGCCCCAGCTCTACGCAGCTCCTCAGCGATGAGCTCCTCCCTACGCTTAGACCTATAGAACAGGTTTACCTCTAGCTTGGCGTTTACCTCCTCCGCTAGCTTAACTAGGCTCTCAGGGACTAAGGCAGCGGCGTTGCCGTTAACCGAGATCACTGGGTGCTTGGCGAGCAACATGTAAGCTACGCCGGCCTCGATGGCCTTAACGGCGAAGGGCTGTGTGGCCTCGCCTAACAGGTAGTCGAAGGCTTCTCCTCTACCGTGAGCTATGAGGCCGGCCTCAGCCACTAAGCCTCTCCTATACCTCTCTACCAGCTTAGCCCTAATCCTAAGCGACTCGGCTCTAGGGTGGCTTGGCGGTATAACCTCGTTCAAGCAGCACACCTAGGCCTTCTCTGCTCAAGGGCTTTGACCATGGAGGCTAGGGCCCTATTTAAAGGAGCCTCTAGGCCTAGCTCCTCAGCGCGCCTAGCTATAGCGCCGTTTATGTAGTCTACCTCGGTCTTCCTACCCCTCTCGAGGTCCTGTAGCATCGAGTTCTTATTGCTAGCGGTGGCCTCAGCCACCTTAAAGGTTAGCTCGACGGGGTCAATGGCTAACTTAACCCCGCTCCTCTCAGCTATGAAGGCTCCCTCCTCCACCACCATTCTCATCAACTCCTTGAGCCATCCTACCTTTAGGAGCTCCCCGTTCCTAAGCCCCGTTATGGCGCCGAGGGGGTTTATCCCAGCGTTGACCAGGGTCTTAGCCCACACGGTCTCAGCTATGTTATTGGTTAACGCGGCGGGCAAGCCTATAGCCTTGAGCTTCCCCACTAGCTCCTCCAGCCTACTGTCTCCAGCTTCGATCAACGTGTCGCCTAAGCCCGTATGTTGAACTAAGCCTGGCTCAGCTAACATGGCCCCGTTGTTGGTGACTCCTCTAAACACCTTGACGTTGAGCGCTCGTGAAGCCTCCTCCTCCACGCCTAAACCGTTCTGGAGGCATAAGGGTAGAGCTCCCTTAGCGACGAGGCCTTTAACCTGGCTGGCTGCCTGATAGGTGTCGTAGGCCTTAACGGTTATCAACACCAGGTCTACGTCTCCCTTAACCTCGTCGACCCTCTCGTGGGCCTCGACCCTCACCTTAAAGCCCCCTAGAGGGCTCCTAACCCTTAAGCCGTCCTCCCTAACCTTTTCCATGTGGGCCTTCCTGCCCACTAAGACGACGTCGACCCCGGCCTTAGCTAGGAAGCCCCCAAGAAGGCTCCCTATGGCCCCTGCCCCCATCACCAGGATCCTCAACGCCCGTCCTCCCAGCCTTAACGGTCAACCTACTACCTTCTCCCACTTGTAGAGCCTTAAGACCTGGGAGAGCGTGCTTCCACGCTTAATCTCCCCCCTAATCCTGTTCTCCTTCTCAAGCACGTCCATAGCCCTGTTAGCTATCTCCACCGCTAACTCCTGGGGGACTACGACGACGCCGTTGTCGTCGCCTATCACCCAGTCCCCCGGCCTAACCTTAACGCCGCCGCAGGTTATCTCGACGTTTAGCTCCCCGAAGCCCTTAGGGTCCCCGGCGGTGGGGTTTATGTGGCGGGCGAAGGCTGGGAAGCCTAGCGCCCTTATCTCGTCAACGTCCCTTATGGCCCCGTCTATCACCACTCCTCTAACACCCTTAACCACGCAGCTCCAAGTGGCTAGCTCGCCCCACACAGCCTTGTCCCCGCCGGCGGCGTCTATGACTATAACGCTGCCCGGCGGGGCGTAGTCTATGGCCTCCACGGGCTTAGCCCAGTCGCCTGGGTAGGTCCTAACGGTGAAGGCCCTCCCAGCCATCTTGGCGCCTGGGGTTATAGGCTTGATGCCCTTCATCTCCCCTTTACGCTGTAGGGCGTCGGAGATGTTGGGGGTGGAGACCTTCATGAACACCTCGTAGAGCTCCTCCTCCCTATACTTCTTGTAGAGCTTGGTCTCGATGGGCTTCCTGCTCAGCATAGCCTGCTTAATGGCCCTCGCCGCCCCCTCGGCGTCCTCAGCCTTTATTATGGCCCCTCCCACCACTACTATGCTAGCCCCCAGCTCCACGGCTTTAGCTGCGGTCTCGCTGTTGATGCCGCCGGCTATGGCTATGGGGACCTCCACCTCTCTAACTATCTTGGCTAGCAGGTCTAGGGGGTCCATCCCCCTCATTTGCTGGTCTATGCCTACGTGGACGCATATGTAGTCCACGCCCATCTCCTCGAGCTGTTTAGCCCTAGACACCGGGTCGTCGACGTTGATGAGGTCCACCATCAACCTAGCTCCGTAGCGCCTACCGGCCTCCACGGCTTCCCTTATCGTGGAGTCGTCGGCCACCCCTAACACTATCACCACGTCCGCCCCCGCCTTAGCGGCGAGCTCCACCTCCGCGGCGCCAGTGTCCATGGTCTTCATGTCGGCCACTATGACCTTGCCCGGGAACCTCTTCTTAAGGGTCCTAACGGCGTTAAGCCCCTCGCTCTTAATGAGCGGCGTGCCGGCCTCGATCCAGTCTACGCCTCCTCTAAGCGCCTCTTCAGCTACCTCCACCGCCCTATCTAGGTCTGGGAAGTCCAGTGCTAGCTGTAGTACGGGGTTTTCAGGGCTTGGCTTAAAGCTCACCTTTCAACCACCCTTGCTCCTCGTGGGTCCACCTTAGCTACGAAGCAGGTAGCTGAGGGTATGGTGCGCTTGAAGGCTTTAAGCACGCCGCCGGTGTCCTCAGCCTCAGCTAGGGCGAAGGCTACCCTCTTCTTTATCGAGAGCCCCAAGGCTCCTGCCTCCACGGCCTCCTTGGCTAGCCTCTTAGCCCAGCTATCCATGAAGCCTACCTCCTCAGCGAAGCTCGCGGAGAGCTCAATGAACCTTGAGGGGTTCGGGCCTCTTAGGAAGGCGTCCATGGCCCTCCTCCCAGCCCTATTAATCCTCTCCTTCATGCTGGGCTCGGTTATCATCACCCTCGTCTCGGCTACACCAAGGCCGGCGCACACCACCGCTAGGTCGTTGACCGGGAC
>CAZVDL010000012.1:0-9227 GCA_964626365.1 uncultured Nitrososphaerota archaeon
GCTGCCACTTAATGGTCGAGCAGCCCGCCTGGTCCTCCTTTAATACTTGATTTGCAGGCCCTGATCTACGTACCGTTGGCTAAATTTTGGGGCGCTTTAAGCAAACCTTTTATAAGATTTGCTGTAGCTACTTGCGTGAGTTACATGGTTTAAGGACGTGGAGAATGTGAGTAAAAGGCTCGCTTTACTGCTTGTTGTAGCTCTCTTTGCTTCATCTACCTTATTGCCTGCCATGGCCCAATCGCCCGGAGAGAATGGTGACTTCGTGGCGGTGTCCATAGAGCCGGTCCAGGTGGTATGGGGCTCTGACCCATTAATTGAAGGTAAGAACACGGTCTTTGTCGTAGTGATACATTCAAAGTTCACGACCGTTAAGACAGCTAGGATCAAAATAGAGCTTCAGAACTTCTATCCTCCCTACAGCGAGGACTACATAACGAGCAGGAAGGTCATCTTAAACCCCGGTGTAAACAGGATAATCCTACCCCTTGAGGAGGACACGCTGCCCTTTACTGATGAATTCTCCCGCAACGCACCTAGGCCGAAGCTCCCGCAGTGCGGCTACGCGGTTTACGTAGATCCAGACAATACAGTGGAGGAAGTTGACGAGGAAAATAACCGCTACCCTACGTCAGGCTTTATTAACAGCAGAGTTGTCGAGAACCTTCACGGATTAAGGCTCCTATATATAGGGCTATGCTTTCCATGGGAGGCTCCTCCAGGGAACTTAGATGATTATGCGGGGTCCTCGAGCGCCTTCATGCTTGGCACCTACCCCATCGACGATATGGGCGACCTCGTAGTAAGGGTTAGTCCAACACACCTGACCTTTAACGAAATAGAGTTCGACGACTGGTTTAGAGAGCTACTAAAGGATGAAGGGGTTAACTTAGGGCCTAGAAACCGCACAGCGGATCTTAGAGCTCAAAACCTCCTACGTAAGACGTGGGTCGTGGACGGAGAGGAGTATAAGCTCGTGGCTCTGTACACCTTATACTATGTTTGCAGGTATCTGGCCGAGTTTCAGTGGATAAACGAGCTTCACGTTAGGGGAGAGACTAGGTCTTTCTATGATAGGGTCGTAGGGGTTGTCCCTACAGGCTGGTTCAGTGATAATTTTGGGGAGGACTGGGCTGGGCTATACCATGCGACTATTAAGGGCGCCGTTCTCGTTGACGTCTCGGATGAAAGCGCTCCAGCCCACGAGATAGGCCATAGCTATGGCCTGCCTGCCGTTGCAGTTAATGGCGAGGAGTACGTGGTAGGTGTCACGGTGGGGAATCCTGCGAGTGGCTTCTGGGTGAATAAGTGGCGAGAGATGCGAGGCTGTATATGCTTTATGGGGATGGCAGCTGATAACCTTTGGGTCGACAATAGGTGCTATGCTGAGTTACGTAGCCGCTTTAGCACCAGCTTCGACCCCGAGGCATTGGCGGTCAGCGGCCTAATATACCGTGATGGACACGTAGTGTTACAGCCTTGGTACCGAGTAAACAGCTCTATTGTCGACCTCGAGCTAGGCTCCTCCGGAAACTACTCGTTAGTTATGATCGGCGAAGGAGGAGAGATCCTAGGACAGGTGGGCTTCAACGCCTCGTTCTACGGGGAGAGGGGCGTCAACCTGTACTTTACCGCCTTCGCCTTCAAGGTGCCATGGATCGACGGGACGAGAATCATTGAGCTCCGAAACGTCACGGGGCACGTAGTCGCTAATAGGACGGTCTCCGCTAATCCTCCATCAGTGACCGTTATACGGCCAAATGGAGGTGAGCAGCTCCTCCCCTCTAGCCTACTCACGATAACGTGGGAGGCTGAGGACGCTGATGGGGATCCATTAACGTACGCGGTCTCCTACAGCCCTGATGGCGGGGAGACATGGTTTCCCTTAGCTATAGGGCTTAAGGACTGCAGCTACACATGGAACCTTACTGAGGTCCCTCCTGGAGACAGCTACCTAATTAGCGTCGTGGCTAGCGACGGTGTAAACACAGGATGGGATATCTCCGACTCCACGTTTACAGTCTTAACGTGGAGAGAGGCGTACAACGAGCTGCTAGTGGGCTTTGAGAACCTTTCAACACGATACTCCAACCTGACTACGTTGTATGGTCAGTTGAAATCGAGGGTTGAGAGGCTCGAAACCCAGTATAACGAGTTGCTCAGCGGCCATAAAGAGCTCTTAGGCTCCCATAGAAACCTGACCAAGCTATACGAGGCTCTCTCAGCTGACTACGCTGACATGGCTTTTAAATACGATGCGGCTCTCGCCAACTTAGACTACGCCTGGACCTTGATCTACATCCTCTCAATTATCGTCGCGGCCCTCTCAGCCATCATAACCGCGTTGCTGGTCAAGTTATGGAGGCTGCGGCGGGGCTTAAGCAGTACATCACCTTAATTTTTTCCTACCTTCCTCGACGCTGTCTTTATATAGTGTTAACCGCGCTACTAAGTAGTCGTCGAGGAGGCTAGCTGGTGGGTCTTGGCTAAGAGTAAGGTGGAGAAGTTCTTCCCCTACCCTGACCTTAGGCCTTACCAACTCGAGGCCTCATCCTTTATCTATGAGGTTTTCCTTGAAGGTAAAATAGGCCTACTTAATGCTCCCTGCGGTATAGGCAAGTCCATAGCGGCTCTAGCGGCGTACGCGGCTCTACGCGAAGAGGGGGTCAAAGCTCGGCTGCTCGTCTTCACGAGGACCAAGAACCAGGCCGAGATCTACATTAGGGAGCTTAGGGCGATGAGGAATAGGCTCGGCGTGAGCATACCGGCCGTGGTCTTTAAGACCAAGATGGAGATGTGTCCTAAGCTTGAAGGCGGCCAGAGGCTGGCGTACCAGGACTTCCTTAGGTACTGTGCTGGCCTTAAACGTAGGCTTCACGGCGTCATCTGCGAGTTCTATGAAGCTACGGTCGTGGATGGATGGAGGCCTACAGCTAGGGCCAAGGCCGCCGTGGCCCGGCTATTAAGGGAGGGTGCCTCCATGCCTGAGGAGGTGTACGAGAAGTGTAGGGACCTAGGGCTTTGCCCATACGAAGTCTCGAAGTTTATGTCGAGCCACGTCGAGGTCTTAATAGGCAGCTACAATTACATCCTCCTGTCCCCCGTAAGGGCATCCATTCTCTCTAGGGCTAAGGTCAAGCTTAAACACGCCTTTGCCGTGTTCGATGAGGCCCACTCGCTGCCTAGGTACGTAGTCGATATGTTATCTGACGAGCTGTCAACTAGGTCGTTGAGGAGGGCCTTAGCTGAGGCTGAGGAGTTCAAGGTGTCTAGCGACTTGGTCAAGGTGTTGGAGGCGTTCAAGGTCTCCATAGAGGAGGTGGGTAGGGGCTTATTGAGGGAGGTTAAGGCCGACGAGGAGAGGATAGTCGATCGCTTAGATGTGGCGAGTAGGGCGGCGCGTAAAGCTGGCGTTGAGGACCCCGATCGGCTCATTGATCTACTCGGTGAGTGTGAAGCTGAGGGGGAGAGGATTAGGTACCTGAGGGCCTCTGAGGGCAAGCTGCCTATATCGTACTTGGCCAGGTCGTCGTCCTTCCTCGCTGATTGGCTTACAGCGCCCAGCGACGTCTACGTGGCCTACGTTAAGCTCGTCGAGGGCGTGGAGGGAAAATATTATAGGCTTGGGCTTAAATGCCTAGACCCCTCAAAGGCTTTCTCTTATGCCAACAGGTTAAGGTCCTACGTCCTCATGTCCGGCACCCTATGGAATACGGATTACTATGTGGATGTCTTGGGGCTCGATAGGCGTAGGGTCGTAAGCTTATCTCTCCCATACCCTTACCCCAGGGGGAACCGACTCATCCTAGTCGACCTGTCGTCGACGACCAAGTATGAGCGTAGAGGCGAGACCCTCTGGGTGAAGGTGGCTGAAAGGCTGTCCAAGCTACTCTCAGCCATTAAGGGCAGGGTAGCCGTGTACGCTCCCTCCTACGAGGTATTGAGCGAGGTGACGTTGAGGCTTAAGACTGGGAGGCCCATACTCGTAGAGCGCGAGCAAACCAAGGTGTCTGACGCGTTAAAGTTGCTTCGTGAGCATGTCGACGCGGCGATCTTCGGGGTAGCTGGCGGCAAGCTTAGCGAGGGCGTAGACCTAACGTTAGCTGAGGGTAGAGGGCTATTATCGGCCGTAGTGCTCGTAGGCCTACCTTACCCTAAGCGCTCAGAGCTCCATGAGGCTCAGGTAACCTACTATAAGGCTAAGTTTGGCGATAAAGCCCTCGAGTACGCGGTCGAGGCGCCGTGCATTGTGGCCTTAGCTCAGGCGGCTGGTAGGCTGATCAGGGGGCCTGAGGATAGGGGGGCCGTGGTGATCATGGATTATCGCGCGGCTAAAAAGAGCTTCAAGAGCAAGCTTCCTCAAGACTGGAGGGAGGACCTAAGGGCCCATAGAAGCCTCGACAAGATAATCGAGGACCTGGCTTCGCTTCGATTAACGGTAGATACCCTTTAAATAGAGGACCCTGCACCGTAAGCCATGGCGGATGAAAGCACCAGCTATCGCTGAGCGGTGATGAAAACTCCCCGGAAGACGCCGACTCTAAGTCGACGTCGCCCTCCTCCGCGAGGTGAAGAGCTGAAAAAGTTCATCATCCTTAAGGTAGCTTAACCTCGGCTCCTCCAGCATTAGCTTAAGCTCCCAACTCCTCAACGCTGGGCAGATGTAGCAGCCCACCCTAAAGAAGCCGTACTCGTACATCTTATTGACGGGCACACCCCTAAGCGCTAGGTATAGCTGGACGTGTATGGCAGCCCAGAGCTTTAGGGGCGCCGCCTCAAGGTAGCCTCCGTGGTCCATGGTGGCTGGCCTCATAAGTCTCGCCTCGGACTCAGCTTCACGGTCCCCCACGACGACCAGGGCTTCGCCGTTCTTGGAGAGTTCCCTAACGTAGCCCTCGACGGCCTCCATTTTCATCGCGGTGCACCACCTGTCGTCGTGGCTCGGTAGAGGCTTAAGCCCCTCCATTAAGGCCTCCTTAACCTTAACCCTGACCCTATCGTAGCTGAAGCCCAGCTTCCTCGAGAGTTCCTCGACGTAGTCGACGGTCTCCCTAAACTCGAGGCCCGTGTCTAAGAATAGGGGTGTGGTTTTCTTCCCGAAGCACTTTAAGGCCAGCAATAAAGCCGCCGTGCTATCTTTACCCCCGCTCCACGGAACCACTACGTGGTCTACGTCGAAGCTTGAAAGGTAATTTAACGAGGCCTGCTCAAGCCTCGAGATCGTGCCTCGATTAACCTCAACGTGGACGTCTAAGCCAGCCACTTGAGTCCTCCTTAGGCTCCTCCTCTCGACCTCAACGTGGGCCCCCACATCGCTGAACGATAGCTCAGCCACCCTCCAAGGCCCGCTGTAAACGGCGTGTAATCCTCTAAGCTGTTTAACCACAAGCCCTGGGCTCGCGACCCCAAGCTTCTTAAGCGACTTAACGACTCCCTCGCTGGGTAGGTATACGTCAAACCTTGGGTTCACCTCCCACCCTTCCAGGGCTAAGCCATCCCTAGTTAACGTGTAGGCTGAGAGTTCAGGCCTCCACGCCATCCTCATCCTAAACTCGGCCTTGGCCTCTAGGTAGTGCTGAAGTAGCCTATGAGGCCTCTCGTTCCTTACCTTAGCCTTAGGTACTAGGTGAAACACGAAGTTGTCTGGGTAGCTTGGCTCCAGCTCCAAGGCGTTCCTATCCTCAAGCCCCAGCATAACCACGACGAGTCCCTTGAAGCTTAGGTGCCTCCTAAGCTCTAAGTCCACGTCGCGCAGCTCCCTAGCGCCCTTAAACGTGTCTACGGAAACCTCTCTCCCAACAAACCTCCTAAGCGAGCTCTTAATGGCGTCGGCGTCGCTCTTAGACCTAACTAGCACCTTGACCAGCGCCGTCACCCTTAAGCCCCACCTTTATGAGCCGCTCCCTCAACTGTAGCTTGGTGGCGTCGCCCTGTGTAGAATGGTCGAGCAGGGCTTTAAGCCTGGTAGCTGTCAAACCCTAATGCCTGACGGTAGCCTTCAGCCAGCCTGTAAGGCCACGCTTAAGAGAGAAGGAGGCAAGTGGCTCAGGTTAATTAAAGCCATACACCTATCTAGGCCCGAGGACTACTTGAGCATCTATCAGAGCGGCTGCAACCACTCATGTTTAAAGTGCCACTCATGGGAGTTCACGCAGGTGTACAACGGCTTCTGGATGTCAACCGACGAGCTGGCTGAGGAGGCTGCACGGTACCATGACATGGTGACGGTGAAGGAACCCAGGGAGAGAGCCCTCATGTTTACCGCCTCAGACCTATGTAGACACTGCGGCCTCTGCGCTACAGCTGGCGTAAGGGGCCCACTATGCCCAGGCGTACTCAACCCAAGCCAGGTCGTCTGGAGCGTACAGGGCTGGGGGCCAGCGCGCAATATAGTCGCCTTCACCGGCGGCGACGTGGCCTGCGTTCCCGAGTTCTACGCTGAGGCCGCGGAGAAGATTAAGGATGCATGCGGTGACGTGTGGGTGTTGCTTGAGACCAACGGCTACGGCCTAACCAGGCGTAACCTCGAGACGCTAGCTAGCGGTGGCGTCGACTCCCTTTGGCTCGATATAAAGGCCTACGACCCGCAGCTATACCGTAGGCTCTGCGGGGCCGACAACTCCACGGTGCTTAAGGTGCCTGAGCTTGCCCTGGACCTAGGCTTCGTCGTTGAGGTGCTCGCCCTCTACATACCCGGCTGGGTGGAGGTCGACGAGATTAGGAAGATAGCTAGGCTCGTAGCCAGCGTGGACAGGGACATCCCGTTCACGATATTGGCTTTCTTTCCAGCTTACAAGCTAAGCGACGTTAAGCCCCCCAACGTTATGGAGCTCGTCAAGGCCTTCGCGGCCGCTAAGGAGGAGGGCTTAAAGAGGGTTAAGCTAGGCAATGTCCACGTAGCGGCTAAGACTAAGGACGAGCTTGACTTATTGGTGTCGTTAGTGGGGGAGAAGTCTATAGGTTAATGGTTAAGCTTATAGCGTCCCTCGAGAACTCTAAGACGTAGGCCGCGATGATCGACCATTGCATGGCTGAGGGGTGATTGGTGGCTCCAAGCTGAGCGGCCTTAGCTTGCTAAGAGGCTAAACAGCGCGAGGGCCCTCTTCATCAACTTAAGCTTTGAAGACATGCTCAGGAGCTCCTTTGACGCTCTGCGTATGGCCTTAGCCGCCCACGGGTCTCTGCCCGCGTCCTCAACGACCTTAGCGTACGCCATGCCTTGCACGGCCAACAACTTAGCCAGCTCGCGCCCTATGGTAGCGAAGCGGGTTAGCCTAGCCTTAGTGACCCTAAGCCTCAGCTTGTCTAGGATCTCGTGGAGCTCGTGTATGAGGCTTAGAGCCTGCCCCCCTATCAGCCTTTCCTCCTCAGCGTCACTAACCTTTAAGCCCTCAACGTCTAGGCGGCCCACGGCTAGCTCAAGCAACTTACTGATCTTCGCTACTTCATGTAGCGCGTAGCTTGCATACGCCTTAACGACAGGGTTCTTGGCCCTCTCTGCTACTAGACCCAGCTTATCTATGGTTGTCTTGTTGTAGGCCACCATTAAGCTTAGGGCCTTAACGACGTCGGTGAGGAGCGACTTCGCTAACAGCTCTCCACGGGCTTCTTGGAACATACCGGTGGTTGACCCTAGCTCTCGTTTAAAAAGATAGTGTCTAGGCGTAGTGCTAGGATACACTTTTGACGGTTTAACACCACATAATCCCCTCATCGGTAGCCTCGCCCTCACGGCCTAGGCTTCCCTTTCTGTCGCCGCTCCATGCTAAGCGGAAAAATTGATTACACCTAAGCTCCAGCCTACGAGAGGGTGGCGTCCATGGGTTTCGATTTAACCCGTGAGCAGCTGGAGGTCAAGGAGGCTGCGAGGGAGTTCGCCGAGAAGGAGTTTAAGCCGGAGCTGGCTAGGGAGCTCGACGTTAAGGAGGAGTTCCCCTGGGAGCTCTACCGTAAAGCGGCCTCGCTAGGCTTCATTCAGCCCCACTTCCCCGAGGAGTACGGGGGCCAGGGCCTAAGCTACCTCGAGAACCTGTTAATAGTCGAGGAGTTCTGTCGCGCCGATTCTACTCTCGGCGTGGCCATTACCGTGGCCACCTTCGGCAGCGACCTCATACACCTCTTCGGTAGCCACGAGCAGAAGTCCAAGTACCTCTCCAAGGTAGCCCGCGGCGAGTGGGTATCCTCGGGCGCCTTCACGGAGCCTAGCCATGGAAGCGACATAACGGTGCTTGACACTACAGCTGTGAGGGACGGCGACTACTACGTGATCAACGGCACCAAGACTCTGATATCCAACGCCCCCATCGCAAACTTTGCCGTGGTTCTATGTCAGACTGTGCCCGGCCTCAAGCATAGGGGCCAAACGCTCTTCATAGTCGATAAGGGCACCGAGGGCTTCGAGGCCACCAAGATAACTGGGAAGCTCGGGATAAGGGCCTCGTTGCTCGGTGAGTACAGCTTCAACAACGTTAGGGTACACCGCTCAGCTATGGTGGGCGAGGAAAATAGAGGCTTCTACCACACCCTGATCTTCCTGGACTACGGTAGGCTCCACGCAGCGGCTCAAGCAGTGGGCTGCGCTCAAGGCGCCCTAGATAGGGCCATCAAGTACGCTAAGGAGCGCAGACAGTTCGGCTCCAGGCTAGCCGACATGCAGGTGATCAGGCACAAGATAGCCGATATGGCCACCTACGTCGAGGCTGCCAGGCTACTGGTATACAGGGCGGCGTCTAAGCTAGACGAGGGGAAGGTAATACCTGAGCTATCCTCCATGGCTAAGTCCTTCGCCGCCACAATAGCCATAAACGTGGTCAACGAGGCCCTCCAGATATTCGGCGGCTACGGGTACCTAGCTGACTACGACTTAGAACGCTTCTACCGCGACGTTAGGATAACGGCGATTTACGAGGGCACCACGGAGATCCAGAAGAACGTGATAGCCAGGGCCCTACTAGGTTAAGGCTTTTCTAAGGTCTCGAACAAGGTTTTCTAAGGACTAGCGTTAACAGCGTGGCGGTATACCTTAAATGCGCCTTGAAGAGGCGATGGCTTTTAGCCGCAGCCTCTCTAACAGCCTTAGTCCTAGCCCTCGTCATAGCGCTTCATTGCGCTAGCCTAAACCAGGGAGGGGCTGAAGAACTTAAGTGCTTCAGGAGCTACAATGAGCTTAAGGCGTACCTAGAGCGTAACGCCTCACCCTACTTCGATAGCTGTCACACCTTACCTGT
>CAZVDL010000012.1:9327-36246 GCA_964626365.1 uncultured Nitrososphaerota archaeon
TTAAACGCTCGTACACTAACCTCCAGGTCGAAGGGGTCGACGAGGCCGACATAGTTAAGGTACAGGGCCCCTTCATTTACATAGCTTCGCACGGCACCCTCTACGCCGTTAAGGCCTATCCTCCGGTTGAAGCCTCTATAGCCTACGTCTTAGAGTATAACGGCACCGTTAAGGGGGTTTACGCGGGCGGTGATAGACTTACAGTCATAGTTGAGGAGTGGCCTAGATCAATTTACAAGTGGCCGATGCCGCCAAGCACCACCGTGTTCATCTACGACCTATCAAGCGATGACCGCCCGCTCCTAGCCCAGGTTAAGGTCACTGGGCGCTACGTTACCTCCAGGGTCATAGACCACTACCTCTACCTAGTAACATCTTACCCAGCATTAGCGTTCTACCCAGCGCATTCTGAGGAGCCTATACTTCCAACGGTGAACGGGCAAGTGGTGCCGGCTACTGAGATCAAGTACATTGAGGGGGGTGCGGGCTTTGAGTTCACGACCCTGTTATCCATAGACCTAGTGAGCGGCGAGTATTCAAGGGAGGCCTTCCTGCTGGGCCCTTCGAGCTACGTCTACGTGTCTCCAAGCAACCTTTACCTGCTATGTGTCAAGATGCGCCGTGCCCCCCTCACATCGCCGCTTAAAGGGATTACGCTTTTCACCTACGAGCGCACCTTGATCTACAGGTTCAGCCTAAATGGGTTAAAGATCTCCTTGAAGGCTAGGGGTGAAGTACCTGGCAGAGTCCTCGACCAGTTCTCTACGGATGAAGAAGGCGGTTTCTTCAGAGTAGCTACGACCACGTGGGGCGTCAAGGGGTATACCTCCAACAACCTCTACGTGCTCGACATGGACCTCAAGGTCGTGGGCTCCCTAGAAGGGTTAGCTCCGGGCGAGAGGATTTGCGCTGCTAGGTACTTGGGGAACGTAGCCTTTCTAGTGACCTTTAGGAGGATGGACCCGCTCTTCGCCGTGGACCTCTCAGACCCCGCCAAGCCTAAGGTGATAGGTTATCTTGAGTCCCTAGGCTACTCGGAGTACCTACACCCCTACGGCGAGCACTACCTCATAGGCATAGGCGTCGACACCGACGAGCTCGGCGTCTTCAAGGGCTTGAAGGTGTCGCTCTACGACGTATCCAACCTCAGCGACGTTAGGGAGGTTTCATGTTTAAAACTTGAACGCTTCTACTACACCCCTGTCCTCAACGACCACAAGGCCCTGACATTAAACCTAGAGGAGGGGTGGTTCGCCCTTCCCGTTGAGGGCTTACTTAGGAAGGGGGTGCTGCTAGTGGAGGTGGCTGACGAGGAGCTTAAGGAGCGCGGCTTCGCTGAGCATGAGGACGCTCTTAGAGCGGCTTTCATAGAGGACTACGTTTACACCGTGTCCCCAAGCATGGTCAAGGTATTCACCAGCGACCTAAAGCTAGTGAGGACGGTCCCGCTAGTTGACGGCGTTACTCCTTAAACTCAGCTTTTCTTTTCTCTAGGAAGGCCTTGATTCCCTCATGTGGAGCTGAGAGGCTAAAGGACTCGGCGAAGCATTCAAGCTCTATGCTTAGCCCTGCTCCAAGCAGAGCCTCAAGGGGTCTATTGACGGCGTCCTTAATTAGCCTCAACATCGAGGAGCTCAGCTTGCTAAGCTCCTCGACCAGCCTATCGACCTCATCCTTCAGCTTGTCGGGGGGCACCACCTTATTGACTATGCCCAGCCTCTCTGCCTCCCTAGCGTCGATGAGTTTGCCCGTCATGAGGAGCTCCTTAGCCTTCTTCACCCCCACCAGTAAGGGCAGCCTTTGAGTCGCGCCTAGTCCAGGCATCATTCCTAGGCGTACTTCTGGCTGGCCGAACTTAGCGTTCTCAGAGGCTATGGCGAGGTCGCAGGCCAATACTATCTCGCATCCCGTGCCCAGGGCTAAGCCGTTAACCGCTGCCACTACAGGCTTATTGAGCCTTAAGATGAGGTCTATAGTCTTCCTTGACTCCTCTACGTGGACTCTGACGTCGTAGGGCTGGGCCCCTATGAAGTCTTTCACGTCGGCGCCAGCGCAGAAGGCCTTCTCCCCCGAGCCCGTAATGACGACTACCCTGACCTCTTCGTCGTCCTCGGCCTTCTTTAAGGCCTCCCTCAGCCTTCTATGGGCCTCAGCGTTGAGGGCGTTTAAGGCCTCAGGCCTATCAATAACTACCCAAGCCGCAGGTCCACGCCACTCAAGCCTAATCATAGCACCGGTTTAAGGGTTAAAGCCCAGCTTTCAGGCTTTCCCCGCTAACGTTAATATTGAGGCGGCTGGCGAGGTCCTGAGGTTAACCTCCTTGCGCGTGAAGAGGAAGATAACCGGTGTCTACTTGACTAGGGAGGTTGTTGAGGCCCTATTAACGGCAGCTAAGGAAGCCCACCCCCGTGAGTTCCTCCTACTGCTTAGAGGCAAAGTTAAAGGTGACAAGCTATTCGTAGAGGAGCTAGTCGTCCCCCCTCTAGCCACCTATGGGCTTGGCTTCGCGAGCTTCAACCCCTACCTCCTACCCTTAGACCCCTCCATAATTGGAGTAGCGCATTCACACCCCTCAGGCTTAGCTAAACCCTCACTCGAGGACCTCGATCACTTCATGGGCTACGTAGTGGTAATCGTGGCCTACCCCTACGCCTCGCCCTCCGACATCCACGCGTACCTCGCTAACGGTATAGAGGTCGGTTTCGAGGTGTTATAACGAAGAAATATAGGCGGCTCTTAACTGACACCTAGCCCTATATCGAAGCCCATACATTAATCGGAAGGTTTAATACCTCAACGACTCTCTTGGCCATCCTAGCCTACAAGGTACTGTGATAGTGTGCATCAGCGGCGCCAAAACTAATTTAGAGCTGTTACGCATAGACATACCCAGTTCTCTGGAGGTTATGTGATGAATAATAATAGGAGGAGGGCCCTTCTCGCCGCGGTGCTGTTGACTCTCATGGTTTCTATTGCCGTGGCCGCTGCAGTAAGCGCTGCCCGCCCATTAAGCCCAGCCTTTAAACCGTCCTCGGCGGAGGACGTAGAGCTGGTTAAGAAAGTGGTGTTGAAGGGGCCTAAAGCGAGGGGCGGTAAGCCATCTAAGGGCGCTGCAACAGGTATCCTCGGCGAACTATGTTATGGTACGAAGTACGCGATAGTAATAGGCGTCTCGGACTACCCCGGTGAGGAGAACGACCTAGAGTACGCAGACGACGACGCCAACGACGTGTATTGGACCTTAGTCGAGATCTACAACTTCGACCCCGACAACGTCCACCTGCTCATCGACGCGAACGCCACCATTGACAACGTGATTAAGGCCATAGAAGAGGTGAAGAGCGAGGAGGTGGCTGAAGACGAAGTGGTGTTTTTCTTCAGCGGCCACGGCGCCAGGGGTTTCGCGGATGATGGAGACTCCGAGCTTATCGATGAGGCCATAGTGTTACACGACGGCTCTAACCTAGTTTACCTGTGGGACGGCGACTTAGTGAAATTGTTCTCAGGCTTCGACACGTCAAGGATAGTCCTCGTCTTCGATAGCTGCCTATCAGGCGGGATGAACGACCTAAAGGCTAAGGGGAGAATTGTAGTCGCGTCCACGACTGAACATGGAGTCGCCTATGAGGGCGACCAGTGGCAGAACGGCCAATTTACGTATTACTTCTTCGAGCAGGGGATGTACTATGGCAAAGCTGACAAGTACGATCACAATGGCGATGGCGTGTATGGCCAATCTTGGGACGTGACTGTTGAGGAGGCCTTCGACTATGCGAAGACGAACTGCAAGATGCAGAGACCAACAATATACGATCAGTTCGAGAACGATCTACTTCTCTAAAGTCTCTTCACTTTTTTGCATGAGGTATAGGACCCTTCAAAAAGTGGCGAAATCTAAAGCTAGGTTGACGTTTAGGCTAGAGGCGTGTAGGATATCGGCTAGCGCTGATCATAGAGTAGGAGGTCTGAGAGAATTAGTAGGCTGCTGGAGGATGTCCTTAGCGGAGTTAAGTAAGGTAGCTTAACCTGTCGTCTTGCGCCTACGCCGCTTGGCTCTCCTTCTTTTCTTCTTTTCCTCGGCTAGCTTTAGGCTCTCGGCTATGGTCGGAAGCAGCGCCTTAGCCAGTTCTCCCTCCCTACCCTTAACTTCATCGTAGTAGCTTAGGAAGACCTTCTTGGCGTACTCTACGACCTCCTCCCTACTCCTACGTCCCTCAGCAACCTCGTTTATCTGGGCCTCGATGAAGCCTCTGACCTCCGGTTTAACGAGCTCAGGCTTGATGTCCAGCAGCGTCTTAATCAAGGCTAGGCCTAGGGGGGTGGGTATGCAACGCCTACCTTCAATGTAGAAGTACCCTCTATCAAGGTTGGTCTGGATGTGCTGAGAAGCCGTAGCGTCGGTTCCTATGTGAAGCTTCTCCATTAACTTGAGCAGCTCAGACTCGGAGAGGTAGGGTGGCGGCTCAGTCTTCCCCTCCTTTAGCTCCACCGACACCACGTCCACCATCCAGCCTTCTCTAAGTTCGGGCAGAGGTTCCTCGCTGGGCTTCTCGAAAGGGTAGACCTCTAGGTAGCCTGGGTCCTCGATGATGAGACCCGTGGCCTCAAAGAGCTCGCCTCCAATCTCAACCACCACTCTCTGCCTAGCCAACTTGGCTGGTTGGCTCAGAGTGGCCATGAAGTGCCTGACCACTAGATCGTATATCCTCCAAGCCTGTAGCCCAAGCTCGCCCACGATCTCCTCCTTCAAGGCAGGCTTGACTGGGTGTATGGGAGGGTGGGCCTTATCGTCCTTAGCCCCCCGCGTGGGCTTTAGAGGCCTAGCTAGGAGGTCGACGGCGTAGTGGCCGTAGATGGGGTGGCCCTTAAACGACTGTAGTATACCTTTAAGGTCTATCATGGGGCTGTAGATCTCAGTCTCGGTCCTAGGGTAGCTTATGTAGCCTCTACGATAGAGCTCCTCAGCTAGGTCTAAGGTCTGCTTAGGCCTAATATTGAGGAACCTGCTAGCCCTGCTCTCAAGCTCAACGGTGTTGAGGGGGGTCGGGGGCTGCTTGGCTGTTATCTTCTCCTCGACCTTCCTCACGAGGGCCAAGTCCGCTTTACGAGCTCTCTCCAGGGCTTCCTCGGCTTCTCTCCTCTCCTTAAACCTCCCCTTGACGTGCTCCGCCCTAAACGCCAATCCGCTGTACCTAAGAGCAGCCACCACTCTATAGAACACTTCAGGCTTAAAGGCCTCCCTTTCAAGCGCCCTCTGCACGACCAGGTATAGCACCGGGCTTTGACAGGGACCATAGCTAAGAAAGCGCCCTAAGGGAAGTGAGCGTGGAGCCAGCCGCTGGACGCTAAGCGTTAATAGTCTGGTGAACGCCGCTCCGATAGTTAAATCCACCTCCATCCTAG
Source organism: uncultured Nitrososphaerota archaeon (assembly GCA_964626365.1). GTDB lineage: Archaea > Thermoproteota > Methanomethylicia > Nezhaarchaeales > B40-G2 > CAZVDL01. Next base: position 14,731 of record CAZVDL010000012.1, read on the forward strand.
CGAAGCACTTCTCAGCTAGCCTACGGTTAGGCTCCCCAGCGTTGGCTATGGCTCTCCTAAGCTCCTCGGGGTTGAGCGTGGAGAACCATGGTCGTTTAAACTCAGCGTAGGGGTTTACCTTCGACACCACCGACATGGCCTCGAGGGCTATGCCTTCGCCCTCGGGGTCCCCGTCGAGGGCCAGGTATACCGTCTCAGCGCTCCTGCCCAGCTCCCTTAACGCCTCTATGTATGGGCGCGAGCCCTCTTCTGGGACCTTCAAGGGCTTGGCGAAGAAGAGCTCCCTCGGGTCGACGCTCCTCCACGACCTATTAAGCTCCTCCTCGAAGTCAAAGTCGAAGAGGTGGCCTCGAAGCCCTATCGCAGCCCAGCGCCTACCCTCCCTCTCAAACACATAGACCTTCACGGGCCCCTTAACCCTAAGCCTGTAGGAGCCATCCGATAGGGCCTCGGCGAAGGCCTTAGCAACCGAGTCCTTCTCAGCTATCACTAGCACGTCCGGCCTGAAGTCCCAGTACTCATGGCTCTTGGAGCTTAGGGGCCTTGCGCGTGGTTTAGCCCTCCTCCGGTACATGGTTACGTCCAGCCTATTTGCTCTTCGCCCTAACGCAGGTGGCCGGCGCCCTCATCAACGGCGGCCCCATGCTTAAGCCCATACACGCGCCACAGCCAGAGCACTTCAAGGTTCTCACATCACATTCGCATCCTCTTCTAAGCTCCAGGGTATAAAAAAGCATTATTATTGCGCTTCTCGATCGCTTTCAATGCCTCCCTTCAAAGCTTACGTAAAACAGACACCTCGCGTCTTCCCTTTAACCGGCCAATTCAATCTTACTGGGTTTGTGACGTACGTTGATGGTCCGCTATTCTTCAATGAAGCCCCACTCAGCGTAGATCTTCACGCTGCACAGAGCTGGGTAGTCGGCCGAGGTATCCATCAGGTATTAAGCTCGTCGCCAGCATGACCATGTTAATGTCTCGGTGCTCCACCCAAGTGTCAGCCTCCCAGCTTGCTGGGTTAAGCCAGAACTTTTCAATCTCCTCGCTCATTGAAGCAAATCTTTCTACGTCCTTAAGTAATGGATGGTGTAGGGCGCGTAATTTCCCGGCCAGGGCTTTAAGCCTCTTAGCGGCGTGAAGGCCTATCGAGAGGCCGAGCTCGCGGAAGGCGAGCCTACGGCTGGCTGGAAGGTTGAGGAAGTCCTTAGACAGGTAAGCTCTAAGGCTAACGTGCGCGGCCTCAAGCAGAGGGTGTAGCAGCTCAGCTAGGTAGTCCATGCCCTCGAGGGTTAGCCTCGCCGCCCTGAAGGAGAGGCTTAAGAGCTCACCTACGCCGAGCGGGTCATCAGTAACCCACTCGCTCCAATCCCTTTCCCTACACATGCTTAGAGCATCCGCTACCTGGTCCCTTAGGTACAGCGACCCTGCTGGCGAGGCTGCTTGAAGCTCAGCGTAGGTTATGAGGCCGTCGAGCGCGTCGTGCTGACCTTCCTGAGGTACTAGGGGGCGGGAGAGGTCTATACTCATCTTCCAGTATAGGTGCCTGCGGCCATCGAGAGGCGAGGTGTAAGTGAAGGCGGCGTGGGCTACCTCGGCTAGCTCCACGGACCATCTAAGGTACTTAGCGTCGCCTGTCGCCTGAGCCACCCTGCATAGGGCGAGCATCCACTTAGTGAGGTAGTGGTAGTATTGACCGTCGCGCTCCCACTCCAAGATAGGGTCGTAAGGCTCGTTTGGCCCACGCTCAGGCAGCTTCTTGCCTATCCTTAGGCCGCGGGCCGTTGGGTGTTCCTCAGCCTCGTGGTCTTCGAGGCCGCTTATCCAGCCACTACGCCCATCGTCTCCGCGATGCTTTCCCAAGACGTGGTGAACTTGGTCTACTAGGCGCAACGCAAGCTGCTTATAGAGCTCCTCGCCCGTAAGCCTATGGAGCTCCAAGAAGTTGAACACCGCGAAGGCGTCCGTCCATAGGTAGCGCCGTGGGTAGCCTTCAGGGAGTAAGCCTGTTGAGCGAGCGAACTCCTCCATGATTCTTCGTGCAGCGTCGAGACGTGTGGACGAGACGTAAGCCACGGCCTACCCCAAGAACCCTACGTTAACCCACTAACTTAAAGTGTCTATGTCTTAAAAAAGCTGGTGTACTATCATCGCTTCAGCGCCGCGGTGTAGCGCTTCTTAATGTAGCTCTTTAGGGCAGCCGCGTGGGCTAAGTCCTCTTACCAGCGTAGCGCCAGCTATGAGCTTAGCTAAGCCTCTAAGCGAAGAGCTTGAGCCTAAGGACCTGCTTCCTGAGCTAGGACTTAAAGGCGGAAAGGCTTTAACTTAAGGCTCACCTCTTAGCTCCACGTGGTTAAGTTATCGACGAGCTACGTGGGCCCCATTGACCGTGAATGGGCTGCTCACGCCTTAAGAAGGCTTTTAGGGCTCTACGCTAAGGTGGAGGAGCCTCCGCTATTAGTCTACGTGGTCTTCGTCCACGACGCGCCCACCTTTAAGTCCTACTTAGCGTTGCTTCACGAGGAGGCAGGCGTAGCTTCAGCTCCAGCCTACGACGGCTACGAGGCTACCCACGACGCTTTCACTGGGGCTCCTAGGATCACGCTCTGCGAGGAGCTGATTAAGCGGGAGCCTGAGGCTGTACAGGACGGGATAATCCTACATGAGGGCGCGCACTCAGTGCTTCACGGCGAGTTAAGGTTCTATGAGGCTGGGCGGTACCTAAGGCTTCTCCTCGACCGAGGCGTGCCTCAAGTGAAGGCCTTAAACCTCCTCTACCTGTTGTCCGTGGCCGTTAAGGACTACGAGGCTACCAAGCTCCTCGTAGAAAAGGGTTTCGTCGAGCCGGCTAAAGCCTACGCTCAGCGTTTGCTTAAGCGCTCTGAGGAGAGCCTTCACGAATGGGGGCTTTCATTGAGGCTCGGCTTAGAGGATGTACACCTAGCCGAGTTACTTAAACCGCTATGCTGTTCAGCGCCGTTAGCGAGAGACGTAGCTATCTTAGAGGCTGCTAAGTTCTATGTAAGCCACCTTCCTCCAACGTGGGCCGAGAGACTGTTAAGCTTAGCCTTTGAGGGTGATTGGAGGGAGGGTGGTTTTGAGGACAGGCTGTCTAGGCTTGCATTGAGCTTCATGGGCCTCCTCCGCCAACTTAAGGATGAGTAGGCCTCCTCTAACGCTTCTTGATGTCTCAGCTAAGCCAGCAGCGAGCCAGAGTCTTAAACTTAATATTATTGCAGTAAGCTTTTTATTCAGGATTAGTAACCGTTATCGGATATCAGATATGAGAAAAATCTTCGTGCTGGTGATCTTAGTGATCATGGTGGTGGCCGCCTTCAGCGCAGCCTACTACTTTTCCCTCAGCGTTACCGGCGGCAAGAGGAGGTTAGTGGTGTTCTGTGCAGGTAGCCTCTACATGCCGTTGAAGGAGCTGGCGGCAATATATGAGGAGCGCCACGCTGGCATCGAGGTTGTGATAGAGCCTTCAGGCAGCGTCAAGGCCGTTAGGAAGGTCACTGAGCTGGGAAGGAGATGCGATGTCTTAGCGGTGGCCGACTATCGATTGATACCGAGGATGATGTTCCCTAAGCACGCTGATTGGTGCGTGGCCTTCGCCTCCAACGAGGCCGTGTTAGCGTACACCAATAACAGCAAGTACGCCGACGCAATTAACTCCGATAACTGGCTCGAGATACTGTTGAGGCCTGACGTTAGGTATGGTTTCTCCAACCCCAACGACGATCCCTGCGGCTACCGCGCGGTAACTATCCTCGGCTTGGCGGGCATGTATTATGGGAGACTTGAGGTTTTTAAGGAGCTCGTGACCGAGGTCACCAATATCTACAGCGAGGAGGTTAATGGAACGCTGCATATCTACGTTCCGGCCGACCTTGAGGTTAAAGGCTCGAGGCTCGTTGTCCGAAGTAAGAGCGTGGACTTGATAGCGCTCTTAGAGGCTGGAGCGCTGGACTATGCCTTCGAGTATAGGAGCGTGGCGGTGCAGCATAACCTACGCTTCGTTGAGCTACCGCCAGAGTTAAACCTCGGTAGCCCGGAGCACGCCGACTTCTACGCTAAAGCAACGATCCACATAATGTGCGGGACGGAGCAGGAGAAGGAGGTTGAAGGGGCGCCGATAGTTTACGGGGTCACGATACCCAGCACCGTTGAGAACCGCGAGGACGCCGTGGGCTTCATTAAGCTACTTCTAAGCGTCTCCGGCGAGGAGGTGTTTGGAAGGCTAGGGCAACCTTTCCTCGAGAGCCCTATGTATGTAGGTGAGGTTCCGGGGGAGCTAAGGAGGTGAAGAAGCTAGTAGCTCTCTTCGGGGCGGCCTCGCTAGCGATCCTAGCGTTCCTAGCCTATCCCTTCGTTTCTTTACTATTGTCTATGGAGCCAGGCCCTTTGGGCTTCGCGTTGATATCTAGAGAGGCTAGAGGGGCCCTATTATTGACGCTAGCGACCGCGACGTTAGCCACGTTAATCTTACTGGCCGTGGGGGTCCCCTTAGCCTACTTGCTAGCACGCTTCGAGTTTAGAGGTAAAAGCCTAGTGGAGTCGCTCGTAGATCTCCCCTTCGTTATACCTCACGCTGTAGTCGGCGTTATGCTCCTGGTGGCTTACGGCCCTAGAACCTCCATTGGCGGCCTGCTCAGGTCCGTAGGAGTCGTAATTGAGAGCAGCCCCTGGGCTATCATCGCCGTGTTCATCTTCGTAGGGGCTCCTCTCCTCGTGGACAGCGCTAGGGATGGTTTTGCCTCCATAGATCCTTACCTGGAAGGGGTAGCAAGATGTATGGGCGCTGGGCCCTTTAAGACGTTCTTCACGGTGAGCTTACCCTTAGCCGCTAGGAGCATAGTCACAGGAGCTGTCCTAGCGTGGGCCAGGGCTGTGAGTGAGGTTGGAGCTCTGCTTATAATCGCCTACTACCCTAAGACGATAAACGTGCTGATAGTGGAATGGTTTAACACCTACGGGCTTCCCTACGCCGTAGCCTTAACAGCGATCCTACTTCCCGTGTCGGTAGCGGTCTTCCTGGTGCTTAGAGGCCTATTGAGGTGGAGGAGATGATAGTCGTCGAGGACCTCCACTTAAACCTTGGGGAGTTCAAGCTCGAAGGGGTATACTTGGAGGCTCGGCGCGGAGACTACGTGGTGGTCTTAGGGCCCAGCGGCGCGGGTAAGACTCTGCTCCTTGAATGCATCGCTGGGCTTAGAAGGCCTGAGAGAGGGAGGATCCTTGTCGATGGTATCGACGTGACCGGGCTACCTCCTGAGGAGAGGAGGCTAGCTTTTGTGCCTCAAAGCTACGCCCTGTGGCCCCACATGACCGTCTACGATAACATAGCGTTCCCCTTGAGGTGTAGGGGGGCCTCAGAGCGCGAAGTTAAGGAGAGGGTTAAGTGGATAGCCTCCGAGCTGGACATCGAGCACTTGGTTCGTAGGAAGCCTGGGACTTTAAGTGGCGGCGAACAGCAAAGGGTGGCTCTTGCCCGAGCCCTTGTATGGGAGCCTAAGGCGCTGCTCTTAGATGAGCCTACGGCGGCACTAGACCCTGTGTTGAAGAGCGGTGCGTGGAGGCTGTTAAGGAGGCTCCACGAGAAGCTAGGTTTCACGGCGGTGCATGTCACCCACGATATGGCTGAGGTGGCGGCCTTAGCGTCTAGGGCCGCGTTTATGTGGGGTGGCAGGGTGGTTAAGCAAGGCAGTATAGGCGAGGTCTTAGCGTCAATGGAGGCCTCGAGGTACCTTGGAGACGCTAACATCTACAGGGGTAAGGTCGTTGAAGCCGGTGGAGGGGAGATCGTGGTGGATGTGGAGGGCTGTAAGGTGGTGGCCGTCGCCGACGGGGTTCTCGGAGAGCCCGTAGTCTTATCGCTTAGGCCTGAGGATGTGGTTCTACTTAGGCCTGGGGCGTACGATGTTAGCGCTAGGAACACGCTGGAGGTGGTCGTGGAGGAGGTTGAGCCTCGAGGACCTCTAATGCTCGTTAAGGCTAGGGCTGGCAGCTTCCACTTAAAGGCCTACGTTACTAGGTCCTCAGCCGACCACCTAGGAGTCGAGTGCGGCGCGAAGCTCGTAGCTTGCTTTAAAGCTTCGGCTGTGAGGAGGGTGGCCTGACCTTAACGGAGCCTGCAAGCAGCTTCTTGATCTAAGCCTCGCTCGCACCTAGTTCTTAACAGGCGGCTACGAGTACTTTTAGCGGAGCGCTAGGGGTTTAAGGAGCGTGGCTGGTGGTAAGGCCTTCCTGGAGGGCTTAGAGGCTAGGGCAACCTTGCTACTAGAGAAGGAAGGCGTCACCGTGCTAGATGAGAGGACCGCTATTCTCCTGATGTTAACTGATAGGCTGGGCTCTATGCTCGCGGCTGCTAAGGCCCTTGGAATGGCTTACTCTAGAGCCTGGGAGGCCGTGGCTAGAATTGAGAGGGTGCTTGGGGTCAAGGTGGTTGAGGCTAAGCGCGGCGGTAAGGGCGGTGGGGGCGCTAAGCTTACGCCCGAGGGCAAGGAGCTCTTGGAGCTATACGTAGAGGAGTGTTTGAAGCACCTTAGGAGGCCTCTTGAAGCCCCTAGCGCGGGCTTTAAGGCCCCTGCCCTGGTCTATGCTGGGAGCCATGACCTTCTCGTTGAGAGGATCGTGGGCCTCCTTAGAAGCAAAGGGGTGGAGAGCGTCGAGGTCGCGTGGGTTGGCTCATCAGGTGGCTTAGCGCTGCTGATGCTCAACGAGGCCGACGTCGCCGGAGTGCACCTTTACGACCCAGCTTCGAGGACGTACAACCTACCATACCTCCCCAGGTACTGGCTAGAGGGCAGGGTGGTGGTCGTTAGGGGGTATGATAGGGAGCTTGTCTTCGCGATGAGGGAGGAGGTGGAGGACCCAGTAGGCGAGCTTCTGAGGGGGAGGCTACGTTTAGTGAATAGAAATCTTGGCTCTGGCACCAGGGTTCTCCTAGACCATCTCTTGGAGAGGAGGGCTATAGAGGAGGGCCTCGACTCCAAGGCTGCTAGGGAGGTCAAGGGCTACGGCTTCGAGGCTAAGACTCACCTAGACGTCGCTAGGGCTATAGCTCGCGGCGAGGGTGACGTAGGACTGACTACTAGGTGGGCTGCTGAGCAGTACGGGTTAAAGTTTAAGCACGTAGCCTGGGAGCGCTTCGACTTCGTAATACCCCGCTCCCGCCTCGAGAAAGAGGGAGTCAGAGGTTTCATCGAAGCGCTCCTAGCTAAGGAGCTTAGGGAGATGGCTGAGGCCCTAGGGGGCTACAAGGTGCCAGACGAGATCGGCAAGGTGATTTACAGCGAGACGCCGATAAAGTTCTAGATCGACACTTTAAGGTCTCAGGGACCTACATCGTCTGTGGAGCTCCATGGAGGCCCGCGAAGTCAGCTATAGGAGGCTTAAGCGCGGGGAGAGGGTAGTTCACCCGCCTAAGGTAGCTAGAAGCTCGAGGGAGGAGTGCTACCTAGGGTGGAGGGTGCATGTAATCAACGTCTACGAGCGCTGCCTCCACGCCTGCAGCTACTGCTTCGCTGAGTGGCCTTGGAGCCCTCCAAGCGTAGTAGTGCGTGAAAACCTCGTGGAGAGGGCTGAGCGTGACCTTAAACGCTTCTACGTGGGCAGGAGGGTGGTGTTCAACCTTGGGTCGGCGACTGACCCTTACCAGCCCGTTGAGGCTAGGGAGGTCTTCATGCGTAGGCTTATACCGCTGCTCGAGAGCTATGGAGCCACCTTCTACGTATGCACGAAATCCACCTTGATACTAAGAGACCTAGACTTAATGGTCAACTACCCTAACAGGTGGGTGGGGGTGACGATAACTAGCCTGAACGAAGCCTTCGCCGAGGTCTTCGAGCCCCGCGCACCTCGCCCAAAGGACAGGGTTAGGGTCGTGGAGAAGCTCTCCTCAGAGGGTATACCCGTAGCTGTGAGGGTAGACCCGATAATACCTTTCGTCAACGACGACGTAGAGGAGCTATCCCCGCTTATAGCTGAGGTTGAGGGGGCAGGGGCCCGCCTAATAGTAGCCTCGACGCTGAAGCTTGACAGATCTGGGTGGATCTTAGACGGTGGGCCAAGCCAGCCTCCATGGAAGAGGCCCCTATCGAAGGCCTTGGACGAGTGGGGTCTAAGGGAGGGGGTTGAAGGCTTATCCAGCAAGCTACGTGAACTATACGCTCAGGGAGAGGTCCTCCACGGATACCTGGTTCCGCCGGCGAGCTATAGGCGGAGGATTCTAGAGGCAATTAAGGCGGCGTGTAGGAGCGCGGGCTTTGCTCCATGCAAAATGGGCGTAGACCTTAGGAGGGAGCTGACGACGTGGAAGGTCGACGGCGACTTAGGCTGCGCATGTTACATGTATAGGCCTAGCAAGGTTAAGTTTAAGGTGGAGCGGAGCGATACTTCAGCGGTGATGAGTGAGCTGAGTGCGGAGCGCTCGCGGTGACGAAGCTTACGAGGGCTGAGCCTACCTAACCCTCACGACCATCCCTTTAAGCCTCTCCAGCGCTCTTAGCTTCTCTTTGCGCTCAAGCTCGGCGGCCTCAAGTAGGCCCTCCAGGTGCTCTATGACTCTATCCATCAGGCCCCTGTCAACGGGCCTCGGCACCCCGTCCTTGCCGCCGAAGGCAAACGAAAACCTTACTGGGTCCCTCCAGCTTGGAGGTTCGCCGTAGATTAAGTCGGCTATCAAGGCTAGGGCCCTAACCATGGAAGGCCCCACCCCCCTAATCTCCAGTAGCTCTTCGTAGCTCCTAGGCCTAGCCTCGTAGGCCCTCTTGAGGACCTCCCAGTTTAAGGAGTCAGGGGCAAACCTGTATATCGTCACAACGCCTAGGGGTATCCCTTCAATCCACGCGTCCATGGGTCCCTTTAGCTTCCTCCTAGCCTCAGCCAACAGCCTCCTAACCTTGATCGGCCCCTCAGAGACCACGTCCACGCAGGCCCTCCTACAGCCCTCGCTGTACTTAGCAGTCATGTCTAGTACGGCCTCCCTAGCTATGTCACCCACGATGCCTGAATGGGGCTCCTCCACGAAGCTCCTTAAGCTCAGCGATAGCCAGTGGTAGCGCCTAGCGGTCTTATCGTCCGCATTCATCCCCTGCTGGACGACGGCCCATGTACCGTGCTCAGATAGGATCACTGCGTGGTGGTAGAGGGCGTAGCCGTCCTGGACCGCGGCGTTATCTACCTTAGCTGCTAGCCTGCTGGCGCGCTTAACCTCCTCTATAGTGGAGGATGAGAGCCTAAACTCCTCGCCTATAGCTTCTATGTCATCCAGAGCTCTTCTAGACCTCAAGCCCTTGCCTCCAGCTACCTTTAGCCCTAGGGAGCTGTCCTCTAAGGCAGCCCTTAGGACCCCGCAGGTGACGGTGGTCACTCCGCTGCTGTTCCAGTCAAAGCCTAAGACGCAGGAAAACGCTTGGAACCATAGAGGGTCTGAGAGCCTCCTTAAAGCCTCCTCAATTCCCTTCTCCTCGACGACCACGGCCATTATGGCCCTGGCTAACCTGCGCATCCTGGCTATAAGCCACCTAGGCACTCCTCCCTCATGTAGGGGCAGCTCGACAGCGCCGGTGAAGCTCAAAGCTCCTCAAGTTAATGGGGCACGAAGCACATAAAAACCTTCCACCTCCTAAACCTTTGCCTCTAGGCAGTTAAAGGCTCAAGTACCGGTACGATGTAGAGCGGACCAGTGCCGGTGTGGGCTGCTGAAGGGCTTGGTGGGTCCTCGTTGAGCGTGGTGGTGGCCTTCGACGTGGACGGCACGCTTGAGGTCGGCGATCCTAAAGGCCCCATTAAGCTGGAGGAGGTTAAGAGGCTTAAGGAGGCGGGCTTCACGGTGGGTATAGTGGGGGCCAAGGAGAAGGTCGAGGGGCTATTGAGGGGCCTAGACTTCTACATGGAGGGAGACCCCTTCAAGGAGAAGAACCTCAAGGAGCTTATGAGGCGCTATAGACCTAAGCTAGCTATCTACGTGGCTGATAGGCCTAGCGACCGAGAGGCAGCGCTTAAAGCTGGGTTCTGCTACGTTAAGCCCGATGACTTCAAGCTTGGTGACCTATGAGGGGAGAAAGCCCAACGTTCACCCCTCAGTCTTCATAGACCCCTGCTCACGCTTAATAGGCTCCGTAAACGTGGGTAAGGGCTCAGCGGTGTTCTATGGCTCGGTGCTGAGGGCTGAGGAGGGAGAGCTATGGATAGGTGAGAGAGTGGCGATCCTCGAGCACTGCTTGATCGAGGCTCCTCGAGGGGTTAAGGTCGTGGTGGGCGACGAGGCCCTCATATCACATAGTGCCGTAGTCCACGGCGCTAACGTAGGTAGGAGATCTCTGGTCGGTATAGGAGCTATCCTACTCGATGGGGCTGAGGTGGGCGAGGAATCGATAGTGGCGGCGGGCGCCTTGATTCCCTCGGGCTTTAAGGTCGAGCCTAGGACCTTAGCGGCCGGCGTCCCAGCCAGACCTATCCGTAGACTCTCTGAGGGTGAAGTTGAGGGCATACTCAGGTCCTTGGAGGAGGCTCTCCTTAAAGCCGAGCGCTATAAGGCTATCTTTGGGGGCCGCTAGCCCCCAAGTATTAAGCGTTGTGGGTCCACTTCCTCCCTTAGCACTCTTAGTTCCTCGCTGCTTGGAGGCTCAGCCTCCACCGCCCTAGACACGTCTAGCTCAAAGCCGGTGTTAGCTTGAACCTCCTCGAGCTTCACTCCCGGATAATACTCGGCTAAGTACATTTCCTTGGTCTGCTCATCGAACCTCAACACCCCTAGGTCTGTGACCACGGCTATAGGACCCCCTCTAGGTAGCCCAGCCCTCCGCCTGGAGTCGCCTCCGCTAAGCCAGCCTGGGCTCGTTAAGTAGTCGAGCTTCTCCACAAACCTCCTGCGCTCGTGGGGCACGAAGACTATGAAGCCCCACGCCAACGACGCCCCATCACACGCGCCTCCACTCCCTGGAAACCTAACCCTTGGCCTATGATAATCACCTACACACGTCGAGTTGAGGTTGCCGTACCTGTCTACCTGAGCCGCTCCAAGGAGAGCTATGGACCTGACCTTAGGGTTAGAGAGTATTGAAAACGCTTCAAGTAGCCCAGCGTTCACGCTGGCTCCATACATAACCCTGGAGTCAGCTACGTAGAGCGGCAGCTCAGGCAGTGGTGAGTCTATAGCGCCGGTTTCAAAGAATATGACGCATCGAGGCGCGTGGACCTTCTTAGCCACCGTGGCCGCCAGTAGCGGTAGCCCTGTACCAGCGAACACCACGTCCCCATCCCTTATCAGCCTCCCCGCCGCTATAGCCATCATTTCCCTGCGCGTATAGTTCATTTAGGCCTCCTCCTATCCAAGCCCAGCTTAAAGCCGTAAGTAGGTGTAGCCGCTACCTCCTTAAGCCGCTCCTCGCCTACCTTCCTCAAGTACTCCTCATGCGACGAGACCCCTAACACCCACTCCTCCAGGTACCTCCTAAAGCCCTCGTCGCTCGACGCTAGGTCGTAGTACATGTAGAGGTGCTTAGCGTCCACGTCGTAAAAGCCGTAGCAGGCAGTAGGGTGCGCCCCGAAGGGCACCTTGACCACCGCGTCGACGAGGAAGCCAGGCAGAGAATTTAGCTCGGGTTCCCTCCTAAGCTCCTCCTCGGGGGCTATCTCCTCGCACGTGATTATGAGGTGCTTGGCCGCCTTAGCCATCTCCACGTCGGCGAACCTTAAACCCTTTATCCTCACCGTCCCCTCGCTGCCCACGTACTGTACGTGTATTATGGCCACGTCGGGCTTAATGGCAGGGAGCAGTATCACTTTCTCGCCCGTGAAGGGGTCCTCCATCACGGCTAGCTTCCTCCTAGCCACTTTAGGGTCGCGCCTAGCCTGCTCGCTGAAGCCCTCCTTAGCCACTATGTCCGTGCCCAGCCCTGTCTTAGCTGGCATGAAGGGCACGTTGAGCGCCCCCGCCAGGAACCTGAGCACCATCTGGTAGTTCGAGTAGTCCTCCCACTCCACCTCCCCCCTCTCCACGGCTCTTCTAAACCTCGGGCAGGTGGGAGCGTAACGCCCTAGGGCGCCGTAGGCCAGCTCTACGCGTTTAACGCAGCCAGCCCCTATCAACAGGTCGGTGCCCTGTCCGTGTGAGTGAACGTAGAGGTGTAGGTTCCTTACACGCTGCCTGATGATTTCGTAGACCGCGGCCATGGGGTTGCGGCTAGCGGTGAAGCCGCCCAGCGCTATGTGGGCGCCATCAAATAGGTATCTCTTAACGGCCTCGTCTAGCGGCAGAAGTTTATCGTCTAGCTTCAAAGTTAGCCTCCCGCCGAGGCGGCTACGGGGGCTCCTATCATAACCCCTAAGTCATCGATCAGGGGAGGGAGACAGTCATAGCCCCCGTCCTTAACCTCTACCCTCCCCTCAACGAGTCCCCTTAGGAGGTAATAAACCTTTAAGTGGCCATCCAAGTCAAGCCCCTAAAATAGCACTGCTCAAAATCGAGGTGATCCTAGCTTAACTCGACGCCTCTAGGGGCAACGCCTTCCTTGACCGCCTTGTAGGCCATGATGTAGCCTGCTGCGCTCCAAGATTGTAGCCTAGCCCCCATAGGCTCCCCGGTCTTGCCGTGGAGCCACTCGTTAAACTCCCACTCGGTCTTCCCCGCTTTATTAGCTAAAGCTAGCTTTTCAAGTTCAGCCTCAGCTAAGTCCCTACGTCCAGCTTTAAGCAGGGCTAACACGTAGAAGCCGCCTATGAAGGGCCAGATCCCAGCATTATGGTAACAGAAAGGCAAGTTCTGCCAGTTCCTAGGCCTATACAGGTCCATTTGAGGCTTCCACGTGTAATCGGGCACGAAGATGGGAGGGTTCAAGGCCTTAACCGGGTAGGGCGATGAGACCTCCTTCTCGACGAGGTAGTCGATGATCCTGCGGGTCTTATCGCCGTCGGCCACCCCCCATATGATTGCTAGGACGTGGGCTAACACGTCGCATCTGCCGTCGTACCTCTCAAAAGAGATGTAGTTCAGGTAGTGTCTGCGTTTAGGGTTGACCGCCTCCTCGTAGGCTCCCTGAGCCCAGCGGAGGGGTAGAAGCTCCTCCTTGTACCCCTTAACGGGCCAGAAGACCACGTTGACCCTCTCCTTGATGTCCTCAGGGTCTACTAAGGGCTCCTCCCCAACCTCCCTTGCTAACTGAGCAGCCCTACGCGCAGCTTCATAGAACAGGCAGTTATTGTAGAACACGAGCCCCGACCTTTGAAGCGAGGCGTCCATCCAGTCGCCGGCCTCGGGCGAGATCACGAGGTTGCAGTTCATATTGTCCTGGTAAGTCGCCCACCTCATAGCCTCGCGCACCGACGGCCAATACTCTTTCAGGAACGAGCCGTCTTGCGTGGCCTCATAGTAGTGCCAGCAGGCTACTATGTACCATAGCGTGGAGTCTACGCCTCCCCAGTAGGTCACGGGCTTATCCAAGTAGCGTACCGTGGCCACCTGCCCCGTCTTAGTCTGGGTGCTCCTCAGGGCCTCCAAAGTCCTTCTACAGGCCTCAGTTAGCTCCCTATCGCTGAGCTCCAGCGCCGCTATGCAAGTGATGGCCCCATCTCTGGCCCACACTGAGTTGTAGTAGTCGTAGGAGGCCTTGAACCCCAGCTCAGTGGCGTTTAGCTTAAGGACCTTCAAGGCTTCACGGTAGGCCTCATCCACGAGCCCCATGGCTAGCTCAGGGGCAGGTACCCAAGGGAGCTATATATAAAGGGAGTAGGCAGCCAGCGGCGAGGCAGCTGCACGTCAGCCTTAAAGCCCTCCAGCTGCGAGCTATGAGCGCTAAACGCGCTGGTTAAGGCTCTCTCGTTAGGCTTATATACGCAGCGGCTTTAGGTTCAGCCAGGTTGATCTAGGAGGGTCCTTGATGAGCGCACCCCCTACAGGTTGTAACTACGCTAAAGACATGCCCGGCTTCTTCACTGAGGAGGAGCAGATGTTCAGGGAGACAGTGAGGGAGTTCTGCCAGAAGCACATAGCACCTAAGTGGATAGAGATCGACGAGAAGGCCTCGGTCGACCCCATGGAGGTGCCTGTGGACTTAATCAAGAAGATGGGCGAGCAGGGCCTCTTCTGCATAGCTAACAGTGACAAGTATGGTGGGCAGGGCGGCACTTACACCATGGCGGCCATAGCCGTGGAGGAGATCGCCTATGCCGACCCAGCCGTGGCGCTCGCCGTTTACGCGCTGCTCAACAACGGCTGGCCCTTCATGCTCGAGTACTACGGTAGGGAGGAGGTGTGCCAGGAAGTCATACCCAGGGTGGCTAAGGGCGAGGCCTTCTTCGGCATAGCCACCACCGAGCCTCAGGGAGGCAGCGATATCGCCGGGATAAGGATGACCGCCACTAAGAAGGGCAACGTCTACGTCTTCAACGGCGAGAAGGCCTACATAAGCGGCGTCGGCGAGGCCTTCGTCAAGCTTCCTTGGGGTGGAGGCTTCTTCCTAGTGGCTAGGACAAGTGGCTCCACAGGTGACCATAGGGGCCTCTCGGCCTTCGCCTTCATAGGCAGGAAGGACGGCAAGCTTAGGCCCGGCATCAGCCCCACGGTCTACCACGACATAGGTAGGTGCGGCTTAACCACCGGAGGCTTCATCTGCAACGACGTGGAGCTCGAGGACGTATACCTCCTCGGCGAGGAGGGCAAGGGCTTCTACTACGTCATGGAGGGCTTCAACGCCGCCAGGATAGTCGTGGCCGCCGCCTGTCTAGGCGGCGCTCGCTGGCTACTCGATCAGGCCGTGCAGTGGTTCCACCAGCGTAAGCTCTTCGGTAGGCCCATTGCCAGCTTCCAGGGCGTGAACTTCAAGTTCGCCGAGCTCTACGCTCGCTACGAGGCCGCCAGGTACTTCGTGTATAGGGCTGCTAGGCTCTTCGACGAGGTCTACCTGAAGAAGAACCCGAACTTCAAGCCCCAGGACCTCAACGTGCCAGTCGCCTTAGCCAAGATGACCGCCCCTGAGACCGCCGTGGACATAGCTGAGGAGGTAATGAAGTGGTACGGCGCCTACGCCTACACCAAGGAGGCCCCCATCTTCAGGGCCTGGTTAGGCCTGTTCAGCTACGTGATCGGCGCTGAGGGCGCCCAGAACATCATGAGATACATCATAGCCAGGGACACCATAGGCGCTGAGGCCGTCAGAAAGTGGTGGGCTTAACCTCATCGAACCCCTATTTTTATTGAGCTCTACGCTTAAATACCGCCTTTTAAGGCCTAGCTTCTAGGAATGATGAGACGACGGTCTCCTGAACGGTGAAGAGTCTTTTCGCAGCTGACTTAGGTGTCTAATATGTCGGCTAAATGTCCTCTCTGCAACAAGGAGCTCAAGCCCTTCCAGGGTAAGCCCATAAAGAAGATGTTCAGCAGAGATAGGCCGCCTTTAAAGTTCGACGTCAGACTCTGCGAGAACTGCTATAAGCGTGTAGCGTTGAAGGTAGCCCTCTTAGATCGAAGCAGGGTGAGGCTTAGGAAGCTAGCGATAGAGCTCGAGGAGGCCGTCGAGAGAGGGCTCGAGGAAGCCGAGCCGCTTTAAGCAGGCGTTCAAGCTCATAGCGGCTTAGGAGCCTATGGACCTCAAAGCCCTGCCTACGCAGGAAGCCCTTAAATGCCGAGTCTATGGTTAGTAGGCCCCTGTCGACCCTGACCGCGGCGGCGTAGGCGCTAGCATTGTAAAGAGCCCTCCAGCCTCTACTAACCACTTCATAGGCCACCTCGACCCTCATGAAGGGCAGGCTCGTATCAAGGACTTGCCTCCCCCAACGCCTCCCTTGAAAGCTCCTCGCCAACCTCCTCAGGGCCAACTGAGCTCCAAGGCCTTACAGGCCTAAGAAGCCTCTTAACGGGCTTAATGACCACCTCACCTCCACGCACCGTCAACAGGGCCTCGTCGTCCTCAGAGACCTCAAGCCGCTTAACAACCTCCCTAGGCAAGTGGACTGCATACTTCTTACCGACCTTCACCTTCAGGTCCACCAGGCTCACTTGGACAAAGCTTCTTAGGATGTCCGTTGAGCTGCGTCACCCTGTTGATGGGTGGGCGGAGCCTACCAAACCGTTTAACCTAGCCCTTACCGGATAGCTTAAAGGGGGTTCGGGTACGCCTCAGCGTCCTCTAAGCGTCCACGTAGTCTATAAGCCCATAGGGGTTATACGCACACCTTTCAAGGAGCCTAAGGGCACCCCGATACAACCTGCAGCCGCTGAGGGCGTTAAAGGAACCATCGAGGTGTTCCCTGAGTACGCGGAGGGGTTAGAGGGGCTTGAGGGGTTCTCCCACATCATCCTCATATACCACTTCCACCTCGTAAAGGAGAGCCTGTTGAAGGTTAAACCCTACATGAGCGACGAGCCGAAGGGGATCTTCGCTACGCGGGCACCTCCAAGGCCTAACCCCATAGGGATATCGGTGGTCAGGCTTCTACGGATAGAGGGCACCACGCTCCACGTACAGGACGTGGACATAGTCGACGAGACCCCGCTACTAGACATCAAACCCTACGTCCCAGCCTTCGACGTCAGGAACGTGGAGAGGATAGGATGGCTTGAAAGCGCGGTTCAAAGGCTACGAGAAACCAAAGACAACGGGCGCTTCTCCCGCTAGCCGACACCGCGCAACAACATAGCCCCTCAACAAAGCTAACCCCTAAAGCCATGCCCCCACAGCGCATATATCCATGAAATATGTCAGGTGTATTACGTTGAACAATGTAGCGATCAGCGTTAGAATTTCAAGGGAGCTTAAGGGGCTGATCGAGAGATATGGAGTGAGGGTTAGCGAGGTTGTTGGAAAAGCCCTTGAAGAGGAGGTTACGAGAAGGAAGCTCGAGGAGGCAGCCATGGCTGCACGTGAACTCGGTGAACTCTTCGCTAAGCTATCAGCAGAGGAGGTCGTGTCCATGATTAAAGAGGCTAGATCTAGGTAGGTGTGCTCATTCGACTCGAGCGCCATAGCCACCTGAGGCGCCTCTGAAGCCCTTAAAGGACAGGTATACGCTCGACTTAGCCTACTACGAGCTGGGGAACATTATATGAAAGGAGCATGCCTTAAAGAGCTTAATCAGCCTAGAGGAGGCCGTTAAGAAGGCTGGACAGGTAGCCAAACTGTTAGGCGTAATGAAGGTCTTAGAACCTAAAAGCCTCGAAGACTACACAGGGATCATGAAGCTAGCCTCCAAGCTCAAGCTAACGTTTTACGACGCCGCCTACCTATATGTAGCTAAGCGCGATAGACCAGCCCTAGTCACCGAGGACGCCAAGCTCATAGAGAAAGCAAGCTTCATCGAGGTAAAAGCTGTAAACACAGACCGTCTCATCGAGGGCAGCCGGCGATGACGCCTCCACGCGGCGACGAGGATTTAAGGGGGCGTTAACCCTACAACGCGCAAACAGCCACCGTTCACCGCTAAGTCTCTGTAAAAACGTCAACCCCCAAGGAGACCAAGCAACCTAAGCCTCAAAAATAGACTTGGCGCGCCCACCGTCAACCCTCTACCTCCTCCCTCAACCGAGCCTCCTTATCCCAGTCCTTACTGAAAACCTCCAAGGTCTTCTGCTTAATCCACCACACGGGCGCCTACAATAGGTAGAGCCCAAATAGACTGGGCACGGCCTACCTCATTGACCTAGATCAGCTAAACGAGAGGTTTATGGACCTCGACGAGGTCGCCAGGCTTATATGGAGGTTCCACAGGGATCCAAGGAGGTTTAAGCTAGACCAAGTTAAGCTACCTGAGCGAGTCTACATGAAGCCTGTTAGAAGGGCCTTAGAGGCCCAACTCTCCTTTAGTAGGAGCTGTAATTTTTACTGGCCTCAACGCGCATAGAAAAAGGTTAGTAGCGCTCCAGGTTGCACGATAAACTGGCTCTAAGAGGGTCGGCTATTGGCTGTGCATAGTAGGAGCTTGCCTATCATAGTGCTCGTGATCGCCGTAGCCTTGACCGCCGCGGTGTTGCTGTCGAGCGTTGAAGTGGGTCCAAGGGAGGCTTCGCTTACAAG
This sequence comes from uncultured Nitrososphaerota archaeon, assembly GCA_964626365.1. Taxonomy (GTDB): domain Archaea; phylum Thermoproteota; class Methanomethylicia; order Nezhaarchaeales; family B40-G2; genus CAZVDL01. The sequence goes on from CAZVDL010000012.1 coordinate 32,742, forward strand.
GAAGGTGGTCTCCAGTGACGCGTTTGAGGCTGAGGTCTCCTACCCCATCCATGTTAGGCCTGGGGAGGAGGTTAAGGTGGAGGTCTCTGTTAAGGGGAAGGGTGGTTTCATGGTGTCAGCTATGGTGTTCAGGGCCTATTCATGTAGCCAGAAGCCTGAGCCCTTAATGCTCGGCGCAGAGCTGGTCTATGAAGGCTCGACTAGGCCTCCAGAGCCAAGGAGCGAGCTCTCAACAACCTACAGGTTTAGGCTCCCAGAGAAGCTCGATGAATGGCTGGGGCTGGTCATATACGTCACGCCCGTCAAGCCGGGGAAGCCCATGATAATACATTACACGGAGCCCATCGTAATACCCATTAAGGTCGAGGGGTAGCTGAACCTCCGCTTCTTAAAGCCCCAGGCTAAATGAAGGCTATAGCCTCACCCTAGAGCTAAGCGGCACATGGCGATCCTCGAGGGCTCGGCCTAGTCGAGGACTATGGGTGGTCCTAGCTGTGGAGGCCTCCAAGCTCGTGGCGGCCAGGCAAGCCGCGGAGAGGCCATGGCCGTGCTTGGATGCCTCGACCTAAGGCTCCGTGCTCATGATCGCTTCGAGTATGAACCCCTCCGTCTTTCGAAGGGCCCTGGTGGCGGTGTCGGGGACTAAGTTGGCCCTTTCAGGCGTTAGGAGCCCGACCACTATGTTATCGTCGACGCCCACCTTGCTTAGGGCCTCCTTAACCCTCCCTGGGATGTCTGCCACAGTTAGGGCCTCATACCTTAACAGCTCCCCTCCTACCTCGAACACCAGTATGACGGCCTCCATGGACCTGACCACGTGTCCAGATATCGAGATGAAGTCTAAGCTCCTCCCAGTGTACTCGACGCCTAGGCGGTCAGCGAGAGCTTTGTCGATTAAGGTCATTCAAGCCCCCGTATCGATGAGGGTTGTTGAGGAGTAGCTCTGCTTTAAGCCTTTGAGCCTGACCTCCGCCTTGACCATCGCCATCGACGGCCAGCCTGGTGGGGTCGGCCTAGAGGCCCGATGGTGGTGCATGGACCCTCCGGGAGGGGTTCTAGGAGGCCCTCACAAGCTTGTGAGGTTTTTGAGGCATTTAGCCCCCATAGGGCTGGCCAGCTACAGCCGTGCACGCGTTTACAGGCAAACAGCAAGCCCACGCACCGTGGCTGCGAGCCTAACCTAAAGACCAGGCCCGCGTGCATGTCTAGCCAATGCTCACACCAAGCTTCATAATGATGGTAAGCGCCATAAAGTTCAATGAGCGCGCGGAGCGCGATGAGCCCACGACGTATCCTTATTTACAAAAAGTGTTTTATACTACTTTCGACAGTAGTATACTTTGGTTTTGCTCATGGGCCGGTATGTAACGGTCTCAGCTAAGGTGCCCTATGAGCTTAGGGAGAGAGCTGCTAAGCTGGGTATTAACGTAAACCAGCTGATAAGGAGAGCTCTTGAAGAGGAGGTTAGGCGGAGGGAGGGGGAGCGGCTTAGGGTTATGGCTCGAGAGGCGTCACAAATCCTATCTAAAATACCTGAGGAGGAGGTGGTGAAGATTATTAGGGAGAGCAGGGAGGGGCGTTGAGCTACCTCTTTGATGCCAGCGCATTATTAAACTCGGTGCGCCTCTACAACGACGCCATTATAGACTTCGTCGAGGGGAATGAGTGTTACGCCTTAACGCTTACGCGATATGAAGTCGGAAACGCCCTATGGAAGGAAGCATACCTGGTGAAGAGGATTGAGGTGGACCAGGCGATTAAAGTCCTCAACTTCATAAACTCCCTACTTAACCTAATGAGCGTAATCGACGTATCAGGCCATGAGCGCGAGGTCGACATCCTATTAACAGCCATACAGATGGGCTTAACGTTCTACGACGCATCATACCTCCTCATCGCTAAAAGCCTCAAAGCCACCCTCATCACCGATGACGACGACATCGTAAAAGCCTCAAAGAGGGTCGAAGCCAAGACGTTAAGGAGCAGAGATCTACCAATAAAAAAGCTAGGATAGCTAGCCATGCCAATATCGAGGAGGCATGAGGGTCCCTACACCAGACCGGTGAAGGTGGCCATAGCTAGCGCGGCCCCAACCAAGGTCGAGAGCAAGGCGTACACGTACAACCTCATCTCGCCGCGGATTCCAGCGGAGCTTAGGAGCTGCAAGGCTACGCCCTAACCCTCTGAGCTGCCCGATAGCCTAGGACCCTCGAGCTGAGCGCCTTCCACAGCGTGGCCAGGCGTTGATCATCCACCTAAGCCCCTCTACCATAGAGCTTAGGAGTGGAGGCGTAGGTTGGAGTGGGTACTCGTGGAGGTTGAAGGCCTTCAGCCGCCATCGAGCCCGCCCATAGGCTCGCTAGGGCCCTCTACGCTCAGCTCGATAGCAGCCTCTGCTTCAGCCTCCATCTCTGATGGTGGAAGCCTCTTTAAAATTATTTCAGCTTTACCATCACCTATGGGGAGGACGCCACTATATCTATAATTCTATAGTACACGGCTTTAGACCAGATGTCAACTATCTCATCATCATTAAAGCCTTTAAGCTTCAAGTACTCCTCATACTCTGGGTAGAACACGTAGCTTCTACCTTTAAAATGCCTAAACACCACGTCCATTATATGGGCTATTTGCTCCTTAGTAAACCCCCTCATGGCGGCATCCATAACGAGGACGTTACATAAAAATCTTGTCGATTAAAGAAAAAATGGCGTAGGCTTACTTAGCCTTAGCCTTAAGCGCCTTAACAAGCTCAGGGACCACAGCGTAAAGATCGCCGACAATACCGTAATCAGCCACCTTAAAGATCGGCGCATCAGGGTCGCTGTTAATCGCCACTATAATCTTAGAGTCCCTAATACCAGCCACATGCTGAATAGCCCCTGAAACACCCACCCCTATATATAACTTCGGCTTAACTACAACACCGCTCATGCCTACCCATTGATCGGCCCATTTTAAATCGAAGGCGAGTGGTCTGGTGTATCCTACTACGCCTCCTAGTAGGTTGGCTAGTTCTTCTAGCATGGCTACGTCTTCCTTCTTCTTTACGCCTCTGCCGGCTACTATGACTACTTCGGCTTCCTCTAGTCTAACTCCCTTGAACTCCTTCTTCTTGAACTCCAGTACTTTGATCTTTGGCTCCTCGACGGCCACGTCCTCCTTTATGATTTCTGCTTTACGGTCTGTCTTTGAGGCTTTTTCGAAGGTTCTGGGTGGTATGGTGGCTATTTGTGGCTTAGTCTTGCAGCGTTGGGTTGAGATGGCGGTTCCGCCGTAGACTAGCCTGTTGAGTAATAGCAGCTTGGTGTCTGGGTCTATGCTTACGCCGGTGCAGTTGGTGACGCAGCCTACGTTTAGCTTGGCTGCTAGGCGGGCGGCTACTTCGTTGCCTCGCTTGGTGGCTCCTAGCAGTATTGCGTCGGGCTTGTACTTGTTGGCCAGGCCTGCTAGGGCGCTGGTGTAGGGCTCGGCGATGAAGGTGGCTAGGTTGGGGTGTTCTACT
>CAZVDL010000012.1:36256-46806 GCA_964626365.1 uncultured Nitrososphaerota archaeon
TCGACTAGGTAGACTTTGTCTGGCCCGTAGTAGGCTAGCTCCTCAGCTTTGCTGGCTACGCCTTGGCCTAGCACGATGGCCCCTAGCTCGGCGCCTAGCTGGTTGGCTAGCTCGCGTCCTTTACCTAGCAGCTCCAGCATTAAGTCGGGGTTCTCGGAGTATACCCATATGCTCATCTAACCACCCCCTCCTTAGCCAGTAGGTCTAGTAGCTCGGCCACCGCCTCGGGGGGCTCCTTGCCCTTAATGACGTGCTCCTTTCTCTTCATCTCGGGGGCCACCGCCTTAAGCACCTCCATGCCTGAGCCCGCTGCGCCCTTCTTGTCGTCGGGTATGCCTAGGTCGGCGGCGGTCAGGGTCTTGATGGGCTTCTTGGAGGCCTTCATTATATCCATGAGCTTGGGGTACCTGGGCTCGTTGATCTCCTTAGTTACCGTCACCACCGCTGGCAGCTTGGCCGACACCACCTCGTAGCCCTCCTCTAAGTCGCGCTCGGCTACCACCTCGCCCTCCTTGACCTCGAGCCTCCTAACGTGGGTGATCTGGGGTAGGCCTAACAGCTCAGCTAGCCTAGGCCCTACTTGGTAGGTGTAGCCGTCTATGCTGACCTCGCCTAGGAGTATTAGGTCAAAGGGCCCCTCCTTCTTAATGGCCTCGGCTAGGAAGCGGCTGGTGACCATGGTGTCGGACTGCTCGTAGCCTGGGTCGGTCACCAGTACAGCCTCGTCGACGCCCATGGCCAGGGCCTCTCTGAGGGCCGACTTAGCGTCGTCGGGGCCGTAGGTTATCGCGGTCACCGTCCACCCCAGCTTCTCCTTCAGCCTCACGGCCTCCTCGATGGCGTTCTTATCGAAGTCGCTGGTCTTCTTCTTAACCCCCACGAGGACGGGAGCCCTAGTGGAGGGGTCGACCTTGATCTCGCTCACGTCGTAGGAGTGCTTAACGCATACGCATACCTTCGGCACCGCTACCACCCCTCTCCTTAAACCTTATCGGTTGGAGGGGAAACGCTTTGAGTTTTTAACTTTTTCTAAAGCCTAAGCTCCTCAGCCTCAGACCATGCCTTGTAGAAGAACTGCCTCATGGCCTTGACGAAGAAGCCGCTGTTGGTCCAGAGCTCCATGTGGTCCTCGGTGTCGAGCGACGTGTCCTCCTTGACGGTTACGCCGACTAGAGCCTCCTCGTCGTCGACTATTAGCAGGAAGGCGTTAAGGTGGCTGCTATGCTTAAACTCGGCTATCTGGCTGAAAAGCCTCGCCTCGGCTAGGTTGTCGCCGAACACCTCTGAGAGCACCTTCACCTTCACGCCCCTCTTAACCGCCTCCTCGAAGGCCTCGGCTATGCCCCCCTTCAAGGCCCGCTTAAGCCCGTAGGCCGAGGTTACGCAGTCCACCTCCACCTTAGCCCTACGTATCATCTCCAGGGCCTTACGTATGGCCCTCCTCCTACCCACCACGAGCTCTATCATGACCGCCTGCTGCAGCGGCTTACGCTCAACCTCCTTCAGCACCCTGACGGCCTCCTCGGCCTCCCTCCTCATTCTCTTAAGGCGGTCGAGGTAGGCCTCGAGGAGCTTAGCCACCCCCTCCTCTGGGGGCGAGGGGATGAACTTCATGGGCTTCGACGGCGACGCTCTCACTAGCCCCATCCTCTCCAGCTTGGCTAGCGCCCTATACGTCTCAGCCCTTTCAACTCCGGCCTCCCGGGCTACCTCGCTGGCCTTGCCGCCGCCCAGCCTAAGCAGGGCGACGTAGACCTTAGCCTGGTTTAAAGTAAGCCCCAGCCTAGTTAGCTTTAAAGCAGCCTCCTCAAACCCCGGGCCTTCATGAAGGCGGAGTTGTCTCAACTGTGACACACAAAACTCTATATCTCTGTATTCTTATAAGACTTATATAGGCCTATTGTGAGGTGTATAAATTATGGTCGAAGACAAGATCTACTTAAGCGAGGAGGAAATACCTAAGCAGTGGTATAACATAGTCCCCGACCTACCTAAGCCCCTGCCACCTCCCGTAGACCCGGTCACTAAGGAGCCTATTAAGCCGCAGATGCTGGAGGCTATCTTCGGCAAGGAGCTTGTTAGGCAGGAGGTTAGCCAGGACAGGTGGATCGATATACCCGAGGAGGTAAGGGAGGTCTATAGGCTTTGGAGGCCTACGCCGCTTATTAGGGCTAGGAGGCTCGAGAAGCTGCTCAAGACCCCAGCCAAAATATACTATAAGTGGGAGGGGGTTAGCCCTCCTGGCAGCCATAAACCGAACACTGCGGTGGCCCAAGCCTACTACCTGGCTAAGCAGGGCCTCCAGAGGGCTACGACTGAGACCGGCGCAGGGCAGTGGGGATCAGCACTAGCCTTTGGCTGTATGTTCTTTGGGCTTAAGGCCACCATCTACATGGTGAGGGTCAGCTACCTACAGAAGCCCTATCGGAGGGTCTTAATGCAGCTCTGGGGCGCTGAGGTTCTTCCCAGCCCCAGCGACCGTACAGACTTCGGCAAGAAGCTCCTGGCCGAGAACCCTGAGCACCCAGGTAGCCTAGGCATAGCTATAAGCGAGGCCATAGAGGACGCCATAAAGCACCCCGAGGAGGCCAGGTACACGCTGGGTAGCGTTGTAAACCACGTGTTAATACACCAGACAGTGGTAGGCTTAGAGGCGTTGAAGCAGTTTGAGAAGGTAGGCGACTACCCCGACGTAGTCATAGGCTGCGTTGGTGGAGGTAGCAGCTTCTCTGGCACCTTCTGGCCTTTCTACTACGACAGGTACGTGGCTAAGAAGGCCCCTAAGCCCGTGGAGTTCATAGCTACAGAGCCCACGGCCTGCCCAACGTTAACTAAGGGCATCTACACATACGACCACGGAGACACTGCTAGACTGACGCCGCTTCTTAAGATGCACACCCTAGGCCACGACTTCGTACCCCCGCCCATCCACGCAGGCGGGCTACGCTACCACGGCGACGCCCCCACCCTGTGCCTCTTAGTCAAGGAGGGCATAGTTAAGGCTAGAGCCTACACGCAGACTGAGGTCTTCGAAGCGGCTAAACTCTTCACCCAGGCCGAGGGCCATGTCATAGCGCCTGAGCCAGCCCACTCCATTAAGGCCGTGATAGACGAGGCCTTGAAGTGTAAGGAGACCGGGGAGAGCAAGACTATATTCTTCTTGGGCTGCGGCCACGGCCACTTCGACCTGAAGGCCTACGAGGACTTCCTCGAGGGCAAGCTCTTACCCTACGAGTACCCGAGGGAGGAAGTGGAGAAGTCCCTTAAGAGGCTCAAGGAGCTATATCCATGGTTAGACCAGCTGCCCTACTAGCCCCCACATTTTATTTACCCCTTCCTCCTCTTTATCAAGCCTCGGCGATGTACCATGCCCAGGCTTAAGGTCCTAGTCACGGACCCCGTGGACGAGGTGTTCATCGAGAAGGTTAAGCCCCACGTGGACCTGGAGGTGTCCTTGAAGCTCGACGAGGAGGGCCTAGTCGAGAAGGTCAAGGACGTAGACGTGCTGGTGGTACGCAGCAGGACCAAGGTGACGAGGAGGGTGCTCGAGGCCGCAAGCAAGCTTAAGGCGGTGATTAGGGCGGGGGTGGGCGTGGATAACATAGACATGGCCGCCGCCAAGGAGAAAGGAGTGGCCGTAGTCAACACGCCGAGGGCTCCCGCGGACTCGGTGGCTGAGCTCACCATGGCCTTCGCTCTGTGCCTAGCTCGTAAGCTAACCTACCTCGACAGGTCTATGAAGGAAGGGAGATGGCTTAAGGGGGAGATGGGCGTGGAGCTCAAGGGGAAGACCATGGGTCTCGTGGGCTTAGGGGCCATAGGCTCGGCGGTGGCCAGGCTAGCTAAGGCCTTTGGCATGAGGGTGGTGGCCTATGACCCCTACGTGTCCAAGGAGAGAGCTGAGGAGCTAGGCGTGGAGCTAGTCAGCTTAGAGGAGCTTCTTTCTCAGTCGGATTTCGTTAGCGTGCATGTTCCATTAACCCCTGAAACTAAGGGGCTGATTGGAAGGCGGGAGATTGGGTTAATGAAGGATGGTGCTTTCATTATAAACACCTCGAGGGGCGGGGTGGTCGACGAGCAGGCCCTTTACGAGGCCTTGAAGTCGGGTAAGCTGGGCGGAGCGGCCCTCGACGTCTATGAACGCGAGCCTCCGCCTCCCGACCACCCACTGCTTAAGCTGGACAACGTGATATGCACCCCCCACATAGGGGGGTCGACTAACGACGCCCAGCTAAGGATAGCCTTAACTATGGCCGAGGACCTCCTCAGGATAGCTAGGGGCGAGGAGCCAGTGAATAAGGTGGTGATGTAGGTGCGGCGTAGGCTCTTAATGTTGCCCGGCCCAACCAACGTCCCCGACCGCGTCCTTGAGGCCATGAGGAGGCCCATGATAAACCACCGCGGCCCTGAGTTCCATAGGCTCCACGAGAGCATAGTGGAGGGGCTCAGGTACGTCTTCCAGACCAAGGGAGACGTGTACGCCTTAACGTGCTCGGGCACTGGCGGCGTCGAGGCCGCTATTTTCAACGTCGTGGACCCCGGCGACAAGGTGATAATGCCTGTCGGCGGGGTCTTCGCCGAACGCATGGCCGAGGAGGTTAAGTCCGTGGGAGGCGGGGTCATAGAGATACCGGTGGAGTGGGGGAGGGCGGTTAGGGTGGAGCAGGTTAAGGAGGCCTTGGACAGCCACCCGGACGCTAAGGCCGTGGCCCTGGTCTACAACGAGACCTCCACCGGCGTAACCGCGCGGGGGCTTAAGGAGATAGGCGAGCTAGCGTATAAGCGGGGGGTGCTCCTCATAGTCGACGCCATCTCGATACTGGGGGGAGACGAGCTCAAGGTCGATGACTGGCATATCGATATCTGCGTGGCTGGCAGCCAGAAATGCCTAGCCTGCCCGCCTGGCTTAGCGTTGATCTCGGTTAGCGAGCGCGCCTGGGAGGCCATGAAGGCTAGGAGGACGAGGCAGAGTTTCTACTTTGACCTCCTAGCCTGTAAGAGGTTTTACGAGGAGCGCAGGGAGACTCCCTTCACCCCGGCCATACCGCTCTACTACGCGCTCGACGAGGCGCTGAAGATGCTGCGCGAGGAGGGCTTAGAGAGGAGGATCGAGAGGCATAGGCTATGCGCCTCGGCGCTCTATAGGGGCTTCGAGCGCATGGGACTGAAACTGTTCGCTGAGCCTGAGTCCAGGTCTAACACGGTGATAGCGGTCGAGTACCCTGAGGGCGTGGACGACACCAAGTTTAGGTCTACGCTGAGGGACGAGTACGGGGTACACGTCGCCGGCGGCATGGGCAAGCTTAGGGGCAGGGTCTTCAGGGTCGGGAGTATGGGGGTGGTGTCCAAGGACGACGTGGTCTACACCGTGGAGGCCGTGGCCAACACGCTTAACAAGCTAGGCTTCAAGGTACCCGTGGCTGAGGTAATCGCCGAGGCTAAGGGGGTGTTCAGCTAGCTTGAGGCTCAGCGAGAGGGCTTTAACGATCAAGTCCAGCGGGATAAGGAGGCTCTTCGACCTAGCCCAACGGACTCCAGGCATAATCAGCCTAGGCATAGGCGAGCCCGACCAGGACACGCCGCCCCACGTTAAGGAGGCGGCAAAGAGAGCCCTAGACGAGGGCTACACGCACTACACCCCTAACGCGGGCTTTCCAGACCTACGTGAAGCCCTAGCCGAGAAGCTTCGAAGGGACAACAACATCGACGTCACGCCCGACGAGGTCATAGTCACCGGCGGCGGAGGCACCGGCGCCCTCATGCTCTCCCTCATGTGCCTCGTAAACCCGGGCGACGAGGTCCTAATACCCGACCCAGGGTTCGTGGTGTATGAGGCCGCCGTCTTAATGGCTGGAGGTAAGCCCGTCTACGTCCCCCTAAGGGAAGAGGATGACTTTAGGATGCTCCCTGAGGAAGTTGAGAGACGCATAACCCCTAGGACTAAGTGCATAATAATTAACACCCCCAGCAACCCCACAGGCGGCGTCTTGGAGGAGGAGGACCTTAAAGGCCTAGCTGAGCTGGCCATCAGACACGACCTCTTCGTCGTGTCAGACGAGGTGTACGAGAAGCTGGTCTACGATGGACACCGCCACGTGAGCATGGCTTCGCTGCCGGGGATGAAGGAGCGCACGGTGACGGTCAACAGCTTCTCCAAGACCTACGCTATGACCGGGTGGAGGATAGGCTACGCCGCCGGCCCCAAGGAGCTGATAGACCAGATGGTTAAGCTCCAACAGTTCACCATGGTGCACGCCCCAGCCGTATCTCAGCGCGCCGCGCTAGCCGCCTTGAAGGGCCCTCAGAACTTCGTCGAGGAGATGGTTAAGGAGTACGATAGGCGTAGGAGGTTCATCGTCGATAAGCTCAACTCCATCGAGGGCCTCTCGTGCATTAAGCCTAAGGGAGCCTTCTACGCCTTCCTTAACATCAAGGGGCTGGGCCTAAGCTCCGAGGAGGCCGCTATGAAGCTGCTGGAGCGAGCTAAGGTGGTCACCGTGCCGGGCGTGGCCTTTGGCCCAAGCGGTGAGGGCTACCTTAGGATCAGCTACTCGAGACCCATAGACCAGCTGGAGGAGGCCTGCAATAGGATAGAGGTGGCGATTAAGTCTTTGAGGTGACCCTCGAGCTTGGTTGAGGTTAGGATTCACTGTAGAGGTGGGCAGGGAGGGGTCACGGCGGCTAGGATCATAGGCCTGGCGGCCGTGAAGGAGGGTAGGAGGGCCATCGCCTTCCCATCCTTCACCGTGGAGCGCCGCGGGGCCCCGGTCATGGCCTTTGTTAGGATCAGCGAGGGCGAGGTCCTCGATAGGTCCTTCATCTACAACCCCGACTACGTCCTCATCTTCGACCCCAAGCTCATCCCTCACCCCTCGGTCAAGGTTGGAGTCAAGGAAGACACGTCCTTCCTAGTCAACGCTAAGTCGAAGGAGGAGGCTGGGCCTTTGGGGGCCCGTAGGCTAGCGGTGATCGACGCCACGAAAATAGCCATGGAGCTGCTCGGGGCTCCCATCGTCAACACGGCTATGTGCGGCGCCTTCGCCTCCTTCACCGGCCTCATAGGCCTCAAGGCCCTCGAGGAGGCCATCAGAGAGGTCCTACCCCCGCGCATAGCCGATAGGAACGTGGAGGCCGCGATGAGAGCCTACGAGGAGGTGACGCCGTGTCTAGGCTAAGCGAGAGGCTAAAGCTGAGATATGAATCCATTGAGGACCTGCCGCCGACGCCGCTCTTCAAGGCTGGGGCCAGCGTCCTCTTTGAAACCCCCTGGCATCTCTACGGCAAGCCTAAGGTGGACTATTCGAAGTGCACCAAGTGTAGGTTATGCTGGTTATACTGCCCCGACGGAGTCATAAAGATGGCCGAGGAGGGGCCGAAGGTGGACTATGCCCACTGCAAGGGCTGCGGCATATGCGCTGAGGAGTGCCCAGTTAAGGCTATAACCATGGTGATGGAGTGAGGGGTATGCGTAGGTCCATGTTTATAGATGGCAATACAGCGGCGGCCTACGGTGTCAAGCTCTGTAAGCCCGATGTTATATGCGCCTACCCCATAACCCCCCAGACGCCCATAGTCGAGCACCTAGCTGAGTTCGTAGCTAGGGGGGAGCTAAAGGCCAAGTACATACCCATCGAGGGCGAGCACAGCGCGATGATGGCCACTGCGGCGGCCTCAGCAACAGGTGTCAGGGTGTTCACGGCTACTTCCTCGCAGGGCCTATCATATATGCAGGAAGGCCTCTTCTTCGCCTCCGGCTATAGGCTCCCCATAGTCATGGCCGTGGTCAACAGGAGCATGGGGGCCCCCTGGACCATTCTGGCTGGCCACGACGACGCCATAGCTCAGCGCGACACCGGCTGGATTCAAGTCTACTGCACAAGGGGGCAGGAGATCCTTGACATGATAATCCAGGCCTACAGAGTGGCCGAGGACCGAAGAGTCATGCTCCCGATAATGGTCTGCTTCGAGGGCTTCGTGGTCTCTCACTGCTACGAGAACGTCGAGGTGCCAGGCCAGGAGGAGGTGGACGACTTCCTACCCCCCTACGACCCTCCATACAAGCTCGACGTGGACGACCCTCTAATCATAACCACCTTCGCTGAGGCCGACTGGTGGCTGGGCTTCAAGAAGCTCCACGATGAGGCCATGGAGGAGGCTAAGAAGGTCATCGAGGAGGTGGATGAGGAGTATGCTAAGCGCTTCGGTAGAAGGTATGGGGGCCTACTGGGCACGTATAGGTGCGACGACGCCAAGGTGGTGCTGATCACCATGGGCAGCCTAGCCATAACCTCCAGGCTGATAGTAGACCGCTTCAGGGAGCAGGGCGTCAGGCTGGGGCTAATCAACCTGAGGGTCTTCAGGCCTTTCCCGAGGGAGCGGCTATTAAAGGAGCTTGAGGGGGTCGAGGCTGTATGCATTGTTGAGCGAAACTGCTCCCCTGGAGGTTACGGGGGCGCCGTGTTTAACGAGCTCCGCTCAACGCTATACTCGTCTGGGCTTAGGCCGTTAATTCTCGACTACATAACGGGCATGGGGGGTAGGGACGTGACCCCAAGAGAGCTTGAGGAGATGGTGGCTCACGCGGTTAAGTCTTGGCGTGAGGGACGCGTTGAGCGCGAGGTCATATGGGTCTTCGGGAGGAGGAAGGTGTGATGAGGAGGTTGACGATTAAGGACCTGCCAGAGGAAGAGTACTACATGCCGGGGAACATACTATGCGCTGGCTGTGGGGAGAGCCTAGCTATGAGGCTTGCTCTAAAGGTGCTGGGCAAGAACACTATCGTGATCACGGTGCCTGGCTGTGCCTCGGCCTCACTGATGATGGGCGCCTGTGCTGTACCCCTACTCGTAGGGCCTTTCGCTGGCGGAGGCGCCTTAGCGGCCGGCGTAGAGGCGGCTTTAGCGGCTAAGGGTAGGCTTGAAGGGGTGAACGTGGTGGCGTTCATAGGCGATGGAGGCACCGCCGATATAGGTTTCCAGTCGCTCTCATCGATGGTTGAGAGGGGTCACGATGTACTGTACATATGTCTGGACAACGAGGCCTACATGAACACTGGCGGCCAGCGAAGCGGCACTACGCCTAGAGGAGCTGCCACTACCACTACGCCGGTGGGCGCTGCGCTTAGGGGTAAGCCTCAGCATAGGAAGAACATGCCCCTCATAATGGCTGACCACGGGGCTCCTTACGTGGCCACCGCTTCTATAGGCTTCCCGCTAGACTACGTGGAGAAGGTTATGAAGGCCTCCAGGATGAGGGGGCCCAAGTACATACAAGTGCTGTGTCCATGCCCTGTGGGCTGGGGCTTCCGCGAGTCTGACACCGTTAAGTTGGCTAGGTTGGCCGTGGACGCTAAGGTCTGGCCTCTCTACGAGGTCGAATACGGAGTCTTGAAGGTCACCTACGAGCCTAGGAAACCTAAGCCTCTCAAGGAATATATAGCCCCGCAGCGGAGGTTCAACCACTTCACTGAGGAGGACATCAAGGAGCTCGAGAAGCTAATAGAGGAGGAGTGGAGGCTCCTTAAGCTGAGGGAGAAGTTGACCGCCGAGAAGGCCTAGGCGATGTCCAGCAGCCTAGAGGACGCTCTAAGGGTGTTAAGTGGCCTAGGCGTCACCCTAGCCTACGAGGACTACAACCGTTTCTACAGCAAGGGGGTTAAGGTAGGGCTGGTGGTTAATCCCATCGCTGGCATGGGTGGTAGGGTTGGGTTAAAGGGTACTGACGGCGAGGCCTTAAAGAAAGCCCTCGAGCGGGGAGCTAAGCCCGTAGCTCCTAAGAGAGCCGTCGAGATGTTGAAGGCCCTGAAGGCCTACACTCCCCCCATAAGGCTATACGTCTACCCCGAGGAGATGGGGGAGTTTGAGGCCTATGAGGCTGGCTTCAAGCCCACCGTCGTGGGGAGGATAAGCTCGAGGCCTACCACTGCCGAGGACACGAAGAGGGCCGTGGACGAGTTTACGAGGATCCCGGTGGACCTGATAGTCTTCGTGGGTGGCGACGGCACTGCCAGGGACGTCATGGACGCTAACAAGGCTGGCATACCTGTGATAGGCGTGCCTTCAGGGGTTAAGATGCATTCCTCGGTGTTCGCCGTGAACCCTGAGGCGGCTGCCAGGTTGATAGCTCGCTTTGCTTTCTCTGGGCTCCCCACGAGGATGGCCGAGGTCATGGACGTGGACGAGGAGGCCTTTAGGCAGGGCCGGCTTTCAGCTAGGCTCTACGGCTACTTACCGACGATCTACGAGCCCAGCTTAGTTCAGCCGGTTAAACGCGCCACGCTCGTCGATGAGGAGCGCCTCAACCAGCTCGAGGTGGCTAAGAGGGTGGTAGGGTCCATGGAGCCAGGGGTCGTATACATCTTGGGCCCTGGCACGACGGTGAAGGCGGTAGCCGCCCTCCTAGGCATAGACAAGACGCTACTGGGGGTCGACGTGGTCCTCGACGGCTCGCTGGTGGCCAAGGACGTAGGCGAGGAGGAGATATTGAGGCTTATCGAGGGGAGGAGGGCTAAGGTAGTGGTCACCCCTATAGGCGGCCAGGGCTTCATCTTC
>CAZVDL010000013.1:0-27138 GCA_964626365.1 uncultured Nitrososphaerota archaeon
AAAACTCGTCGACTTTAAGGACAGCGGCGATAAATTCGACGAACATCCTATACTCGTAGCTGACGAGTTAGCCCTAGTCACTATTAAGGAGGAGCTCATCTACGCAGACCACGTGGACGGACTTCTAGGAGCCGACTTAGCCATCTTTGCCTCTAGACACGAATCTACCTCTAAGCTCCCCTCACTACTGGTACACGTCCCAGGCAACTGGACATCTAGAGCCGACGCTGGAGGTAGGCCTAGGACGCTATGTAGGGCTAAAGCCAGCTCCCTAAAAGAAGCCCTTATAGAGCTGGAGAGAATGCGCCGAGAACTAGGCTTAGAGGGGTGGCTTTGTGGAGTCGAGGCCACACACCACGGCCCATTCCTAGAGAGGACACCTGCCCTCTTCGTAGAGGTTGGTAGTAGTGAAGCTGAGTGGCTTAATGAAAAGGCCGCTGAGGCCGCGGCTAGAGCTATAATCAAAGCTGCCTCCTCAAATTCAAGGTATAAGTCGCTGATCGGCTTAGGAGGACCGCACTACGCGCCTAAGTTCACAAAGCTACTGTTGGAAACACCTTGGGCTGTCAGCTACATAGCCCCCAAGTACGTGCTTGAAGAGCTGGACGCTGAGCTGATCATGCAGGCGGTGGTTAAAAGCGAGGAGGTTATCGAGGGGGCCGTGCTCGACTGGAAAGGCATACGCGGAGACCTTAGACCCAAGCTTCTCGAGGAGCTACGTAAGCTAAACATAAAGGCTTGGAGGGACGAGGAGTTACTTAGATAACGGGAGAGGTTTAAGTTCCAGCTATAAAATATATAGCTGGGCTTACTAGCTGCGTGGTTAGCTTTAAGGGCTGAGGTTAATGAGGCTTTATGAGTTCCTAGAGGACGTCAAAAGAGTATTAAAGGTGGTGAGGAAGCCTTCAAGAGAGGAGTACTGGGTACTCTTAAGGGTGTGCGTCTTAGGCATAACCATAATAGGGGTGTACGGCTTCATAATACTATACTTGGCAACCGTCATAACCGCCACGATGGGCTTCTAGGTGGTCGCTTTGGCCTCACGCCTAGGAGAGTTCCTCTACCTAGTTAGGACGACCGTGGGCCAGGAAAGGAATGTCATGTTCATAGCCGAGGGTAGGATAGAGCGTGAAGGCATACCCGTGAGAGCTCTGGTCTGCGTAGATACCTTAAGGGGGTACGTATTAGCTGAGGCCGACGCGCCGCACTACGTGGAGAGGGCGTTCGCCAACATCAAGCACGTGAAGGGCGTATCGCTAAGGAAGGTAAGCCTAGCCGAGATAGAGAGCTTCCTAGTGCCTAAACCTGCCATCGAGGGAATCGACGTAAACGACATAGTGGAGATCGTAGGGGGGCCCTTCCGTGGAATGAAGGGAAGGATAGTGAGAGTGGATAAAAGTAAAGAGGAGGTTACTCTGGAGCTGCTGGAGGCGCCCTACGCCTTGCCCATAACGGTGCACGCAGACTACGTTAGGCTAAGCGAGAAAGCCTCGAGAAGGGTGGGTTGACATGGGGACCAAGAAGGCCTTTAAGTTCATAATCGACGGCGGGAAGGCCACGGCCGGCCCGCCTATAGGGCCAGCCTTAGGGCCACTAGGCTTAAACTTGATGGCTGTAGTCAACGCCATAAACGAGGCGACGAAGGAGTTCGCTGGGATGAGAGTTCCAGTTGAGGTCGAGGTCGACGTTGACGAGAAGACCTTCCAGGTTAAGGTTGGCGTCCCCACGACGACGGCCCTAATAGCTAAGGAGCTTAAGTTAGAGAAGGGGTCTTCAAGGCCTAGGACTGAGAAAGTAGGAGATCTAACCATGGAGCAGGTGGTGAAGATAGCTAAGATAAAGAGGCCTTCGCTCTTAGCTAAAACCCTCAAGGGCGCCGTTAAGGAGGTACTGGGTACCTGCCTCAGCATGGGGGTCACGGTGGAGGGCAAGAGCCCTAAGGAGGTACAGAGGGAGATCGATCAAGGGCTATATGACCACTTACTTAAGGAGGAGTAAGCTATGAGCGTGGAGGCGGAGGCTCTTAGAGAGGCCATAGACGAAGCTAAGAGGATAGCCACCAAGAGGCGCTTTAAGCAGTCTGTAGAGCTCATAATAAGCTACAAGGACCTCTCAGTGAAGCAGCCCGAGGCTAGGATAAACGAGGCCATAGAGCTACCCCACGTGCCTGAGGATAAGAAGGCTAAGGTATGCGTGATAGCTGAGGGAGACCTAGCGATCAAGGCTAAGGGGGTGGCAGACGGGGTTATAGGTAAAGCCGAACTGAACGCGGCTCAAGGGGATAAGAAGTACGCGAGGAAGCTAGCCAAGGCCTACGACTTCTTCATAGCTCAGGCTGACCTGATGCCCCTAGTTGGCAGGGCCTTAGGCCCGATATTGGGGCCTAGAGGTAAAATGCCAGTACCCATACCTGCCACCGCTGACCCAGTACCCCTTATAAAGAAGCTTCAAAGCTCCGTGAGGGTTAGGATTAAGGATAACCCTGTAGTGCAGTGCGCCATAGGCACCGAGGACATGCCAACCGAGGAGCTCGTAGATAATGCTAAGGCGGTGATGGAGGGCGTAGAATATAAGTTGAAAGCCCCACACCGTATAGGGAAGGTCTACGTTAAGCTGACCATGAGCCCCGCCGTCCAAGTTAAGCTAGCTGTGAGGAGGAGGCAGCGTTGACCTTAAAGAAAGCCTTAAGGTTAAAGATCTCGCCAAGGGAGCGCAAAGCAGCCATAATAAAGAGCCTAGTAGACCTACTGGAGAGGTATAAAGTCGTAGCTATAGCCGATATCTCAGGCCTTAGAGCAAACCAGTTCCAGAAGCTTAGAGCTAAACTGAGAGGGTTGGCGGAGGTTAAGGTGGCTAAGAACACGTTAATGAGGAAAGCTATGGAGTCTCTCTATGAGAAAAAGCCTGGCCTTGAAAAGCTCGCCCCCCACTTAACAGGTTCTAACGCCTTCATCTTCACCAATGAAAACGTGTTTGCACTATACATGTTGCTGGAGAAGAATAAGGTTACAGCTAAAGCTAGGCCTGGAGATAGGGCCTCCAAGGACGTAATAGTTCCGGCTGGCAATACAGGGATACCTCCAGGCCCCATTCTAAGCGTGTTCAAGATGTTAAAGATACCCACGAGGATCGAGGAAGGCTCCATATACGTATCCAAGGACACCTTGATCTTGAAGCAGGGCGACATCATATCAAGAGAGGCGGCTGATTTACTAGCTAAACTGGGAATAGAGCCCATAGAGGTGGGCTTAAAGATAAAGGTGGCCTACGAGGACGGCGCCATATTAACCAGGGAGGACTTAACGCTGGACCTGGAGAAGTATAAGAAGGAGTTGGCTGAGGCCCACATCAACGCTCTATGCCTAAGCCTCGCCGTAGCCTACCCGGTGCCAGAAGGCATGAACCTGTTGATAGCTAAAGCATACAGCGAGGCGAGGAATCTAGCGGTTAACGCGGCTGTACCCATCAAGGAGTCGGTTGAACTACTAATACAGAAGGCAGTCGCTGAGGCGAAGACCCTCGAGACCTTGATTTCACCCAAGCTTAGCGCGGGATAAGCTGATAGACCACCATAAACTTTTATAGGAGGCTCGACCCCCTACAGTCGATACAGCCTCTTGGAGAGGGTTGGTAATGGAGTACGTGTATGCAGCTCTCCTGCTTCACCACGCGGGTAAGGACATAACCGAGGAGGGAGTTAAGAACATCTTAAAGTCCGTGGGAGTCGAGGTAGACGAGGTCAGGGTTAAGGCATTAGTGGCGGCCTTAAAGGAAGTCAACATTGACGAGGCCATTAAGTCAGCAGCGCTTCCAGTGGCTGCTCCAGCGGCTGCTGTAGCCCCCGCTACTGCTCCAGCTACGCAGCCATCAGGTGCTCCAGCAGCCGCCGCTGAGGAAAAGAAGGAAGAGGAAAAGAAGGAAGAGGTCTCAGAGGAGACCTTAGCTGAAGGGTTAAGCGCGCTCTTCGGTTAACTTAGCGGTGAAGTCATAGCATGGTGCGCCGGGAAGAGGACTATAGGCTGAAGTTTTTCCTAGAGAATGGCTTCGTTAGAAGGAAATGCACTAAGTGCGGGGTTTACTTTTGGACCCTAGACCCTAATAGGGATAACTGTGGCGACTCCCCCTGCATGCCATACCGCTTCATAGGCTCCTCTCCCTTTAAAAGACCGTATTCTTTATCAGAAATGCGCGAGACCTTCCTAAAGTTCTTCGAGAAGCAGGGACATACGATAATCCAACCATACCCTGTCGTAGCTAGGTGGAGGGAAGATTTATATCTGACCATAGCTAGCATAGCCCTGTTCCAGCCTTTCGTCACTGAGGGCATAGTACCCCCACCGGCGAACCCACTCGTAGTATCCCAACCATGTATTAGGCTAGTGGACATAGACCGGGTGGGGGCTACAGCTGGCAGGCACCTAACGATCTTTGAGATGGGCGGGGCACATGCCTTCAACTATGAGGGAGACTTCAAGTACTGGAAGGATCGGACCGTTGAGCTATGCCACCTCTTCTTAACTGAGGAGCTTGGACTTAAGCCGGAGCTTGTAACCTACAAGGAAGATTTCTGGGAAGGTGGAGGCAACGCAGGACCCGATGTGGAAGCTTGCGTTGAAGGGCTGGAGCTGGCTACCTTAGTGTTCATGACTTACAAGGTGGTGGATGGAAAGTACCTGGAAATGCCCATTAAGGTAGTCGACACAGGGTACGGCATTGAACGCTTCACGTGGGCGTCTACGGGACACCCAACAGCCTTCCACTCAATCTATGGCGCTCTGCTGGACAGGTTCATGGAGGCGCTGGGCGTCAAGGACCGCGTCGACTGGAGCTTAGTGTCCTTAGCTGTCAAGGAGCTGTCAAACCTACCCGTCGAGGAGAGCTTAACTTCCGAGGCTAAAGCGAAGGTCGCCTCGAAGCTTGGAGTCGACGGACCGAGCCTTGAGGCTATGCTTAAGGATGTGGAGAGGGCATGCGCCCTCCTAGATCATACTAAGTGCCTGGCGTTCATGTTGGCCGACGGCATAGTGCCCTCCAACACAGGTGAAGGTTACTTAGCTAGGCTCGTGCTACGAAGAGCTATGAGGCTTCTAAAGGCGCTTAAAGCAGACGTTAGGTTAAGCGATCTCGTAGCGTGGCAGCTAGATTACTGGTCCAGGGATTACCCTAGGCTCAAGGAGAGAGCCGGCATAGTCTTGGAGGAGGTCGACCTCGAGGAGAGGCGCTACGAGGATACGTTGACAAGGGGGAGGAGGCTTGTTGAGCGTAGACTTAAGGATCTAGCTGCGCAGGGAGTTAAAGTCCTATTAGAGCTATACGACTCCCATGGCATCCCACCCGAGCTAGTTAGTGAGGTGGCCAAGGAAAGAGGCGTTAAGGTAGAGGTGCCCAGCGACTTCTACGCCATGGTAGCTAAGCTGCATGAAAAGCCCCAGGTAAAGATGGAAGAGATTAAGATCCAGCCCTCTTTAATTGAGGGGCTGCCCCCCACAAGGCTGCTCTTCTATGAAAACCAGTACTTGATGAGGTTTAAGGCCAAGGTGCTTAAATCGCTCGGAGGCTGGGTTGTGCTCGACTCTACGTGCTTCTACCCTGAAGGTGGAGGCCAGCCTTCTGATCAAGGAGTCCTACACTTCGAGGGCAAGAAGGTCAGGGTGCTCGAAGTCATCAAGGAAGGAAACGTAGTGTTACATAGAGTAGATGGCGAGGTACCTGAGGGAGTCGAGGTAGAGGGCTTAGTGGATGAGGAGCGTAGGCTTAGCTTAATGAGACAGCACACTGCCACCCACATTATAGTGGGCGCCGCTAGGCAACTGCTAGGAGACCATGTATGGCAAGCGGGGGCCCAGAAGGGAGTTGATAAGAGCCGCATCGACTTAACCTTTCACCGCAGGATGACGGAGGACGAGGTAAAGAGTATTGAGCGGCTAGCCAACGAGGTCGTCATGAGGTCGCTCCCAGTGAAGACAGAATTCATGAAGAGGGAGGAGGCTGAGGCCATTTATGGATTAGCGCTATATCAAGGAGGCGTAGTACCGGGTAGATACATAAGGGTGGTTGATATAGCGGGATGGAACGCTCAAGCGTGCGGAGGTACCCACGTCTCATCAACGAGCGAGGTAGGCCCCATAAAGATAATTAGGGCTTATAGAATACAGGATGGCGTTGAAAGGCTAGAGTTCACCGCCGGGTTAAAGGCGCTTGAGTATATTCAACACGTCGAAGGACAGCTACAGAAGACCGCTGAGATTCTCCAGGTGCCCCAAGATAAAGTAGTTGAAGCAGCTGAGCGCGCTAAGTCAGAGCTTAAATCTACGAAGAAAGCCCTTGAGAAGCTTAGATCCAAGCTAGCCACATACATGGCCTCCTCGCTCCTACAAGCCGCTGAAAACCTAGATAACCTGGTATATGCTACTTATATAGGTGAAGAGGAGGAACCTGAAGATTTAATAAAGGTGGGCGAGGAGATAATCAAAAGACAACCTGCTGCCGTGGTGCTTCTAATAACCGGCGTCGATAAGGCGAAGGTAGTAGTGATGGCTGGGCCTAAAGCCATAGAGCTAGGGGTACACGCAGGCAAGCTTGCATCTATAGCCTCAGAGGTCCTTGGAGGTAAAGGTGGAGGAAAGGAGGGGTTAGGGCAAGGCGGTGGACCGTACCTAGGTAAGGTGGAAGAAGCCAAGCTTAAGGTGAGAGAAGCCATCTTGTCGTCACTAAGAGTTTAAAGCTCACCCCCCAGCTAGAAGGAAGAAGGGGCCCGTAGCGCAGCACGGATAGAAGGATAACCCCGGACAGCGCGGCGGCCTTCTAAGCCGTCGGTCGCGGGTTCAAGTCCCGCCGGGCCCGCTCCTACGTTCTACTACCTCCTCTGCGCGGATGTCCTCGCTATGGAGGGATCTCGCTAAGCCCTGTTAGACTAAGGACGCTAAGCTACTTCTTAGTTAACTTTGATTGACCATATGTTCCCATCCTTTAATCTCTAAGGCCCCTCGGCTTTTCAGCGTTATCTTGATGTCAGGGATCGCTGTTCCGATTTTGAAAAGTTTACCCCCTACCTCCGTTATAGCCTTCTCAGCTAAGCTCCACTTCTCGGGAGGTATGGTTAACACTAACTCGAACTCCTCGCCTCCATAAAGAGCTAGATCTAAGGGGTCTAGGCCAAACTCTCGGGCAAATTCTACGGCCTCGTTGGAGATAGGTACCCAGTCTATGTTGAAGCCTACATGGCTTGCTCTGGAGAGCTCGCTTAAGCTAATGGCTAGCCCATCGCTGGAGTCTATAGAGGACGAGGCTACCCCGAAGCGAGCAAGCGCTAAGCCTTCCTTTAATCTCGCCTTAGGCTTCGTTAGAGCCTCCCATAACTTCCTCCTTAAGTCCTCGCTGCTTGGCTTAAGACCCCTCTTATACATGGTTAGGGCGGCTGCTGCAGAGCCAAAGGGTCCAGTGACCGCTAAGATATCGCCTGGTTTAGCCCCGCCCCTAGCTACGGGGGAGGTTACGGCCAGCCCTAAGGCCATCACGTCCACCGTTATTGAAGGGGCTTCGTTGGTATCGCCCCCCACCACGTAACTACCATACTCCCTCGCTCCGTCATTGACCCCTTTCATTAACTCTAATACCTTCTCCACCTCTAGATCCCTTGGTAAGCCTAAGGAGGCCAGTACGGCTATTGGCTTAGCCCCCTTAGCCGCCAAGTCGCTAATACAGGATACGACAGCCTTCCTACCAGCTTCCCAGAAACTCATCCCCTCAGGTACGTCGGTGTCCCACACTAACATGTCGCATGAAAGGACCACTTTGACACCGTCAACCTCTAAGGCGGCGGCGTCGTCGCCATAAGGTAAGAGCACGTTCGGCTCTTTATCTAACACCTTGATTAGCTTCTCCACTAAGCTTCGTTCGCCGAGCTCACAGAGCTTCACTGCGCGGTGCACCTCAAAGCGTTAAACTTCATTAAAGGGAGCTTAAATATGAAGCGTAGCTGGGCGTCGACCGGAAGGTGTAAGTTAGGGTGAGGGTAGTCATAGTAGACGGCTATAGCGATGAGCCTTCAGGGCTGGGGGTCCCACCATACCTAGATGTCTATGCTAGGTATGTGGCCGGAGCCATATGGAGGCACGACCCCTATAGCCAAGTAGTGTACTTAACCATAGACTCGGTGAGGGATAATCTAGACCGTTTTTTAAAGGCGGCTTCACGCGCTCAGTTACTGATATTCATAGCTGGCGTCTGCGTGCCGGGTAAGTACCTTGGAGGAGAGCCCATTAAGCTTGAGGAGCTTAAACGCTTACCGTTAATGGTGGACGGGGCCATTAAGGTGCTGGGTGGGCCAGCTGCGAGGTTTGGGATTGGGATGGAGGGTGGAAGGGTAGCTAGGCTGCCGGATGAAGTTGAAGGAGCCTTTGACCTCGTAGTTAAGGGGGACTTAGAGGCGGTGGTTTCAGACCTAGTCGAGGAGGGGTTGAGCGTAGAGCATGTGGACCCTACGAGGAGGAGGAAGGGGTTCTATGAGATAAGGGACATGGCGGTGAGGGGGGCTAGGATTGTTAGACAGCATCCCTGTTATGGAAGGAACCTCATAGTCGAGCTTGAAACCTATAGGGGGTGCCCAAGGTTCGTAGTAGGTGGATGTTCCTTCTGCATAGAGCCCCTCTATGGGGCCCCAGAGTTTAGGGAGGTTGAAGATATAGTTGAGGAAGTTAAGGCTCTATACGCCGAGGGCGTCGATAGGCTTAGGCTAGGTAGACAACCGGATTTGCTGTGCTATCAAGCTGAAGGTGTAGGGGATCTTGAGTACCCTAAGCCTAGCCCAGAAGCCTTAGAGAGGTTGTTTAGAGGTATTAGGTCCTCGGCTCCTTTACTAAAGACCCTACACATCGATAACGTGAACCCAGGGACCATAGCTAACCACCCAGAGGAGGCTGAAGAGGCACTTAAGGTGATAGTTAAGTACCATACACCGGGCGACGTAGCAGCTATGGGGGTGGAGAGCGTAGACCCTAAAGTAGTGAAGCGCAATAATTTGAAGGTTGAGGCTGAGGAGGCACTTAAAGCCATAGAGTTGGTCAATAGGGTTGGGGGACTACGAGGCTACAATGGACTTCCACACCTTCTCCCTGGGGTGAACTTTGTCTACGGCTTGCTTGGCGAAACTAAGGAGACTTACGAGGTCAACTTAGAGTTTATGAAGGAGGTCCTACGTAGGGGTTTGCTCGTGAGGAGGATTAATCTAAGACAAGTTATGCCTTTCCCTGGCACTAGGATGTGGGAGGTGGGTAGTTCAATCATTAGGAGGCATAAAGCGGTCTTTAAGGCGCATAAGACCAAGATGAGGGCTGAAGTGGACCAGCCCATGTTAAGGAGACTTCTCCCACACTGGACCATTCTACGCGACGCTTATGTCGAAAGCTACGGTAAGGGCTTAACCTACGCTAGACAGCCAGGTTCATACCCGGTACTGCTATGTTGCAGATCGAAGCTTAGGTTGGGGGAATATAGAGATTTCTTCGTCGTAGACCACGGACATCGCTCAGTTACCGTGGCCCCATATCCGCTGGACCTTAACCGCGCAGAGCGTAGACTACTTGAAAGCCTACCTGGAGTTGGGAAGCGCAGAGCCGCTAGGTTGATGGTTAATAGGCCGCTAAACAACTTAGAGGACCTACGCCTGATATTAGAGGAGGACTTAGCCTCCGCCTTGGTTAAGGTCTCAACCATAGCTTGAGAGTTGATGGAAAGTTTTTAAGCGGCTAGAGGGTAAGTCGCGGTAACATGTCTGAGGAGAGGACACCTTGGAGATACTTCATCGAGCATCAAACACCTCACACCTCCGTTATACATGAAATAAAGAGGATCGTGTATAGCGGCAGGACGAGGTATCAACAGGTGGACGTAATTGAGACCCACGATTTTGGGCTATGCTTGATCCTAGATGGAAAGATGCAATCAACCATGGCTGACGAGTGGATATACCATGAAGCGCTCGTCCACCCAGCGATGATCACCCACCCGCGTCCGAGCAAGGTAGCCATCATAGGCGGAGGCGAGGGGGCTACCGCCAGAGAGGTGTTAAGGCATAGGTGCGTTGAGAGGACGGTGATGGTGGACCTAGACGAGGAAGTGGTAAAGATTTCGTTAAGGTACTTAAATAAGATGGGGGGTAAGGCGCTTAAAGACCCTAGGCTGACTTTAATCTACGGTGATGGGAGGAAGTTTATAGAGGGGACGAATGACGTCTTCGACGTGATAGTAGTGGACGTAACGGACCCTCTAAGCGGAGGACCCTCATACCTACTATACACCAAGGAGTTCTATAAGGAGGTCTACCGTAAACTGAGCGACGAGGGAGTAATGGTCACCCAAGCGACCTCCACCTTCTATAGCTTAAACTGCTTCGCCGCGATATACAGGACCATCGCCTCGATCTTCCCCATAGCTAGGCCTTATCACGCCTGGGTGCCTTCCTTCAACGCCATGTGGGGGTTTGTAATAGGATCTAAACATCACGATCCATTGAAGATAGGAGCCAAATCGATAGCTAACAGATTGAAGGAACGTGACGTTAGAGGCTTAAAGTTCTACTCGCCTAAGCTACATAGAAGCCTCTTCGTCTTACCTAAATACCTCGAGAAAGCGTTGAAGACAGAGAAGAGGATAATAAGTGACGATCAACCTGTCTTCATGCCTGCCTAGCACGATTTTATCCTTAAATTCAAAGTAGAGCCGATAGTTCAACTCGGTAGTGCAACAGCTATCTTACGGATGTGGCATGGAGTGGGGCAAGTTTTTAAGAACCCCCTTCATGTTATCGTAAATGGCCCCGGTCGCCCAGCCAGGTAGGGCAGCGGCCTCGTAAGCCGTCGGTCCCGGGTTCAAAATAGGTGGGCTTGAGCCCACCTATGAGAATCCCGGCCGGGGCTTCATGTTTATTCACTGCTCATTCTATACGTAAATCAATTGATGTGCTCCATCAATCCCGAGACTAAAGGAGCATATTTAGCAAGTGATTGGGTTAAATGTTCTTAGTTCTATTTTTTAAACAATTATTTATTATTTTAAAACAGAAAAGCTTTTTTCTTGGGCCCGGTCGAAGCCGTGGAGGCTTATTATTGGAAAGAGGTCCAACAGGTATTGAAGGACTTGATGAATTACTAGAAGGTGGGCTCCCTAAAGAAAAGATCATCTCGAAGGAGGAAAAGTTAATATAGAAGCGCGATAACGTGGGGCTCTGCCCACGCTCACAGCCTCGCCTAGTGAGGTGAGGTTGATGAGCGGGGTTGTCATAAAGGAAGTTGAGAGGAAACCTGCCGAGAGAGGTCTCGGCCTCCATAGCCATATAACCGGGCTTGGCCTTGACGAAAAGCTCAAGGCGATACACATAGCTGATGGATTAGTTGGACAAGAGGAGGCTAGGGAAGCCGCTGGGATAATGGTTGAGTTAATTAAGAGAGGCAAGAGGCCTGGACATGGCTTATTGCTCGTAGGTCCTCCTGGAACAGGAAAGACGGCGATAGCCGTAGGGATGGCCAGGGAGCTAGGCAGAGACGTACCCTTCGTCTCGATGTCAGGCAGCGAGATCTACGGCACTACCATCAGGAAGACCGAGTTCCTGACGCAGGCTATGAGGAGGGCCATCGGTTTAAGGTTATTCGAGCAGCGAGAGGTGTACGAGGGAGAAGTGGTGGCGCTTGAAATAGACAGAGCACCCCACCCATACAACCCCTACGTGCAGGTGGCCTTAGGCGCCCTGCTAACGTTGAGGACTAAGAGGGAGGACAAAACCATAGAGGTTGGCGAGCGTGTAGCTAACCAGCTTTTAAGGCTCAACGTGAGGCAGGGAGATATCATAGAGATAGACGCTGAAACAGGGAGAGTGGTTAAACTTGGAAGGAGCAAGGAGGCTGAGAGTAAGTGGAAGGGCGAATATAGAGTCGGCAGGCTGGTGGAGAGACCCGACGGCCCTGTACGTAAGACCAAGAAGACCACCCATACATTATCGCTACACGACATAGATATGGCTAACTTGAGGGTAAGCAGAGCCTTGCTCTTTAGAGAGGAGGAGGTCACCGACGAGATAAGGGCTAAGGTGGACGAGGAGGTGGACAGGTTAATCAAGGAGAAGAGAGCACAGCTCGTACCAGGGGTCCTCTTCATAGACGAGGCACACATGTTGGACATAGAGGCGTTCTCCTTCCTCAACAGGGCGCTTGAACAGGAATTTGCCCCGCTAGTCGTGTTAGCGACTAACAGGGCAGTCACTAAGATTAGAGGGACGGACCTAGCAGCCCCCCACGGCATACCCATCGACATGCTCGATAGGCTCCTCATAGCTAGGACCACGATACCTCCAAGAGAGGACATTAGGAAGATACTGGAGATTAAGGCCTCAGCCGACGGCATAGACCTGGATGAAGCTGCCCTCGAGCTGTTGACAGATCTAGGCGTAAAGCATACTTTAAGGTACGCCGCACAGCTACTCCAGCCCTCTAAGGTGATAGCTGAGGCCATGGGTAGCAGTGTAGTTAAGACAGAGCACGTTGAGCGAGCCAGGAGCGTCTACATGGACGTGAGGGACTCCATCAAGTACCTGGAGGATGAGCTAAGCAAGGATCCCGTGTTCTCCCAGTTCCTAAAGTAGAGGTGAAAAGTATGGCGGTGGTTAGCGAAAGGTCCTTAATGCTTATTGGCGCACAGATAAAGGCTGGAGGAGGCGATATGCGAGAAGCCCGCTTCGTAGGAGGCATCCTGTGCGGTGGGTACGGTAAACGGCTTAAACCTTTAACGGATACCGTACCTAAGTCTTTAATTGAAATAAAGGAAGGATACACGGTGCTTGAGCACCAGTTGCTCAAGCTAAAGTACGCTGGGGTTAGCAAGGTGTACTTACTGACAGGATACCTACATGAAAAGATAGAGGAGAAATTTGGAGCTGAGTGGCGGGGAGTTAAGATTGAGTACTTAATCGAAGACAAGCCTAGGGGCACCCTCTATGCAATTAACAACCTACTTAGCGCGATGAAGGAGGGCGAAGTGGCCGTTGTGATGAACGGTGACATCGTTAGCGATGTAAACGTAAGGGAGATGCTCAGAAGCTGGGTTGAGGGTACAGTGTCGATGTTTATCACCCCCCTAACCTCGCCCTACGGTATCGTCGAGGCTTCGCCTGACGGTAGGATAAGCTCCTTCATAGAGAAGCCTAAGCTACCATACTACATCAACGGAGGGATATACATCATACCTAAGGACCTAGAGAGCTACTTTAAAGCCTACAGCGAGGGCGACGTAGAGAAGCTAGTGTTTCCCAAACTAGCTAAGGCAGGCCTTTTAAAGTACTATAGGGAGGACGACGTATATTGGCAATCAATAGACTCCTTAAAGGACCTAGAGAGCGTAAGAGATGAGTATAGAAATAGGAACGACGCTCCTTGGGGTTACGAGAGGACGTTAGTACTCAACGAGCACTTTATGGCCAAGACCGTGTATGTAATGAAGGGTTACTCAACACCCCTACACATGCACCGAGAGAAGGACGAAACCATACATGTCGTTAAGGGGGAGGGTATAGTATCCCTAAACGGTGAGAACCTCTACGTTAAGAGCAACGACATTATCAGGGTTAAGCCGGGCACAAAGCACGCAGTGATGGCCCTAGAAAACTTGTTGGTAAACGAGTACTCAACACCTCATCCCGAGGACCTCGTAGTGCTAGAGGGACAGTACTAAACGAGAAGAGGTATAGAAGCTACTCTTAACACCCTTTTAGCGGCCTCCTCATCCCCCACTAACTTACTTATAGCCTCGAGCAACTCTTCAGGGTCGTTAAGCGAGCCGTCCAACTCAACCCCCTCATATTTGAGATAGAGAGAAATAGCTACCCATGTATACTTGCCGTAGGCTTTACAGAAGCGCTTCTCCAGTAGCTCCTTTATCATCCTAGTGCTCATCTTCCATCACGAAAGCCTGATCTTAGGCCTGTTAGCTTCTAAAACGAGTTTATGCTCCTTAGTGTCGACACCGCTCATCCATGCCTTAATAACTCTAAGCGACCTCCTAAGAGATCCTTCATCAAACGCTTTAAGCTTCATGGCTATGACGTTATCCACCATGACGTCCAAGTACTTCGTCCTATTCGGATCCTCATAATCCTCCGACATTAAGAAGATCGAGGTTATGTTCTGCGTCTTATAAAAGTTAACAATTTCTTCAATGAGGTCTATGAATACTTCCTCCCCTAAGTATCGTTTTAACGTCGATAATCCATCCACAATGACCACGTCTTTACCTCTTCCCTTAACCACGTGCGTTCTGTGTAGGTGCTCCCTAATGTCGCAGGGAGCCAGTTCGTGGAGAGGGACGTATACCATCTTTAGGCCCATGTTTATTAGCTGTGGCACATCGTAGCCCATGCATTTTAGCGCATATTTTAGTTGATCCACAGGCTTCTCGAATGTGACAAAGAGCGTACTTTCTCCCTTAAGAGTAGCCTCCGCGGCTAAGTGAAGACCTAGCATAGTTTTCCCTACGCCAGAGGGTCCTAACACTAACGTACTTAGTCCTCGAACAAGCCCACCTCCGAGTATGTTATCTAAGCCTTCTATCCCTGTGCTTAATCTATTACTAGCATCTATCTTGACCTCCTTTAAGTTTATAGGCGGGTGTAATTTGAAACCCTCGCCAGGAATTATGCTATACTCGTAGACTAAATTGTTTAGCGGAGCTCCTCTCATCTTAACTATCTCCATAAATCTACGTGGAGCGCCCCGTTCACCATACTTCAACCTTAGTAGGATGACAGCATCCACTATGAACTCCTCCACTCCATAACCAACCTTCGTCTCACCGAAGGGTAGGTCGGCGATAAGGATGGCGGTTATCCCTTTAGTCGCGACGAGGTTCATCAACGCGTTATGTAGCATGCTCCTAACCTCTATAGGGGATTCGAGGCATATCATGGGCGTTATGGAGTCGATCACTAGCCTCTTTGCCTTTAAAGAGTTGCTAGCCTCAAGCATTTCAGTTACAATTTCCCCTAACACCTCCTTATCGACGACCGTGGGCATGGCTATAAACTTGAATTTGCCCTGTCTCTCTAGAGAGGTAAAATCCATGCCTAACTTCATCATGTACTTATAGAACTTGTTCTTAGACTCGGCGAAGCTAATGTAAACCCCAGGTTCATCGTATGTCACGGCTCCCTCGTAGAGGAACCTAGCTGAGAAGGTGGTCTTACCAGTCCCTGGGTTACCAGCTAAGAGGACTAGGGTACCTCTAATGAAACCACCACCTGTAATCTCATCGAACCCTGGGACCCCTGTTGGGCAACGTTCAATCAGGGCCTCTTGAGTACCCCGAACTGGGACAATCATACCACTCTAGTTAGATACCAGTAGATACCTGAATATAACTTTTTCGATACTTTTTAATGGAAAATTAGCTGAGGAGTATTACTTATAGTTCCCAGTAGTACTTGATCCTATCGGAGCCTTTAATCTGCGCTCTAGCCAACATAGCTGGGTCAACGTCGTTCCATTCAACCTCCTCCTCAAACACCTTAAGATCCTTTAGTTCAACTCCAGCCTTCTGGGCTTCATACATTAAGTCCCTTATTATCCTCTCTATATCCTCCTTGGTTTTCGGCTTAAGCACAACCTCCCTAATGCATCCAAAAAGCATCCTAACATTGACTCGTCCTTTATCCCTAAGCAGAGCCACACCAGTGGCCCCATACCTATCAGCTATGGCCTGGATAAACGGAAAGTCCTCAATGCCTACGTTCCGGTCCCCCACCTCTATGTCAAATGATATACCGTAGATGTTCTCCTTAACTTTGAAGTTGCCAAGGTAGATACCTATCATGCCTTCGAAGTTAAAAAGCCTTCGGGTTAACCCTATTATTAATACTTCTTGACCTTCACTTATTAAGAAGCGTTTAGCCAGCTCCGAAGGAACTGTTATGATTAAGCTATTTCCGCTTCTCCGAATCGTACCATTGAAGCTAACACTATCCTCAACCCATGATGTCTCAGCTGTCTTAGGCATCCTAACCAATCTACATTCCCCAGTGAAGCCGTATATAGAAGGATTTAAAAAATTTTATCCAGCAGTATACTCTTAAGTCTTCTTAGTCAAAGCTTCCCCTAAAGCTGACCCCTCATCGATTAACCCCGCCCTAAGTAGTTTAGCTGTCCTAATATATAGGTTCTGTAGATCTTCTTCGAGTATAAGAGAAGCTATACGAAGGTCC
This sequence comes from uncultured Nitrososphaerota archaeon, assembly GCA_964626365.1. Lineage (GTDB taxonomy): Archaea > Thermoproteota > Methanomethylicia > Nezhaarchaeales > B40-G2 > CAZVDL01. Next base: position 16,241 of record CAZVDL010000013.1, read on the forward strand.
CTGATACCAGCCTTTAGTAATAGGAGAAGTTTAAGGTCTGTTGCATCAGGCTCCTGTCTAGACCTAGACCTGGAGAGTCTACGTAGAATACCATATAGCGCGGATATTATGGTTGATGGACCCATCAAGCACAGCTTGATGTAGGAGTGCTGCCTCTCTGAGAACGGGTAGGTTATTGCTATAGAGGAGACCCCCTTTATCTCTACAGGAGTCTTGATGAGCTTGACTTTAAGTATAGCTTCATTGGGGAAAAACACCGTGTGCTCGTCGGTCCTTAACGTCAATCTTCTATCAGTTAACACCACAAGCCCTCTGTACCAAGGACCCCTCTCCTCATCCACCCATAGAGAATAATAAAGGAAGGTCTTAATAAGCGCCTTTCCTTCAATCTCTAGCTTGGCGGGTCTTTCTTCTGTATTTCTGTAAAACATAGCTACTCTCGGTGCTCTCCTGGTAATATCCTGGTATATAAGCTATACGAATTAGAAGTATAGCTGGAGGCTAATCCTTAATCCACTAGATAGCGTTCTCATGACATAAACTCGCTCGATGAAGGATGCACTCACGTAAGTCTTAGAAGACTAGCTTGTAGGACGCCCTTAAGCTTGCAACAAATGATGGAAAGATTCACCTGATTCTCGTTGCCTTACGGTGAAGAGTTTCAATAGTCTTTCGAAGAGAGTCAAGGGATCCTACTATTAGAGAGGCGTCAAGCAGTAGGTCTCCAGTATTCATGGCGCCTAGAGAAGCCGGCGGATTAGTTTCATGTGATACAAGCCGCACCGCTTCCTCATCGACGCTTGGCTCAGTAGGTTGTCCTGTGCTCACTTCTTCACGTACTTGACCACGAGACGAGCTTAATGTGGTCAACTTGTCGACCACCTCCTTAATACTCCCCTTTAACTCCTCGACGGAAGAGCTTAATGTTCTATAAAGTTCCTTAAGCTCCTCGATTGACGACTTGATTGAGTCCAAGGAGGCTGTGTAATTCACACTTAATGCTTCTTCTTTATCCTCTTCCGCGCGCTTTTGATCACGCCGGAACCTTAATCTCTTAAGTATAATGGCTGATAGTAGTAGGATGGCTGAAAGGGCGACGCCGATGGTAGGATGTAGGAGGTTCAAATCTATGTAGAGGCCTAGGATGGTGAGGGGTGGAGGACGTTGGGCGAAGATAAACATTGAGAGTATGGCTAGCCCCATACTAAGTAGAGCTAAAGCTATCGATAACCGTGAAGGAGCTGAAGCCTCCTCTCCGCGTTCCTGAACCTCTACTTGTCCTCGTTCTTCAACCTCCTTCTTATCGTTTTCAGGGGGCAATGCTTTCCACCTCCGTCGTAAAGCGTGCAAATACGGAGAAGATCGAGGAGGCTGAGCCGTCGACGAGCCACATGATGACACCCGCTATCAGTAACAATACGCCTCCATAATAGGCCATTGAAGAGTGAGCTTCGCCCTCCACTAGATGTAAGGCCATGATGTTGCCAAAGGTTAGGATTAGAGTAACGGAGAGAAGGAAGATTAACATTAAGCTCTCCTCCACGTAGCCTATGAAGCTCACGTAGCTTGATACCAACCTTGCGAACTCGAAGAAGATGGACATTAACGCCTTCATTAAGGTCAACACTGAAATTAAAGTTGCCTGGAGGGGGAAGACGAGCCCCTTAAGGAAGCCTACCACCTGCGATCTCTTCTTACGTAGGTTTAAGATCAAGGATGCGAAATCGAAGAGGGCTAGAGCTGACTCCTTCGCCCTACCCCCATTCTTTACTGCGTTAAAGAATACCTCGGTGCTTTGATTTATTAGGTCGCTGCCACTCTCCTTCTCAAATAGCCTCCAACCTATCTCGGTCTTAATGCCCATTTTAAGTCGCTTATATAGCCTCTTGACTAGCGGTGTTAAGGGGCCGTAGTCGTTGTATACTACGGCCTTAACCGCCTCGTTAATGCTTCCGCTAACGGCTGCTGCATCTCCAAGAGTCTTAATGAAAACAGGGTAATAGGTGTCCATTAACTTTATCTCCTCAACCAACCTCTTACCCTTCAGCCCCACGACTAAGAGAGGGACCCCTGCGATCATTAGAGGTAGAGGGATCGGTAAACACTTAGAGAGGAAGATGCTTGCTTCCAGCACTGACGGTATCTTGAGGAAGCCTAGTATGAAGAGAACGCTAGGCACCGTAGCCACTACGCCCGACAACAGCATTAATGATGGCACTAACCTCTCGATTTGTCTTAGTTTCCTCGGCGAGAGCTCACTTAAAGTCACAACTTTGCTGTGGGGAGAGCTCCTAAACATTAAGTACAGCGTTAAGAAGATGGTGGCAGTTATCATTAAGGCGGTCAGGGATAGAATGGTAGTTGGGGAGCTAGCCCCGTAAATCATAGAGACTAGCATCATGGCCACTGAGATGAAAGCGCTGGCTGTCAACATAGCCGAGTACGCCTCACATAGTCTTCGAAGTCTATCCATGGCCCTCTCATACTCGTCCTGAAAGACCACCAGGAACTTGCTATACTCTATAGCGGCGAAGTCCTTGACTGGAAGACCTACTCCTATCGCCTGTGAGAGCCTGAAGAGGAGTTCCTTCAATTCACATTTAGGAAGCACTTGAGCAACTATTTTACAGGCCTCAACCTGGTTATACCCCCACTTGTTAACTAGAAGGTCTAATCTCCTAAACACCTGAGCTATGACGCCGAGAGGCTCCTTCATCCTACCTATAAACTTGAAGAGTTCCTTACTGGACACCTCAGCGCTTGCGAGAGCTGCCAGGTAGAGGATTAAGAGGTGGAACTTGGCTTTAACCTCCGATTTAAACTTCCTTCCTTTGACCAGCTTATATAGCGGGGCAAGCGCCTCTTCCTTCCCCTTAACCTCCTTTAGCTTTAGCTTTAACATATAGCCTCCCTCAAGGCTTCTTCCCTGCCAGCAATAATTGTAAGACCTTGTCGACGCCCATCTTGTAGGCCTTCTTCATGATCCTCCAGAGCTCCCAGTAATCGAAGACCTTCATCTTCACTAGGAGTTCTAACATCTGCCTCCTTTTCTCAAGCTCCTCGTAGATTCTTCTAAGCTCCTTCCTGGGAATGCCCTTCATTATCGCTATCTTCTGCTCTAAGAGGTAGCTGCTGCCCTCGCCTCTATAGATATGCACGTCATTGACGGGGTCCCAGGAGAACACCTCTATGAAGCTAAACCTATCCTCAGAGGGATCGTAACCGACCAGTTCATTGATACTTAACACCCTGCGCTCCAACCTACCCGTCTTGGGGTGCCTGACCGCGCTCTGAATAACCACCGCGTTTAAGTTGTCGATGTAGGTCTTGGGTACGTTTATAGGGTCGCCTGTGAGCCTCTGAATCAACTTCTCTACTGAGGCCGCGTGGAAAGTAGCTAACACTGGGTGGCCTGTCTGCATAGCTTGGAAGGCTACGTTTCCTTCGCGTCCTCTGATCTCGCCCACTATGATGTAGTTGGGCCTCTGCCTAAGAGCCGCCTTCAATAGATCGAAGAGCTCTATCGAGCTACCCTTCTCCTCGCTCTCTCTAGTGACCTCTCTAACCCAGTTCTCATGAGGAACCACGACCTCAGGCGTATCTTCTATCGATACGATCTTGGCGTCGGGCCTTATGAACACGCACATAGCCTTTAACGTAGTGGTTTTGCCTGAAGCTGTCTCGCCTGAAACCCATACACTCATGCCCTCCTCTAAGAGCATCCATAGGTAGGCAGCCACCCTTGCATCCAACGTGCCCCACTGTATTAGCTGGGTTATACTAATGGGCACGTCGGAGAACTTCCTAATGGTAAAGTTTGTGCCCCGCCTACTCACATCCTTACCGAAGACTATGTTTATCCTACTACCATCAGGTAGTGCTGCGTCCACTATAGGTTTACGGTAGGTGACCGGCCTACCTATCCGTTCAGAGAGCCTTATCACGAATTCATCTAGCTCCTCCTCCTTAGAGAAGCCCACGGTACTGACGCAGCTTTGGAATATCTTATGCTCAACGAATATTGGGCCCACGCCGTCGCATGAGATGTCCTCAACGTAGGGGTCCCTTATAAAGGGCTCTAGGATACTCATACCAACCTTCTCGTTTAAAAGATTGTACTTAACTACCTCGAAGGCCTCCTTGCTCAGGATTAATGTAAAGCTCTTCTTATCGACCTTGTAAGCCCCTGGACCACTTAGTGAAGAGTCTACTTTGATTACCTTGTTTAAGGCCTCCTCCAACAGTTTCTTTTGCTGCTCGGTCGTCTCATAGTCGAAGTCCTCGTTTATAACCATGGCTACGGCTTCCTCTACCTTAGGAAGAAGGTCCTTGGCTTCGGGCGGCAAAGCGGGCTGTATAGGGTGGTACGTTAGGCGCTCTCCAACGTCAGTGGAGTAGATATGGATGAAAATCGGGTCCCCTACAGGGTAAATCAGGTTAGGCCTCTGGAGAGACCTCAGATCCCTCGATAACTGTACGTAGTAGTTAGGCAGCTCATGTCCCTGTCCAACCCACTCATGTAGGTAAGCCAGTAAATGTATATTCTTCTCAGCCGCCTCTCTAAACTCGTCATCAAGCTGTCTGAGCAACGAACACCTCTGAGGGTTGAAACCACAGCCATCGGGCATGGACATTGAGCAGCCCTCCCCTTCTAGGCCTTCGCCTGCGAGAAGGGAAGGACCTTAATCCCGAAGGCTGGGTCGACTTCGAAGCTGACTATGACCCCCGTGGGACTTAGAAGCCCCTCTAAGCTTTGCAACTTCTAGGACTCTGACCGTTTTATCCCGCATCTCCCTAATGCTAAGTATGAGGTGGCCGTCGCATATCGACCTTATCCTGATCAACATTTCCTGTCCCAGGGCGTAGGGATGTATAGCTATGAAGAAGGTTTTACCTATGGTGTCAGTTACGTTCCTGCATACCGAGAAAAACTCGAGGATATCCTCGTCCCTAGCCCTCGTAGATAGGTAGGTGAGCGAGTCGATGATAAAGATCTGGGACCATTCATCACGTTTAATGAAGTCCAACAGCGTGGACAGGAACTTCCTAGCTATCTCCTCGTTCCAAGTTATGTCTTTAACATGAAGCTCCATGATCCTAAAGCTTCCCTTAATGAAAAAGGACGTTACTCTAAACGATAAGCTCTCCATCTGTGATATCAAGCTCTTAACGGTGTTCTCCGTCGTAAGATATCTAACCCTTAAACCCGAGTTCAAAGCCCCCCAAGTTATCTGCTGTAACATGACGCTTTTTCCACTGCTATTAGGCCCCTCGACTAACGTCAAGGAAGGAACTGGAAAACCGCCGATCTTCCTATCTAGCTCGTCATTTAGGGTCTTAATTATCTTCTCCCGTTGATCAGTTAAGCCTAGCTTTGACACGGACATTTTAGCTAGTCACCTCTGTCTCAGGGGATTTTAAGTTGATGATGATCGGGTAATGATGGGTTGGACGTATAAGTAAAGTCAAACAACCCTCGCCTTCCCTTACGTTATAGTACGGTCTGTCAGCTGCGCTGAACGTTATGTTTAGCGTTAGTATTTCTCCAGGATCCCATAGACCGGTTTCCTTCGAAGAGTCTATTGGGTTTAGGGTTTCATCCGTAGCTATGACCCGCCACCCAGTTTCAGTCCTCGAAGGGTTGTAAGGTAGCCACTTAGCCGTAGGAGGTAGGCCGACATCTAAAGCGTACCTGGCTATGACATCGAACTTCTTAAATGAAACAGTGGACCAGCTTCTCCGACCAACGTTCTCTAACTCGACCACTATACACTTCACATACCTTTCACCCTGAGTCAGGTATAGTCGAGCCCTCCTAAGATGGACCTCATAGCGTAAGTCGCGATAAGCCTCCACGTAAGACACCGGTATGACGCCTCTTGGATATTGAGCGCCTACAGCTAGATGGTCAATGAATGCGGCTGACATCGACGCAGCTATCCAAAGCGAGGCCACAGCCATTATACACGCAGCCGCTACTACGCTAAATCCCACCTTAAGACCCCCCTCCGTAGGAGGCTACAAAACCGTTCGGCGTGGAGAACACCAGGGTGAAGGGTTGAGAGGAGTTCATAGGGGGGTCCAAGTATAGCGTGATTGCTAGATCCTCGCAGGGATCCCACATTCCCTTAGAGAGGTATGGCGGGTTCATGGGGTTAATTGCCTCTCCGGCGACACCATCGGTTTGAACCTCAGTGACGCACCAAGTACACGGACTGCTCAGATCAGGGTCGTAAACCAACCTAACAATGCGAACAACGCCATTGACATCAACGTAACGTACTATTAAATCGAAGAGATCTATGTTCGAGGCTTTGAAGGACGTGCTTCCTCTATTGGATACATCCAGAGTTATAGTGTCGTTGCTAACTACCACCACTTCATCAATGACCACTTTGGTGGCTCTAAGGTTTAATGACCTATAATACCAAGAGTTAATGGCTGGGTGGAGAACTACGGCTGGGGCTGAAGACCAGTAAAGGATGAGGGGGAGGGCTACTAGAAGAAGAGCCCCCACCAGGGCGGTTGAAGCCACAACACCCAAGCTTGCCATGTTCACCTCCTCTATAGCGAGAAGTAATATTCATCATATGAGCCCGTGTAGACCGAGAACCTGACGTAATAATCACCTTCAGAGAGAGCTTGGCCAAAGCTGAGGGTTATCTCTATGGTCTCCTGAGGATCCCAGTCACCGTCCCCATCTAGGTCATTGACTATCGTGTAGCTCCATGTGGGTGAAGAGGCAGAGTTGAAAGGTATACGCGTAAAGTTTCCCTTGGGGCCAAAGAGGAGGTCTGAGGCTTCACCTATAAGTTCAGAGGGGATAGACGCTGATCCTACATTCTTAACCCATATCTTAACCTCGTCGCTGTCTACTGAGCCAGACGCGAATATTATTTTAACTTCAGTCTCAAGCTCCGTCTTGATACGCATCACGTATCCTCGATGGGCGCTTTCGAGGTAATAGAGGTTAGGTATGAAAGCCGCCAACACTACGGCTATTGATACTATCGCGGCGATCGTAAGAATGGACTCTGTGATGACCGTGCTAGAAGACAATTTAACCACCTACATTGAAGAGTTTTCTATCCTCACCTTTAAGGTCGAGGAGAGGACCGTGATTAACGTAGAGTCCCTGTCCATAAATCTTTGAGAGGAGAAGGAGGATGAGGAAGAAAGTTTCATCGCATCCATCGCTGCTGTTGAGCTTGTTCAATAGGTATACTGCAATGACGTGGTCCTCCATCCTAGCCCTACGTTCCCTCCTACATAGGAGGTTGTTAAGGTCTCTTGGTAACACTTCTAAGGCTTCCTTTATGGCGAGTGCGGTTTCCTTAGGTATCCAGCCCTTAGCGACGTAGAGGTTAAGGTTTTGTCTAAGCTCTTCCTCATCGAACATTGAGAGGAGGATAGAGGCGCAAGCTAGAGTGGATAGATGCTTATTATTATTGGCCAGCCTAATGGATGGTAATAGGGCAGCTATGTTTGGGGCGTTAGATGGTCTCTCGTCGCGGTTAAGGCTTGGCTCCATGCTTGTAGACGCCTTACCCTCAGCCGCTTTGATAGGTTCCACGTTAACCTGCTCCTGAGGAGACTTGTTTTCAATCTGTGTAGGTTCAATATCGGCTAAAGGAGGTCTTTCAACCGGGTGGTCCTCGACTATGGGTAACGCTGATTGATGGCCTATACCTTCGCTATGCGGCGGGTTAAGGTTTAATTGTTGTCCTTGAGTAGCGAGCAGTATGTTAAACGGGTTTTCTAAGTCGGATAACATCTTCCTTAGGTCGATCAAGGTCTTCTCGATGGGCTCCCGTATTTCCTTTAAGCTCTCCTCGAGGCGCTTAACCTTCTCCTCGAGGGCTGATATTCCTCCTACAGGTTCATCCTCCCCGCTCATAGAAGGCCCTCCTCATCGATATGATCTCTTAATTTGAGGGGGAAGGCGAGCTTGCCAACTCCGTTGAGCCTACGCCTAATCTCCTCCTCGTCCCGATTTAAGATGTAGCTTAACGACTTGGTGTCTGTGAAGCCATATCTTAGCAAGCTTATTAACTTCATGTCAAGGGGGTCGTAGCCTTTAGATCCAGAGAGCTTCTTAAGATAGCTACGTAGCAGCAGTAATAAAGAACGGGGCCCCTTTAGACTTAAGATGTATCTATGCCTTCCATAAATATAAAGCACCTGTAGCAGCCTTACGTTTCCTCCTCTAACAGGCCTTAGTAGCTTGGCCTCAACCATATGTGAGTGGTCGAAGCTGTAGCAGAGGTTGTCAGCTAAGATCATAGTCCTTTCATCAGTTAATAGGACTACGGCCCTTTTCCACCGCTCAGGGAGGATGGTTGGAAGTCCTGTCTCGGGAAGTTTACAGCGAAGCTGTGCCTCAACGAGGAGTTTTTCAGCTTTCATCCTTCAAAGCCACCTCCTTCCTAAGTCTATGGTCAAGAGACTCCATTTCAAGTAGAATTAGCCCTAGAGGTAGGTCGCCCCTAATCACTAAGGACGCTATTATGCCAGGTAGTGGTTTAACAACGTAAAGTTTACCCTTACCCTCAGATATAACAACCCTGAGCGGGTTAGCGTTAAGCCCCCCACAGGCTTCATTGCACACAGCATACACCTTAGGCGTAACTGATGCGAGAAGCTCCTTCAACAGCCCATCAACGCTTGAGGCCAGGACAACACCATCATGGCTCTGCAGGATGTATTCCATCTCAAGGAGCCTCGCCTTCATACCTTCAAGGTAGCTACGTGCTATATTCGCAAGTCTACTTCCGAAGTTCATGACTTCACCTTTTACAGAAGTAGTATTCACAATAGGGCGCCCCCTTCAAGCCGCACTTGACCTCGTACACGATTACATCAGACTTAAGTACCGTACCAGCTACGCCCTTAATCAAGCCTTTATAGAAATAGCAACCCACACCGCCACCATCACCATTGACCGTTACTGAGTCGCCCCTATCAATTAAATTCTTAACACAGACCTTACCTTCAAGTCCGTAGGGGTTGAAGAGAGTTAAGCTCATCCTTCCATAGCGAATGTTATTGAAGATCTTAGCTAATTGACTTTGAAGTGAAGCCTCAATGAAAGAATAACGTCTACTTTCCTTAATTCCTAGGAGCTCGCCTAATTTAAAGAGAAGAATGGCTGAAACCGAAGGGCCAAAGAGAGAGAGAACAGCTTCCTTTAATGAGACGAGCAAATCAGTTGATATGGCCTCCTCCAGTTGGCGGAGGGTTAATCGATCCCGCGTGTTCCCCGCTGATAGCGTATGCATCAGCTCTCCTCCTATTCAGGAGTATATACCGGTATACTATATAAATCTGTTCAGTATAAAGAAACGATGGTGAAGCTAAGTGCACACTTGATGATACAAAAGTAGCATAAAGGTAATATTAAAAAAGCATAAAGTTTATATTTTGGTATCCTGAATTGTATCCCAAGGAGCGGGGTATGACATGCCAAAGACGTTGAAAGGGTTGTTGAGGAATCGTAAAGGGCTTACAGGGCTTGAGACAGCGATTATCGTTATAGCTTTCGTGATTGTGGCTGCTGCCTTCGCCTTTGCTGTGTTAAATATGGGCTTTCAAACCTCTCAGCGAAGCACAGAGGTTATGCAGTCAGGCTTACAGGAAGCAAGCTCAGCCATAGAGCTAGATGGAGCAGTCATAGCATACAGCAACACCGCTAAGACCAACGTGACCTCGATAGAGTTTTGTATTAAGTTGTCAGCGGGTAAACACCCAGTAGACTTATCAAATGAGACCTTAGCAATAGCCTACACCGATCCGTATGTGCATGTATACAACATCTACGATGGATACGTGACTGACGATGAGGACTTCTTTAAGTCAAAGTTTCAGGGAGACGATGCACGAGACTGGATGTGCGGCATCTATGAGGTTAGGGGAGATGGGGATAACATGTTAGAGTACGGCGAGAAGTTCTTAGTCAAAATCAACTTAACGGCCCTTTACGAAGACTATTATGGAACCACGTACACTAAAATAAAGCCTAACGACGAGTTTATCATCGAGGTTAAGCCACCTGTAGGCGCGATATTAACGGTGATAAGAAGACTACCACCAGCCCTCGACAACGTCATGAACCTAGGATAGCCTTTTATCCTCCTTACTATTTTTTGTCTCACTTCTGTAAGAACAAAAATAAAATTCTAGTATAGTGAGAGAAAGCACAAAATTTATATTTTAGTATCTTAGGGGTACCTCTCAGGAGGTGTCAGTTAAGCAATGAAGAAATTGAAAGGGTTGTTGAGGAATCGTAAAGGGCTTACAGGGCTTGAGACAGCGATTATCGTTATAGCTTTCGTGATTGTGGCTGCTGCCTTCGCCTTTGCTGTGTTAAATATGGGCTTTCAAACCTCTCAGCGAAGCACAGAGGTTATGCAGTCAGGCTTACAGGAAGCAAGCTCAGCCATAGAGCTAGATGGAGCAGTCATAGCATACAGCAACACCGCTAAGACCAACGTGACCTCGATAGAGTTTTGTATTAAGTTGTCAGCGGGTAAACACCCAGTAGACTTATCAAATGAGACCTTAGCAATAGCCTACACAGACCCATACATACACGTATATGATATATACAATGGAACCGTGCTAACTTCACTGGACCTACTCAACGAGTATATTGATTATAACTCTTCGGATGACCTTGACGGCCCTAGCACGGGCCAATATAGCGTCCACTGTATGGCCACAATCTACGAGATACATGGAGATGGGGATAACATGTTAGAGTACGGCGAGAAGTTCTTGGTGGTCGTTAACGTGACGACGCTGTACCGATACGCTCAGAACAGCGCGAGCGCCTACCCACAGCTAGAGCCTAACGACGAGTTTATCATCGAGGTTAAGCCACCTGTAGGCGCGATATTAAC
>CAZVDL010000013.1:27238-46185 GCA_964626365.1 uncultured Nitrososphaerota archaeon
AACGGTGATAAGAAGACTACCACCAGCCCTCGACAACGTCATGAACCTAGGATAGAGGAGGGCTCCGCCATGGAATGGTGCGAGGACACGACGATCTTCAACGCCTCCCTCCGCCTCAGCGGTAACAGCCTAGTCTTGACAATACCTAAGCCCATTGTAAGGCGCTTCATGTTAAGGCCTGGCCAGAGAGTCGCAGTGGTAGGGATGAGGAAGGAGACTCCGGTCTTCCAGGGGATGATAGGGATATACCTAGGCACGTTTAAGGTTATAGAGCCAGCATGCGGCTTTGAATTGTTAATTGAAGATCTGCCTCCCTCTTTTTTTATTGAGGGGGGCGAGGCGATAAAGGCACAGCCGCTAGATGAGCTCGTCTCAAAGTATGGCTGCAAGCTAATACAGCAGGTTGATGGACAAAGGCTCAAGATAAAAGGTATCTTCAGTAACTTTGAGAGCCCCTCAATAGAGCCTCTAACCGACAGTGACGTTGAAAATATAGCTAAGGAGCTAATCGGTAAGCTGTCTAAGACAGGGCTGAAGGTGGTGGGGGCTAAAACCTTCAGGGTTGAGGTCGAACACAGCATAGACCCCGCTTTAATCGCTAGAACTAGGCTAAAGGACGTTGATGGGCTGAAGTATGAGTGGGTGCTGTAGGGGGTGGAGTGATGATCGAGGTATTTATTGAGGCGCTAAACGCCGTGATAGCCCTACTCGTAGCGGCCTTTATGGTGTATATGGTTAAGCTGTTTAAGGGGAGCCTCTTTGAGCGTGGATGGCGCATCTTAGTGTACGCGATGATAGTGCTCGCTGTTAGCCAACAGAGCTACATATGGAGCTATCTAGGGATCCCCGGGTTAACAGAGCTGCTTATGGGCTTCTCGCTGTTGCTCATAGCCTATGCAGCATATAGCTTGAAGAAAAGATGGCTTGAGATCACGCCTCAAGGAATGGAGCCCTCCTCTTAAACCCCCTCTTTTTTATGAAGGTAGATTTTTGAAGGTAAGGTTTAAACCCTCTAACACACCCTCCCCTATCGGGCGGGGGTGGCCGAGCCAGGTCAAAGAGCTTAGCTCGGCTAGAGGCGCAGCCCTGACCTAATAGGGGGTAAAGGCGGCTGTCCCGTAGGGGTTCGTGGGTTCAAATCCCACCCCCCGCACCATAACTAAGAAGCCAGAAAAGTTTATGTAATGTAGTGAAGAGCTTAGCTTTAGCTAAGGAGGTTATCAACGCTAGCCTTGCGGGGAGGCTCTTGTCGGCGAGTCGTAGCCGCCTAGCCTCTAGGCTTAGAGGCTTCTTGAGGCTGATTAGGCCTGTAAATAGCACGATGGTTGGCTTAGCGGTAGTAATAGGTATGTTGATAGCTTCGAGGGGGCTATTGAGGGTATTAACGCTCGACGTAGTCCTTCCAGGGTTTATTACAGGCTTTACGCTCAGCGCCGCAGCCATGTCAATAAACGACTATTATGATAGGGACGTAGACCTGATCAACGACCCTAGCAGGCCCATACCTAGTGGCGTGGTTAAGCCGGTAGAGGCCTTAATGGTGACCGTCGCTCTCTGTGCGCTTGGCTTAGCGGCCTCTCTATCCTTAAACGTCTACTGTTTGATCCTAGCCTCCCTGGCCTTAGCTGCCTCGATAACCTATGCCACCGTAGGTAAAACCTTCGGCTTACCCGGTAACGCTATGGTGAGCTTTTGCGTGGCCTTACCCTTCATTTACGGTGGGCTGGCGCTGGGAAACCTAGACCCCGTCCTCTTGGTCTTCGCGCTCATGGCGTTCCTGGCCAATATGGGCAGGGAGGTGGTTAAGGGGATAGTGGACGTTGTGGGCGACGCAGCTAGAGGGATCAAAACCATAGCCGCGGTGTATGGGAGAGCTGTTGCCGCCTACTTAGCTACCCTATTCTACCTCCTGGCTGTAAGCTTAAGCGCGCTGCCGTGGTTAATGGGGGCTGTGAGCGTATACTACCTGCCGCTGGTCGCTGTGAGCGACGCGGGGTTCATTGCCACCTCAATTAAGCTGCTGAAAGATCCCTCAAGGGAGAAGGCGAGACAAGCTAAGCAGGAGGCGCTGGTCTGGATGCTTATAGGCCTCTTAGCCTTCGCCCTTGGAACCAACCTGACTTAGTCTCGAGAACACCTCCTCAACCACCTCGATCTCAGCATCAGTCTTAAACCCCTTAGGGTGGAAGTGTGTCCTCGTAGCGTGGAAGCCCCTTAAGCGAAGCTCTTGAAGTATATCCATTAAGGAGGGTTCCCTTAACTTTAATCTGTGGGACAGCTCATCCAACGTGTAGTATAGAGGAGGAGCAGAGGCCTCCTCGAGGAGGAGGCGTAGAAGGTTAAGGGACTTCTTCTTGAGCCTGAAGCTCGACAACTCCACCTCCCTTAAGACCTCCTCGATGAACTCTCTATTCTGTAGAGGACCGCACCAAAGGGGGCCTCCATGGGCGAGCTTATTTTCGCAGCGTGGACAGCGAGGTTTAAGGTAGGTAGCTAAGCCCTCGCTTAACCCCCTATAGCCACAGGCGTAGCAGTGGGATACGTATCCTAAACGGTTTACGCTCTCAGAGGCCTTAGAGGCCCCCACCTCTATGAGTAGGCAGACCCTAAAGTGGTGCTCTAAGCTATAAGCCATTAAGGGCTTTATAGCTAGTTCATGTTTAGCTGCCTCCCTACAAAGGGCCCCTATTATCAACCTCACGGCCAGCTCGTGGCAGTACTCGGTCCTCAGCGACCTCCCTCCATAGTGTCTCTCAGCCACCTTGGGATATACTCCACATAGAGCAGGGGCATCGGTGGAGGTTAGCATCAATAGGCCTCCATCAGCTAAGGCTCTCAGCGCTGAGTCCACGAAGGGCATAGGGGTGCCGAAGGGGTCTAGGTCCACTGCGTCTAGCCGGCTGCCCGGCTTAGCGTTGAGCGATAATAGGAGGTTAGCATCCAACTTCTCCACCTTGACGACATCCTGGACCCCGTTCAGCTCGGCGTTGCGGCGGGCTAACTCTACAGCCTCAGGGTTTACATCGCCTAAAAGGACCTCGACAACCCCTTCAACCTCCTTAGCGTACCTTATACCTCTAACCCCCGTAGCGGTGAGCGGCTCAGCTATTCTTAGCCTCCTGCCGCTCAGCTTACGGTAGGCCCTTAAACAGCACACCGCTATGTCTCTGCTTACCTCCATTCTAGGGTTGTAGAACACGCTGGCTACGTAGGGGTCCCTAAGCGACGCGGCGGGGACTAAGACGTTTACCTCCCCCTCCTTAACGACCGCGAGCTCCATGAGCTCTCTACGAGCCCCTAAGTGGATTATAGCCTAGGGCCACCGCGTATATCTCGGCGCTGGTGGACCTTGAAGCCTTAGGCCTTGTCAGCTTAAGCCTGTTAAAGCGCCTCCTTAACTCGGCTAGGACCTCCTCGAAGCCTGGGCCCTGGAACATCTTAACCACGGCGTTGCCGCCTTTCCTTAGAGCTGCGTCTATGATTCTTATGACGGAACTGACTAAATGAAGCTGCCTCGCTACGTCTAGGTCCCAGGCCCCGGTTACCTTAGGTGATAGGTCTGAGAGTATGACGTCGGCTTTCCTGGGGAGCTGCCTTAAGATCACCTCAGGGGCCTCGGGGCTGGTTACATCGAGCCGGAGGAGCTTAACGTTGTCCCAGGGCAGAGGCCTAATGTAGGCCACGTCTACGCCCAACACCAGACCCTCCTCCCCTACGATCTCCCTAGCCACTTGTAGCCAGCCTCCAGGTGCTGCCCCCAGGTCGACCACGACGTCCCCTTTACCCATTAAGGGGAAACGCTTAGCTAGCTCCTTAAGCTTAAAGGCAGCCCTCGACCTGTAGCCGAGTCTCTTAGCTAGGAAGTAGTAATGGTCTCTATGTTCGCGCGCCATCCTTAAACCACGCTAGCTAAGAGGAGCCCTCCCCCCTGGCCTCAGCCTCAAGCCACCGCGTCAACGCTGGGCAGGTACCTGGGCTAATGGGTTGACCTGGAGCGCAGCGCTCTATGTTTGGGCAGGAGAAGCAGGGACAGCCCATGATGCCCTCGACGTTTACCTTAGGCCCGCGCTCCACCAACACTATCTTGTACGTCTTACGCCTGTTGTGTACGACTGGCTCCCTCCTAACTAGGCCTTTACGCTCCAGGCGTAGAGTTATCCTTGATCCTTCGCGGCTACTCACGTTGAGGGCCTTCCATAGGTCGCATTGAAGGGCCTCGCCGGCCTCTCTAACCATCTTCAAAGCCTTCTCCTCGATCTCGCTTAGGGAGGGCACTCTCTCCCCCCTACGTATTCTTGGGGAAACCTACATATATCTGATAATTGGGCGGTTGCTGAATGACTGTTTAAGTACCCTCTATAAAGGGGGTTTGACCCAGTAATTAGAGAAAAGAGGGGTTAGATCATAACTATGAAGTCTAGCTTCTTTAGTAGCTCTTGGTACCTGTTCCTCACCGTGACCTCGGTTACATTGGCTGAGGAAGCCACGTCCTTCTGGGTGCACTTATACTGTAGTAGTGCGCTGGCTATGTAGACCGCGGCGGCCACGATACCCATGGGTCCCCTGCCTGAGGTTAACCCAGCCTCCGTGGCCTTCTCTAGTATCCTCACGGCCTCGCGTTGGACCTCGCTCGGTAGCCTAAGCTTGGAGATTAGGCGAGGGACGTAGCTTATGGACGCTGTGGGGACCACCTTAGCGGATATGGCCCTTAGGAGGAAGCGGTAGCTCCTACCCACCTCCTTCTTCTTGACCTGGGAAACGCTGGCTATCTCGTCTAGGGTCCTAGGCAGCTTGGCTTGGCGGCACGCCATGTAGATGGCGGCGGCCACCATGCTCTCTATCGACCTGCCCCTAATCAGCTTGTTCTCCACGGCCTTCCTGTAGATGATGGCTGCCTGCTCCCTCACGTTTCTAGGCAGGCCGAGCTGAGAGGCCATCCTCTCCAGCTCTGAGAGAGCATGAGCTAAGTTGCGCTCCGAGGCGCTGGAGACCCTCACCCTCTGCTGCCACTTCCTAAGCCTATAGACCTGAAGCCTCTTAGTTAGCGTTAAGCCCTTGCCTGAAGCGTCCTTGCTGGTCCAGTCTATTACCGTGGATAGGCCCTTATCATGGATGGTGTGGGTTAAGGGAGCGCCTATACGAGCCCTCTTATCCTGCTGTTCGAGGTCGAAGGCCCTCCACTCAGGGCCCATGTCTATCATCTTCTCTCTGACCACGAGGCCGCAGCATAGGCAGGTCATTTCAGCCCTATCGTAGTCCCTAACAAACCTCGTGCCTCCACATTCAGGGCATCTAATGCCTACTCCTTCCACGTCTACCCCCTCTCGAGGGCTTAGCCCCCCTGGGCTCCTCCACGTAGAGCTCCTTGTCCACCCCGCTTCTATGTAGCTTGACCACGACGTAGGGGGACCACGTGCTGCCTATTACATCAAAGACTTCCCCTACCTCCTTACCGTCGCGATTGAGCACCTTAAGCTGTAGGAGGGAGGCTGGCCGTAGAGAGGCTGTAGGCTTGACAAGGAGAAGCCCCGAGCGTAGCTCATGCAACGCCTTACCGAGTCTCCTCAAGAAATCATCCCCGGGGGGCGTGTAAACGCCCCCTCGAAGGGATTTAAACGTTTCCTACATATACGTGGATGGGCCCACTGAATTTGTTTTTAGAGGCCTCAGTTATCTTTTATTGGAGGCTGAGGGGTACTTTGAAGGTGAGTACATGAAGGATAAAGGCTGGCACCACGTTTACCCAGTCTACTTAGACTCGTCTAAGGCTAGGAGCGAGGGTAGAAGAG
The DNA here is from genome assembly GCA_964626365.1 of uncultured Nitrososphaerota archaeon. Taxonomy (GTDB): domain Archaea; phylum Thermoproteota; class Methanomethylicia; order Nezhaarchaeales; family B40-G2; genus CAZVDL01. Next base: position 33,028 of record CAZVDL010000013.1, read on the forward strand.
TGGCTAGGGGGTTGGCTGTGGATAAGCCGAGGGTCGAGGAGATCCTCCAGGCGGCCAAGGAGCTTGGGCTTGAAGCTAAGGTTGAGCTCGACGTTAAGTATCCTAGGAGCTGGTGGGCTGATAAGGGTAGAGTGCTCGTTAAGAAGACGATGCCCAAGACCAGGCTGCTCAACATGCTAGCCTCAAAGCTTAAGGAGCTAAGGTCTAGGTCTCGATGAGCACCGCGTTGACGACGCCGTCCTGGCCAGGCCTAGAGGTTACCTTCGCCAGGCCTAGCTCGGTCTTAATTATAGCGCCCCTGGTTATGACCCCCCTCCTAGAGTAGTCTACGCTGGCTGGATTCTTAACCACCTGTAGTATCTTGACCTTCTTGGTAGACCCCGTGGAGGGGTCGTTGACGTTAGCGTAGACCGCCGCCTTAAGCCCCACCTTGAGGTTGCCACCCATGGCCCTCCTCATGGACCTTCTTTCGTCCTGTCCCAGTATGGTCTCGGTGGGCGGGCTACCCAGCTCCCTCTTCCTCTTACCCCTATGAGGCCTAAACTTACCTCCTGTGGGCTTTCTAAGGTCTCTGCCGTGGTACACAGACATACTGTCTCGAGTGGCAGACGGTGGGCGGAAATATAGCTTTCTGTGCCTAGCCCTGAGTCTAGGCTTTAAATATGGAGGAAAACTACTGAAAACGCGTGACCCTAAATCGTAGGGTTAAGCGCCTAGTTAAGCTAGCCGAGAAGAGAGGTTTAACCCACGTATTGGTGTCGAGGCCGGACAACGTGGAGTACCTCACTGGACTGAGAACAACCACCACCCCGCCTAAAGACTACCACCTCCTCCTCCACGTAGAGGATAGGTGGTGGGAGCTGTTAGCCTCGCCCCTAGACTACGGGGAAGCAGCGGAGGTTTTAGGTAAAGGCAGGGCGCGCAAGGTGGTTAAGGCCTCACTGCCTGAGACCCTAGCCAAGCTGTTAGAGGGACGTCGAGGGGTTATAGGCCTAGAGCTAGGGTGCTTAAGCTATAGCGTGGTGGAGGAGGTTAAGCGGAGGCTTGAGGGGTGGGAGATCAAGGACTTCACTGGGGTCGTGGAGGACTTAAGGGCCGTCAAGGACCGCGAGGAGCTCGAGCTAATTAAGGAGGCTGTTAGGATCGCGCAGGAGGCCTTTAAGAGAGGCTTAGAGGCACTCGACGTAGGCATAGAGGAGAGGGAGGTAGCTGCTAGGATAGAGGAGGCCGTTAAGAGGCTGGGGGGCGACGGGGTGGCCTTTGACACTGTCGTGGGCTCAGGACCAAGGGCCGCCTACCCCCATGGAGGGGCTGGAGGGCGCAGGATAATGGAGGGGGACGTGGTGGTCATAGACCTAGGAGCCCGCTTTAAAGGCTACTGCTCAGACCTAACTAGGACGGTTTTCGTGGGTAGGGTGAATCAACGGCTGAGAGAGGCTAGAGAGGCTGTAATCGAGGCCTTAGAGAGGGCTGAAGACAGGCTAAAAGCGGGGGTAAAGGCCTCGAGCGTAGATAGGGCGGCTAGGTCCACCCTTAAGGCTAGGGGGCTATATAGGTTCTTCATCCACGGGCTTGGGCATGGAGTAGGGCTGAGCGTACACGAGAAACCCGCTCTATCCCCCAGGAGCCACGACAGGCTAGCTAAGGGCCACGTGGTGACCTTAGAGCCAGGGGTCTACTTCGAGGGGCTGGGCGGGGTTAGAGTAGAGGATATGTACGTGGTAGGCTTAAAGGCGGAGAGGATCACCACTTTGGAGAGGAGGATTGACCTTTGAAGGAGGTCCTGAAGAGGCTAGCCGAGGCTGAGGAAAGGCTAAGAGAGGCTAAGAAGGCTGAGGGTAAGGCAAGAGGGAAGGTCGAGAAGGTTCGAGAGGAGCTTAAAGCTCTAAGGGAGGAGGCTTCGTCGCTTAAAACTAAGCTTGAAGAGCTGAAGGAGCGTAGAAGGAGGCTGCTCGAGGAAGCTAGGGAGGCTTTAAGGTCCTCGAAGAGCCTTGAAAAGGGTTTGAGAGTCTCTCTCGAGGAGGCTGAGACTAAGCTAAGGGACTTAGAGTGGAAGTACCAAACCACCCCGCTTAGTAAAGAGGAGGAGAGGAGGTTCCTGGAGAGGATGAGGGAGCTTGAGGCCGTGGTTAAGGCGTGGAGGAAAGTCGGGGCATTGAAGAGAAGAGCCGACAGCCTCTTCAAGGAGGCCGACGAGGTTAAGGCGGAGGAGGCTAAGCTCAGACAGAGGCTTAAGGAGCTATGGCCCCAACTTAGCCAGCTAAGGGAAAGGCTCTCTAAGCTTAAGGAAGAAAGAGGAGAGGCGTGGAGGAGAGTTAAGGAGGCCCTAGCCGAGGTTAAAAAATGGAGGAGGGAAGCCGGCAGGTTAAGGTCCCAGGAGCTCGAGGTTAAAGCAACCCTCCTCGCTGAGGAGGCTAGGAGGAAGGAGTTAATAGCCAAAGAGGCCTTAGCGAAGCTTAAAGGCGGTGAGAGGGTGACCATAGACGAGCTTAAAATCCTCCTTGAGAGGAGGCCTTCTTTAGAAGCTGAGCACCGTGAGTAAACCCATCGTCGTGTAAGGCCCTTGAAGCTTTAGCTTCGCGCCGCGGCTCAACGACGCCCACGTAGTTAAGCCGCTCCGTGCCGCTGGGCTTGCATATATTTCTTTGGCCAAGCTATATAGGGATCCTACTTGATAGCTACAGACGGGAGGGTTAGGGTGGCTGAAGAGGCCAAGCAGCGCCTAATAGTTATTTACGTGGACAGGGACGACGACATAGGTAGGACCTTGGGCATTAAGACCCCGATCGTGGGAAGGGACGAGAATTTAAGGGCAGCCACTCGCTTCGCTCTACAGGCCCCGGAGGACTCGGATGCTAACGCGCTCTTCGCCGCCATCCAGGTTTACGACAAGCTGCGCGAGGATAAAGGCGTGGAGTGCGAGGTAGCTACGGTGGCTGGCGACTTTGAAGGAGGCGTAAAAGCCGACCTAAAGGTGTCTAAGGAGATAGACGAGGTGTTGAAGAGGTTTCCAGCCGAGGGGGCCATAGTGGTCAGCGATGGAGCCTCGGACGAACACGTCATACCGATAATACAGTCTAAAGTACCCATAACCTCCATTAGGAGGGTGGTCGTTAGGCAGTCCAGGGGGATCGAGGAGACCTACTTCTTGATAGTTAAGTACCTGAGGAGGATCATGGAGGACCCCAAGTACTCCACCTACATGGTGGGGCTTCCCGGGATCTTCCTGGTTATGGTGGCGATACTCGCGAGCTTAGGGTTGGCTCACTACGCGGGGGTCGCCCTACTCTTCCTGATAGGTGTGACGTTGATAGTTAAAGGGTTCTCTATAGATAGGATGCTGCTGAGCGCATGGTCGTCGTCGCCCATCATATTCTCGAGCGCCCTGATATCGATAGTCACGTTCACAGTGGCCGCCTACCTAGGCGCCGCCGCGGTGTCTTCATTCTTAGCCTCTGAGGGCCCTGTAACCCTATTGGAGCTGCCTAAGCTCATAGGGGTCTTCTTGTCCCTGCCCAATATGCCAGTTTTCCTAGCTAAGATATACAACGTGGACATCATCATGGCCGGCTTCATAATACTCCTCCTCGGGAGGGCCGTAGACAAGTATATTAGCGGTAGGCCTAGGGTGTGGCATGAAGGGCTCACCATAATCTTCTGCATCATGTTGACACTGCTGCTAAGGGAGGTAGCCAACCTACTGTTAAACCCCCTACAGACCCCTCTAACCTTCCTCGTGTGGATGTTAATGACCGTCCTGGTGTATGGGGCGCTACTAATAGCCTTCATGTTCTATGAAAGATGGAAGAGGGAGGTTTAATGGCGCCGCTTAGGCTGGGGATTATAGCCGGCAGCGGCTTAGAGAAATTATTGGAGGGCGTGAGGGAGAAGATAGGAACGCCCTACGGCTCGATCGAGGCCTCGATGGTTAAGCTTGGAGAGGAGGAGGCCCTCTTAGTGCCTAGACATGGCTTCAATCACAGCGTACCGCCTCATAAGGTGAACTATAGGGCTAACCTGTACGCCATGTACTTGAAGGGGGTCGCTAGAGTGATAGCGCTCTCAGCGGTAGGCTCGTTAAGAGAACACATTAAGCCTGGGCAGTTCGTCGTGGTCGACGACCTCCTCGACTTCACCAAGTCTAGGCCCACCACCTTCTACGAGGGGCCTAGAGTGGTCCACGTCGACATGACTAACCCCTACTGCCCCGAGATAAGGACCGCCTTAGTGGAGGCTTGTAGGAGGCTAGGTGTAGACGTACACGTCGGCGGGGTCTACGTGTGCACCGAGGGGCCTAGGTTTGAGACGCCCGCCGAGATAAGGATGTTTAGGATGCTAGGAGGCGACGTAGTGGGCATGACAGGGGTCCCTGAGGTGCAGCTGGCTAGGGAGCTTAAGCTATGCTACGCTACGCTCTGCGTCGTCACCAACATGGCGGCTGGGATGCAGGAGAGGGTCACGGTGGAGGAAGTGGAGCGCGTAATGAGCAGGACGAGGCCCCTAGTGCTTAAGGTGTTGCTCGAGGCCTCTAAGCTCATACCTAACGAGAGGAGGTGTAGCTGCCGCGGAGGCTAGGCTTAAACCCCCACATCCTCCATGTCCCCCACGTACTCCTCCCCTCCGCCAGCAAATACGCGTTGAAGCTCCGCGAAGAGCTCGTCTAGGCCCTCACCGGTCTTGGACGACACGGGCAGCAGGTTCATCGACGCGCCCATCTCCCTCAACACCTCGCAGAGCCTTTGATTCATCTCCCTGCTCATGCCTGAGAGGTCCCTGTCCAACGCCTCCATGAGGTCTAGGGGGTTCTCAAGCCACTGGTAGAGCTTCTCCCTCGACTCCTGGCTTAGCAGGTCTACTTTGGACAGCACGTTTAGCTGCGGCTTCAACAGCCTATAGTTCACTGAGGAAGCGAGGAGGAGGGCTGATACTAGGCCTGAGGGGCGCTCAGCGAACACCGAGTCTATCAGGAACAGGACAGCGCTACGCTCACCTGCGAGCTGAGAGGTTATGTATGGCCCCGCGCTCCTAAAGGCGTAGAGCTCCATCTGCCCAGGGGTGTCCACCAACACGTACTCTGGGTTTAAGTCGTTGATCTCCTCCTTCAGCCGCTCCACGTGGGCCGCTATCATGTCCGCGCAGGCTATGAGAGCCCCGTTAGGGCCAAGGTTGTACTTGCGCATCACCTCCTCTACGTTCACGTAGTCCCTGACGTCTACGTCTGGGCCGTAGGGTAGCCATAGAGCCGCCGGGTCCAGGTTGACGGTGGCTACGTCCAGCTCGTGGTCTTGTAGCCAGCTAGCGAAGGAGTCGACGAGCGTGGACTTCCCCGACCCAGCCGTCCCGACTACGAAGACGTAGAACAAGGCCTCCTCCACCACCTGCCTCTAAACGTGCAGGTTAATGGGTCTAAAATAAGGTTTGACGTTGAGGCTACTTCTTATCGCTAAGCCACCACCTCAAGTAGTCCCTCCTAAGCTGCTCCCTTTCATCCTCAGCCTTGGAGGCCGCCCTCCGCCTAGAGCTCGACATACGCTCAAACTCGCTCCTAGTAAGCGAGAGGCCACAGCCACGGCAGACATACATGTACCTCGACCTATCGAACTTAAGCTCGCCTCCACATTCAGGGCATACTGGCATGCAAAGTACCCGGAGGATAAGTGGGCGGTCCCTTTTATACGCTTAAGCTAGCGTTTATATCGTTCCTTTAACTCGATATCCCAGGGGACGAGGTTCTTGTGGAGACTACTTAGGCCGGACGCAGCCACAGTGTGGAGGAGCCCTGAGGTGCTTAGTAGGCTTAGCTGGTACCACAGCGTGATGACCGATAGGAAGCCCGCCAAGTACCTGATCTGTAAGAGAGTGGAGGCGCCCTTTAAGGGCGACGAGGGCCTAGAGGAGCTGTGGAGGGTGCATGACGAGGCCGTGAAGGCCTTCGACGAGCTGTGGTCTAAGGTTAGGGAGGGCGAAGTCAAGCTGGACGAGTTAAGAAAGCCTGAGAGGAGCCTGTTAGACCTAAAGGCCGAGATAGCCAACAGGCTGCTCGAGAGCTGCGTCTACTGCGAGAGAAGATGTATGGTTAATAGGAAGGCTGGACAGCGAGGCTTCTGTAACCTAGACGCTACGAGCAGGGTCTCCACCTGGTTCCACCACTACGGCGAGGAGGCGCCGCTCGTCCCCAGCGGCACCATCTTCTTCACCTCCTGTAACTTTCGATGTCGGTTCTGCCAGAACTGGGACATATCCACGGATCCCTTAAACGGCGTGGAGGTAACCCCCCGCAAGCTAGCAGCCATAGCCTCCACCTTGAGGAGGGAGGGTTGTAGGAACGTTAATTATGTGGGGGGAGAGCCAACCCCCAACCTACACGTCATAATAGGGTCGTTGAAGTACATGGACGTGAACGTCCCCATACTGTGGAACAGCAACATGTACTGTAGCCTAGAGACTATGAAGCTCCTCAGGGAGCTCGTGGACATATGGCTCCCCGACTTCAAGTACTACAGCGATAAGTGCGCTGAGCGCCTCTCCAAGGTGCCCAGGTACTTCGAGGTCGTGTCGAGGAACCACCTACTAGCCCATGAATGCGGAGACATCATCATCAGGCACCTGGTGATGCCCAACCACCTGGAGTGCTGTACCAAGCCTTTACTAAACTGGATAGCCAAAAACCTGCCTAGGGCGCTGGTGAACATCATGGGGCAGTATAGGCCGGAGCACGTGGTGGCCAGAGAGCCTCACCGATACCCCGATATAGCTAGGAGGCCCACCGCCGAGGAGATGAGAGAGGCCTACGCAGAGGCCCGCAGGCTAGGCATAGTATTTGAGCCTGTCAGCTAGCATCATGAGGAGCTTAGAGGACCTACTCATAGTATTGTCGGGCGAACACGATACCCTGCCAGCCGCCGAGGTAAAGGCTATACTTGAAGCTGAGGGCGTCGAGGCCGAGGTTCTCGAAGAGAGGAGGTTCATATTGAGGTTGAAGGCGCCTAGGGACTGCTGTTTGAGGATAGCTGAGAGGGCGTCGATGGTTATGGGCTGCTACCTCGAGCTGTTCAAGTGTCCAGCTGAGGAGGACGCAGTGGTTGAGACTGCTAGCCGCGTAGATTGGTCCTTCCTTTCAGGTAGGAGCTTCGCGGTCCGGCTGCTACGTAAAGGTGGCTGCAAGACAGGGGCTAGCACTGTGAGGCTCGAGGCCCTGATAGGAGGTGTAGCTAAGAGGGGCTCAGAGGGGTCGAAGGTGGACTTAAGGCGCCCTGAAGTGGCCGTCAAGGGGGTGATAGTCGATGGCCAGCTTTACTTGGGGGTGGCGCGAGCCGAGGTGAGTAGGGGGGTCTTCGATGAGAGGAGGCCTAGGAGGAGGCCCTTCTTCCACCCCTCAGCCCTCGAGCCTAAGCTAGCTAGGCTCTTCGTGAACCTGGCTAGGGCTAGGAAAGGCGACCTGCTGTTCGACCCCTTCGCGGGGACGGGGAGCATCTTAATGGAGGCCGCCTTAATAGGCTGTAGCCCCGTGGGGGTCGACGTGGACGCCGAGATGGTCAGAGGGTGTACGGCGAACCTCAGACACTACACCCCCCACGCTCCAGGGGCTGTGAGAGGGGACGCTAGGAGGCCCCCTATAAGAAGGGCCGACTGCATAGCTACCGACCCGCCTTACGGGAGGGTCTCGTCGACTAGGGGGGAGGAGCTAGATAGGTTGTTAAGCGATAGCTTAACGTCCTGCTCCGACTTAATCCCTAGGGGGCGCTGTATCTGCTTAGCCACACCTTCATGGCTAAGCCTAGCCGAGGAGGCTGAGGACCTAGGGTTGAAGGCAGTGGAGGAGCACCTGTTAAGGGTACATAAGTCTCTAAGCAGGAGGATAATCGTGTTGAGGAGGCCTTAAGGTGTCGATGGAGGTCTTCTTCTTAGGCACCTCGGCCAGCGTGCCTACGCCTTCAAGAGGCCTGCCGTGCATAGCCGTTAGGAGGAGGGGGGAGTTAATACTCTTCGACTGCGGTGAGGGCGCGCAGCGCCAGATGATGAGGGCTGGGGTGGGCTTTAGTAGGAAGATGAGGGTCTTCATAACCCACCTACACGGGGACCACGTGCTAGGCCTAGCGGGGCTCCTGCAGACCATGTCGCTCATGGGGAGGGAGGACAAGCTCTACGTCTACGGCCCTAGGGGGCTTAAGGGCTTCATAGAGGCGGTGAAGGAGGCTCTTGGCTTCAGCTTAACCTACGAGGTGGAGGTTAACGAGGTCGGTGAGGGCGTCATCTGTAGGGGGGAGGGCTACGTGGTGGAGGCGGCGTACGTAGAGCACTCCACGCCGACCTTAGCCTACGCGCTGATCGAGGATCCGAGGCCTGGACGCTTCATGCCTGAGAGGGCTGAGGAGCTAGGGGTCCCTAGGGGGCCTCTATGGAAGCTCCTACAGCGAGGAGAAGCTGTGGAGGTGGAGGGTAGGGTTGTAAGGCCTGAGGATGTGATGGGGCCTCCTAGGAGGGGGCTGAAGATAGCGTACAGCGGCGATACCGCCTACTGCGAGGCTATGGTTAAGCTGGCTAAGGGGGCCGACCTGCTGATCCACGAGGCCACCTTCGATGACAGCCTTGCAGATAAGGCGGCTGAGGAGAAACACTCAACGGCTAGCCAGGCGGCTGAAGTAGCTAGGCTGGCTGGCGTAAAGCGTCTGGTCCTAACCCACATAAGCCCCCGGTACCACGACCCATCGCTCCTACTTAACCAGGCCTCAAAGGTGTTCAAGGAGGTGGTCGTGGCTGAGGACTTCCTCAGGGTCGAATTGAACTACGAGGATTAAGGGTCCTCGGGCATAGGGACCTCGTACTTAGGCTTGCCCTCGGAGGTTGGAGGGGCCAGCCAGTCTAGGGCCTTCTTGAGGTCTTGGGCCTCGACCACCACCTCGATGGGTCCTAGAGGGGACTCTCCTTCAGGTAGGCAGAACACGACGTAGCCAGCGTAGGCAGCCTGTTTATGTAGATAGAAGACCAGCTTGTCGGGGGTGGAGAAGCGCTTCATCATGTACCTGGCGGCGTCTAGGGTGCGCTGTCTACGAAGCTTCTCCCTCATCCTGTTTAAGCCGTGAAGCGTGGAGGCCGCCACCAGCCTTTTAAGGCCGTCGCCCTCCTCCTCGACCCTCCACTCAGATGCCTCCAAGACGTTTTCCACCGCCCTCCTCACCTTGTCCTCGTCCTCGGTTGGGTGTAGCTCCACGGTGACGGTGACCCTACCCACGTGGAGACCCCTCGCGCAGCCTCTTTAATATGGAGAGGGCTTGGTTTATGGCTTCCTCGGGCGTGGAGGTGTTGACTATGAGGTGGTCGGCTAGGGCTATTACGTCGCCGAGCCCCACCTTTAGCTCCCTTAGGTCCCTCTCCACGAAGTCCTCCCAGGTGGATGGGTCGTCACTCCTACCCCTAGACCTCAGCCTCTCATACCTTACGCGGGGAGGCGCATACACAGCCACCACGTAGACCTGGTCGAAGAAGCCCTTGAAGAACTCAACCTCAGCTAGGCTGCGCACCCCCTCAAAGACGACGGCGTCGCCTGAAGCCTTAGCCAGGCTAAGCTTAGCTACCGCGGTGGGCCCAAGCTCCTCCCTCAACCTCAACATTAAGCTGCCTAAACCCTCCCTACTTAGCGGCACGCCCCTCTTTAAGGCCTCCTCTCTAACAGCGTCCCCCATGACCACCACTTTAAAGCCCAGCCTCCTAGCAGCCTCTGAGATCAGGCTCTTACCCGCCCCAGGCAGCCCAGCTACGCATATAGCTAGCTTAGCCAACCTTCTCAGGACCCCTATAGGCTTAGAGGCGACGTTCTTAATAGCCTTGCAGCTCTTAGGCAGCGAGGCTCATAGTAATCCGAGGCGGATGCCTGCTCTACGGGGGCTCGTTAATCGATCCTTTCAAAGCCACGCTCCCTCGTCCTAATGTAGACCTCCCTTAAGCCCTCGCCTATGGCTATCCTGGCTAGCTTGACTAGGAAGTCTCTAGGGGTGGCGGGTGCTTTACGGAGCTCAGGGCTCAACACGGTCTCGCTTGGCACAAACTGGTTTAACACGTATAGGTTGCAGCCCTCCACCGATCTAGCTATAGCGGCTACCTCGTCCTCGCCTATTAAGCCGGGCACCACGGTGGTTCGAACCTCGAGCGTAACGTTCCTCGAGGAGCATAGCTCCAAGGTGCGCTTAACCTTGTCTATCACGGCGCGCGCATCCACCCCTATAAGCTTGGAGTAGGCGGCTGGTTCAAGGGGAGCCTTTACGTCCATGGCCACGTAGTCGACAAGCCTCCGCTCAATGAGGGCCTCTACGACCTCAGGCCTCGAGCCGTTAGTGTTAACCGCCACGTCCATACTCAGCCTCTTAGCTAGGCTACACAGGGCTTCGAGGCCTTTAGGCTGAAGCGTACATTCACCTCCAGTTATATGTAGGGCGTCGACGAGCAACAAAGCCTTCCTAAGCCTCTCCTCAACCACTGAAAGCTCCACCTCAACCCCTGAATTCATCGGGATAAGGGAGGAGTTCTGACAGAAAGGACACTTAAAGTTGCAGCCAGCAAAGAACACGACGACGCACGGCCTACCAGGCCAATCCGAAGCTGAAACCTCCAGGATACCTCCTAGCCTTAACTTCAACGTCCCCCGTCGATGGAGGCCTCGAGCTGCTATTATTTTTTATGCCACCAATCCATGGACTTAGTTCAACTTAGCCACTACCCTAGAAAAAACAGCAAAAATGCAACATTGAATGGTTTGTAGCCTTAATTACGGTTTAGCCACCGAGTTTAGGAGTTCATCGATTTCTTTAAGTTTTGAAGCAACCTTCTTACCTAGATCGGTTAGTACAAAAACCCTCTTCGCACCGCTACTTGACTTCTTCTCTTTTATTAAATCCATCTGGAGCAGCGGAATTAAGCTTCTATAAAAGGTACCGTAGCCCATTCCTAAGTGCCTAGCATCACTGATCATTATCTTCCCATTATTGTATAGGTGTAGTAAAATAATCGATCCGTACTTACCTAAGTTTTCAACGACCATAATTGGCAGCTATTCTTTCCGGTTTAACAAGATATATTTCTGTTTTTCTACCATATCAATAAAAGTCAAGATTTACTGTTTTGGTAAATATTCTTCTTTACACTTTTAGTAAACCTTATATAGCTTGAGAGGTAACGATTACAGCAGTTGAGGGGATTCTTTGGATATCAATCACACAATGAAAATTCTTCCATTTAGCGTTAAATCCGGCATAACCTTTTGGGAAGTCTACGCCAAGATTCATGAAGATAAGGTGTTAACTGGCCAGCTAATCTTAGGATGGGTATCTAGGTTTGGGCTTAAGCCCGTGGAAGTCCACGCTTACTTTAGCCCTGAGGGCAAGGTCATCGTTAGGGCCATCTTGGACGCCTCTAAAGTGGAGGCCTCGGTCAAGGAGATTGAGAGGAGGCTTAAGGAGGCTGAGGGAGTGCTTGACGTGAAGATCTACGTGTCGCCGATTCAGGGCTTAGGCCTTCCTCTCTCAGTACGAGACCTTATGGTAGGCGATAATAGAGCCGTCATTGTTAGAGATACTGTCTTCTCTAAATTAATTAATTGTTTAAAGGATGTGTGGGGTACCGCTGGCTGTGCCATTTTCTACTACACCGGCAGGGAGGTGGGTAGAGAGCTCTTCGAGACTTGGAGTAGAGCCTTCAGGCTTAAGGGGAGAACGCTCGTCGAGGCCATGCTCCACGTAGCTAGGCTCTTCGGGTTATGGGAAGACTTCGAGCTGACAGAGTACGATGAGAGGGCCAAGAGGGCTACCTTGAAGCTTTACGGTAACGTGGAGTGCAGACACTCTAGGAGCGAGGAGCCGAACTCCCACTTCCTTAGAGCCATCGCTGAGGAGGTCTTCTCTAGAGCCTTAAACGCGAGGCTTAAGGCTGAGGAGAGGAGGTGTATCGCTAGAGGAGACCCCTACTGCGAGATACGCATGGAGCCCCTCCTCAAAGGGCGGACTTAAAGACTTTCAACCTCCTCTAGCTGGTTTAACCTTGGCTTACAAGCAAACGTTAAGTCTAGCTCGACGTATATAGGCTTGGTGGTACCTGTTGGTAGCCGTAGCGCCTGGGCCTGCGTCTAAGAAGCTTGGGTTTAAGGTGGCCGGGGAGGTTGGAGCTGAGCTGGTTGAGGTTGAGAGCAAAGTGTTTCCTGACGGCGAGTCCTACGTGAGGTTCACGAGAGACGTTGAAGGCAAGGACCTAGTGGTGGTGCAGTCCTGCTATCCTCCTCAGGATAAACACTTCGTGGAGCTCCTCCTCATGGTTAAGACCGCCAAGGAGCTGGGCGCCCGTAGAGTAGCGGCCGTAGTGCCCTACCTGGCCTACTCGAGGCAGGATAAGAGGTTCCTTGAAGGCGAGGCTGTCAGCGGCAGGGTGCTACTAGAGCTGCTGGGGGCTGCTGGCGTAGACTTCCTGGTCACCGTAGACATCCACAGCGAGAGTATACTGGAGGGTTTAGGTTACGAGGCGGTCAACGTGACCGCCATGCCCTTATTGGCGAGGTACCTGGCTGACCTCGGCTTAGAGAGGCCCCTAGTCTTGTCGCCGGATAGGAGGCGTGAACGCGAGGCGGGGATAGTGGCTAGGGAGCTGGGCACGGAGCATAGCTGGCTGGAGAAGACGAGGGACCTTAAGACGGGGGAGGTTAAGACCCAGGTTAAGGAGCTACCGGTGGAGGGCAGAGACGTGGTGATAGTGGACGATATCATAAGCACCGGGGGGACCATAGCTAACGCCGCCAGGATAGTTAAGGAGCAAGGGGCCCGTAGGGTGGTGGCTGCCTGTACTCACCCTATACTGTCGCCTGGAGCTGAGGAGCGTATGCGCTCAGCGGGGGTTGAAATAGTAGTGGGCACCGATAGCGTGGAGAGCAGCGTAAGCCTAGTCACCGTGGCTCCAGCGGTGGCTGAGGCGCTTAAGCGGAGGTTCCTTTAAGCTCCTTTACGTGTAGATCTGAGTACACCGGGCCTTTAGGGGTTAATACGCTGCGCTTAAGCTTCACCTGCTCAACCCTCTGTACGCCGAAGTCCCTGTCTGCTAGGCTCCTTATCAGCCCGGCTAGGCTGGATAGGTTCCTGGAACTTTTCACCCTGGCCAGCGTAATGTGGGGGACGAAGGCCT
>CAZVDL010000014.1:0-34980 GCA_964626365.1 uncultured Nitrososphaerota archaeon
ATGGTGCTCGTCTCGCCGGACCTAGTTAACAGGCATTTAACGAGCGATCGGCTAAACAGGATGTTTAAGCTGCTAAGCCAAGACGAGGTGGTGCAGGCCTACCTTAGGATGTCCAACATCATGGCGGTGTCGAGGCTGCTCTACAACGACCACGGCCCCGTCCACTCAAGGATAACTGCGGGCAGCGCCCTTGAAATGCTATCCTTGCTCATGGAGGCGGGGGTGGAGCCTTCAGTAGTCAAAGACGGAGTGGGAGACTACGAGGACGCTAAGCTAGTGGTGTTAGCGGGGGCTTACCTACACGACATCGGCAACGCTGTACATAGAGAGCTCCACCACGTACATGGCTGCTACATAGCGAGCTCCATACTTGAGAGGCTGCTCCCTAAGGTGTACAGCGGGGATGGAGTCAAGGTAGCCCAGCTAAAGTCTGAGATCCTACATTGCGTGTTCTCACATGACGAGGAAGTCGAGTGTCTAAGCGTGGAGGCGGGGGTGGTTAAGGTGGCTGACGGCACGGATATGGCTGGGGGCAGGGCTAGGATCCCATATAGGATCGGTAAGGTGGACATACACTCCCTCTCGGCCTTAGCCATCGACAGCGTCGAGATCGAGAGGGGATCTAAGACCCCCGTGCTGATCAAGGTAAACATGGCGAACCCGGCTGGGGTCTTCCAGGTCGAGGTGGTCTTAGGACGTAAGCTTGAGACCTCTAGGCTTAAGGGATACGTCGAGGTGGAGGTCCTTGAAGGGGGGAGAAGGCTGAAGGTTTTAGGCGCCTCTTAGCGCCGCCTAAGCCACTCGCCGTATAGTTCCTCGGCGACCTCAGCTGGAACCCTGTCCCTATTGCTTAGGCTTAACACTACTAGCTTGGAGTCGCCCCTAGACTTTATCTCATCTATGAGAGGGTCCCTAGCCTTATAGTGCACCGTGCCTAGGACGAGCTTACCGCTGTCGAGGGCCCTCTTAACCTCCCGCTTAAAGGACTCGCTGTAGAGCTCCATGGGCCCCACCTCGTCGATGACCACCACGTCCGCCTCGTCCACCGCCCTAGCTATAGCCTTGGCCCCCACCTCATCCAGGTCTCGAAGATTAACTCTATACTTGCCCACGCGGGGGCCTGTAGGCTGAGCAACGCTTGCGAGCGTCCCTTTCTCACCGGTCAAGAGATCGGTCAGCTCAAAGCCTACCCTCGACCCGCCTCTCCTAACCTCACCCGAGGTCATGCCTCCAACCTTAAGGCCTAGACACTTAAGCTCCTCGGCAGCCCTCATTACCGCCGTAGACTTCCCGACGCCTGGAGGGCCAGTGATGAAGACTATCCTGGCCACGCTAGGCCCTACGGCGGCTAAGCTTTTAAGCTTACCAGCCACGTAGGCCAGCGCGCAAGTTAAGGCTTAGTTAAGGCTGGCAGTAGGAGAGCTATAAAGAGCCAGAGCAACATTATGATTAACAGCACGTTGAACATAGATTGCCACTTAGCCCCCCTAGCTCTCTGAGCCTCAAACCTAGCCCTGCAGTCGCTGCTACAGAGCGGTGGCTCCCCCGGGGTAGTATACATTAACGGTATCGGCTTGCCACATACCACGCAGTGTTTATGAGGATAGCCGACCTCTATACCGGCCTTCCTCCAAATTTCCCTACACCTGTCACTACAAAGAGGAGGCTCGCCTACCCCTTGACTATAAGGAGGGTAGATAGGGGCTCCACAGACTATACAGTGTTTATGTTCGTAGGCCGATTTAGCTCCCTCCGCTCTGTTATAGGAAGCTTCAGCTTAATTCGCTTTTCGCAGCGAAGTACCTGGCCTAAGGTTTTTATGCGATGGCACTAAGTTGAAAGTAGCGGTGGTTAACTTGAAGCTTGAACTGGCCATCAACACTCAGACCCCGCTCATCAGGTTTAAGCTTAGCTTCGAAGAGCTCCTCGAGAAGTATGGTAAGCTGGAGGAGCCCGTGGACTTAGAGAACCTTGCTAAAGACGAGGACTATTACTTTGCCCCTGGAGGAGTTACAGCCATGGTCTACCCCATGGTGAAGGAGCTCATGTCCACGGACGAGCTAAGGTCTGCGTGCTGGGTCTCCCTAAATCCCAACGCGCCCTCTGAGGCCTTATTCGAGGGGATAAAACTATACCACGTCCAACTTCCCAACGAGCTCATACCGTATTACACCAGCTTCAAGGAGAACATTTGGAGGGAGTTCCACGGGCTTGGGTGGAGTAAGATCAAGGTGAAAGAGTACGAGGCGTACATGGAGTACAACTGGCTGTGTGCCCAGCGAATGTTAAGACTACTACCAGAGGTCGACCTACTCTGGGTACATGACTTCCAGCAGCTTCAAGTGGGGGGCTTCATAGGCCCCTCGGCACCCACAGTGTTTAGGTGGCACATACCGTTCAAGGTGGACCTGGTCTCGCCTAGGATGAGGGACTTCGTACTTAGAAGCTTCGAGGGCTACGACGCGGTTGTTGTAAGCACGAGAAGGGACCTCGAGGGCTTAGTACATGGGGGATATAGGGGGAGGGCCTACCAGATCTACCCATACATAGATCCGAGGAAGTGGTATAAGCCGAGCAACGAGGAGATCAAGAGGGTCTCAGAAAAGTACGGAATTAAGGAGGATCACGAGCTGGTGCTAGTCGTCGCCAGGATGGACTACGTTAAGAGGCAGGACGTAGCCATTAAGTCGCACGCCCTGTTGAGGAAGAGGAGGCCCAATACCGTGTTAATGCTCGTGGGCGACGGCAGCTTTACGAGCAGCGGGCTTGGGCATAGCAAAGGCGAGCAGTGGAGAAGATATCTAGTTAGCTTAGCAAGAGAGCTGCGCGTAGAGGACTCAGTGCTCTTTTCAGGCTACGTGAACGAGGAGGAGTTGAGGGCGCTCTATGCTCGCGCAGATGCAGTGCTCCTACCTTCCATGATGGAGGGGTTCGGCTTAACCGTGGTGGAGGCTTGGGCCCTTAAGAAGCCTGTGATCGTGAGTAAGGGAGCGGGGGTCTCAGAGCTCGTCATAGAGGGAGTCAACGGGTTTACCCATAAACCCGAGGACCATGAAGAGTTGAGCTCTAAGGTAGCTAAAGTATTAGAGGACAGCGAGGAGGCAGCTAAAATGGGCGAACTAGGCTACGAAACGTCAAAGCGATGCTGGGTGACCTCAGCCAAGGATAAGCTTAAAGAAGTCTTCGAGGACGTGATTAAAGGATACGAGGAGCCTTGAGCTTATTAGATACTCTAGTTGCCTTCGAGTTGACGCCCACGTAAGGGGTCTACTTGCCCACCAGGTCTATGTGCATCCTCAGGTAGTCCTTGAGGTCCCTCGTTATAAGGAAGTTGTACCTAACGTGTTCCCTGCCATTCCTGCCTAGAGCCCTCGCTAACCAAGGCCTCCTTAACAACATGACCACCTTCTCAGCGGCCTCCTCGAGCCCGTTTACCAGAAAGCCCGTGACTCCATCAATTACCTGTAAAGGTATTCCACCTGCCCTTCTAGCTACGACAGGTACCTCCTTCCAGAGAGCCTCGGAGACTGCTAGACCGAAGCCCTCCCTGATGGATAGCTGTAGGCCCACGGTGAAGGACCTCTGGAGCGCGTTGACCTCTAGGTCCCCCACTCCGTCTAGGTTAGTTAGCACGTGTACATCCTTGGACTGCGAGGCCTTCTCCACAGTCTTCTTATACCACTCTGAGCCCTCAGGGTCATCGTGAGCGAAGCTGCCTATCAATAATAGCTGGGTTTTAGGTTCCTTCTCCCTGACCATCCTAAAGACCTCGATGACCCCTAGGGGGTCCTTCCAAGGGTCGAACCTGGCGACCTGGCCTATGATAGGCCTATCGGGATCTATATCGAATCTCTCAAGCACCTCTTGGATGATGGACGGCCTTAGAGGCTTGTTTTTGTCGCTTAGAGGGTCTATAGAGGGGTACCTTATGAATACCTTGACCCCGGCTAGGTCCCTGGGGACAAAGCGTTCGAGCGAGAACACCACCGCGTCGTACTTCAGGACGAAACCCCTTAGGAAGCTCCACACCGATAGATTGGGCTCCGACGTGTCTATGTGGCAGCGCCAAACCCACCTGCCTCCTCTACGGTAGGTTATAAGGGGAAGGGGCTGAGGGTCGTGGATACATACCACGTCGCCGTCTAGGTCTAAGAGTGACGCGTTCTCTTCGTTTACCTTCAAGTAGAGCTGCATCATGTCCTCGCTGAGGGCTATGGTCATGTCTCCCTGGAGGGCGTTATGTATCTTTTTAGTGACGCCGAAGAACTCGGGGTTGGCCTTAAGCACCTGCCACCTAGCATCTAGCCCGACAGAGCGAGCGAGGGGGATGAGGTTCTTCAGTATCTCGGCTACTCCTCCGCCGTAGGACGTGGCGTTGACGTGGATAACCTTGGCCCCTTTGACCCTCTCAGCCAGTTCCAGTATGCTGTTGACTTCATCCTTCCCTATGACCCTCTCGTAGTCTTCTATGCTCCTCCCCTCAGCAGACAAGCTGGCTCACCATGAGGTCGAGCACTGTAGTCGCGCCTTTAATGTTGGTTAACCCAGCCAACACGTCTATCCTTGACACTAGCCCCACTAGCTCGCCGTTATTTGATGTAACTGGAAGGCCGCTAACGTCGCGGTCAGTCATGATCTCTATGGCTCTGCTTACGTCGTCGTGGGGAGACACCGCGAGCACTTCCTTGCTCATCACATCCTTCACCTTCTCGCTGAAGACCTCCTCTACCCCTACGTCGTGAAGGAGCATCTCGACGTGCTTCTCCTTGATCAAAAGGTAATTCAACAGGTCAGTCACGGTTATTATGCCCGCCAGCTCGCCTTTATGAACCACAGGCAATCTTCTAACCCTTAGATCGGTCATCAGGCTGGCGGCTTCCATTAAGCTGGACTCAGGGCTTATATGGTAGACCCGGCTGGTCATGACGTCCTTCACCGGGACCCCAAAGACCTCTCCCCTCAACCTACTCAGCACGGTGGAATCGTCCACCATGCCCTGGAGAACCCAGTTGTCGTCAATGACTATGACGAAGCCCACTTTGTTTTCAGCCATGTACTGTATGACGGCTTGTGGAGGCATGTGTTCGACGAACACATTGTGAGGCTCGTCTATGAAGAGGCTTACATTCTCCCTCAACACCTTCGCTATCCCCTTGCTCTCGACGAGCGAGGTGCCTCGCTTGCCTAAAATGACCTCTAAGACTCTCCTACCCGTTATGACGCCTTTAACCTTCTTGTTGGAGTTCACAACAACAACCCTGTAGGGGCTTTGCCTGCTCTTACCAGCCATGATGCTCAAGGCTGTGATTAGGGGGTCGTCCCAGTATATGCACGGCCTAAGGCACATGATATCGACTAGCCTCAAGGGACCTCACTACTTAGGACACAGCTATCCGGTTTAAAATCTACCTCGATCGCCTCCTTCAGCTAAGGTCCAGCTCTAAGAGAACCGATTAGAACGCGCAGCTTAATGTCCAGCGATCAAGGGTAGAGTCCATTACTATGGCCGCCGCAATCCACTTAGGGGTATACAAATAGGTTAGACCTCCTCAACCTTAACCTCCTCGAGGCCTTCCTCACTGAGCCTATAGGCCTTAACTGAGCCATCGAGCGAACTTATAATGAGCCAGGTCATCGGCCACCTCCTCATACCCTCCTGGTCCTTAGAGGAAGGGTTCGGAGCAGCTGGATGTGAATGGTAAATCCCCACGAGGTCTACGCCCCGCTTCTCGGCCTCCTTTAACGCGCGGTACACGTCTTCAGGGTTTACCTCAAACAGGTAAGGAGAGGAAGCTAAGTTAGATGCCTCCATGACCTCGACTACTTCAACAACCTCTCCACGCTCCCTGCCGAGAAGAAGACCACATACCTCGATAGGGGTCGACAGCGCCTTACGTACAAGAGACTTAAGCTCGCGCTCACCGATCCTGAGCACTCTGGGGCTATGCATCGGGGAACCATGTAAGCTTAAGACTAAGGGGCTATAGAAGCATTCTCCGTCGGGAGCTGCTTTGACTAAGTACCCCACCATTATAGGGTACGGTAGAACCAAGTTCGGCGAGCTCTATGAGAGGAGGCCTGAGGAGCTGATAGAGGAGGCTGGCCTCAAAGCCCTAGACTCAGCAGGGATCGAGAGAAGGGACCTAGAGTACTGCTTCCTAGCTGACTACTTCCTACAACTGACCAATAAGATAGGGCTTGAGGAGGGGTTTATGTCAGAGCTCCTGGAGCTCCACGTCCCCATGGAGAAGTGTAGGTCCTTTAGCTCCGCTCTCTTCAACGCATACAACGCGATTATGGCGGGGCGCTGCAAGGTAGCCCTTGTAGGGGGCGTCGAGAAGCTGACTGACAGGTGGGATAAGGTGCGCGACGACCTAATGATACTAGAGGATCCATGGAGCTACTATGCCGGCGGCAGCCCTGAGTCTAACCATGAACTCATGCTTAGGATGTACGTGAAAGACAATGGGCTGAGTAGGGAGGATGTCAAGGGCTTGATGGAGGCCTTGGCCCTCATAGCCGTGAAGAACCATCGATGGGCCGCGCTCAACGCCGACGCCCACTTCCACAGCAAGCCCGTGTCGCTGAAGGAGGTAGTAGCGGCTAGGAAGAAAGCGCATAGGATGCTGGGGCTCTACGACTTCGCCCCCATCTCCGATGGGGCCTCCGCAGTGATCTTGGCGAGCCCCGACGTAGCGTCTAAGCTATGCGACAGCCCAATATACGTTGTGGGCTTCGCCTCAGCCACAGACTTCATTTCATACGCCTGTAGAAAGGACCGTTCAAGCTTCCTAGCTACTAGGCTGGCCGCAGAGTCGGCGTTTAAAATGGCTGGAGTGGAACCTAAGGACGTAGGCATCGCTGAGGTGTACGATCAGTCCACGCTGCTAGAACTCGTAGCACTCGAGGACCTAGGCTTCTACGATAGGGGAGAGGGCTGGAGGAGGGTTAAGTCGGACCTTGAAGTGGGCGACCACTACAACTTTGAGGGCGGAGAGCTCTACGTGAACACCAGCGGGGGTAGAAAGGCCGATGGGAATCCTTTAGGCGCGACCGGTGGAGCTATGATAATAGAGGTGGCTAAGCAGTTAAGGGAGGAGGCTGGGCCCCGTCAGGTCTCCTTCTCCTCGAGGGTTAAGGCTGGGCTGGTGGTTGAACATGAAGGCTTCGGCACCAAGACATATGTGCATGTGCTGTCGAGGGAGAGGCCTTGAGCAGCGAGCCTATTGAACGCAGGGTGTCGTATATAGGGGATAGGTTAAGAGGAGCTAAGTGCCCAATCTGCGGCAAGGAGTACTTCACGACCAGGCACTACTGTGGGGTATGCGGTAGGGCTAGCGTAGGTAGAATGAAACACCTAGATCTCTTCTACGAGAAGGGCGTGCTTGAGGTCTGCACGGTGGTAAGAGAGCCCACCAACCGATTCAGAGGGCTAGGCAGCTACATCTACGGGGTGGTTTCATTCCACGACGGAGCTATAAGAGTCCCCGGCAGGATAACCGACCTCATCGTTGAGGGCGACCTAGATCCCTCAACCCTAGAAGGTAGGGAGGTGGTGCCTAGAATAAGGCGCAGGTACGCGGTGGGCAAGAGCGACATTATACCCACCATCTCCCTGGCCTTCACGTTCGCCGACGAGTACTACCCGTACCAGCGCTTTGAGCCCGCGGAGCCCAAGGTGAGGGCTGAGAAGCCCGGTATAGTGGGCTACGGCGTTTACACCTCTAGGTTTAGGATAAAGGAGGAAGGAATGGAGAGGACGGTGCCCTTCATAGACGAGGACGCCATCACAGCTTCGGTGGAGGCGGGAAAGCTTGCGTTGATACATTCAGGCGTGGACCCTGGACTCGTCAAGAAGGTCTACGTGGGCTCGGAATCAAACCCCTATGCAGTTAAGCCGATAGCGTCCAAGGTGGCCCAGGTACTAGAGCTAGGAGTTAAGTTGCCAGGCGAAGTTCAGGAAGTCGACGCTATAGACACACAGTTCGCGTGTAAAGCAGCCACCAGCATGTTTAAGGATGCTGCCGCGCTCGTCTACTATCCCTTCGTGGAGACCCCCTACGTGATGGTAATAGGCGCCGACAACGCTCAGGCAGCGCCTAGGACCACCCCAGGGGGTGAACTCGACTTCTTCGTAGGCTTTGGGGCCTCAGCCTTCATATTCGGCATGTGCGACGTCATAGCTGAGATAGAGGCCTGGTATTCATGTACCTCCGACACTCCTGACTTCTGGCGCAGGGATACTCAAAAGTACCCTAGGCATGGAGGGCGCTTCACAGGCGCTCCAGCATACTTTAAACACATCGAGAAGGCGGCGAAAGGGCTTATGGAGAAGTTCGGGTATAAGCCCTCAGACTTCGACTACCTAGTTCTACATCAGCCCAACCCTACCTTCCCGGTTAAGGCGGCTAAGAACCTGGGGTTTAGGGAAGAACAATACGAGGCTGGGCTAAAGGTAGCTAAGTTCGGCAATACATACTCCAGCTCAAGCCCCCTAGGCCTAGCGGCCATCTTAGACAAGGCTAAGCCCTATCAGAGGATTCTCCTCGTAAGCTATGGTTCAGGTGCAGGCAGCGACGCTTACGTCTTCATAACCACCCCGCTGATCCTAGAGAAGAGGAGGAGGCAGAGGTTTACCGTAGAGTGGCAGGCTGAAAACCAGTTCCTCAAGTACGTGGACTATTACACTTATAGGAGGTTTAAGTCTGGGCTACAGCTACTATAGCCTCGATAAAGCTACACGTCTACGCTCAGCTTAGGCTAACTGGCGCGCTATCTCCAGGAAGTTCCTGAGGACCAATAGGCCGAACTTTCTCTCCTCGTCGTGCCTCTCGGGGTGAAACTGAACGCCATAGACGGGCTTGTCCCTTACCTTCAGCGCCTCGACGGGGTTCTCGGTCGATGAAGCAAGTACCTTAACCCTCGGGTTGTGGAAAGCGCTCTTAGAGAGCCTCAATCTATGATTCTCCCAGACGACTAGCCTCCTTAACCCCTCGAAGAGGGAGTCCTCCTCAACCACCTCTACCTCCTTGAAGCCTATCCTCCGACGCTCCATCTTCACCAGCGGGATACCTAAGCGCTGAGCTAGGAGGTGAAGGCCGAAACATATGCCTAGGACCGGCACCTTAAGCTCCCCCAACATCTTAAGTTCCTCTTTGAGCCAGCTACGAGAGATCACACCTCTAGGCGAAGTCCCCGTCAACACAGCGGCATCGAAGACCTGAGGCCACCCTCTAGTCGGGCTGGCCGTCAATGGCTTAGCTCCAAGGGACTTTAAGCTCCTCTTAATCCTCCTTAAAGCCGCTCTGCCCATACCCTCGGGGTAGTTGTTGACCACCACTACCCTTAAACTCCCCATCCAGCTCGGAGAGGAGGAAAGGGTATTAAAAGGGTGGCGTCCGCCAAGATAAGCTGCATAGAGGGAGGGAGCTTAGATGGACTGGGCCTTAAGGGGTAAGGTGTTGAAGTATGGAGATAACATAGATACCGATGTGATAATCCCAGGCAAGTACTTGATTCACATAGAGCCTGAAGAGCTCGCTAAGCACGCCATGGAGGGTATAGACCCCTCCTTCCCCGAGAAGGCTAAGGAGGGCTGCATACTGGTGGCGGGCCGTAACTTTGGGTGTGGCTCAAGCCGTGAGCAGGCCCCCGTAGCCTTGAAGCACGCCGGCGTTAAGGCCGTAGTCGCTGAGTCTTTCGCCAGGATCTTCTATAGGAACGCGGTCAACGTGGGCCTACCGGTAATCGTATGCCCTCAAGCTACAAGCTTATTCAACGAGGGCGACGAGGCCGAAGTAGATCTAAAGGAGGGCTTGGTCAAAAACCTGACGACCGGGGCTAAAGCTGAGTTTAAGCCTCTACCTCCCATGCTGCTTGAAATATTATCGGCGGGGGGGCTCGTCGAGTACATGAAGAGGAGGCTTAAGCAGGCTTAAAGCCTCCTTAAGCAGCTCGCCACCATCAAAGCAGTACCTCACCGAGCTAAAGTCCCTAACGAGCTTGTGTACCTCGCCCTTAACTTTCTCAGGATCCTCGCGCTTAACGAGCCTAGATATAAGCTCCGCTATCACCTCCATCTCTCCCTCCTTCATACCCATCCTCGTAACCTCCTGCGTACCGATCCTTATCCCAGAGGGGTTGTGCGACCTATCAACGGGGTCCCACGGCAGTAGGTTCTTGTTGACTATGATGTCGGCCCTCTCGAGGATCTTAGCCACCGTGTCCCCGCCTCCAAGCCTTGATACGTCCACGGCCACTTGATGGGACTCCGTGAAGCCCTTGTGAGGGCATAGAACGTCGAAGCCGTGGTCGTATAGCGCCTTAGCCAGGGCCTTAGCGTTCTTAACTACCTGCTTAGCGTAATCCTCTCCGTAGACCTGCATCTCAAGTAGCGTGACCGCTAGGCATGGCAGCCTCGCCAGATGGTGGTTTGAGACGAGGCCGGGGAAGACAGCCCTCTTAACCCTCCTAAAGACCTGCTCGTCGTCGCTCATAATCATCCCCCCTTGAGGACCGGGGAAGGTTTTATGGGTAGAGCTAGATACGACGTCGGCCCCTTCCCTCAACGGGTCCTGAAAGACCCCCCCAGCCATCAACCCTAGCACGTGAGCTGCGTCGTAATGAACCACGCAATCGTAAGCCTCAACTATCTTCTTAACCTCCCTCACTGGGTGAGGGAAGAGGATTAAGCTGCCTCCCAAGGTAACCATCCTAGGCTTAACCTTATCGGCTAGCTCAGCCAGCTTAGTCACGTCTATGTTCATCTCCTCATGATTGAACGGCATGTCGTAGGTCTTAAGCCCCCTACACCCAGCGGCGCCTATCTCGTCGCAGCTTATATGACCGCCAGCCGGGATGGAGAGCTTCAGCAGTCTATCCCCCGGCTTGGCTAAGGCATAGTAGACCGCTAGGTTAGCTAAGGCGCCTGAAATAGGCCTTACGTCCACGAACCTCGCCTTAAATAGCCTCGACGCCAGCTTAATACATAGGTCCTCTATGTAGTCGACTACACGTCCTCCCTGATACTCCCTGTCGAAAGGATCTCCCTCAGCGTATCGATGGTTGAAGTCGCTTACGAGCAGCGCTCTGGCTAGGGGGCTCATCCTATTCTCGCTGGCTATCAGGTTGAGTGTTGAGCCTCCACGCCACTCCTCCTGTTCCTTAACCGCCCTGATTACGTCCCTTAGCTGTGAGCCAGGTTCCTCCCCTGAGCTCTCAGAGCTCAAACCTCGATCAGCCTCCTGGCTATGTCCTTGGCGAGGTCCATGGTGCTAGAGGAGCCCCCTAGGTCTGGGGTTAAGGCCTTGCCCTCCCTTAAAGCCTCCTCCACTGCCTTCTCAAGCTTAGCGGCAGCCTCGACTTCACCCAGCCACTCCAACATCATCTTAGCGGCCAGTATGGTGCTACAAGGGTTGGCTACGCCCTTACCGGCGTACTTGGGGGCTGAGCCGTGGACAGGCTCAAAGATAGCGTGACGCTCACCTATATTGGCGGCTGGAGCTAGCCCTAAGCCTCCTACGAGGGCGGCCGCCTCGTCAGATAGTATGTCGCCGAACATGTTAGTGGTCACTATCACGTCGAACTCGTGGGGTCTCCTAATCAACTGCATGGCGCAGGCGTCTATGTACATCTCGTCGAAGGATACCTCAGAATACCTAGAAGCAACATCCCTGCAGGCCTTAGCGAAGAGGCCGCAGGTAAGCCTCATTACGTTGGCTTTATGCACCGCAGTCACCCTCAACTTCTTACCCCTTTGCTTCGCGAGCCTAAAGGCATACTCAGCTATCCTACAAGACCCCCTGTAGGTGATGGGTCTAAGGCACACTGCCGCCTCGCTGGGCACGACCTCGAACTCCCAGCCCTTATACACGTCCTCAGTGTTCTCGCGCACTATCACGAAGTCTATGTCGGGCCTAAGGCAAGGCACGCCCGGATACGACTTAAATGGTCTAACGTTAGCGTAAAGGTCTAGCTGAAGCCTGAGCCTAACTATCACGTCAGCCGCGGTCTCGCCCACAGGGCCTTTTAGGCAAGCGTGGCTTTCCTCGGCTATCACCTTGAAGGTCTCGTCGGGCAGCGGTTTACCGTACTTCTTAGCGGCCTCGTCGCCTGCCTCCACTTTCACGTACTCTAGCTTAAGCCCCTTAACCGCGTCCTGGAGAGCGTCCAAAACGTGAAGAGTAGCTTCCACCACCTCAGGTCCTATCCCGTCACCTGGTATGACGGCTACCCTGTAACTAGCCATGTGGGGCGCCCGCCGGCTTATAGTAGCCTTTAGGATTTAAGGCTTAACGCCTAGTGGGCGTGGCTAGGTTAATGGTGACCTCGGCTATGTCAGCTCCGTACTCGGCCACTCTACGTAGGCTGTCGAGCACGAGGCTTAGGCTCACGATAGACTTGACGTCGAGGTTCAGCTTGACCAGCTTCTCCACAGCCTTCCTTCCAGCCTCGACTACCTCGGCGGCCTTGGATATGCATTGATGGGCTGCGTTCACGTCAAGGGACTCCAAGGCCTTCATCGACTCGCTGTATACCTGCCCAGCCTGCTCGCTGACCTTTAAGGCGTCGTCGAGGGCCTCGCTGCCCAGCTTAGTGTCTAGCGAGAGAGCCATGTAGGCTATCCTGGCTGCGTGGTCTGCAACCCTCTCTATGCTCTTAGCCACGAGCCTATAGCCTAGGCAGTCCCTCGGGTTGCCTAGGCCTATCTCCTCGCTGAGCGACCTATTCTGGACAGCCATCTTGAGCTGGCGCACTATGAAGAAGTAGAACCTGTCGACCTCGTCGTCCCTGGCCACGACCTCTGAGGCTAGGCCGTGGTCGCAGTTGGCATAGGCGGTGGAGGCGTCGCGGTGCATGGAGGAGGCTATGATACTCATCCTGCTTAAGGCCCTCTTAACTGGGAGCTCAGAGTACCCTATGAGGCACTGGGTCAACATCTCGTCAGCTGACTCCTCTATGATCTCCACGCCCATCAACTTCCTCCTTATAGTTTCCTTCAACATCGCCCTGTGCTTCGACGTCCCCTGCTGGAACCTCACCCTTATGGTCTCGTGACCCGTCAAGTAGTACGAGATGAAGTTCCTGACCGCCACTTCGGGGTCCATGGACTGGGAGACCTCGACCACCGCCTCGAGGCTCCAGCCCCCCTTAACCTCCCCTCTAGGCACTATGAGGAGCGAGGAGTCCGCCTGTGGGATAAGGGCCACTTGATGGCCTGGCTTGAGACCCACGCTCCTAGCCCACTCCTTAGGCAGGGAGACGACGTAGGTAGCACCACCTGTTAACTGAACCCGCCTAAACTCAATCGACAAGTATAGAGTCCCTCATGCCTGGCTACAGAGGCTAAGTATAAAAGGTTTATAGTTACTAAGTTAATGGAGGGAGGAAAAACTGGCTACTGATTTCCGTGCTCCTTGACGACTAAGTCGACCAGCCTAAGGAACTCCTCGTCGCTTAGCGCCGACTTCCTCTCCTCGCTGGCGGCCTTAACCGCCTCGGTGATCTTAGTTAGCAGCTCGTCGCTCACCTTGACCCCTAGCTCCTCAAGCTTAGCCTTTATAGCGTGCCTCCCTGAGAGCTTACCTATCACCAGCCTTCTACGCTGACCCACTAGCTCGGGAGGATAGGGCTCGTAGGTGACGGGGTTCACTATCACGGCGTGTTGATGGACGCCGCTAACGTGGGCGAAGATGTTGCTGCCCGATACGGGCTTGGCCGGGTGTATCTTTATGTTGCTTACACGCTCCACAAGCTTGCATAGCTCATATAGGTGCTCAGTCCTAAACGTGGTGTAGCCGTAAAGGTTGTGTAGAGCTAAGATCACCTCCTCAGTTGGCGTTACCCCCGCCCTCTCACCTAGGCCGTTGACCACCGACGATATGACTGAGGCCCCCTCCTCGAGCGCTGCTAACGAGTTGGCTAGGCCTAAGCCGTGGTCGTTGTGGCAGTGGACCTCGATAGGAGTGCCGGGAGGTAGGGCTTCCTTAACCTGCCTCACGAGGAACCTCATGGCCGTGGGGTGTATGCAGCCAAGGGTGTCGACTATCCTGGCCCTATCGCAGCCGGCGTCTATTACGCTCCTAAATACTTTTTTAAGGAACTCTAGGTCGGTCCTCGTAGAGTCCTCGGCGCTGTAGGTTATGTAGAGGCCATGGGCCTTAGCGTACTCCACGAGCTCCACGGCCCTCTCAAGGTACTGCTCTCTTGTCATTCTTAGCTTATACTTCAGGTGCATGTCAGAGGGAGGGAAGGACAACACGAGGCCGAAGGTATCGCACTTAATCACCTCGTCTATGTCTGACTTCACGGCTCGGGCGAAGCCGAAGATCTTGGCGTTAAGCCCCTCCTTAACCAGCCTCCTTAAAGCCTCCCTCTCTCCTTGAGAGGCCGCGGGGAAGCCAGCCTCGATCTGCTGGATGCCCACTTTATCTAGCATTCTAGCTATCTCAAGCTTATCCTCAGGCCTAAACACAACCCCTGGCGTCTGCTCGCCCTCCCTCAACGTGGTGTCGTGTATAATGACCTCGCTGGGGAGCTTCATGCTAGCCCTGACCTCAGGGTGAAAGTTTAGTGGGCTTACAGCGACCTTGCTCTCTAGGTCCAATCCACTCACCTTCACCATGAAATCCTAGGCCTGGAGTAGGCCTTGACGGTTTTAAAAGCTTTTCTACAATATTTGTAAAAATTGTTTTTACAAAGTTAAAAGAGCAAGGAGATGAGGTTAAGCCCAGCCGGCCTAACGTTTACGACGGTCGCCACGAAGCACTTTAGTTTTTCAATCAGGTTTTTAAAGCTGAGGAGAGGGAGAAGGGGGCTGGAAGGCGGGGGGCCATGAGGATCGTAGCTTATGAAGAGCTAAGCTCGGAGGACCTTGCTAGGCTATCTGAGCGGGGCAAGCTTCAGCTGGGCGGGGTAATGGACGACGTGGCCAAGATAGTTAGGCGTGTCAAGGAGGGCGGGGATGAGGCTCTGAGGAGGTTGGTCGTGGAGCTCGACGGAGTTAAAGCTGAGGATTGGAGCTTGGAGGCCACGCGTGAGGAAGTGGAGGAGGCCTATGGTGAGGCTGGAGAGGCTGTAGATACCTTAAGGGAAGTTATTAAGTACGTTAGGAGGTACCATGAAGCTACGAGGCCGATGAGCAGCTCGGTCGAGGTGGCTGAGGGCCTAATCGCAGGGTCGCTGGTTAAGCCCCTAACAAGGGTGGGGGTCTACGTCCCCAGAGGGAGGAGGGGCTACCCGTCCACGGCGATTATGACCGTGGTCCCGGCTAAGGTGGCTGGGGTCGAGGAGGTCGTGGTGTGCACCCCGCCGCTTTGCAACGGCAAGGCTCCCGCGCTCAACCTCGTAGCTGCTGTTGAAAGCGGCGCCAACAGGGTGTTTAAGGCTGGAGGAGCGCACGCCGTGGCGGCCTTAGCCTATGGAACCGAGAGCGTGCCAAGGGTTGAAAAGGTGGTGGGGCCTGGAGGGGTCTACGTGACAGCGGCTAAGCTCGCGGTTAGCCTCGACGTGGCCATAGACATGCCAGCAGGGCCTAGCGAGGTCGTGGTGGTCGCTGATGGTAGTGCTGAGCCTAGCTTAGTGGCCTTGGACTTGCTGGCTCAAACCGAGCACGGCCCTACCTCTCACGCTATCCTCGTCACCTGCTCTAGGAGGCTAGCCAAAGAGGTGGCACAGGAGGTGGAGAGGCTGGTTAAGGAGGTTTACGCTGAAGCCAGCGCTGAGCGGAGGGCCCTTGAGGAGACTCTTAATAAGGGAGGGCTGGCCATCGTCGTGGACAACCTGAGGGAAGCGGTAAAAGTGGTTAACGAGCTGGCGCCTGAACACGTGGAGTTGATGGTTAAGGACCCCCTAGGCCTGGTGGGAGCTATAAGGAAAGCTGGCGCCATCTTCCTGGGAAGCCACGCGCCCACAGCGTTAGGCGACTACGTGGCTGGCCCTAGCCACGTGCTGCCAGCTGGAGGCTATGCCAGGTCGTACTCGGGGTTATCGACCAAAGATTTCGTAAGGGAGGTCAGCTTCATAAACTGCCGGGAGGAGGGGCTTAAGAGGCTAGGCCCGTTAGCCGTGAGGATGGCTGAGCTAGAAGGCTTTAAGTTACACGCGCTGTCGGTGAAGGCTAGGCTTAAAGGTGCAGCGAAATGAAAGTGGCCATAGTTAACTACGGCGTCGGCAACTTGAGAGGGGTAAAGCTGGGAGTAGAGAGGGCCGGTGGAGAAGCCGTGATCACTGAGAGGGACAGCGACCTGAGGGAGGCTGACGCCATAGTGCTGCCTGGCGTTGGAGCCTTCAGGGACGCCATGGCGAGGCTTAAGGGGCTTGAGGAGGCTTTAAGGGAGGAGGTAGCATCGGGTAAACCACTGCTAGGCATTTGTTTAGGGCTACAGCTACTCTTCACTGAGTCTACTGAGAGAGGGACTCATAGCGGCCTGGATTTAATTAAGGGCAGGGTGGTGAGACTACCGAGCACCGTCAAAGTGCCTCATATGGGGTGGAACACCGTAAACCTGAGGAGGAGCTCGAAGCTCGTCGAGGAGGTAGAGCAGGGCTCCTACGTGTACTTCGTGCACTCGTACTATGCTGAGCCCCTCGAGGACGTAACTGTCGCCGTCACGGAGTACGGGGTGGCATTCCCTTCCATTATCGAGAAGCCTCCACTCTACGCAACACAGTTCCACCCTGAGAAGAGCGGTAAGGTAGGGCTCCGCATACTGAGGAACTTCCTGGACATAGCTAGGAGGTGAGGGAAGTCGAAGCTCTTGCCGTCCATAGACATCGTGAGGGGGAAGGTAGTCAGGTTGACTAAAGGTAGGCTGGACGAGGTCAAAGTATACTGCGACGACCCTGTGAAGGCGGCTAGAAGGTGGGTTGATGAGGGTGCTGAGGCCCTCCACGTGGTGGATATAGAGGCCGCCATGGGGGTGGGGGACAACCTTGAAGCTATTAAGCGAGTGCTCACTTCAGTCGACGTCGAGGTCCAGGTGGCTGGAGGTATTAGATGCTTAGAGAGGGCTAGAGACCTAGTGGACAGCGGAGCTTCCAGGGTCGTCGTCGGCACCCTGCTCGTAGAGAAGCCTAGCCTCGTAGCTGAGATGGTCAAGGAGCTTGGCTCTCAGCGCGTCGTGGCTGCCTTAGACCACAGGTCAGGTAGAGTGGTGGCTGAGGGATGGCTTAAGGAAACGAAGCTAGATGTATACAGGCTGGCTAAGGAGGCTGAGAGGCTGGGGGTTGGCTGGATTCTGTTCTCGTCTGTGGAGAGGGACGGTACCCTCAGCGGCGTCGACGTCGACGCCGTGGAGAAGATGGTCAGGTCCGTGTCGCTTCCTGTCTTGGTGGCTGGGGGCGTGGCCACGTTGAAGGACGTGGAAGACGTGGCGAGGGCGGGGGCTGCAGGCTTGGTGGTAGGTAAGGCGCTCTACGAGGGGGTGTTCACCATAGATGAGGCTAAGAGGAGGGCTACGTCGCGATGAATAGGTTCTGGGAGGCGGTGAAGGCTAAAGTGCTGTTTAGGAAGGTGGGGTTAAGCCACGGCAACGACGCCGATGGCATAGCCTGCGCCGCTCTATTCCTACGTAGATACCCCAAAGGTAAGGTGTTGCTGGCAGAGCCTTGGGAGATCAAGCCCACCTGGTCGTGCTGGTTTAATTGGATAGCTTGGGACTTCGTAGCCGACTTACCCTGCCCCTTTAGGGTTAAGCTACACGTGGACCACCACCGCACTGGCAGGCCCTGCGCTAAGAGGGAGTTCTTCGACCCTGAGGCCCCTTCAGCCGCCTCACTAGCTATAAAGGCCCTAGAGCTTGAAGACGACCCTGTAGCTAGGAGGCTTGTCGAGCTCGCTAACGAGTGTGACACCGCCAGCATAAGGTCTCAGGAGGCCTGGGACCTAAACGACGCCGTGAAGGGGGGAGGGCTCGAGGATAGGGTCAAGCTGGCCTACATGCTGGCCACTAGGGGCTTAGAGGCCTTGAAGGATAAAGAGGCGCGTAGGTGGGTCGAGGTCAATAGGCGTAGGAGGCTTAGAGCCCAGGCCCTCCTAGACAAGGTCTCCATTGAGGACTACCTGTTCATCAAATTAAACGAGGCGGATGAGAGATTCCCGGTGAGGACATTCATGATATCGCTGGAGGAGCGTGGAGCCAAGTTAACGTGCGTGATTACCCCTCGAGGTAGGAGGTACAAGATACATCTAGGGTCAAGACACGATAGCGGTATAGACTGCGCTGAGCTAGCTTACAAGCTGGGTGGTGGAGGACACAGATACGCCGCGGGAGCCACCGTAGACAACCTGGAGGAGGCCTTAAGGAGGATAAAGGAGGCCCTAGGGCTAAGCGAGGTTAAGCTTATAGAGCTTGAGGCTCCCCGTGGTTGAAGAAACCTTCACAAGGGGGGAAGCCATGCTGGCTAAGAGGGTCATACCGTGCCTAGACATGAAGGATGGGAGGGTGGTCAAGGGCGTAAGGTTCCTGAACCTAAGGGACGCTGGAGACCCACCTACGCTGGCAGCTTACTATGAGGAGCAGGGCGCCGACGAGATAGTTTTCCTAGACGTCACAGCTAGCCACGAGAAACGTAAGATCCTAGTGGACGTCGTCACTAGGACAGCAGACCAGCTCTCCATACCCTTCACGGTGGGGGGAGGGATATCCAGCCTAGAGGACATAAGGCTGGTGTTGTCCTCAGGCGCCGACAAAGTTTCCATTAACACGGCGGCAGTGGAGAGGCCCAGCTTCATCAAGGAGGCCTCTGAGGTCTTTGGTAGCCAGTGCATAGTAGTCGCCATAGACGCTAAGAGAGTCTACGTCGATAGACCGGAGGAGGCCCCCGACAAGGTCCTTGTAGACACTCCTCAAGGCCTCTGCTGGTGGGAAGTTTACACTCACGGGGGAAGGAGGCCCACGGGCATAGACGCGCTGAGGTGGGCGAAGAGGGTAGAGGAGCTCGGTGCGGGGGAAATCCTCTTAACTAGCATGGACTGCGACGGAACCCAGGAGGGCTACGACCTAGAGCTGACGAGAGCCGTGACGAAGGCAGTAAATATACCAGTCATAGCTAGCGGGGGGGCTGGCGAGCCGAGACACCTCTACGAGGCCTTAACGGTAGGAGGAGCCGACGCAGCCTTAGCAGCCTCCATCTTTCACTATGGGAAGTATACCGTGAGAGAGGTAAAAGAGTACTTAGCGAGTCGAGGCGTTCACGTTAGGCTCTAGCCCCTATGTAGGTAAGGATCTTGGTAAAGATATATATAGGACCTAAATAGATTATGTAACAGGGGTGAGGGCGGAGTGGCTATTAGGAGAAACGGACACTTTAAGGGACACCGCTGCCTAGGGGACTTTAGGGCCCTTGCTAAGACCTTCTCGTGGAAGGTTCTCGGAGTGCTAATGCTCTTTGCCGTGTCCTACCTCCTAACAGGGTCTCCCGTGGCCTCAGGCACTATAGCGCTCACTTACCATCTACTCAACACTTTGGCTTATTATGTTCATGAAAAGGCCTGGGAGGACGTAAACCCGTCCAAGAGAGTGCTCGCCTTATCCTTAGCCTTCTTCGTGGCTAGCACGTTAATGTTAGCGTGGTTGACGCTATATTACCCGTAAACCTATGACCCCCTAAATGAAGTAGTCCAAGGTGTTGGCCCTGTTTTCTTGAAGATGCGCGTCCCTAGGTACGTAGCCCTCCTCAACCTTCAACAGTGGGGGCTCACAACCATAACGCTCCCTACTAGTTAACTCCCTTAGAAGCTTTGACACCATAGACCTGTTAGGCGGCTCGATACCGACAAACTCGCTAAGTTTAACCACCTCTCCTTGTACCTCGTTGAGCTTAACGGGCCTACAGCGTTTACGGTAAGCTTCGAGAACAGCCTTGTACACGAGCCTCCTCATAGACTCCTCGCTGAGCTTAGGCCTATCTACTCCGTAAGGGGTCTCCTCCAGGTTCACGTCGGAGGCCCATGGAGGAAGCTGGGCCCCAGCATTCCTCATCGCCCTGAGTATCCTCTTAAGCTTGAAGACCTCCTCCCTTAGCCGTTCGTACTGGGCTTTATAGAAGGCCAAGCTCCTCCTAAGCTCCTCCACTTCGGTGGATGACAAGCCACCACCTCAGGCCGAATCAATGCTTTCGGCAGGGCTGGCTATTTATAGCCTAGCGATGGGGCGTACTTGCGCTCATTTGAGGCACCACATGAGCTTCTCGTAGAGACCTGCGCAGCCCCCTAGGCCACTTAACTTTGATAAATACCTGTAAACCACGTAGAGTTGGGTGTTAGGTTGGGGTTAGAGGAACAGGTTAAAGGATGGTATAGCTTAGCTCGCAGGGCGCTTAGCTTTAAGGTGGAGGGACTGAAGGAAGTCAAGCCTAGCTCCATAGTATTCCTGGGCCTCGGCGGGTCTGGGATCGTCGGAGACTACGTGAAGACCCTATGCTACGATAGACTGTCGATACCGGTCCACGTAGTTAAGGAGGCCAGGCTACCAAGGTGGGTAGGCAAAGATAGCCTCGTAGTGGCGGTCTCATACTCGGGCAACACCCTCGAAACCTTAATGGCGGTGGAGGAGGCCTTGAGAAGAGGGTGCCAAGTCTATGTGGTCTCGTCTAACGGCAGGCTAATTGAGCTTGCCCACCGCAGAGAGCTGCCCTACGTTAAGCTCGATGAAGGCTACGCCCCTAGAGCAGCCCTCCCGCTTATGTTCTACCCCTGCCTTAATCTCCTAGGCGAGTTAGGCCTAAACGTCGTGGAGGACGACGAGATAGAAGAAAGTCTGGAGGTGCTTAGGGACCTAGATGAGAGTTTAAGGGAGGCTGAGGGAATAGCGTTAAGTCTAATTGAGGATAGGACGCCGGCCATTATAGCCGACGCTAGATACGAGGCTTTAGCTTGGAGGTTTAAGAGCGACTTAAACGAGAACGCTAAGATGTCAGCTAAATGTGAAGTAGTGCCAGAGTCCATGCACAACGACGTGGTCGGTTACGAGAGGAGGCGTTCGCCCTTAAGAGCGCTGATTATCAGCGCGGGGGACGACCACCTCTACACTAAGCTCCTCGAAGGCTTCGTCAAGGAGAACCTTGAGGAAGCTCAAGTGAGCGTAAAGGTCCTAAGGTTGAGAGGAAAGTCCATGCTAGCTAAGCTGATGCACGGATCCCACGTCTCAGGACTTACCTCCGTGGCCGCCGCTAAGATGCTTGGAGTAGAGCCTGAGCCTACACCCAGCATCTCCAAGTATAAGAAAGCCTTGGAGGAGCTCGCGAAGTAAGATATTTTAAGCGTTGTAACTATAAATTCACAGCCAATATGGCTCCCCGGGGCGGGGGGGTCAAGCGAGAAGGAAATGTTCTCTGCGAAGAGTGCTCGATGTTTCAAGGCTGGGTGGAGCCTAAACGCAACCCTAGGGGCGTGAAGCTAGCACTCTGTAAAGCTGTAGGGGCCCCTGTCCAGCCACCTTACGACCGGTGCCCCGCCTTCAAGCCTAAGGCTAGCTAAAGGGAGCTGTAAGCTTTCTTTAGTAGCAGGGCGTCTCCTTCAATGTTAGGCGACTCGCTGATGATCACGCCCTCAACCTTAAAGTCCTTCAGTGCCTTGACCAGCGCCTCGTAGTTGTAATCGGACTCCTCCAAGTTCACGTGCTTTATTTCCCCCCTCTCACCGTACTCTATGCCGGAGAAATGCATGTGCATGTTCTTCAAGCACTCTTTACCGAGCTCCTTCTCGAGTAGGATGAAGATGGAGGCTATCTCGTCGTACGTGTTGTAGGCGCCGTTGGTCCTAGCGTGTATGTGGGCAAAGTCTATGCAGGGGAGCACACCTTCAACCTCCTGGCTTAAGGCCACCACCTCGTGTAGGTTGCCGTACTCGGCAAGTCCACCAGCCGTCTCAGGGCGGACCCACACCTCTACGCCTTCGTCCTTGAGCCCCTTAACTATCCTCTTAAGGGCCCTCTTGACCCTCTCGTGAACCGTGGAGGGCTCGTCGTCGCCGTAGTAGGCTGGGTGGAAAACCACCGACCAGCCTCCACATTTGTAAGCCACCCTGGCCGTGTCCATGACCCTCTTTATGCTCGCCTCAACCTTCCCTTCGTCGGGCGAATTAAGGTTGACATAGTACGGGGCGTGGGCAGTCAGGACCACGTTGAGCTCTTCACTGACCTTCCTAACCTCCTCGGCTAGCTTATCGCTCATCCTAACGCCCCTGACAAATTCCAACTCCATGGCGTCTAGGCCAAGCTCCCTGACGGTCTTAATGCCCTCGACGCTCGAAGACTTAGGGCTTGAGAGGGGGACCCCGGCTGTGCCGAAAAGCAGGCCTTTGATCTTCGACAAGCTCGGCCCCACCTACTAAGTGGTCGGCTCCAGCCGTTTTTAAGGCAGCGTACCCCTATAGAACTTGGTGGCTGGGCAGCCTACGCAGCTACGCTTCTCGTAACCTTCACAGGAGATGCATAAGACGCCGCAGGGAGTCTTCTCTAAACCCCTCCTGGACAGGTACATCCTCAGCATCACGTGGCGGGGGATGGAGGCCCTAAGTACGCTGTAGACCTCCATCTTCCTGATGTCTTCTTGGCACCTGCCTAGGACGCAGTTGTAGGATAGGATGTTCTCGAGGGTCCAGTCGTCTTCGACTGCTAGCAGGAAACACAGGTTGTAGGCACCTAGGAGAGAGAAAGCCTGAACGATACGGGGACACTCCTCTAACAGGTTTAGGATCTCCGCTCTCTTCGAGCTGCTGCCCACGTCGGCCATGATTAAGAACAGCTTAACCCCTATGCGCTCAGCGTCCACAACGGCGGTCACCCTCAACATTCCTTCGTCCAGCAGCTTCTTCAGCCTCTTCTTAGCCCCCATCCCAGTCAGGTTTAACCTACGGCCTAGCTCCTCGAAGCTCATCCTACCGTCCTGTTGAAGCAGCGATATCAACTCCCTATCGAGTCTATCCATCACACCACCTTAAGCCAAGCATACCTCGCCCTCGAGGATTTAAAAACTTCTCACTTGCACCTGTTTGATTTGAAAACAAAAAAGATATATTAAGGTTTAAAAAGCAAACCGTGAGGTAGGATGACGGTTGAGCTCGTAGCGGACCCCGAGCTTTGGGGGGAACTTTGTAGACTGTTTAACTCGCTTAAGAATAGCAGAAGGATGACCATACTTAGCGCGCTGTTGAAGAGACCCTTAGGCCTGAAGGACCTTCAGAGGCAGCTGTGGCTTAAAGGGCTAAAGCATAGCTTGGAGACCGTTAGGTCCGCCTACCTACAACCGCTGGTCGACGTGGGCATCGTTAAGTTGGGAAGTAGAGCTGAGCTGACGCCCATGGGGAGAAGGATCGCCGAGGAGGCGTTAAGGGAGGCCTGGCTCTTCAGAAAGCTCCCCTCAAGGAGCAAGTGTTACGAGGAGGCCTTGCTCATCAGCCTGCTTGATGGGCCCAAGTCGATAAGCTCGATAGACTTCATTAAGCCTCAGGCCGTGATCTATAGGTCCATAGGGCGTCTAAAGGGGCTCATTAAGGCCACGGGTAGAGGGTCATTTTACGTGGCGCTGGAGGGAGGGGAGGCG
Source organism: uncultured Nitrososphaerota archaeon (assembly GCA_964626365.1). Lineage (GTDB taxonomy): Archaea > Thermoproteota > Methanomethylicia > Nezhaarchaeales > B40-G2 > CAZVDL01. The sequence goes on from CAZVDL010000014.1 coordinate 23,545, forward strand.
CGCTTAACTCCCACCGAGAAGCGGCTTCTAGAAGACATCAAGAGGAGGGGAGGGGTCGTGGCGCTGAGAGAGCTGATGAAGGACAGGTTCATTAGCCGTAGAAGGGTCTACAAGTACTTAGCTAGGCTTAGAGAGAAGAAGGTGGTCGACAAGGTGCTTCAAGGACCTGAGGTGGAGCTAACAGATGAGGGGGTTAAGGCAGCCAGAGCACTTTGGAGGGTAGCTAGCTATGTAGCGTTTAAGGCCGAGAAGGCCAGGTTGAAGGCCTTAATAGTCTCATACCTAGGTAGGCTGGGTAAAAGGGCCTTCGACGACGACCTAGTGGACAGCCTCAACCACTACTTTAAGCAGCGGTTTGGTAGGCCTATCCAGCCCTATGAATACGATGAATTGAAGGACGAACTGAAGAGAGAGGGAATCATCGAGGGAGACCCATATACGGGGTATAGGCTTAAGCTGTACCCTAGCGCCGAGGAGGTAAAAAGTAAGGACCTTGAGGAGACCTTCTTTGAGCTAGCTACGCTTTAATACTACTTCAAGTACTCAGTTAAGGCTTTGGCTGTGCCGGCCTTAGATTTACCGTGAGCCCTCGCCTTGTGGATAGCAAGGCCCCTCTCTGTGTCAAACTCGCGTCCACAAATCTCGCAGGTGTAGGGCAAGCCTACACCCTTAAAGCTGCTGGGAGAGCCCAATAATATCTATTACGCCATGATCAGGTGGCCCCGGCCTTGAGGGACTCTAGAAGTATCTCCGACACGTCTTTAACCTCGAGCCTTCCCTCGAGCTCCTCGGCCTTTAAGGCGTCTTCAAGCATTATCAGGCATACAGGGCAGGCCACCGCTATAACCTCGGCGCCCGTGGCTAAGGCCTCCCTAACCCTGACCCTAGCTGGACTGTTAGGCCCCCCTCCAAGCAGGTCTATGTAGAAGTTGCCTCCACCGCCACCACAGCATAAGGCGTCCTCCCTGCAGCGCTCCATCTCGACGAGCTTTAGCCCGGGGATGCTTTCGAGGACCCTCCTAGGCTCCTCGTAGATCCCGTTGTGTCTTCCAAGGAAGCAGGGATCATGGTAGGTGACCTTGACCTCAAGCCTCCCAGGCTTTAAGGAGCCCTCAGCTATCAGTTGGTCCAGGAGCTGAGTGTAGTGGATTACGTTTATCGAGCCACTGAGCTTAGGGTATAGGTTCTTGAAGGCGTTATAGGCATGTGGTGAGAGGGCTACGACCTTCTCAACCCCCAGCTCCCTAAACATCTTAATGTTATTCTCAGCTAGTAGTTCAAAGAGACCCTCCTCACCCATCATGTAGGCCTCGTTGCCGTCGCATATTTCGAGTTCACCTAACACGCCGAAGGGTAGCTTCGCCGCCTCCAGTAGCTTGGCTAGGCTTTTAGCCATGCGTTGAGCACACTCCTCGTAGGAGGCTACGCATCCCACGTGTAGTAGGTACTCGTCGCCGTGCTCGTAGCGCTTAACTCCCTCAGCCCAAGCTCCACGCTTCTCTCTCGCCAGTCCCCACGGGTTACCGTACTTGTATAGGTTCTCAAGGAACTCCTTAACCTTAGACGGCGCTAGCCCCCTCTCAATGGCTTCCCTCCTCGCCGCCACCACCATATCCATGAGCTCTTCCCTAAACTTGAACGGGCACTGCTCCACGCAGTTGCGGCAAAGCGAGCACGAGTACAGTATCTCTGCGAGGCGCTGGCTCCATGAAAGCTCGCCGCTTAGCCAAGCTCTTATCAGCCACAGCCTACCGCCCGACGAGTAGGATTCAAAGCGGTACTTCAAGTAGGGCGGGCAGTTAATGCTAGGTGAGGAGGCAGTGAACTTGCAGTAACCGCACCTAAAGCACCTATGTATATCGGCTAAGGGCTGCATTCAGCTGACCTCCCAGTTGCCGGGGTTCATTATCCCCTTGGGGTCGAGGAGGCGCTTGACCTCCCTCAACAGCCTAAGCGCCGTGGAGTCCATTCTCTCCATGATGAGCCTCTGCCCATAGACCCCCGGCTTCCAAGGAATCCCTCCAAGTTCTAAGGCCAGCTCGTCGGTCTCATCCAGCGCCCTCCTAGCCCTCTCAACGCTATCAGGGTCGGCGCGGTTGAAGGGGTAGGACCAGGCGAACATCAAGGCGTGTCCCCTGCCGACAACCCTAGCCATGAACGAGTAGGTCCCTATACCATGTCTCTCGGAGATCTTAATACCCCTCCTGTAGGCCTCTGGGAACCTGTCGACCGGTATGATGGCGCCCACGTAGCTAAAGCCGCCGCCCTTCTTAACGTCGGCTATCCTGGCCACGCTAGGCTGAGGCGTAGCGAGCAGGGTCGCCTTCATGTCGGGGGTCAGCATCATAAAGCCTCCCTCACGGCGGTCGATAATGTCCTTGAGTGCGTCCCACACCATACGCCGCTTAAACTCCAACTCCTCGTCGCTGTCGCCAGTTAGGTAAATGGAGGTGTGCTGTAGGCCCGCGTAGATAGGCGGATAGGGCTGGGCCCATATATCCACGTCCTCTACCATCTCCGTGTACGTCACCCTGTAGACAACCTCGGGGACGAGCTCAGGATCCTCAGTCACGAAGACCTCCACGTCCCTAAACTTCTTGCGAGGATAGAGCTTGATGGAGAGCTTCGTGACTATGCCCGTGGTCCCAAGCCACCCCACGAACAAACCTACTAAGTCGGGTAGGGGGGCCCTTGAGAACCAGTAAGGCGACACGGCACACGAGCCTAGCCTACAGACCTCGCCGTTGGGGAGCACGACCTCCAGGCCGTTGATCATGTCCGAGGTGAAACCGTACTGCTGAGAGAGCCTACCTTGACCGTGTATTAACGCGTTGCCTGCTACGGTAGCTGAGGGAGGAGCATCGGGAAGCGAGTGTTTTAACCGTGGGTGATGACGCTCCAAGTAGGCTTTCAACTGCCCATGTGTAACCCCAGCCTCTATGATAGCGTACCGTGCCCTCTCGTTGACCTCTAAGATCTGATCCATCCTGCGCAGGTCGACGACTATGCCGCCCTTCAAGGGGACGGTGAGGCCAGTGAGGGTTAAGCCCGCCCCCATGGGCACCACGGGTATGCCCTCCTCGTAGGCCAGCTTAACAATACGCTGAACCTCCTCGGTGGTCTTAGGCAAGACCACGTAGTCAGGACGCCGTGGACCCGCTACGCCTGGATCGTAGGAGTAGATGTAGAGCTCCTCAGGGTTAGCGGACACGTACTCCTCGCCCACTATTTCAACTAGAGCTTTGTAGATGCGGTCCTTCAACCCGTCCACCCCTTAGGGCGCTCGCCTATAGCTAGCTGGCATAGCTGGCTCATGAGGAGGGGCTTAATCCCCCTCTTAGCTACGAGCTCGCTCAGCGTCCAGTAACAGTTAGGACAGTTAAACACGCAGACCTCAGCTCCATGCTTAACCATGTCCTCGATGTTCCTACGCTGTACGTCTACGGCCAGGTCATACCTGCCTTGGAGCTTAAAGATACTGCCACAGCACAAGGCATTTTCTCTATCGTACTCCCTCTCAACGCGTTCGACGCCTATGAGGTTGAAGATGTCGTCCACCCAGTGCTCCTTTTCAGGAGTTAATCTCGAGGAACAGGGTCTCTGGTAGGCTACCTTCAGCCCTAGGGGTTTAACTTCCAGCTCCCTCAGCCTACGATATAGAAACTCGAAGAGGTGTATGGGTTTAAAGGGCACCTCCAGCCCTATGGCCTTAGCGTAGTGCGTAAACGTAGAGTAGCACTCGTCGTGGTAAAATACCACTTCGTCCACGCCGTGCTGAGCTATGGCCTCGACCACCTTAGGCAGCCTCTCCTTAATCAACGAGGGCTTAGCGAAGTGTAGGTAGACCAAGTTGCAGAATACATGCCTCCCCATGATCACGTCGACTCCCTCGAAGAGCCTGCTCTCCAAGACATGCTCGAGGCCTGGGAAGAAGCACATAGAGAGCAGGGGCTTACGCGCCTTCCTAGGCTTCTCGCCGAGCGGCTCAGCTAGTTGAATCCACTGCCTCACTATGGGTTTAGGCGCCGTTAAGATCCCTCGGCGCTCCTGCTCTTCGACTATGAAGTAGAAGGGGTGGTTGCCTTTCTTACAGTACTCCTCGCACGCGTAGCATGTGACGCAGTCCTCGAGGACCCTCGACCAGGAGCCCTTAGCTAGGCGCTCGATCTCAGCTCTAGCGCTCTCCACGTCCAGCTTTAGATACTGACACCTCGTTAAGCAGTCGTAGGTGTCGCAGATCAGGCACTTTGAGAGGTCGTGTTTAAGCTCTAACATAGTCACCGTCCCTAAAAGGATTTTAGGCTTATCTAAGTTTCCTCCCTATAGAAGCGAGTTACGCTGTTTTTGCGGGGCCTTCAGGTGACCCTCTACTCGTCATCGTGGGCTCCGGCCGTGGAACAGCTCATCATAAGCCCCGCCGTGTAGAGCAGCGTCCCGCTAGGTTAATTAAAGTCTACGCTGAGCCTAAGGTCCCCACACGCTAAACACGACATCAGCCTTTCTAAGCGCCCCGAAGGAGGGGTCGGGCACAAAGCCGGCACGCTCTATGGTTGACAGCCCCACGATGAGCCTCGGGTCTACATGGAGCCTGCGTAGGAGCTCCTTAGCCCTCTCCGGGATGGAGGCTACAGCTACAAGCTCAGACTCCAAGGGGGTATCGCTGACGGTAAGCTCCTCGATAACTGCCTGTTCAGCCTCAACCTCGCCATAGAACGGGGTTAAGTTAACCTTGACACCCGTAAAGCTTACCCCTACCTGGTCAGCTAGCGAGCGGTCTAGGATCGTGGTGCTTAGGCGAGAGTCCATTAAAGCCGTAGCCTCGTAGTGCCCCTTTGACCCTCTTAACTTAATGAGCAGCTTAATTGGAGGCATCGTGGAGGTTTAGGGTAGGGCCCTTATTAGCTATAGGGGTTAATGGGCCGGGTGGGATTTGAACCCACGACCTACCGCGCGTAAGGCGGTTGTCCTAGACCGGGCTAGACGACCGGCCCCCGCTTCCTCCTCTCATGTCTGCTACGGGGGGTAAAAGGTTTTCACTTTAGCTGCCCGGCCTGAACCATTATTTCTGGGGCGTGGCTTGTACCTATCCTTGAAGCCCCAGCCCTAAGCAGCTCCTCCACCTGGCTAAGCGACCTGATCCCGCCGGAGGCCTTGATTTTCAGCTTGGGGGCTAGCCTCTTAATCTCCCTCACGTCCTCGGGGGTTGCTCGGCAGGCTGAGAAGCCCGTGCACGTTTTAATGAAGTCAGCCCCTGACTCCTCAACGATCCTACATGCTATCCTCCTCTCCTCGCTGTTTAATAGCCCAACTTCCACTATGACCTTTACGGCCTCGGCTCCTCGCCGCTTAGCTGCCTCCACGACCTGTTCCACATCCTTGAGAGCCTCCTCTAACTCTCCAGACTTTATTAGGCCTATGTTAGCTACAAAGTCCACCTCCTGAGCCCCCCGCTTAACCGCCTCCTCGGCCTCCTTGATCTTAACCTCGGTTAAGGAGGAGCCTAGAGGAAAACCGACAGCCGCGCATACCTTAACCTCGCTGCCCTCAAGTAGCTTGGCGATGTAGCCTACATAGTAGGTGTTTACGCAGAGGGCGGCGAAACCATGCTTTTTAGCCAGCCTACAAGCTTCCTTTAACTCGTTCAACGTGGCTTCAGGCTTCAACACAGCATAGTCTATGATAGAGGCTAGTTCTCTAGCTGAGAGGGGCACGAAGAATACGTTTGGGGGTTAAATAAAGGCTTAATGGGTAGTCTCTAGCTCTTCTTTTGAGCCTCAGCTTCAAGTTGCCTCCACTTATCGGTTAATTTATACGTCCTCTCTATGCCTTCACCCTTGCTCTCAAGGAAGCCCTTCCTCTCTAAGAGCCAGGCATGAAGGTACACCGTCAAGGGGGGTATGCCGGTGGGGGAGTACTTGTTTATGGCTTCGGTGAGCTGACTGGTAGTCTTCTCCCCCTCCTTCAGGTTCTCGATTATTAACCTCTGAACGTCGTTAGCCATTATCCGGAAGTATGTCTCGGCGGCGGACATGGAGCCTGACACCGGCGACAAGGAGCTCAGGTCGAGCTTATAATTTTTTCTGGAGGGCAGGCTACGTGGACCTGAGCTAAGAGGGCGGCCAGCTTGAAGATAGCTGTTTCAGGCAAGGGTGGCGTAGGTAAGACCCTAATAGCCGGCGGCATAGCCGCCTACTTGGCAAAGAAGGGGTATAAGGTGTTAGCTATAGACGCAGACCCTTCACCTAACCTCGCGTTGATGTTAGGCTTGACTCCAACCCAAGCGGCTCGGCTTAAGCCGATTTCAGAGGACCGAGAGCTAATACGCCGGAAAACCTACACCGGCTACCCAGGGGTCTATAGGATCCACTTCAGGGTCGACGATATAGTCGAGGGCTACGCCGTCAAAACACCGCTGGGCGTAAACCTCCTAGTGATGGGGACGGTAAAGGGGGCTGAGGAGGGCTGCACCTGTCCAGCTAACGCGCTGATTAGGGCGTTGATGAGGCACCTCGTGGTTGATAGAGGGGAGGCCGTGGTCATGGACATGGAGGCCGGCGTAGAGCACCTTGGAAGAGGTACCGCTAAGCATGTGGACCGCATGTTAATCGTGTCTGAGCCCAATTACCGCTCATTAAGCACGGCTGTGAAGATCTACGAGTTGGCTAGGTCGCTGGGGATACCGAGCGTGGAGCTCGTGGGGAACAAGGTCTCCTCGAGGAGCGACGAGGAGACCATAGAAAGGTTCTGCACCGAGGCCGGCATACCCCTACTAGGCATGGTGCCCTTTGACGAGGCCGTGTTGGAGGCTGAGAGGAAGGGGATCACCCCTCTCCTCTTGGGGGAGGGGTCAAAAGCTGTGGCCTCCATAGAGAAGCTGATTGAGAAGCTCATACAGTCATCTTCAACCTAACCTTAACTCCCCTGTCTGAGGACGCTCTATACCGCCTCCACCTAGGCCAAGAGGAGTCGTGAAGCATATATAGAGGGTGGTTGAACCTGCTAACGCCGGTGATGTTAATATGGAGAAGGGGCCGGCGAAGGTAACCGTAAAGGAGCTTAAGACTCCTTCGCTACACGCCAAGGACCTCGAGGTCGCCGTTGGCAGGCTAGCCTTAGAAGAAGAATGGGAGCCCATGGGCCCCACTCCGATGCCCAGCATAACCACCTTGAGGCAGTGGGACCACAAGCTCCTAAACAGGTACAAGCCCTTTTACGCCCCCTTCTGCGACCTATGCTGCCTCTGTACCTTCGGTAAATGCGACCTCACTAAGGGTAAGCGTGGGGCCTGCGGGCTGGACATAAAGACTCAGACCGCCAGGATAATACTGGTAGCCTGCTGTATCGGAGCCGCCACCCACACGGCCCACGCCCGCCACATGCTGCACTACCTCCTAGAGAAGTACGGGCCGGACTACCCCATAGACATGGGCACTGAGATCGAGGTGGAGGCGCCCCACATTAGGCTCGTAACTGGGATTAAGCCTAAGACTTTGGGCGACTTGGAGCACGTCTTAAACTACTGCGAGGAGCAGATTGTGCACTGCTTAGCCGCGACGCACACGGGCCAGGAGGGGAGCTTCCTAGACTACGAGTCCAAGGCGCTCCACGTCAGCATGATAGACCACGTAGCCATGGAGGTAGCCGACATAGAGCAGATAGTCGCCTTCGGCTTCCCCAAGGGCGACCGCGACACCCCGTTAACCGACATAGGGTTAGGTATCGTAGCCGACACCACTAAGCCCGTGATCCTCCTAATAGGCCACAACGTGTGTTCAGCCATAGAGCTCGTCGACTACATGCGCAAGGTGGGTGTAGGCGAGCCCGGCGACACCATAGAGGTCGTAGGGATATGCTGCACAGCCCACGATATCACCAGGTACACCAACAGAGCTAAGATCATAGGCCCCATCTCGTACCAGGTCAAGTTCCTTAGGACCGGCGTGGCCGACGTGGCCATGGTTGATGAACAGTGCATTAGGACCAACATAGTGGACATAGCCGCCAGCGTCAAGACCCCAGTCATAGCCGTGTCGGAGAAGGCCTGCTACGGCCTCCCCGACATGACCAACGAGCCCGAGGATAAAATAGTGGAAGCCCTGGTCTCAGGGCAGCTTAAAGGGGCCCTCGTCTTAGACCTTGAGAAAGCCGCGGCGGTGGCGGCCAAGGTAGCTGTCAGGGTGGCCCCCTTAAGGAAGAAGTACAAGATCATACCCAGCGAGGAGGAGATAGCCAAGATAGCAGCTAAGTGTACTTATTGTGGCACCTGCTCGCGTGCATGCGTCAACAACCTGCCCGTGAGCGACGCAGTAAACGCAGCTAAGAAGGGAGATATCAGCAAGCTGGCAGCGCTACACGATGCGTGCGTGGGCTGTCTACGCTGTGAGTCTGCTTGTCCACAGGGCATACCTATCCTAAGCCTGATAGAGGCCGCCGCCCGAAAACAGGTCATGACTGAGAAGTTCAAGGTGAGGGTCGGCAGGGGGCCGGTCTTAGACACCGAAATACGCGAAGTAGGCTCGCCCATAGTGCTGGGCGAAATACCTGGAGTTGTGGCCTACGTGGGCTGCGCCAACTATCCAGGTGCTGGCAGGGACGTAGGGGAGATGGCCTACGAGTTCGCTAAGAGAGGCTACATCGTGGTGGCTACGGGCTGCTCAGCTATGAGCATAGCCGAGTATAGGGACGAGGAGGGTAGATCGCCTTACGAAGTCTTCCCAGGTGTCTTCGATAGGGGAGGCCTATTAAACATAGGTAGCTGCGTAGCCAACGCTCACATCACCGGCGCGGCCATAAAGATAGCCAATATCTTCGCTAGGAGGAAGCTGAGGGCTAACTACGAGGAGATAGCTGACTACGTCCTACACAGGGTGGGCGCATGCGGCGTAGCCTGGGGCGCCATGTCACAGAAGGCCGCTTCCATCGCCACCGGCTGCAATAGGTTAGGCATACCCGTCATAGTTGGGCCTCACGGCTCTAAGTATAGGAGGCTTTACCTAGGAAGGGTCGAGGATGAGGAGAGCTTCAAGGTCTACGACGCTAGGACCGGCAAGAAGGTGTACATCGGCCCAGCCCCCGAGCACCTAATCATGGTGTGCGAGACCAAGGAAGAGTGCATGGTGTGGACCGCCAAGCTATGCATAAGGCCCAACGACACCACGAAGGGCAGGATGATCAAGCTAACACATTACATAGACCTTTACAAGCGCTTCTACGGCAAGCTACCCGACGACCTACCGCTGCTGGTTAGGACCGAGGCTGATATACCGATAACCTACAAGGACGAGGTCATGGAGTTCCTACAGTCCAAGGGCTGGAAGCCAGCTGAGACCCCAGCCATAGACCCAACGCTACTAGAGAGGTTGATAAGGGCTAGGGGGTGAAGTAGAGTGTCCCTCTTAACTCCTAGGGCCTCGCCGTGGCAGTGGGGCAACGTGCCAGGCCCCACCATGGCCATGTGCCCCGACAACCCGCCAAAGGTATACGCCACCATGATCAAGAGAGCCAAGAACCCCCTGCTCATTGTAGGTAGCCTCGTGCTCGAAGTACAGCTTGGAGGTAAGCTCCTACTCGACTACGCCATGGAGATAGCTAAGCGAGGCAACTGCACCCTAATAGCCACCGCGCACACCTACAAGGCCTTCCTGGAGCGTAACTTCCCAGCCGTACCCATGACTCTAGTGGATATAGTTAACAGGCTCCAGGATCCCAACTTCACAGCCAACCCTGAGAAGAAGCCGCCCCATGACCTTGTGCTTTTCCTAGGTATACGCTATGAGTTTGCCTCGCAGGGGCTAGCGACTCTAAAGCACTTCGCCCCCCACTTAAGGACGATGACTCTATGTAAATGGTACCACCCCAACGCTTCATGGAGCTTCCCCAACGTTAAAGACGACGAGTGGCAGAAGCTCCTAGACGAATTAATCCAAGCCCTTAGTTAACACTTCTAACCTTTTTTCCACTATTGCATTCATCACCTGGTTCTATGTTCTTAATCTTTAGAGTAGATAAGGTTAAATAGCACGTGTTTTTCTCAGCAAGAAACGGTCAAATCAAGGTTGGGGGGTTGGAGGGCTTGTCAGCTTTTGAAGGTTTCCCCGTGGATGTAGGGCCCGTATACGAGGGAGAGAGAATCAGAAAGGAAGATATGTACATCGAGTTCGGAGGACCCAAGATTGACTATAAGTGTGAGCTAGTGCTAGCTAAGTCTATAGAGGAGGTTGAGGACGGTAAAGTAGAGATTGTGGGGCCTGACCTAAAGGACCTAAAGGAGGGAGGAAGTTACCCGCTAGCCATAGTGATTCACGTGGCGGGGGCTAAGGTGGAGAGGGACTTAGAGGCTGTGATCGAGAGGCGTATCCACGACTTCACCAACTACGTGGAGGGACTCATGCACTTAAACCAGCGCTATGACATATGGATCAGGCTAAGCAAGAAAGCCGTCAAGAAGGGCTTCGATAGCCTTAAATGGTGGGGGCTCGCGCTCATAAGGCTGTTTAAGAGCGCCATGCCATTCATAGAGAAGATGCAGGTCACCTTCTACACCGACCCCGCTAAGGTCAAGGAGGTCTACGACCAGGCCCTCGAGATCTATAAGGCCAGAGATGCCAGGGTTAGAGGGTTGAGGGACGAGGAGGTTGACACCTTCTACGGCTGTGTGCTCTGCCAGAGCTTCGCCCCTCAACACGTCTGCGTAATACCGCCCAACAGGGTGTCACTATGCGGAGCTATGAACTGGTTTGACGCTAGGGCAGCTGCCAGCGTAGATCCTAAGGGCCCGAACTTCCCCATACCTAAGGGCAAATGTCTAGACCCCATTAAGGGCGAGTATGAGGGCGTAAACAAGGTCGTAGAGGAGCGCTCACTGGGCGCCAACAAGCGCTTCTTCCTCTACAGCGCCTTCGGCTACCCGCATACCTCCTGCGGCTGCTTCGAGTGCATCGCCTTCTACATACCTGAGGTCGACGGCTTCGGGGTCGTTGACAGAGGCTTCAAGGAGCCCACGGTCAACGGGCTGCCCTTCTCAACCATGGCCGCTCAGACCGGCGGCGGCATCCAAACCGAGGGCTTCCTGGGCATAGGCATGGAGTACTTCAGATCCCCCAAGTTCCTACAGGCTGACGGTGGATGGTGCCGCATCGTATGGATAGCCTCCACGCTGAGGAAGAGGATCGAGGACGCTATACCCGAGGAGCTTAAGGACAAGATAGCCACCGAGAACGAGGCTAGGGACATAGAGTCCCTCAAGAAGTTCCTAATCGAGAGAGGCCATCCGCTGGCGGTTAGGATCAAGGAGATGGAGGCTGAAGCAGCCGCGCCAGCAGTTGAGGCAGCTGCGCCAGCTGAGGCTGCAGCCGCGCCTACGTCAGCCGCTCCAACCGTGACTCCCACCGTGCCGACTCCTACTGTAACGCCAGGCGCCATAACCATACCGGCGGT
>CAZVDL010000015.1:0-33144 GCA_964626365.1 uncultured Nitrososphaerota archaeon
ATGCTTAGCTTTTAAGGAACCTGCTCTCTACCTATCTGGGCCCGCGTGGGACGAGGCCTCGAGGATCGGCTTTACGCCGCCGGTGAAGGGGCTTTTCACGCGCGGGCTACACGGGGATGATGGGGCTGTCGCCCTCGCTGAAGCGGTGAGGTGACGGCACGAAGCTGACCCCTAAATCTCCACGGTGAACTGGCAGTACTTATCTCCTTTAGCTATACATTTATCCTCCTTTACGCTGGCCCTTTTGCCCACGAAGCCCTCGATTAAGCCGGCTATCATTCCTCTTGTTTTATGGCTTGAAGGTTCCCTTACTCCGCTACGCTTGGCTGTCTCACACTCCCATAGGTCATAAATCCTCAATACGAGCCTGCCTTTATTGGTGGCAGGGTTAAAGTTATACTCTATCAGCTCGCCTTTAAAGGCTCCATGGCTTTTAGCGTAGGCTAGGCATATGGTTACTAGGTCCTTTAAGTCTTCGACCCCCAGCTCCTTTAGGAGCCTGGCATAGCCAAGTCCTATGGCCCTACCTTCATGGTATAGAAGGGCTAGGCCAGGGCTGCCTAAATGCTCCTTCACCAGCTTAAGGGAGGCTTCATAGGCCTTCTCGTCGGTTAACAGACATCTTAGGCCTAGGCCATTCACTATGGGGAAGTGGTACTGGTCTATTAGTAGGCCTAGCGGCTTGGCTTCTTCGCGCTCGATGCTTACGACCTCCTCCACCTCCTCAACATCCTTCATTAACCTCTCCTCTACGTCCTTTAGCCCCTTGGCCTCGGCTACTATGAATATCAACCCCGGCTTCTCAGGGCTTGGGGTGGGGGAGAAGTTTATGGAGAGGACGTTGACGTTATACTTCCTGAACACGTCGAGTATCTTCCATAGGACCCCTGGCCTTGGTAGGGCCTCCACGTAGTAGCCGTGTACCTGGTCACCTTTGATCAGGGAGTTGATTACCAGGGGCTTCTCGTCCATAACACCTCTCCCTAGGCCTCAGCACTCCTTATCGCTGAGAGGAACTTTAGGATCTCGCTGGCTACGGTCTTGGTGAACTGTTTGAGGTCCTTGGAGGGTAGGCTTGATAGCATAGAGAACTTAGGCTTGTTGAAGGATACAGTGAACACGTTGCACTTCCTCAGCAGATCCTGGACGCTTGGGTCGACTTCGTTGGCTACCACTATGTGGGGTATCTCGGTGTCTATCCTCATGGCTAGCACCGATAGTACGTGCTCGTGCCTTATCCTATCAGTCACTGAGAAGGCAAGCTTCCTGCCGCTCCTAGGGTCCTCGACGATGAAGTCGAAGTAATGTTTAACCCCTGAGACCCCCTCTATGAAGCCCCTCCTCGTAACTATGAAGCCTCTCTCCTCCAACTCTTTCACTAGCTCCTCGAGTACCCCCTCCCCCTCCATCATACCCTTTCACCTAACTCTGAGCCTACCATCTACGAGCTCGAGCTCATGGATCATGTTCGAGGCCTGGCTCATCCTAGCCTTCAACACCAGGATTTCCCTCTTAATACGTTGCCCCTCGTCGTTTATCCTGAGCTCTACGATGTTGTCGGCCAAGGTGCTTAAATGGGTCACTGCCTCCTCGCTCACCGCCTCCCTCTCCTTCAAGATCGATAGTATCGTGGTGACTCCCGCCTTCTTAGCTTGGAGGACGAGGTCCCTGATGGCCCTATGGAAGTCAATCCCAAACTCCCTTCTCAGCGAGTTTATGCCGTCCACTATTAGCAGGGACCCTTTACTCTCGGTTAGCTTGCTGAAGCCCTGGATTATGTCGTAGAAGGACCTCATGGTAATAGCCCTTGGGTTCACGCTGAGTATTCTTAACCCTCTCTTCTCGAGTTCCTCGGCGTCGTAGCGTAGGAACCTGAGGGTGGCGTGGACCTGCTGGCGGGGCTCCTCGAAGGTTATGTAGACTACCTTCTCTCCTCTCAGCGTGTTCTCGGCGGCTAGGGTTAAGAGGAGCAGGGTTTTACCTGAGCCCGGCGGGCCCATCACTATGGTGGCGGTGTTCCTAATTAGCCCCCCTCCTAGGAGGTCATCGACGCCCTCTACCCCGCTAGGCACCTTGTCCTCTATGTCGATACTGGACTCCAGCTCCTCTAGGACCCCCGACAAGTAGACCCTTAGGCCTAGGGGTGGGCCTATCTCGAAGTCGTAGAACGCCCTGCTTAGAGGCCTACCTCTAAGCTTGAGTACCTCCATTATCCTCCGTGGGGCCCCCGCCTCGGGTACCTCGAGCTTAAGCTTGATTATGCCGTCGACCACGAACTCCTCGACGCCGTGGCCTATGCGCTCCTCGCCCATAGGCATCTCCCCGGTGATGAGCAGCACGGCGCCTAGCTCCCTTACGAGGTTCTTCATGGCGTTGTGGAGTATGGCTCTGGCCTCTATGGAGGGGCCGAGCATGAATATGGGGGTTATGGAGTCTATGACTATCCTCTTAGCGTTGCACTCTAGGGCGTGCTTAGTTAGCTCCCTTGATAAGTTCATCAGCGCGTCCTTGGAGGTGGGGGTGAGCATCTCCACGTACCTAAAGAGCCCTTCTCTCTCCAGGGGTTCGAAGTCCATGCCCAGCCCTTTCATGTACCGGTAGAACTCCTTCCTACCCTCGATGGTGTTGATGAACACGCCGGGCTCGCCGAACTTCCTAGCCCCCTCGTAGAGGAACTTAGCGCAGAACGTGGTTTTACCGCTGCCAGCGTTGCCTAAAACCATGATTATTTGCCCCCTACAGAAGCCCCCAAAAGCCTCGTCGAACCCTTCAATCCCCGTCCTAACTACCTCTAACAAGCCTGAGCCCTCCTAGAAGGCTCGCTGAAGCACTGTTTAAAGTATAGTGGGCTCGAGATAAACCTTGAGCTACGTCGCCCTGTTGAAGTAAACCTAATATACTTAAACCGGCACCTTACACTCGCCCGCGACCCTCCTACAACGCTGCCGTTAGGCTGACGGGATGAGTAGGGGGGCCTACCTCCCCGCCTTCTAGGTGTCGGCTTTGGATAGGAGGTCATTGAACCTACTTGAGAAGGTTAAGAGGCTGGTAGAGGCTGTTAACGCTAGCGTGGACGCAGTGCTCGTTGAGGGCGCTAGGGATGAGAGGGCTGTTAAAGGCCTTGGTTTAACGAGGCCGGTTTATAGGGTGGCGGGTAAGAGGGTTAAGGCGTCGCTGGTTTACGAGGTCTCGGCTAAACTTAAAGGATGTAGGGTGCTGGTGTTAACCGACTTCGACGAGGAAGGTGAGAGACTCAACCAACTGCTCGCTGTGCACCTCTCTAAGATGGGGGTGGCGGTTGAGGAAGGGCTTAGGCGTAGGTTCAACGAGCTGCTTGTCGAGGCCGGTTTAAGGGAGGTGGAGGAGCTAGCTGTGCTCTTTAAATCCTCGTGGCCTCCTCCATGAAGGCTTAAGCCTTTAGAGGCTGCTTGAGCGTTTGATGGGCCTACCGACCAGGGCCAGGTTGGTTAAAGAGGCGGTGGATGAGGCCTTATCGCTCTTCGGCCCCTCGGTCCGCGAGGTGGTCTACTACCATTGCGAGGTCAAGTTTGGGGTTAAGCGCGAGGAGGTGGTTTTCAGACTCGGCGAGTTAATGAGCTGTCTCGAGGAGATTTTCAGCGAGGCCTCCAAGGTAGTTGAGAGGCAGATCTTGGATAGGCTCTCAGTTAAGCTCAAGGTAGATTTGAAGGGTAGGGGGTTAAGGGAGCTAGCTGAGGGTTTAGAGGAACTCCTAGCTAGTCTTTAACCAGGGGTTTCGGTGTAGCTGTAGGTAGTAGTCGTAGCCGTCGGTCAGAGCCATCTTGCTGGCCTCGAGTATGTTGGTGGAGACTCCTACCGTGGCCCAGGTGCGCTCACCGTCAGTGAACTCAACGAAGACCCTCACCTTAGAGGCTGTCCCCATTCCGCTGTCTATCACAGACACCTTGTAGTTCACCAGTTGAACCTTTAAGGCCTCGGGGTAGACCCTCGAGAGCGCTTTCCTGAGAGCTAGGTCCTGGGCGTGGACGGGGCCTAGGCCCTCAGAGATGTCGTGCATTATCTCTGCCCCCACTTTAGCCTTCACTGAGGATTCAGCCACTACCTCGTTGTCTCTGGCCTCAGTCACGGTCCTCCATGAGATCACTTTGAAGAACTCCTCGTATATCCCCATGCACTTCAACATCAACAGGAACAGCGTGGCGTCTGCGTTCTCCAGTTGATAACCCTGATACTCCAGCTCCTTGATCTCTTTGAGTATCCTCGTCGTCGCCTCGTCGTCCTCTCTCAGCTTCAACCCCATCTCCCTCGCTTTGCTGACCACGCCCGCCTTACCCACTACCTCTGATGCCGTTATGAGGCGCTGGTTGCCCACTAACTCGGGGTCCACGTGTTCGTAGGCGCTGCAAGCCTTCATCACGGCGTCTATGTGCACTCCCGCCTTGTGGGCGAAGGCATATCTGCCCACGTAGGGCTGATACGGGTTGGGAGGTACATGGGCCAGCTCGTAGACATAGCTTGCCAGCCTCGTTAACCCCCTCAAACGCTCCTCCTTGGGTTTGCCCACGGCTAAGGCCTTAACGCCTAGCTTAAGCTCGAGAGCTGGGATCACTTGGCATAGGTCGGCGTTACCGCAGCGTTCGCCCAACCCGTTGACCGTCCCCTGCACCTGCACCGCGCCAGCGAGGACGGCGTAAATGGTGTTAGCCACCGCCATACCCCCGTCATTATGGCAATGTACTCCCAGCCCCACCTTAACCTCCTCCTTTACTTTCCTCGTAGCCTTGTAGACCTCGAAGGGGAGGCTGCCGCCGTTGGTGTCGCAGAGCACTACCCTGAAGGCACCTGCTTCCTCGGCGGTCTTAACTACCTTCAAGGCGTAGGAAGGGTTCCGCTTGAAGCCGTCGTAGAAGTGCTCAGCGTCGAAAATTACCTTCAGTCCATGCTCGCGTAGGTAGGACACGCTGTCGTAGACCATGTCCAGGTTGTTCTCAAGGCTGGTGCGTATTACGTTCTCCACGTGGAACTGGGAGCTATTGCCGAACACCGTGGCCACGTCTACACCACTCTTTAACACTGCGTTTAGGCTGGGGTCCTCGTCGGCTCTTAGGTCCTTCCTTCGCGTACTGGTGAAGGCAGTTACCTTGGCGTGGCTGAGCCTGTAGCCGCTTATAATCCTGAAATACTCTACGTCCTTGGGGTTCGACCCAGGCCAGCCGCCTTCGATGAAGTGGACGCCGAACTCGTCCAATTTAAGGGTCAGGCTCACCTTATCTTGAAGCGAGAAGCTAACCCCTCTACCCTGGGCTCCGTCCCTAAGCGTGGTGTCGTAAGTCTCTACCTGGCTGGGCAGGGAGTTGAATTTGGCGATCACCCACTTTGGACGCCCTCCTAGGCGGAGGAAATCCCCTGCGCCCCAGCTATAAATAGCTTCCTTAAGTTTACTCTATGGTCGCGTGTCTTCCCCTCATCTCCCGCTCGGTCTTACCCAGCCTATGCATGAGCTCGGCTATGACGCTGTCGAGGAAGATCATGGTGCCTATCTCGAAGAGAGTTCCCAGCGGCGCTAAGGGCTCATGCATCCCGAGTATTTGCCTTGAGAAGTAATCGGTCTCCTCACTTGTCTTAGCCCTCCCTGGCACGACGACCACGTGGTCAGCTAGCTTAGCTAAGGGGCTGTCGGGGTAGCTGGTGATAGCCACCACCTTGGCTCCCACTCTCTTAGCCGCCTCGGCTGCAGCCACTACTATGCCCGTCGTCCCCGACCCTGAGATGGCCAGTAGGAGGTCGTTTACACCTATTCCTGGCGTAACGGTCTCGCCCACCACGTAGGTCCTAAAGCCTAGGTGCATCAGCCTCATGGCGAACGCCCTGCCCACCAGCCCGCTTCTACCCGCGCCCACCACGAGGACTATTTTACCCCAGCTCCAAGCCTCTATCAGCATCCCCACCATCTTCTCTACCTGGGATCTATCAATCGAGGAAGAAAGCTTGGAGACAAAGCTTGATAGCTCGTGGAGGGCCGCGTCGAAGGCCTTAGTGTTGGGCTGGGTACTCATGGAGCAGACACCTGGTTTACGGCATCCTCAAACACGGGGGTAGGCCTTATTATATATAGGTTTAGTTGGAGGGGTTAGACCACGGCGGGCGTTGAAGGGCCTTAAGTTTTCTGCGCCCCTTCGTCTATCAGCTTGGTTGATGTTCCTTCGTCCTCCTCGATTAATTACTTTGGTAGGTCCTCTTCGTCCTCGTCCTCCACTATCTCTATCGTGTAGGCGATTTGGAACTCATTGAAGCTCCGTAAGGACTTGATGCACAGGCTGTAGCTAAAGAGACCAGCGACGCTAAAAAAGGGCGAGTACTAGACCACGTCTTCTCCTTAAAGAACGATAAACCTAGGCTTTGCTTAGAGGTAACTTACTTCGCGGTCTTCTCCCTCAACTATGTTCTTTGCCTGCTCCAGGTAGCGTTGCCTTTTATCCTGGTGTTCCTCTACGAACTTCAACACCCTCTCCGCTACCTTCAACTTGCACTCCCCACATAGCACTTCGCCTTGCCTACACCTCTTGTACATTTCTAGGAGCTCCTTGTCGTCCTCCACGAAGTAGAAGAGGCACAGCTCGTAGATAGTACACAGCTCCGGTATACCACCTAGCTCGCGCTGCTCTTTGGCTGTAGCTCTACCTCCAGTGAAGGCATTCATTAGCTTCCACTTAATGCTCTTGGGGTCCTCGTTGAGGGTGAAGTAGCTCATAGGGTTACGCTTGCTCATTTTGGGGGACCCGTCCAGCCCCCTCATGATCTTGTGGTAGGTGGCGGCTGGAGGTATGAAGCCGAAGCGCTCACGGAACCTATGGGCTATGTCGCGGGCGAACCTAATGTGAGGGTCCTGGTCCACGCCTACGGGGACTACCGTGGGCTTAGGACCGTCGAAGTCCTTTAGCTGTGGTAGAAGTATGTCGGCTACCTGGATGAGCGCTGACATGTAGAGGCCCATATGGCGCTCGCCGTAGATAGCTGTCATAGTGGCCAGCGTGACGCCTCTACCAAAGAGGTAAGCTAAGTCCTTAACTTTGCGTTCCTTCGACTGCCGGTATATATAGCCCCGCCTAGGGTCGAAGCCTAGGGCTAGGGCGTCGGCTATGTTGCCGATGGCTATCTCCCTGCTCTCCTCAAAGGGTACGTTGTTGTCCTCGTAGGCCTCGATGTCAGCTATGCAGTACACGCCCAGCCCGCCAAGCCTCTGAAAGTACACGATCTCCCTCATGGTGAGGAGGGTGCCTAAGTGGAAGTCGCCTGTGGGCTTAATGCCGCTCATCACGGCGAAGGGCGCCCCCTCCTTGATCGCCTTCAGCACGACATCGAGATCACGGTGGCCGAAGATGACCCCCCTCCTAATAAAGGCTGGAGGGTCCCTAAACTCGGCCAGCAGGGGCTTAATAGGCTGGATCCCGAAGTCGCGGCATAGCCTCTCGTAGTCCTCTACCTTGGCCTCGCCCCAAGGATCCAGCGGCAAAGCCACAAAGGCTCTCTCCCCTCTGACAAGCTCCTTAGCAGCCCCTTATAGGTTCTCTCAGGCCAGCTTTAATGGACGGTCCCGCTACATGCGTATGTTGGTTTTCAGCCTCGAGGCCATGGTCTAGGCCGCTTAGAAGGTTTTATACCTCCGTTAAGGCGTGGGAGAGTTGCAGGTTGTTTTTGAGGCCTATGGTCAGGGCTGAGTCCTATAAGAGGCATTAAAGAAGACGCTACTGCTTTGACCGTTATGGAAGCATATATCGTGCTTTAAGCCTTTCAACTCAGTCAGGCTTAGCAGGTTGACGAAGGAGATCGTGTGTAGGGAGGGGCTGTTTAATTAAGGAGGCCAGGGAGGGCGAGGATCATAAGTACTCTAGTGTCTACAAGCGCATCTACGCATACCTGGAAGCCTTGGAACTACGGGAAGTAGGGTTGAGCTACGGCGAGATAAGAAAGGTCATAAAAAGTAAGGTAGGCTATTCGCCGCCGAGGAGTGTATTGCGATGCTGGCTGAGAGGCCTGCGCACGCTGTTAGGGAGGATAGCCGTATTCGACGTGCGTCAGTCCGAGGTGGGACTCATTATGGGGCTGGTCTTAAGCAACGGCAACGAACATCAACATCACTATAATGGCCGTCTTCGCGGCGCAAAGTTAGTATTCTACAATAGTGATGAAGGCATACTGGAGGTGTTTAAGGGGACTTGCCGTAAGCTAGGCTTGGCAGTCTGTCAACGACTGGATGAGTCAGAGTCTGGACAAGAGAAATGGAGGCTTGAGGGGTACTCCACGCTGTTGTACTTACCTTTAAAGAGGTTTGACGACCTCATACTGAGAGTGCCCACCAACGTACAAGCGGCCTTCCTGAGAGGCCTAATGCTAGGCGACAAATACATGGGGAGCGTTCCGTTCTACAACACAAGCCCAAAGCTCGTCAGGACAACGAGCATACTGCTGAAAAACGCATGGGGTAAAGCATAGCGTACACGGGCCATACCCTCAAAAGGCCCCACGGTATAAGCTGATGTATCGCGTTTATATAAGAAGTCAGTCGAGGGAGGTGTCCCTTAGGTTAGTGGGGCTCGCCGAAAGCCTTCCACGCCCCATCTTAGCGTACTCAGTTGCTTTGAAGCATAACACCTGAGCCTGCTATCTTGGCCTACTGCCCACTACTTTTGGATGGATCTGTCTTCAATCAATTACGCAACTTCGACGCTACTCTAAGGTATATGTTGACTTTTCTATGGAAACCGAGATATTTATGATCCCCCGCTCTTCTTAACCTTTCTGTTACAGACCTTACATAGGCGGAATCGACTTAAAAAATGAGGGTGCAGGGGTGGTGAGTTTACGTTTAAGCGGCGTGGAGCTTAGGGTCCTCAAGGCTCTAAGAAGGGCTGGCAGTGAGGTCACGGCGTCTCAGCTGGCGACTGAGGAGGACGTGGATCGAAGCGCCCTAATGTCTGCTCTAGAGAGGCTGGCTAGCAAGGGCTTAGTTAAACTTGAAAGGGTCGAGGACGAGCTGCTGGAGCTAACCCCTGAGGGTTTAAGCTACGCTGAGCGTGGCTTACCTGAGCGCAGGCTTTACGAGGCGGTGACTGCGGGCCCAGCCACTCCAGCCGAGCTGGGCGCAAGGCTGGGTCTCGATGGGTGGGCACTATCCATAGCACTGGGCTGGGCTAGGCGTAAGGGATGGGTTAAAGTTGAAGGGGGCTTAGTCAAGGCCTTAAGGGCCCCCGAGCTCGACGAGGACGAGGCAGCGTTGAGGAGACTTGCTGAGCACGGCCCTACGCTGGCCTCGAGCCTGGGGGTGTCGAGGGAGTGTGTAAGGAGGCTTAAGGAGAGGACGTTGATCTCCTCTAAGCCCCTAGTGGAGGTTAAGGTTAAGCTCACCGATAAAGGCCTAGCCCTTACCGAGATCCCTGAGGCTCCAGTGGAGGTAGGCGCTTTAACCCCCGAGCTGCTGAGGACGGAGGCTTGGGCCTCGGTTAAGTTTAAGCCCTATGATGTGTCCGCCGAGCCGCCGCCCGTCTACCCGGGCAGGAAGCACCCCTACTTGGAGTTCTTGGAGGAGGTGCGCAGGGTCCTAGTTGCCATGGGCTTTGAGGAGGCTGAGGGACCTTTCGTGGAGACTGAGTTCTGGAACTTCGACGTTCTCTTCCAAGCCCAGGACCATCCAGCTCGCGAGATACACGATAGCTTCAGGGTTAAAAGGCCGAGCCGAGGCTGGGTCGAGGACCCCGAGCTGGAGGAGAGGGTTAAAAGGACCCACGAGGACGGCTGGGTCACCGGTTCCACGGGCTGGAGGTACCGCTGGGACCCAGAGGTAGCTAGAAGGCTAGTGTTGAGGACCCAGACTACCGCGGTGTCGATGAGGTACCTAGCCACGCATAAAAGCCCCCCCGTGCGCATGTTCTGCCTGTCCAAGGTGTTTAGGCCTGACGTCCTGGACGCCAAGCACTCCATGGAGTTCATGCAGCTAGAGGGCATCTACGGTGACCATGGTGTAAGCCTACGCCACCTCCTAGGCATAATAGAGGAACTCGCTTCAGCCTTAGGGCTGGGCGAGGTTAAGTTTAAGCCAGGCTACTTCCCTTTCACCGAGCCCAGCGTCGAAGGCTTCATTAAGCACCCCAAACTAGGCTGGGTGGAGTTCGTCGGCGCCGGGATGTTCAGGCCGGAGGTCCTTAAGCCACTGGGCGTGGAGTTCCCCGTTGCCGCCTGGGGCATAGGTATAGAGAGGCTGGCCATGATCGCCCTGGGGATAGACGACATCAGGGAGCTCCACTCTCGAAGACTCGACTGGCTTAGGTCTAGGCCTGTCTACCTAGGGGGGTGGAGTTAGGGTGCCCACCATAACCGTGAGCTACAGGGACCTCTGTAGCTTGGTAGGCAGGGACCTCACGGTCGATGAGGTGAGCCAAGCCCTCTTCCTACATAAATGCCTCGTGGAATCTGCTGTGGGTGACGAGCTATCGATTGAGGTTAACGCCGACCGACCCGACATGCTGAGCGCTGAGGGCCTAGCTAGAGCCTTAAGGCTCTTCATGGGGCTCGAGGAACCTAAGCTCTACGAGGCCGTGGACGGCGACGTGGTGATCAAGGTGGATCCCTCCGTCCTGAACGTAAGGCCCTACATCATGTCGGCTGTGGTGAGGGGAGTTAAGCTCAGCGAGGAGGCGGTCAGGCAGATAATGACACTCCAAGAGAAGCTTCACTTAACTTACTGTAGGCGGCGGTCTAAGGTCTCGATAGGGGTCCACGACCTGGACGCCGTAAGCCACAGAATAACCTACGCAGCCCTTAAACCTGATGAGATAAGGTTCGTGCCCCTCGACGAAGAAGAGGAGATGGCAGGAAGGGAGATACTGGAGAGGACGGAGAAAGGGAGGGAGTACGCTCACCTGCTTCGAGGCTTTGACCGCTACCCGCTGCTCTACGACTCTGAGGGAAAAGTCCTCTCCATGCCCCCCATTATAAACAGCGTAATCACTAAGGTGACTGAGCGAACCAGAAACATACTGCTGGACGTGACGGGAACCGACGAATTAATGGTTAGCAGAGTGCTAAACGTCATGGCGTTAAACTTAGCTGAGAGAGGGGGCGTAATCGAGTACGTGACCGTAGAGTACCCTGATAGGAGAGTTAAGGCTCCTCTCCTAGACCCCTTAGAGGTGGAAGTCGACCTCGCCGAGGCCTCCAAGCTGATAGGCGTGGACTTAACCCCTGGACTTGCAGGAGAGGCCCTTAAGAGAATGGGCTACATAGTTAAGGGCTTAAAGGGTTCTAAGCTAACAGCTCTAGCCCCACCGTATCGCTGCGACATACTACATCCAGTGGATGTGGTAGAGGACATAGCGGTGGGCTACGGCTACGACAAGCTCACCCCCATACGCCCTCCTGTAACTGAGGTTGGAAGAGAGCTTGGAATTACGAGGCTGTCGAGCAAGGCCAGGGAACTGATGATAGGCCTAGGCTACCAGGAGGTGTCAAGCTATGTGTTAACCTCCGAGGAGGTGCTCTTTAATAAAATGAGGCTGCCCTATAGGGAGGCTGTCGTCCTCGAGAACCCCGTCTCCTCGGAGTACACCTGTCTTAGGACCTGGCTCACCCCTATACTTCTCGACTTTCTAAGCCGCAATAAACACGTGGCCTATCCGCAGCGAGTGTTTGAGTGTGGCGACGTGGTAATCTTGGACGAAGAGGCCCCCACCTCAACTAGGGTTGAACGTAGGTTAGCTGCTGCTCTATGCGACCGTGAAGCTGGCTACGAGGATATTCAGGCAGCCCTCTACGCCCTCCTAAAAGGGCTGGGGCTTAAAGGATGGGTGGTTGAACCCGAGGAACATCCCTCCTTCATAGAGGGTAGGGTGGCGTCGCTGAGGCTGAGGGGCTTTAAGGTAGCTGTGCTTGGCGAAGTTCACCCAGAGGTGCTACGAGCTTTCAACCTTGAGATGCCCACAGCATGCTTCGAGCTAAACCTCACCCTGCTGCTAAAGCTGCTAGGCCTAGAGGGAAGGTGGTCTGTGGCCGCAGCGGGTAAGGCTTAGCTCATCGCGCGAGGGGTTAAACCTCGCCTGCTCGCTAAACCCCGTCTAGCTGCGGCCAGGTTAACCAAAGCTTTCAAGAATTTTAACGCTGCGCTCTTAGGGTGTCAACGTCTTCTTATCTTAAGCAAGTCTAAGTTTACGCCGGCTGAATGTAGGTTCCTTAAGGTCCAAGGCGAGGCGACGCCTTTAACCCTACCCAGCCCCCTTATCACCTTAACCCACCTAAGCTGAGACCTACCCGAGGCGCTCCGGTAGCTTATAGATCGGATCCCTCTAGCCTCCACCAGCCTAACTCCTCTCACAGCACCTTCCACTTCCTCAGCCACCACCCTTTTACGCATCGCGTCAACTAGGACCCTACCCTCCACCTCGGGGAAGATATCTTGGTGTCCTGGGTTTCCAACCCTCAAGGCGTTTAGGAGGAAGCGCCTAAATTGTTCGAGGGTTAAGAGTCCCTCAACCTCGTAGGCCACCTCGAGCCCGTTTACGCTGGCTTCATAATGCAACGTGGCTTCACCGCGTCCGCTTAGCCTCGCTGATGACATAGCCCCTCGGGGGCGGCCTACGGCTGTCCCCGTGCACTGACTCACCCTTCCTCCTCGATGGGCCTTAAGGCCCCCTCAGAGAGGACTCTCATACACGGGTTTAAGCCGAGGCGGCCCCCTCACGCTTTAAGCTAAAGGTGGTCTATATAAGCGTCTACCTAGTGGTCTCTAAGGCTTTAACTTCCTCTAGGATCTTATCCCTTCCTTTAAAGTACTCCCTGACGGGTTGAAGTATATCGGCAAGGGCTAGGGCTACGGCCTCTTTTAGGTCGAGGGGGTGGACCTCGCCCTTAAGGTAGGCTCTCTCCAGATCCTGATAGCTCTTAAAGGTTATAGCCCCGCTGGGCTTTTCAACGGTCAGCGAGCCCAGCTTGGGAAAGACTATGATCCTAGCTATCTCCGTTATGGGGTTGCCTTCAACCTGCCTAGGCGGACAGTAGGCTTTCCTTAACTTAGCCCTTATCTCCTCGGGTGAATCGTGGATGAAGATGCAGCGCTCAGGTATACTCTTAGACATTTTGGACGCGATAGTTAAATCGGCTCTCGTGTCCTCGTCAAAGCTGCCCTTAGCCTCGCTGGGCCCCTCAAGCCCTATTAACAGTGGCGTGTGGATACATACAGGTTTCTTGAAGCCCAACCTATCGGCTACGTCCCTAGCCAACATGTGTGCCTTACGCTGATCTATACCTCCACACGCCACATCTAGGTCCATGTAGAAGATGTCGGCTACCTGCATGCATGGATATATGAGCCACGCGGCCTCCACGTCTCCACCCTCAGTTAAACTTCTGCCCATGATAGGTAGGGCTCTCCTAACCCTATTGAGCGTAGAGCTCTTAGCCACCCTTATCACGATCTCCCAGTACTTAGGGTCACTGGTTAGCTCCGAGGCCCACACGTACCTTACTTTGTCTCTAGGTATGCCTAGAGCTGTAAAGCAATGTTTAAAGTACTCGCCTACCTTCCTTATCTTCTCCATGTCCCCCCCGAGCTTATTGTTGATCCAAGAGTGCCAGTCAGCTAGAAAGATGGTGAAGTCGAAGCCTGCGTCCACTAAATCCTTAATTTTCGACCCCGTCACCAACCCCATGCCTATATGCATCAGCCCTGAGCACTCAAAGCCCCAGTAAGCCTTCGGCTTAGGATTCTCCTCTAAAACCCTTCTAAGCTCGTCTAGTAGAATTATCTCCTCGGTATTCCTTGCTACTAGGCTTAGCCGGGGCTCGGTAAATACCGACTCCCCCCAGAGCGGGGTGTCTTTCTAAGCTATATAAACCTTAAGTCCACCTCAGCCACTATCTCAGCAGCTGACACAGCTATCATTCTTACGACTGCGGCCTTAGTGATGTTAGTGACCCCTGGTCTTGTCTTCTTCTACGGCGGTCTCCTAAGGAAGAAAAAACGTACTGAGCGCGCTGGTGCAATGCCTTGCAGCCTTAAGCATAGCGAGCGTCGTGTGGGTATTATGGGGATACTCGCTGGCCTTTAACCCACTGGGCCAGGCTTTATCAGTGGACTAGGCTAGTCACTCTTCGACGGTGTGGGCCTCGCTTCGTGTAGCCTATTACTGCACGTTGCTTATGCCGTCTTTCGGTGCATGTTTGCCTGCATAACCCCTGCCCTGGTGATAGGCGCTTTTGCGGAGAGGCTTAAATTCAAGGCTTTCACCGACTTCATAGTGTTATGGGCGACTCTAGTCTACGCCCCCATAGCTCATTGGGTTTGGGGCTGGCTCAAGGAGATGGGCGCGCTGGATTTTGCAGAGGGCGCTGTAGTGCACGTTAATGCTGGTCTGGCGGCGCTAGCAGCGGCCATCCTAGTCGGCAGGCATAGAGGGTATAGCATGGTCCCTATGATCCCTCATAACCTAACCTACATAGTCTTGAGCACCGCTCTACTATGGTTCGGCTAGTTTGTTTTAACGCTGGCACCGTTCTCTCAGCTAATGGTGTAGCTGCAAATGCCTTCGTGACCACGAATACGGCCGCGGCTTCAGCTGCCTTGACTTGGATGCTGATGTCCTGAGCCCTAAGAGGTAGGTCAAGCGTGATTAGCACGTGCACGGGGGGCGTAGTGGGACTGGTAGCTATAACCCCCGCTTGCGGCTTCGTCGACGTGAAGCACGCCCTCATAATGGGCGCGGTAGCCTCACCTTTATGCTATGCCGCCATTAAGTTGAAGGATTCTCTTAAAGTAGACGACTCGCTAGATGTCTGGGCTTGCCATGGCGTAGGCGGTATGTGGGGGCGATAGCTACAGGCCTCTTCGCCTCTAAGTCAGTCAACCCTGGGGGCGAACGGCCTCCTCTACGGTGACCCTCCTCAGCTCCTTGTCCAAGCTGTAAGCGTCGTCTCTGTAGCCGCTTACTCTTTCATAGCTACGCTCTAACTATACTAAAGCTGATAGACCTAGCCCTAGGCCTAAGGGTCTCAGATAAGGAGGAGGCCGTAGGCTCGACCTCTCACAGCACATGGAGGAGGGCTATGAATGGCAACCTCCTTGAAGAAGGTCGAAACTATAGTGAGGCCCGAGAAGGTGAACGGCGTTAAGGACGCCCTGGCTAAGGCTGGCTATAGAGGCCTCACCGCAGTTAACGTTAAGGGTAGGGGTAGACAAATGGGCTTAGAGTTTGACCTTAGAGGCAGGAAGTTTAGGGTGGACTTAATCCCCAAGTGTAAACTAGAGCTCGTTGTAAGGGAGGAGGACGTTGACCGAGTGATCAAGGTAACACTTAAGAGCGCGAAGACGGGCGAAATGGGAGACGGTATGATCTTCGTGACGAACGTTGAGAGAGTGGTGGGGATAAGGACAGGCGAGGAGGGGCTCGACGCTGTGTCTTAGACCTCGCCGCCGCGAGGCTTAAGTGGTTAGGCGCAGTTTTCCTTCTCAGGCAAGCCATGTTTAAGGTGCTGGCCTCCTCAATGCTCCCCTTCATAGCCCTCTGGATCTTAATATACACCATCAACACTCCTCCACGCCGCCTACATTTACCGGTGGCGTGGAGATTAGCTAAAGCGGTGGGCTTGGCATCACTGATCGCGTTCACCTCGGTCACTGTGGCCTTGGCTGTGGTGGCTGGCGAGGCGGTGATCTTCTACCATGAACCCAGCCCCATAGTGTGGGGCTTAGAGGTGGCCTTAGGGGTCTACGGCGTGGTGATAGGGCTACGAGAGCTCCTAAAGCTATGTTGAACCCGCCTACTTGGGGAGAAAAGTTAAGGGTGAGTGTCTACCCAATTTGGGGCTGTAAGGTGACTAAGCGACTTGGCTATCAGCGAGGTGTTATGGAATGGGGGGAGTAGCGGTCACACCTAAGTATCTGATTTACGCGTCGATAGAGGTTGATGGGGTCGTTGAGAAGTCGGATGTAATAGGGGCCCTCTTCGGTCAAACCGAGGGCCTACTAGGCGATAAGCTTGACTTAAGGGAACTTCAAAAGTCAGGCAGGATAGGAAGGGTACAGGTGAACATTGAGTCCAAGGGCGGTAAGTCGAGGGGTACCATAGAAATACCTTCAAGCCTAGATAAAGTTGAGACAGCCCTCATAGCGGCGGCCATAGAGGCCGTGGACAAGGTGGGGCCATGCGACGCTAGGATAAGGGTTACCAAGATCGAGGACGTGAGGGAGGAGAAACGCAAGAAGATCATAGAGAGGGCTAAGGAACTACTCTTAAAATGGAGGGAGAGCGAGCCTGAGACTAGGGAGCTGACGGAGGAGGTCTTAAAGGCGATTAGGGAGGCTCAGCTAACCTTCTACGGCCCAGATAAGCTACCCGCTGGGCCTGACATCGACAAGAGTGACACCATCATCATAGTCGAGGGCAGGGCAGACGTCATAAACCTGCTCAGGCACGATTATAGGAACGTAATAGCCATGGAGGGGGCTGTGGTACCCAAGACCATAATTGATCTGACCAAGGAGAAGACTGCCATAGCCTTTGTCGACGGGGATAGAGGGGGTGAGTTAGTCCTCAAGGAGCTGTTGCAGGTAGCCGAAATTGACTTCGTGGCTAGGGCTCCTCCAGGAAAGGAGGTGGAGGAGCTTACGGGCAAGGAGATAGCCAAGTGCCTGAGGGACAAGGTGCCCGTAGACCAGGTGCACCTACTACTTGAGAGGCCGCCTAAAGAGGCGCTGCCTCCTAGGAAAGCTGAACTACCAGGTCATGTCCTCGACTCTGTCAAGGCGCTTCCAGGGACCTTAGAGGCTCTACTTTATGACTCTGACTGGAATCTTCTTCAAAGGGTGGCTGTTAGAGATTTGGCAGAAACACTCCAGTCTATGGAAGGTGTAAAGTATGTTATATACGACGGTGTAGCTACCCAGAGGCTTGTCGATATAGCTGAGCGTAAAGGCGTATCGATGTTGGTGTGCGCTAGGGTCGGCGACATAGCTAAGAAGCCCAGTACCCTTGAGATTTTAACCCTTAACGAGATTATAAGTTCAGCCTAGGTAGCTACCTTATATACATGTAACTTAATTCTTCCTAGCGAGGGTGGATTGTGGAGGAGCAGCTAGGTAAATTTAAGGAGGAGCTTAGACGGGCCGCTACGAAGCTTAGATCCTACCATCCAAGGCAGGTCAAGGTAGTGTTTCACGACGATGCCGACGGTGTCACGGCTGCAGCTATAACCTGCAGGTCTCTAGAGTCTCTTGGGCATAAGCCCAGTCTTGTATGCATAGAGAAGGCTTTCCCTGAGGCCTTAGAGCTAATTCAGTCAGGTGAAGGCAACCTTGTCGTGTACGTGGATATAGGGTCAGCCCACGCCGACCTAATAGCTAAGCTTAATGCAGACCGTAACTTAACCCTCATATTGGACCACCATGATGCTCAACCCTCACCGAGTAGCTGGGTGTTAAACCTGAATCCTGAGCTCCTTGGCGTAGACGGTGAGACCTACGCCTCGGGCGCCACGGTGTGCTACGCCTTTGCTAAGGAACTCGGCGTGGCTGACGCCTTTATGGCGGTCCTCGCTGTCATAGGGTCATCGGAGGTTCCAGGGGATCCCAAGGGACTTAACAGAGAGTCCTTAAACGACGCCGTCAAGGCGGGGCTCGTGGAGCTGTCTGAGTCTAAGACTGGGCTAAAAATAACCTGTACGCTGGCGGGTGAGAAGGCTCCTAGAGAGAGGCTCTCCACGAAGTTAACTGTACTTAGCTCCGTCGGGTATTACCGCGGCGGCCCGTTGATGGCCGTGGATCTATGCCTGGGTAGGCGGGTCAGCGGGGTTGAAGAGTTCGTAGCTAAGCTAGAAGAGGAGCGCAGGGCGATTAATCAACAGCTGCTATCTAGGATACGTTCTGAGGGGCTTAAAAGGGATGGTGTAGTCCAGTGGCTTCATGCAGGTGATTCCTTCAAGGGCATGGGGACTAAGGTCATAGGTACTTTCCTCTCCTATCTATCCTTTCAAAGGCGCTTCGTGGACAGAGGGCTTTACCTGGTGGGCTTCATGAACATGGAACCCGAGATCCCAGGGCTGGGTCGTTTAAGGGGTAGCCACGTTAAGGTGTCGGCGAGGGCGCCCGACGTGTTGGCATCTCTCATAAAGGACGGAGACAAACCGCCCTTATCGCTACTCCTACCTGAGGCTGCTAAGTGTGTAGGGGGTTTCGGTGATGGGCATAGCGTAGCTGCCAGCGGGGTAATCCCGAAGGGACGCGAGCTCGACTTCATAAGGTCAATGAACGACTTAGCTGAGGGTCGTAGGCCTTCAAGGCCTTCATCGCTCCTAGAGTTCATGGAGAGGAGCTAAACTTACTTCACAATGATGCCTTTTAACCGCTTAACTTAAACCTATGAGTAAAACCTTAAGGGCTCCCTCATGGGCGTAGCCAGGAGATCGGGTCCTTGGTTTAGACTGAAAGGTGTACGTCTAAGGCTGAGCTAGACGCAATGAACAAGGTCGCTAGCTGAGGATAACTACCTCCACTAGAGGGTCCTTCGTCTAGAGGATATTGCAAAGGCTCTAACTGAAGGTGAGGAGAGGCGTCATAAGCTCTTTAAGCTGCTCAGAGAGGCGCTAGCCAAGGAGTACAGGCTTGCTACGCAAAATGGCGCGCTGCTCTAAGTAAAGTCAAAGAGGGAGGTCTGTTTTCTTCCAGCTATCAGCTCTTCTTCCTTGACCCCGAAGTACTTCAGCACCCTCATGACTGAGGGCACAACCTGTTTAGTCACGTAGTACTCCACGTCTAGGTCCTCAGGCTTGGCCATGATGTAGGGCACTGCCCTATCAGCCAGCTTCTCTGAGGGTCCCTTAACTATCACGTAACCTACCTTGTCGCCCACCTCCAAACTATATCCGGCCTCGATAAGCCTCTTGGCTGCCGCTACGTGGGCAGCTTCCACCTCATACTCCTCGAAGCTCTTAGTGAGGGTCTTCCAGATGATCAGGCTCTTCATGGGCACCTCTCCTCTTCTAAGCCTAGATACAACGTCCTGTACGTATTTCACTGCGGCTTGTACCGACTTTTCCTTTAACACCAGCTCTAAGACCTTAGTCTGCACTTCCTGTGCCAGCTCACACCAGTCTCCTCTAACAGCCTCAAAGCCCACCACGTCTATGGTGCCGTCAGGTAGTAGACCCGCGTACTTCTTAGCGGCCTCGGTGAAGAATAGCACGGAGTACAGCTTATCCACCTTGAGCTCTATGCCAACCTCCTCCTCCACGCGCTTAATGAACTCCTCCACCTTACCCTCCACGTACTTAACAAAGAGGCTGTCAGTGTCTGAATAAATAACGTTTAGCCCGAACTCCTTTGCTAATTGGTTCGCCTTCATAATGGTCTGCCTGCCGTAGGCCGCTGTAGCCTCAGCACAAGGCTTCATGTAGAACCTAGCTCCTACCCAGCCTAGGTAGCCATAGGAGGCGTTAGCTAACACTTTGACGGCCAGTTGCCTATTATCTAGTATAAGGTACTCCGGGCTATGGGGGTCCAGCTTCTTCATCTCCTCCCTTATCTTAGCCCTAGCCTCCAGCAGCCTCTCCAGCATCTTTCTGTAGAGGCTGGGAGGTGCTTTCCTAAACCTATGCTTCACCTCAGGTGCTTCATAGTAGCCTTCAGGGGGCGGCTCCTCGCCTGGAGGTATGTAAGAGTCAAAACCTATGTTATACTTGATCATAATGTGGGGGTACATCGACGAGAAGTCTATGACCGCCACGTTCTCGTGGATACCGGGTTTAGGCTTCAACACTATGGCTCCCTTATACGGCGAGTAGGGCCTCTCAACACGGTTAGGTACAAGTTCTCCTTCAAGGTAGGCATGCCTCATTAAGTGGAACTCAACCCTAAAGCCTACGGAGGCTGCGACCACTTGGTCTAAGGGTAGGCCTGTCAAGTTGGCAAGCTGCATGATGAACGGCAGGGTCTTCTCAGCTATGCCGTAGGTGGCCTCAGCGTCCTCCATAGCGTACTTCAATAGCTCTCCTCGCTTAGCGGGGTCCTTCCAGTACTTAGGTATCTCGGTGTACTCTATCAGGGTCCTCTTATCCTTGGGCATCACCTTCAGGTAGTCGGCAACGTTCTCAAGGGTTTTCACCTTTACCTCAGGTATCCCCTCAGCGTAATTATAGAGGTCAACTGAGCCTCTACCAACTATCGAGTAATGTCCATATACGCTCGGCTGTGGTTCCGTGCCCTCCCTACTTATATCGAGCTTTAAGCCTATCCTCTTAGCCCTATCGACTAAGTAGGGCCAGTCGAAGTAATTACTGTTGTAGCCGACTATCACATCAGGATCATACTCCTTAACGAAGGAGGTGAAACCCTCTAGGGCGCCCCTATCGTCTAGCCCGTCGGCCAGAAACTGCCTACGGTCTCCTCGGCTAGTAACCACCGATATTATTATCACCGGGTCCTTATGGGGCTTAGGCGTACCGGACTCATTGTAGCATTCGATGTCGAAGGCTAGAACCCTTAAACTGGGCGGGGGCGCTGGAGGTAGTGCTTTAGGTGGTTCAAGAGCTTCGTAGACTGCGTCCGCTCTAAACCCCTTAGCCTCGTTGGGCGGTACTTCTCTAACCTTCACTCTATGCCATCCACAGGGCTCGACTTGGTTATCTATCATGTACCTTATGTAGAACCTTATGTCTGCTTCAAGAACTTCCTCCACCTGAGGCAGCCTCTTAACCTTCTCCCTGTAGGTGGGGATGGAGGGAGGTTGCTGGCAGGTGACCTTTAAGGCTTTCACGGGCTTACCGAGGTACCTTTTATCCACCACCTCAACGTTTAGGATGGGTTGATCCGGCTTAGATAGAGCCATAAGCTGTGCCTTCAATTGTTGGAGGTCGACCCCCTTCTTGGGGAGGACGTAGAAGTAAGGTCTAAAGCTTCTGTCCTTAATGAGTACTCTTCTGCCATCGTCGGTTATGCCCCATAACCTAACCTCGGGGACCCCGTTGACGACGGCGTATGAGGGGTCGAGAAGCCAGAAGTTTAATTCCAAGCTCCTCTCCGAGGTATCCTGTAGGAGGAGGGTGGATTAGGCTTTACTGCTCAATCTTCTCATAGACCAGGGCGCTAGCGCCGTCATCGTAATAGCTCTTGATAAACCCTACGGCCTTAAAGCCGTGCTTCTCGTAGAACCTCCTAGCCGCGTAGTTATCGACCCTAACCTCAAGTTTAAACCTCCTAAAGCCGCGGTCTCTTAGCCTCCTCATAACCTCCTCAAAAAGCCTAGACCCAACGCCTCGGCGCTGGTTTGGGGGGTCGACGGCTATAGACAATATGTGTCCTCTGCCTTTAACCTCGGCGGCTACCACGTAGCCAATAAGCCGTCCTTCCTCCTCAGCCACGAGGAAGAGGTCACCGTGAAGGATGAGGAGCATCCTGAGCAGCCTTAAGGGATAGGCGTGCTTACCAAAACACTCGACCTCAATCCTAAAGATATCGGTTAAGTCATCCTCTTTAGCCTCTCTTATATTGATCAAGCTTCCCCATAGTGTCAACCGGCGGGGCTTTTTAAGCGGAGAGCATCATAAGTATTACTATATTTTAATTGATAACACTTATATACCCCTAGGCTTGTTTTTCTCTAGATCGCTATGCACATACCCGACGGCTTCCTGGACATAGCCACAGCCGCTATAACATACCTGTTATCCCTAGGCTACGGCGGCTATGCTCTAAGTAAGGTTAAGCGGACCTTTAACCCTGACACCGTCTCGCTCGTTACAGTGTTGGCGGCTGCTATCTTTGCGGCGCAGATGCTAAACTGGCCTCTACCAGGGGGTACGAGCTTACATTTCGTAGGCGGGGCGCTAGCCGCTATACTGCTAGGTCCTTGGCTAGGTTTCCTGACGATGTTCCTCGTCGTGTTCATTCAATGCGTGGTGTTCCATGATGGGGGGATAACCGCTCTAGGAGCTAACGTCCTCAACATGGCTATCATCGACTGCCTGGTGGGCTACTTGATCTATAGGTCGGCGGTAAAGCTGTTTGGACGTAGGGACAGCGTTAGGTCCATAGCTGCTTTTCTCGGTGGCTGGTTCGGTATAACCATTGCTGGCCTAGCCTGCGGCCTTGAAATAGGGTACTCGCCAGCCTTCCCTTACGGCGTGACGGTGACCGTCCCGATCATGACTGGTTGGCACGCGGTGTTAGGCGTCATTGAAGGGGTGATCACGTCCGTGGTAGTGCTGTACGTGGCTCGTAGGTCACCTCACCTAATAATGTCTGAGGCGGGGTGATCTCCATGCTCTTCTTCAAGAAAGCCTTGGTCGCTGCGATACTTCTAGTCTTAGTGAGCCCCTTATTCGGCGTTGTGTTAGCCGACCTAGTAGGATACCATGAGCCCTTAGACCTAGCCGCTGAGGCTATAGGCTTGGAGGACTTGACGGAGTCCCTAAACTGGACGCCATTACTAGATTACTCGGTCCCAGGTCTACCAGCCGAGGTAGGCTACATAGTGGCTGGCTTCGTGGGGATAGCCATAATCCTCGGCATAGGCTTGCTGGCCTTAAAGGCGGTGGGTGAACAACGAAGCCAGAGAGCTTAACTGCTAAGTTCCTGGAGGCCTTAGCCGAGATCTTTGAGTCCCTAGAGTGCGACGTAGGTTTAAGGCTGCATAGACCGTCTATCCCCGTGGCGCTGTCGCTCGCGCTCACCTGCCTTGTCGCCTTCAGCTCAGGGCCCTTGATACCCGCAGCTGCGCTGATCGGTTGCCTCCTTGCTTCGTTATCCTTGAAGCTGCCCCACTCATGGATCAAGCCCGTGCTGGTCGTAGCTCTGTGGACGTGGCTAATTTCAGTCCCCCTGATTTTTATCGAGCCCAAGCTGGCGGTTAAGGTTTGGATGCTTGAGCTATGGCTCAGCGTTGAGGGGGCGTATGAGGCTCTCTCGCTGACGTTAAGGGCTGCCGCGGCGACTGCTATCTTCATAGCCTCGGTCCAGCTCCTCGGCTGGAGGAACTGGCTTAAAGGGCTGGAGGGCCTACGTGTCCCTCAACCTCTCGTTAGGTTGATGCAGATGTCGATAATCTACATCCCCCTTTTTCTCCGCGAAGCCTCCAAGATGTTATGGGCCAGGGAGTCGAGAATAGTAAGTAGGATGGGGATCAAACGAGCCTGGGGGGTATTATCCACCGTAGTTGGTGATCTGCTGCTTAGGGGTTATGAGAGGGCGTGGAGACTGGAGAAGGCGCTTAAAGCTAGGAGCTTCCACCCGCTATAAGTGGAGGTTTAGAGGTGCACCGATTGCTGCTGTCCGTCAACTCAGTGTACTTTTGAGTATCCAGG
Source organism: uncultured Nitrososphaerota archaeon (assembly GCA_964626365.1). GTDB lineage: Archaea > Thermoproteota > Methanomethylicia > Nezhaarchaeales > B40-G2 > CAZVDL01. Next base: position 23,317 of record CAZVDL010000015.1, read on the forward strand.
GGGCTTCGAGGTACTTAGGGGGGCCAGCTTCACTGTGGCTAGGGGTGAGGTAGTAGCTATCGTTGGACCCAATGGCTCAGGTAAGACCACTCTCCTCCTCATAGCCTCGGGACTCCTTGAGCCTAAGTCTGGCGAGGTGTTATTCGATGGCCTCCCGCTAAAGCGACAGCTTCCGTGGGTACGTAGGAGGATAGGTTTTGTCTTCCAAGACCCGGACGACCAGTTATTCAACCCAACGGTATTTGATGAGCTAGCCTTCACCTTGAGGCAACTCCTAGGCTCTGAGGAAGAGGTCAGGAGGAGGGTCGAAGAGTGCGCCGAGAAGTTTAAGCTTAATCACCTACTCGATAGGCCGCCCTACAAGCTTAGTGTGGGCGAAAAGCGCAGGGTGGCTTTAGCCTCCATTCTGATCTACGACCCAGACCTCCTAGTCCTCGACGAACCCACTGCCAACCTAAGCTCTAAGTCCGTTGACGAGGTTGTCGAGGTGATCAAAGAGGCTAAGGAAAGGCTTAAGGCGGTGCTGATCACGTCACATGACGTTGAGTTCGTGGCTAGGGTAGCTGACAGGGTCTATGTATTGAACGGAGGCAGGCTATATGGAGGATGGCGCGCTAGGGAGGTCTTAGTTGACGAGCACTTGCTTAGCTTAGCCGATATGTCGCTCCCAGCGGCCTTGAGGGCGGCCAAGGCCCTAGGCTTAGAGCTGACTCCTCCTCCATTGACGGTCGAGGAGCTTCAGGGGGTCAAGAAGGGACGTTGTACATAAGTGTTACTCTATTAATAATAGTAACATTTTTATCGATGCTCCACTTCAATAAATGGGGTCGGCTTGAGGCTCCTAATGCTGGGGAAGGGTGGCTGTGGCAAGACCACCTTATCGATCCTGATATGCCGCGAGCTAGTTAGGCGTGGGCTTCGACCTTTACTGCTCGACGTAGATGAACGTAGCCGCGGGGTGGCTAAGTTATTAGGGGTCGCCGAGCCGGCGTGGCTTGTCGACGCTATGGGGGGGCCTGAAGGGATCTATAGGCTGGTCAATTTGGGGGTGCGCCGTATATTATCGCTCCGCGACTGTCTAGTTAAATCTAGGGATGGAGTCTTCTTAGCCCAGGCTGGCAAGCTCATGGTCGGAGGCGAGGGCTGTGCCTGCGCTATCCACGCGTCGGCCATAAGCTTCCTTAAGAGCATCGAAGAGGGCTCAAAGGGCTTCATAGTAATAGATACTGGCTCAAGTATTGAGTTCCTGGGTAGGGGGGTTGACGGGGGTCTCATTGACGCAGCCCTTTTCGTCGCCACGGGCTCCTGCGACGAGGTGGAGCTGGCGGTGAGGATGGAGAGGATGTGCGTAGAGGTGGGTGTACCCAACTTCTTCGTGGTCCTTAACAAAGTCCGTGTTGACAGCCGAGGACAGGCTGATAGATTAAGGGAGCTTGGCTTTCACGTTAAAGGCCTAGTGAGACATGACCCTCTAGTGCGCTGGGCTTGGTTAAAGGGCCAGCCGTTAAAGGCGGGGGTTTCAGCACTAGACGTGAAGGACCTATGTGACAACCTCTTATCAAGCCTACACATAGCCGTCGAAGAGACTTCTTAGCCTCAGGCCCTAGCTATGTACAGCCCATCCTTGACCTCTATCACCGTGGCAGTTACCGTGGCCCCCTCCTTAACGTGATGGGCGCCTATAAGAGTCACAGCTCTACCCCTAGCCTCGCCAAGTTTCTCTCCTTTAAACCAGCCTGGCCCGAGCACCCTCACCTTCACCCTCTCAAACCTCTTGAAGACTTGAGGAATTCTCGGCCTCTTATGTATACCGAAGTCTTGGGGCCTCAACACAAGCTTTACCCCAACCCTCTTCTCAAGTTCCCTTAGCTCTTTGTAGAACCTATACCACGACATGACCTTAACCCCCTTAGGCCTTCTCCCATGTTTATGTATCTCCATCTTCTGTATTCCAAGAGGAGGCCAACGCTTACCCGCGCCTACCTTAAGAGCAAACTCTATTATCCGCGGTATCTCAGCATCGTTAAGCCCCGGCACCCACACTGGCGCTATTAGCAGGTCCATGCGCGTCGACTTAGCTATGAATTCAGCTACCTCAGCTACCCTCTTAATGTCGTAGCTAGGCGTATCGGCTAGCTTTCTCGCCAGCTCCACGTCTAGGGCGTCTATGGATAAGTTGACCCTAGAAAGCCCTGCCTCTGCTAGCTCCTCCGCTAACTTCTCAGTTAGTAGGGCTCCGTGAGTTTGCATAGACACCACCTCTACGCCGGGCACGCTAGCGAGCTCCTGCACTATATCGACTATCTTAGGGTGTGTCAAGGGGTCTCCGACGGTGTCGATGTGTGCCTCTATGCCGTGCTCCCCTTTAACCTTCACAACCCCCTTAAATACCTCTAACAAATAGTCAGGGCTAACTATGAACTCAGCCAGCCTACGCTTAGACTTGGGGCCTGAATCCACTGAGCAGAAGATACAGGAGAGAGGACAAAGCGTGGTAGGTCTAACTTGGAGTAAGTTTGTGCCCCTATCAATGATGCCGAAGTATATACACCCAAGTAGGGGCGCCTCTACGTCGTCTGGCACTCTAATGAGCTTAGCCATCCGTTAGGTGAAGAACTCCCCAACTTAAAAGCTACTAGCTCTCCACTAGGTTGGCGGTTAAAGCCTTGAAGAGGACTTGGTCTGGCTCGCTGGTAGTTGGGCGGTTACCTGAAGGCTGCTCGCTATGCATGCGGGGTGAGAAGCTCGTCCTCTTCGTCACGGGGCTCTGCGCCAAGCGTTGCTACTACTGTCCTCTTTCAAGCGAGAAGAGGGGCAGGGATGTAGTGTTTGCTAACGAGAGGCCTGTGGCGAGCGACGAGGACGTGCTAAGCGAGGCTAGGGAGATGGACGCTAAAGGCACAGGGTTAACGGGAGGAGATCCTCTACTTAAACCTCAGCGCACCCTACACTACGTGAAGCTACTTAAGGAAGTCTTTGGTCCAAACCACCACGTACACCTATACACCACGACGGGTAAACACGTGGATAGGGAGGTTTTAAGGAGGTTAGCCGAGGCTGGGCTAGACGAGATAAGGTTCCACCCAGACCTGGCCTCGCCTATAGGCTTGGAGAGGATTAGGTGGGCTAGCGATGAAGGGATAACGACAGGGCTAGAGGTGCCGGCGGTCCCTGGGATGGAGGAGGCCTTAAAGAGGCTGCTTATAGAAGCTGAGAGGCTAGGGGCGTCCTTCGTTAACATTAACGAGCTCGAGATGAACGATGAAAACTACTTCCAGCTTAGGCTTAGGGGCTTTAAGATCAAGGAGGGCTCCTTGTCAGGGGTGGAGGGCAGCGAGGAGCTAGCCTTAAAGCTGCTAGAGTGGGCTGAGAACGAGCTCTCGCTAAACGTCCATTACTGCCCCTCGTTTATCAAGGATGCCTACCAGTATAGGAATAGGCTTCGACGTAAGGCGGCTAGGCTAGCCAAGGCCTACGAGGAGGTAACTTCTGAAGGGTTACTAAGGAAGGGGATCGTCGAATCGCCTAGCTTAGAGAGGCTTCATGGACTTAAAGAGGCGCTAATAAAGCTAGGGGTGGACAGTAAACTAGCCTTTCTAGACTCCTCGAGGAGGGTCCTAGAGCTCCCAGTTAAGGTGTTAGAGGAGGCTAAGCGTCTAGGCTTGCTTAAGGATATGGAGGCCTACATAGTTGAGGAGTACCCCTCCTTTGATAGGAGAGAGGCGTCAAAGACCCCGTTAAACTAGGCTGGCCCTGGACGATAACATTCTTCTTATCGCTGGGTCCTCATCTCTAAGCCTCTTTAAAACCTCCTCGAAGCTTTCGCCTGGAGCCAACGCCCTCTTCAAGTAAACCCCCGTCCTGCCTATAGCGTCCCTACGGGTCAACACATAGACCCTCTCAGCCACGATATCAACGCTTACTCCAAGCCGCTCAGCCACCTCAGTCTCCCTCCCCTTAACGGGCTCCTCAACATGTCCCTTGGATGTAGGCTGTATGAACATCAGCCTCTTATCAACACCCGGCACCCTCACGCCCCTCTTAACTTCGTCTAGACCTATTTCTCCTCCAAACTTGTAGAACTCGCGTTCAAGCTTAGTCATCTCAGCTAGGGGGAAGGTGACAGAGGTGCGTTCATCTAGGTATAGGTGGGCTTTAACCACGTGGGCTGGGGTGGCCATAACCATAACGCGCTGAATTACCTGAAGCCCAGCAGCCTCTAAGGCTACTTCTACCTTAAACGAGGGGACGAGGATCGGTACGACCACGTCCACATCGCTCTTAGGGGTCACATCCCCCCTGGCGACGCTACCGTGAACTATGGGCTCCATTCCAGCCCTTCTCAAGGCCTCCATGACCTCCGCGGCCCTAGCTCTAAGCTCAGCTAATAGCCTCCACCTCGCTTCATCGTAGACCACTTCCACGGCGTCACCTCTAAGTACCGGTTTCACAGCAGGCACGAGGTTTCCCTGGCTAAGTTTGATCGTGGACCTTTAATATTTTCCTTAGCTGCTGGTGAAGGACTTTAAGGGGGCTTTAGCTACGCATACCACCTTGTCGGCAGCCCCGTAGTAGATGTAGAGGGTGTCATCGAGTACCGCGTGGCCACAGGAGAATACCACGTTTGGTGTAACGCCCTCTCTCTCATAGGGTTCTTCAGGCTCCAAGATAGGTTCTTCACACCTATATAGCACTCTCTCGGGCCTCTCCTTGTCTAGGAGGGCGTAGCCAAGCCTGTACGTCCAAGTTGAAGCTTCGACGCCGTGGTATATTAAGAGCCAGCTGTCCTCGAGCTCGATAGGTGGACCAGCGGCTCCAACCTTAGCGTCGTCCCAGCTTCCAGGCCTAGGCTCTAAGACGACTCGGTGATTATACCAGTGTTTTAAGTCGTAGGAGTACGAGATCCAGATGTTCTCGGACATCCACATGGGCCTATGTAGCATTACGTATCTGCCGCCTATTTTCCTAGGGAAGAGCACGGCGTTCCTATTGTGTACGCCTACAAGGACCGGGAGCAGGAGCCTATGCCTGCTCCACGACCACCTCCCCTGAGCGAAGTCCTCCACTTTAACCGTGGACACGGCTATCCTAGCCATGTCCCTCTCCTTGCAGGCGTAGAATAGGATCACTTCTCCATCCATCACCGTGGCCCTAGGGTCTTCAACGCCATGTACCTCAAACCACTCCTCGGGCTGGAATATGGGATAGGGAAGCCTCTCCTCAACCTCTTCGACTCCTCTAAGGCGCGCGTAACCAAACCTAGCTACGTCATCCTCCCCCTTAGCGGTGTACATGAGGTGTACCTTATTGTTGAGCGTAATTACGGCTGGGTTGCACACTAATTTGTTCTCCCACCAATTCGACGTAGGTTTAAGTAGAGGGTTCTTGGTGCTTCGCTGCAGCTTAACGACCATGTTTAAGCACCGGCCTAATCGACGAGAGCTTTAGGCTATTATAAAGGCGGTGCCACGTCACCGATGTCTCAGCCGTGAAGTCCCCTGAGCTTTTAACAAGACCGTGGTAGCTCTACTTTAAATGTAGATGCTTTAAAGCTAGGCCTAGCCCCACGATGTAGTCCTTGACCAGGTTGAGTGCTATAGACCCCAGTACCGCCTTTGCTCCCCTCTTGGCTCCATACTTAACCCTATTGAGCACCTTCTTAATCGTGGAGTCTCTGTGTAGAAGCCTTCTATACTCCTTTAACTCCATGAGCGAGGTTAAGGTGGAGCCGTACCTTATGTTCTTGACTACGAGCTCCCTGGTTGAAGGTGTTTCTAGATGCCATAGAGCCCTCGGCACCACTCCTACCCTCTTAGTGACTTTGTAGGCTTCATAGTAAATGATGGCGTGGTCGAAGTGAACTACCTCCTTTAAGGCACGGCTAGGGATGGCGTTAAAGGCCCTCTCCAGCACCCACCTCTTAAAGAACCTAGGTAACACCTCACCTTGTAGAGGGTCTAAGCTAGGGATGAAATGAACCAGCTCGCGGTCGTAGGTGTAAAGCCTCTCAATCAAGGTCCTAGGCCTATAGCTAAGCTCCTCGAAGACCAACATATCATACCTTTCAGCTAGCTCCACGGCTCTCTCAATAGCTGTAGGCTCTAGCAGCTGATCCGCATCGAGCAATAGTACATAATCGCCCTTAGCCTCCTTAAAGCCGAGGTATCTAGCTCCCAGCAGCCCCCAATCAGTAGTTACTACCTTAGCCCCATACCTCTCAGCTATCTTAGCCGTCCCATCAATGCTGAACCCATCAATTACAATGACCTCCAACCTAGAATACGTCGAGGAGGCTATGGCTTTTAAGCAGGCCTCGAGGGTCTTCGAGGAGTTCCTGGTCGGTATAGTAATCGAGACTAGGGGCTCCATAGAGCCCCTTGCGTAGAGCCCTCTGCTCAAGAGAAGTTAAATTCTCTTCTAATGCTTTAAATTCTCATCTAATCTATGTAACCCTTACGTATCAAGACTTGAGGCCTAAACACCCTACATAGCCTCATTTAAAGACATCAGAACGTACTGACTCAGCGTGGACTCTGAGGAGGCTGAGGAATCTTTTAACCTAATCAGCTTTTCGCTAACTAGTCCTCACCGCTTCGTTTTTAATTGACTGATGAAAGGCCTAGCCCTTAATGCCGAGCTGCTCTAAGACCTCACACGCCCTACATATATCTCTGGCCGTCGGCTCGCCACAGTACCTGCAAGGCTTAACTTTCACGTCTACCTCCCTCTCAATTAAGGGCGCTAACCTATCCACCGCCCTAACAACAGCGTACTTCATGCCTGGATGCTTGGACTCCAGCTTATTAAGCATGTATCTTATCTCGTCTCTAAGTGAGGCCCTAACGTAGCGGCATTCTTCCTCGTAGAGCTCAAAGCCGCTTAGATAGGCGTAGAGGGCTACTTCACGCTCCGGTATATAACGTAGTGGCTTAACCCGCGGCACGAAGCCCTCCCACATCCTAGGGGGCTTGGGTCCAAGCCTAGCTAGCCTAGACACCGTGCCTCTAAGGAGGTTTATCAGCGCTGTCTGTGCCTCGTCATCTAGGTTATGCCCCGTCGCCACCTTAGTTGCGCCTAACTCCCTAGCCTTAACATTGATCAGCCTTCTCCTCAACACCCCGCAGAAGGTACAGGCGTGTAGCCCCACCCTCTTCTTAACGGCCATGTCGTATATCTCGTCCAGAGTGTAGCCGTAGTACTCCTTGAAGGAGGCTACGTGGTGCTCTACGCCCAATCTCTTGGCGGCCTCTTCGGCCACTCTTAAGCCGTGGCCCCTATACCCCGCTACCCCCTCGTCTATGGTTAAGGCCGTCAACTTAACCCCTGGCCTTCTTGCCTCAAGCTTATATAGGATGTTGAGTAGCACCAAGCTATCCTTGCCGCCTGATACGGCTATGAGTATGTGGTCGTTGGGCTCGAAGAGCTTGTGGTGGTTTATCGTCGCCCTAACCCTACCCTCAACGTTCCTCTTAAAACACCTAGCACAGAAAAGCTGGCCGGAGTAAGGTGACTTATATATGGCTTGGGCCTGGCATAGCGTGCACTTCACGGCGCGCACCCTAAATCATGGCTAATATTGTGACGGCCACGTTGGCCACTATTAAGCCTAGACACAGAGAATTAGCTATAAACGCGAAGGCTTTAACCTTCCCCTCATCACCCTTAAAGACCTCCTCGACCACCGCCCTAAACACCCTACCTCCGTCGGCTATGGAGATAGGCAGCATGTTAAAGACCGCTAAGCTGAATAGCACGATCTCGAGCCATAGGAGGAAGAGGTGTACTTGGATCAGGGCGCTGGGGGGCAGCCAGCCTAACCTAAGCTCATAGTAATCGGCTGGAAGTATCCCTATGAAGCCGATGCTACGGTTATAGGGGTGGCTAGCGGCCCTAATAATCCGCCTAGTCCTAGCCCCAGTGGGCTCGATGAAGTCAATCACTATGGTCTGGTTGGGTCGTGTCCTCAACATGAACCTATGTAGGCTCAGGCTATCAGTTATTGAGGTACCGTTCAAGGCTACAATGACTGAGTACCTCGTCAGCCCCGCCCTATCAGCTGGGGTGCCCGGCTCAACGCGTTGGACGAGCACGCCTCCGGGCTGAAACACCACGGTGAAGGCAGCCACGACGAGCAGGAAGAGCAACATGTTAGAGGAGGGGCCTGCCGTGAATATCCTAAGCTTATCCCTAAGCCTAACTCTCTTAATTCCCTCTTCATCAAGCTCCACGAAGGCGGCCAGGATTATAACCGCTAAGGCCACCCCTGCTCCTTTAACCTTAACTCCTAGTAGCTTAGAGGCCAAGGCGTGGGCAGCCTCGTGAATAACCACCGCGACTGCGAGTGCCGCTATAAAGTGGGGAAGGACCTCGAGAGGGAAGAGGAGACCCGGTATAGGAGGCATGACAGCTACAAACTCCCTTGGTACCAGGAAGCGTCGGACTAAGTTAGCGGCTAGGAAGTATAGCGAGAAGGCCATCATCCCGACCCCCATGGCCACGCCCACGTCGAGCGCTACGATCCAGGCCCTACCCCACCTTGAAGATAGAGCCTTAAGCAGTCTACGAAGCAGCCTAGGCCTACCTTTAACCACTACAAAGAAAGGCTTGTAATCGACGTTCTCAAGCCTAACTAAGCTCAGGATTAAAGTGATCGCCAGCCAGAACGTCAACAGTGCTAGCACGAACTCCTCTAAGCTCAACGCCAACTAGACTGAGAGCTGGATCCTTAAACCTTCCCCTAGGTTAAAGCGGCTGAGGTCATGACGGAAAAGCTTATCCTCGCTCCAGCCAATTGAACCTTGGGGGCGGCGGTGGTAGGGCCGGGGTGCTCGGCCTACCCTCTCGAGGAGGGCTTACGCCCCCTCGAGCCGCAAACGGTCGTCATGGCGGGGCCAGTAACTGGGAGGGGCGGCTGGCCGAACGCTAAGCTGGGCGGCCAGTGTGCCTATGAAGCCTCGCCCCATGGGGTCGGCATAGGAGGCCAAGCCCCTCGAAGGAGGGGCCCAAGCCTCCGAACCAGCCGAACCAGGTTAGGCCCGGGAGGGAGCGGCCTTAAGGCTGGGTGCCGGCGTTCATGGGTACCCGGGGCAGAGAGCGCCTGGCTGAACAGCTTAGCGGGAGGCGGTCCACCCTCCTGGGTCACCGCCGCCCCCGTAATACCATAGTTCTCCGTGAAGGGATCCTAGACGAAGCCTAGAGCGACTCGCGTAAGATTTTAAGTCGCCTGGCTTCTCACCTACGACCTGGGCGGGGGTGGCCGAGCCAGGTCAAAGGCGCAGGGCTTAGGACTTCTCGATGATTTTCGTGAGTACCTCGTTGTTGATCGCCGCTTATCGCCTTTAACGGTGGGCGACTATGTTCGGCTGGCTAGGAGGTTCCTATGCTTCATAGGTGGGGAGGAGGGTTTAGCGGGGTTAAGGGTTAAGCATGTTAGGAGGTTTCTAGCTCAGTTTAAGGCGAATAAGACTTATGGTAACGCGCTCTGCGGGCTTCGAGCTTTCCTGGGCTTCTTAGGCTATGGGAGGCTGCTCGAGGGGTTTAGGTGGCCTCCTAAGACGTTTAGGCCTGTCGTAGTCCCGACCCGCGAGGAGCTTAGGAGGTTCTATGAGGCCTTGCCCGCCTTAGACCTCAGAGCCTTGTTCTTGTTTTACGCCTCGACTGGGCTGAGGTGTAGTGAAGCCCTAAGCTTGACCTTCGACGACCTTTACCTCCCCTGGCGCATGGTTAGGCCTCGGGGGCATTATGGCAGGACTAAGCGTAGCTGGGTGACCTTCTATAACCGTGAAGCCGAAGAGGTCTTAAACGAGTACCTGGCTAGGCGCCGCGATG
>CAZVDL010000016.1:0-32493 GCA_964626365.1 uncultured Nitrososphaerota archaeon
TCGTCTCGGCTACACCAAGGCCGGCGCACACCACCGCTAGGTCGTTGACCGGGACCTTCTCCACCAGCCCTAGCCCAGGGGCTCCAGGGGTCCTCCTAACCTCTAAGCCTCCAACTAGCTGGGCTGGTACGTCGCCTAGCCCCGTCCTATAGGTTACCTCGGCTACGTGGGCAGCCTTAGCCGCCTCCACCTTAGTTAACCCTAGGCTTAACGCCTCGTTTAAGGCTAGAGCGGCGCTTAGAGCGCCAGCTCCGCTGGCGCCGAAGCCTGAGCCGACGGGTACCTGGAAGCGGTGGGTTACGGTGACTCTGTAGGGCCTATTAGCTAGCTTAAGGAGTTCCTCCACCGCTCTCTTAGTGACCTCGTAGTCTACGGGCCTACCCTCAAGCCTAACCTCCACCTTGACCCTACGGCTTGGCTCAGCCTCAACCAAGGTATACACTCCTAGGTTCAAGGAGACCCCTGCGCCCCTCGACCCCACTAGTAGAGGGTTTTGGCTTGAGTCGTAGATCTCGAAGAACCCCGTTATGTGGGCTGGAGCGAACGCTACAGCTCTCTTCATCCACCCACCCCCATCTTCTCAGCGGCTACGTCGAGTATCGCCTTGGCCACCTCCCTCTTGCTCCTAAGCGAGACGTGTACGACTCTGCGCTCCTTGTCAACGATGAAGACCTCGTTAGTGTCGCAGCTAAACCCTCTACTCTCTCTTCCTACGTCGTTGGCCACTATGAGGTCCATCCCGGCCTCGAGGAGCCTAGCGTAGGCTCTCTCTATGAGCTCCTCGTCGCTTACGCCGTGCTCAGCCTTAAAGCCTATGAAGAAGGCTTTGGGGGCCAGCTTCCTAACAGCCATGGATATCTTGGGCCTAGGCTGAAGCTTCACGTCCAGCTCAGCTAAGCCTGAAGGGAGCTTATGGTTGAAGGTGGAGGAGAACCCATAGTCGAGGGGGGCGGCAGCCAAGATGACCACGTCGTAGCCCGTGTTCGTCAGCTCGGCCTCCACCGCCCTATACATGTCCTCGGTGGTGACTACATCCACCACCTTGACCCCGTGGGGCGCCCGGTGTTCTACGGGCCCCTTAATTAAGGTGACCTCTCCACCCCTCCTCCAAGCCTCCTCAGCTAAGGCGAACCCCATCTTCCCCGAGCTAGGGTTAGTTAAGAAGCGCACGGCATCTAGAGGCTCCCGAGTAGGGCCCGCGGTGACCAGGAACTTTAACCCCTTAAACTGTCCTCGACGCGTTAGCCGCTCAGCCACCCTCTCAGCTATGAAGGATACGTCGGGCATCTTGGCCTTGCCCTCCTCCATCCACGGCTCGATAACCTCACCTCCCATCGCCCTTAGCTCCTCGAGGCTACGTTGGACCCCTGGGCTTACGTAGAGCGAGGCGTGCATGGCTGGGACGAATACCACGGGTATGTTGGAGCCTAAGGCTGAGGCTATGAGCGTTGTCACCGCGTTGTCGCATATCCCGTGGGCAGCCTTGCTGATGGTGTTAGCCGTGGCTGGAGCGACTATGACCAAGTCGACCTTATCGTCGCCCGTGGTTAAGGCTATGTGCTCTATGTCCCCTGTTAGCTCGGTGACCACAGGGTTGCCTGTGGCCCACCTCATTAGCTCGGGGGTGATGAGCTTAGAGGCGGCCTCAGTCATAACCGCGTATACCTCAGCGCCCCTCTTCATCAGCTCCCTAGCTAGGTCTGGGCAGCGATAGGCGGCAGCCCCCCCAGTTATACATAGGGCTACTCTCTTCCCCCCTAACTCAGAGCTCTTAGCTCCCACTATGTCCTTTGAGGGGTGCAGGTTCTTCACCGAGCCTCTGGGGCCCCGCACCTAATAGTTTTGTAGGCTGAAAAAAGCTTATGTAGGTAGGTTATTAAGAACGTAGGTCGAGGATAAAGACTACGAAAGCTACGTATTCAACGTTAAAGCTTCGGTTTAAGACTTTAACCCCTCTTATGAGGCCTAGCTTATTAACCAGCGGTTATCTAGGCAACTTGACGGAATTGTAGATTTTAAATGTTTACGTAAAGCTTAATTAAACCGGCTCAACGCTTTAAGCCAAATGTCAGCCTCGATTAGGATGGGCTTTAGCTTTGGGCTGGCTTCAGGCATAATCACCACGCTAGGGCTTATGATAGGGCTTCACTCGGGGACTCACTCTAAGCTGGCGGTGATAGGAGGAGTGTTGACTATAGCTATGGCTGACGCTCTCTCGGATGCCATGGGGGTACACTTCTCAGAGGAAGCTGAGGAGCTCCACTCTGCCAAGGAGGTGTGGGAGGCCACGTTGATTACGCTTATATCTAAGGCCGCCTTCGCCTCGCTCTTCATAGTTCCATTGCTGCTCCTTAAACTATCGACGGCCATAGCTGTGAACGTAGTCCTAGGCTTAACCACGCTTTCAGCCTTCAGCTTCTACCTCGCTAGGAGAAGGGGTATTAAGGCTTGGAAGGTGGTGGCTGAGCACCTAATAATAGCCATAGCGGTCATGGTCCTGGCGCACCAGATAGGTGAGTGGATCTCGGCTACCTTCGCTTAAAGGCTAATAAAATAGGAAGGTTTTTACGTAACTACCTCGGCCAACAAGTTCTTCTTAAGCGCCCTGCGAACTTCTAAGGCTATCCTATCGCCTACGCTCACTCTCCGCTGGTACCTGGCCACGGCGTACTTACCTCCGACGCCCAGGTGAACGTTGGCCCCGCCTCCATGGCGTAGCGCTACGTCCTGAGTGTACGGTATATGCATGTAGACCTCAGCGGCCTCGGGCACGTCGTATAGGCCTAGGCTGACCCCCTCGTAGACCTTAACCCTCGGCACCTTGGTCCACGTAACTATCGTCTGTAGACACCAGGCCCCTATAATGCCCGGCGGCTCGTAGAGCTGGGTAGCCTTTAAGAAGGCGTTGGCGACGAGGTGCACGTCCTTTAGCAGCGATTCCCTTATGGAGATGTCTCCGTGGAAGGTGACCTCAAAGGTTAATGGGTACGGTGTCTTGGACCAGTCCACCTTTAACTGTACGTCGGCTGGTAGCCTAATAACGCCGTCGTGGGTGGTCTCTCTGCGCTCGTCTATGGAGATTAACTCGTTGGCTAGGTAGCTTCTAGCCTCCTCTAAGCTGACCCCGTAGAGCTTAGCGTACCACTTCTCAACGTCTCCCCACTCCTCCTTAGCGTTTATTGGGGAGTAGAAGAAGTTGAAGTTGGCGTGAGGGCCTGGAACGTACTCCTCCACGCGGGCGTACTTTAAGGCCTCCTCGTCTAGGTGCCCTGCCTCCACCTCCCTCCTAACCTTCTCCTCTAAGTCCTCTGAGTTGGCGGCGAAGATGAAGCCTCTCTCAAACTTTCGATGAGCGAACTCAGCCTTTAATATTAAGGGCTGCTCCACCTTCTCCTCGAGCTTAATCCCTCCCTTAACCACCCTAAACTTAAACGCCTTAGGGTAGGGTATACCGGCCTTCTCGGCGAACCAGTAATAGTCCTTCTCTATTTCTCCTCGGTTCTCTATCTTGAGGAGCCTCCTAGAGCCTATAATCGGCACGGCGAACTTATCCTCTATCACGCTACACCTTTCATCTCCACCCACGTAGACGCTGAAGGCTCGATTAGGCACCTGTAGACATTCAAGCTCTATTAAGTCGTCGACGTACTTAACCACGTCTGAGTACCTGTCAAAGACTACTATACAGCTCCTCCACCCCTTACGGTTCCTAGCCTCAGCTGGGTCCTCAACCACTATAACGTCCCGCCTCACAAGCTCAGGTAGATCCTCTATGTACTCGCCGGGCGCTCCAGCCATAGCGTTCTGTAGGTAGATCCTAGCTCTATCCCTGGTGGTGTAGATCACCGCCCTTAACCCGTAATTACGGGCTCCCTGCCAGGCGTCGAGGGCGCTATGCGACCCTAATATTAAGAGCGCTGGGTCCTTGTAGCGCGAGGCAATCTCCTGCATTTCACGTCGCTCGATCAAGGCGAACCCCCCGCCTCCTTCCGTGCAGGTTATTTAAAAGGATGCCTCTACCTTTACCGTTAGGCTTCTTTATCTTTGGGCGCTCGCCCTAATCTTCGACGGCGGATCATTAGCGTGTCTCCATAACCCTCTACTAAAACTGATTACCTGTATACCAAGGGAGTCTATCGTGACGTCGGTGATTAGAGGCTCGCTTAACCCTTCTTGGATAGCTAAGTCTGCGTCTACTTTTGATAATACTTCGCCCTCCTCACTTAGCAGCTCAACTTCAACTTTATTCCTTAACAGGTAGGCCTCGCCTATGGTTGAGGCCTCCTCTACCTTATAGACCTCGGCCTGTTGAAGAGGCCATAGGCCTAGCTTAGAGGCCGTGGAGGGGTCTACGGCTAGACATGGGCTTGGGCTCTCGGCCCCACCATTAGCCAGCACGGTGAGTTCTAAAGCCCTACTTGAATGCTTAACTTTCACGCGGAGCTTCACCCTTACAACCAATAAGCTCGCCCACCTTCTCCTTCAAGATCCACCTTCCAAACTTCAGCTTGTATCCCTCAATGTACTTGGCTTTACCTTCACTCAGCCTCCTTAAGGTCTCCTCAGAGACCCTTATGAACTTGTCCATCACTTAAATGAGCCTGCTACTTCGATAAAAAAGTTGCTTAGAGGCTAAACTTCCACGCCATTAAGGCTTATTTAGCTTAGAGCTCAATAGTTAGGGGGCTCACATGAAGTTTAAGGCTAAGGTGCTTGTTAAGTTAAAGCCTGGCTTAACCGATGCTGAGGGCTTAGCCACCTTAGAATCACTTAAGGACTTAGGCTTTAAGGTATTAGACGTAAAAGTGGGCAAACACTACGACATAGTCCTAGAGGCTTTAAATTTAGAGGAGGCTAGGAGGCAGGTGGACTTAATGTGTAGGAGGCTCTTAGCCAATCCTGAAGTTAAAGATGACTACTTCTTTGAGGTTACGGAGGAGGGCTAGGGTCTCCAGCCCTACGTTTAAGACTCTTAGCTCAAGGACCTTAATAAGGCTTGGCCGCGACGAGGGCCCCCCTAAGCTGTACGCTTTGTGCCTCGCCTTATCGACTGAAGCCTTTTATTTAAGGTGCCAGTTTGCAGGTAGCGTATGCAAAGTTACGCGGTGAAAGCTGAAGGCGTACCCTTCGACCTTTATCTCATCAACCTACTTGAAGCTGACGACCAGCTGTTAATGAAGATAAGCGAAGAGCTAGGGTTGGCGCTCAACTTAGAGGAGATGAAGACCATCCAGCGCCACTATAAGGCGCTAGGTCGCCCCCCAACAGACGTTGAGCTTCAATCGATAGCGCAGGTTTGGAGCGAACACTGTCGTCATAAGACGTTTAAGGGCTACGTGGCGGTGGGGGGTAAGGTCAGGGTTAAGAACATGCTTAAGACGTACATAGCCAAGGTCTACGAGGAGCTTAAGCCAAGCTGGTGTATATCAGTGTTTGAGGACAACGCCGGTGTAGTCGAGTTTGGCGACGGCTACGCCGTGGCCATTAAGGTGGAGACCCACAATCATCCCTCAGCTATCGAGCCCTTCGGCGGCGCAGCTACAGGCGTGGGGGGTGTCATCAGGGATATCTTAGGTGTGTGGGGAGACCCTATCGCTAACATAGATGTGCTCTGCTTCGGCCCTTTGGACTATAGCTACGATAAGCTCCCTAAGGGGGTTAAACACCCGCGCTACCTCTATAGGGGCGTCGTGGCCGGGATAGGGCACTACGGCAACAACATGGGTATACCCACCGTGTGCGGCGCCATACACTTCGATGAGGGCTACGTCGGCAACGTCGTGGTTTACTGCGGCTGCGTAGGAGTGCTACCCGTTGATAAGTACGTTAGGAGGGCTAGGCCCGGCGACTACCTAGTGTTGGCTGGTGGACGAACCGGCAGGGACGGGATCCATGGTGTGACCTTCGCCTCCGCCGAGCTCACAGAGGAGTCCGAGGAGGTATCCCGCCCAGCGGTGCAGATACCTAATCCTATCGAGGAGGAGAGGCTTAAGAGGGCCATACTCACGATAAGGGATGAAGGCCTAGCCACCGCCATCACCGACCTAGGCGGCGGAGGCATATCGTGCGCGGTGAGCGAGACAGCCCATCACTTTAAGCTGGGCGCGGAGGTGTGGCTTGAAAAGGTCCCCTTAAAGTACCCTGGGCTAGCTCCTTGGGAGATATGGCTCTCAGAGTCTCAGGAACGCATGCTGTTAGTTTCGCCCCCAGACAAGGTGGAGGCCTGCTTAGAGGCGTTTAGGGATGAGGAGGTGGAGGCCGCCGTCATAGGTAGGCTTGACGACACCTACGAGCTACGCGTAAACTACCTAGGCCACCGGGTAGCCACCCTAGACCTAGACTTCCTCTTCACCCCTCCCACGGCGTTTAGGAGGGCTGAGTGGGCTCCTCCAAGCATAGAGGAGCCTTCTTTCACACCGCCTGAGGACCTTGAAGGCCCGCTGCTGGCACTGCTATCGTCGCCGAACGTATGCAGCAAGGAGGAGGTTATTAGGACCTATGACCACGAGGTCAAGGGCTCCACGGTAGTTAAGCCCCTACAGGGCATGAAGGCCGGTCCCAACGACGCCTCGGTGCTTAAACCCCTACCCTCCTCTTGGAGAGGCCTCGTGTTATCCTGTGGTATTAAGCCTCGCTACGGCAAAATAGACCCATACTGGATGGCTGCCTCAGCCATAGACGAGGCTATAAGGAATAACGTGGCGGTGGGCGGTAGGCGTATAGCGCTGCTAGACAACTTCACCTGGGGCAACCCTGAGAAGCCCGATAGGATGGGGGGCCTCCTAAGGGCGGTTAAGGCTTGCTACAGGTATGCTAAGGCCTATGGCACCCCCTTCATATCGGGCAAGGACAGCCTATACAACGAGTCTCCGCTTGGCCCTGTTACCCCCACGTTATTGATAACCGCGCTAGGCATTATACCTGACGTTAGGAGGGCGGTTACCTCCGACCTTAAGAGGCCTGGGGACCCCGTCTACCTCGTAGGCTTCACTAGGGCTGAGCTCGGCGGCTCGGAGTACTACGCGTTGAGGGGCTTTCTAGGGCGCACGGTGCCCAAGGTGTACATGCCCACGGCCAGGAACATCGTGGACTCGCTGATCCAGGCCATTGACGCTGGGCTCGTCAGGGCTTGTCACGACCTATCAGAGGGCGGCCTAGGGGTCGCGGCGGCCGAGATGGCTATTGGGGGAGGCCTAGGCCTAGAGCTCTACCTGTCTCAGGTGCCTAGGCCAAGGTCGCTTAGGAGGGACGACTTCGTAATGTTCTCCGAGTCGAACACCAGGTTCCTCGTCGAGGTTAAGGCCGACCGCGAAGAAGTGTTCAAGTCGTTGATGAGGGAGGTACCTCATGCTAGGGTGGGGTGGGTCTCAAAGGAGCCTAGGCTGATAGTTAGGGGCGTTAAGGGAAACGTGGTGGTCGATCTTCCAGTGGATAGCTTAGAGAGGGCCTGGAAAAGGAGGCTTTAAGCGGCGTTAACCATGGATCTCTCCCTAAGGCTTAGGGAGCTGGTCGCTAGCTGTGAGGCTTGTAGCCCAGTGGATAAGCCCTTAATCAAGTTTGAGGCCTATACGCGCTGGCTACCTAAGCAGGTTAAGGTGCTAGCTATAGGTGAGTCTCCGCCGCCAGGCTTCAAGGAGTCGGTGTTCTATAACCTCGAGGTCTACGATAGGTTTAGGAGGGCCATGAAACTCGTATTGGGGGTTAAAGGCGACGAGGAGGTGCTCGTCTTCCTCAAGTCTAGAGGCGTCTTCATCACGGGGGCTGTCAAGTGTAGGCCTCGTAGCCGAGCTGAGCTGGGGTCTATGAGGAGGAGCTGCGTGCCGATGCTTAGAGCTGAGCTTGAGCTCCTTAAGCCTAAGAGGGTGGTAGCTATGGGTAGAGCTGCTGCGTCCTCCATTTCCGAGCTGCTGGGCGTTGAGCCTCCTTTAAGGGTCGAGGATGTTAAGGTGGTCGAGGCGGGGGGCTTAGAGGTAGCCTTCACCCCTCACCCTAACTATATTTTTAGGTTTAGGAGGGACCTAGCGCCTAAGTTAAGGGAGCTGCTGGTCTCTTAGCCTACTTAGGGCTCTACGCTTAACCTCCTCCGCCACCTCCCTTAGAGGCCTACGCTCCCTTAAGGCTATGCGCTTGACGTCCTCGTACTCAGGCTTAATGTTCAGGAGCTCTCCCTTAAGTCCCCGGGAGACCTTAAACCTCACCTCGTAGCTTACACCGCCCACCTCCACGTCCACCTTTACCTCCTCCCTAGGGAGGACCACTCTAGGCTCCATCTTCACTCTAACCCCTAGCGTGCCGGTCTCCTCCACGAGCCTCTCTAAGACCTCCTCGTAGGCCTCAGGCTTAGCTAAGGCTTTAACCACGAACTGAGGCCTACCCTTCTTCCCTAGTCCCTGTAGGATCACGACGTCTAGGGCCCCAGCCTCCATCAACCTATCAACCAGGAACCCTATAACCTCGCCTGGGACGTCGTCAAGGTTGGTCTCGAGGACCGCGACCCTATCAGCTAGGGCCTTGGCTTCAACCCCCTTCACTACTCTTAACACGTTGGGGATCCCTGGAAGTTCCCTGTGCCCAGCTCCATAACCAACCCCTTCCACCTTCAACGGCGGCAGCAGATCTACTTCCTCAGCTATATTGGCTAGGATGGCTACCCCTGTGGGCGTGCTTAGCTCCTCGTCTACTCCTATCTGGGAGTACTTTAATCCGTGTCTTCTAAGTAGCTCTAACGTGGCTGGAGCAGGCCCCTTCACGTAGCCGTGGCCTATATTGACCCTGCCGCCTCCGAGAGCAGGGGGCGTCGTGTATATGTGGGCGTCGAGTAAACCTGAGGTCTCCAGCAGCGTAACCGCGCCAGCTATGTCTAGCAAGGTATCCGGCGAAGCTAGCTCGTGTAGCTCGAGGTCTCTGGATCCATGGACGCTTAGCTCAGCTTCCACTAGGTCATCTAGGATCCTAAGCGCCAGCTCCTGAGCCCTCCTCGATAAGCCTAGCTTCCAGCCCACCTTAAGCAGCGCCTCTCTAAGCTTAGCGGGCCCTCCTAAGTGCCCTGAGGCCTCCGCTTCGACCCTCTTAGCCCTAAGCCCCGCCCTACGTACCTCAGTTACCCTCACTTCGATCCTACATCCCTCCAGCCCTTTAACGGCCTCAGCCACCCTGTAGACCTGGTCCTCGAGCCCTAGTAGGTCTACCAAGGCTGAGAGCACCATGTCACCTGAGACACCTGCTATGCTGGGGTCGAAGACCAAGGCTTTCAAGCTGCAGCCCCGCTGCCTTAAAGTCTACGTTTAGGCCCTTAAGCCTTCAGCTTGTCTACGTGGACGTCAAGCGAGCTTTCTAGCCGCCCTCCTTTAACTTCCTTAGTACCTCGTTGAGCAGCTCCTCTCTGCTCTTACCCTCAACCGTTAAGCCTAAGGCCTTCGCTGCCTGGACCACCTTATCCTCACCTAAGGCTTCCTCGCTCCGCCTTACAGGCCTAACCTCCCTCTTCGGCTCCTCGCTTGAAGCCCTCTTAAACTCCTTGACAGCCTCCCCCAACCCCCTAGCTAGTTCCGGTAGTTTCTTGGCGCCGAAGAGTATGAGTATTATCAGGAAGATTATAAGCCATTCATAGCCTCCAATCGTAGGTAGCTGGCTAAGTTCAATAAGCGCCGTTAGCCGGTCCCCCCGCATCAGGCTTAGGCGGCTGGAGATAAGTGTTTTACCTTTTTTGAAGGACGCCCCCGACTTGAAGCGCACTGACCTCTCCATGGTAGGGTTAAACGTTATTAGTACCCTACGCCAGCTTAACCATCGTGGCCAAGCCGAGGGTAGTCATACTTAGGGTGGGTGGGACTAACTGCGACGCTGAGACTAAAGTAGCCTTTGAGGACGCTGGCGCCGAGGCGCGTATAGTCCACATCAACAAGGTGCTGCGTGAAGGCCTGGAGAGTTACCATATATTAGTTATACCTGGAGGCTTCTCCTATGGTGACTACGTTAGGGCGGGGGCTATCTGGGCTAAGAAGCTAGCTGTCAAGCTAGGTAGGCAGCTCGAGCGGTTTGTGGAGGAAGGAAGGCTGGTGTTGGGTATATGCAACGGCTTCCAAGTGTTGGTGGAGGCAGGGCTCCTACCTAGCTTTGAAGGGGTGAGTGAGGTTCCACAGGCCTCTTTGGCGGTTAACGTGTCGGCTCGTTTTGAGTGTCGATGGGTATACCTTAGGCACTCCAGCCCGGGTAAATGCATCTTCACCAAGGGGGTACGTGAGGGCGCCGTGCTCAGGATGCCTGTAGCCCACGCTGAGGGCCGCTTCATCTTACCTAAGGAGAGAGAGGCTGAGTTGTTGGAGCGTCTACACCGTAACGGGCAGGTGGTCTTCCAGTACTGCGATGAGGAGGGCCGACTAGCTATGGGTAGGTACCCGCTGAACCCGAACGGGAGCCTCGACGACATAGCCGGCATATGTAACCCTAGAGGCAACGTCCTAGGCTTAATGCCACACCCTGAGAGAGCCTACTTCGGCTGGCAGCTCCCCGACTGGACACGCTTCGATGAGCCTCCAGCCTACGGCGATGGCATGCCCATCTTCAAGTCCGCCGTGGAGTACGCCATGGAGCACTTAGTCTAAATAGGTTACACATAAAAAACCCTCTGCTAGCCGGGCCTCTCGGCAATGCGTAGGCCCGAGGCCAAGTACAGGGTCTACTACTTCCCGCACTTCCACTACGACGTAGTGTGGCGCTTTAATAGGAGGGACTGCTCCTACATTAACCATAGGCTGCTGCGCCACGTAGCCGTGCTATGCTCCATCTTCCCAGACTTTAAGTTCGGGGTTGAGGACGCCTACCAGTTCATGGAGATAGAGCGTAGAGACCCCGCCCTCTTCAAGAGGCTCAAGGAGGAGGCTTCGAGGGGCAGGTTGGTGGTGGTTGACGGACAGTACCTTATGGCTGACTCCTTCCTCCCGGGCGGGGAGGTCTTTGTGAGGGAGATCCTGAGGGGCAAGAGGTACGTCAAGGAGAAGTTAGGGCTGGACGTTAAGGTAGGCTGGCTGGTGGACTCCTTCGGCTTAAACGCCCAGATACCTCAGATCTACGTGGACGCGGGGTACAGGTGGCTAGTGTTCGGTAGAGGCCGTGAAAGGAAGCCTGGCAGCGCAGACTTTAAGTGGAGGGGACTTGACGGCACCGAGATACTCACACACTACCTGTGCTCTAAGCATAGCTACCACGTAGGCATCTTCGCCGAGCACCTCTACGATAACCTCGAGGAGCTTAGGATGTACGCCGCCACCAAGCACATCTTGATGCCGTGCGGCGTAGGTAGCTGTCCCTTCCCTGAGTGGGTGCTTAGGGCCGTGGAGGACTTTGAGGAGAAGCACCCTGAATACGAGATTGAGCTCTCCACGCCCGAGGACTACTTTAAGGCCTTGGAGGAGGAGGGCGTTGAGCTCCCCGTCGAGGAGGGGGAGATGTACAGCGGTGAGCGTATCTTCGATAGCGTGTGGAGCACGAGGATGTGGGTTAAGCTAGGGTACTTCAAGGTGAGGAACCTCATACTGAACGCCGAGAGATTTTCAACCATCGCCTGGCTCCTCGGTAAGCCCTACCCAGAGCGTGAGTTAAAGGAGGCTTGGGACCAAGTGCTCTTCTTAGCCTTCCACGACGTGGTGACCGGGACCTCGGTGGACGAGGTGTTCTACGAGGTTAGTGACGTAATCGACATTTTAATTACCTCGCTGTCATCGATACTAAGCTCGGCTCTGGGATACATAGCCTCCAAGGCCTGCATAGGTAGCAGGTCCATAGTAATCTTCAATCCCAACAGCTTCGAGTCTAAGGGCTACGTGGAGTACGAGCTTCGATTTAGCCCCGAGGAGAAGGTTAAGCACGTGGAGGTGGAGGGGGTTCCATGCGAGCTGGTGGAGGAGGAGAGGGACGTCGAGGGGTGGCTTCGGAGGGCTAAGCTAGGTTTTATAGCTACGGCTCCGCCTCTAGGCTACAGGGTCTATAGGCTTAGGCATGCTTCAAGCCCCGAGGGCTTAAGGAGGATACACGGTAGGACCTACATCGACAACGGTAGGGTGAGGGTCGAGGTTGACCCTATAACCGGCGTCCTAACCGTGATCGACCGAGAGCTAGGCTCCTTTAAGTGTAGGCTTGAGCTCGAGAACGAGGTGGGGAGCGTCTACAGTCACCGCGACATAACCAGGGACTTAGCTGGCCTCGTAGCAGCTGAAGGTGAGAGGTCCTCCAATAAACCTGTCTTCAACGTGTCCGACGTACAGGTGATAGAGGGCTCAGTGTCGCAGCGCCTACTAGTTAAGGAGGAGCTCTACGGGTGCTTCTGGCCCTATAGGCTACATGAACACTTCGGCATCGAGCTACACAGGCAGAAGCTGATGGACGTAGAGAAGGAGGTTAGGATCTATAGGGGGCTACCCTGGGTCGAGGTCGTAGTGAGGCTTAAGAACAAGTTCCCACACATCAGGCTTAGGTGGTGCTTCGACCTAGGCTTTAAGGGGCGCTACGTGGCCTCCACCGCCTTTGGGGCCATTGAGCGTAGGCCTGAGCCTAAGGAGCACCCTATGGAGGACTGGATGGATTATAGCTGCGAGGAGAAGGGCTTCACCCTCTTTACTAGGGGTATACCTGGGCATCAAGTTGAGGAAGGTAAGGTGTACTTAACGCTGCTTAGATCTGTGGACCTCCTCTCCTATGGAGATAAGGGCCCCATTATGCCCGTGCCCGACGCCCTAGAGCTAAACAGGGACTACGTGTTCGAGTTCGCCTTCATGCTTCATAGAGGCGGGTGGAAGGAGGTTAAAGCGTGGAGAGAGGCTCTATGCTTCGTCAACCCCCTCATGCCTATGCTAGTGGAGCCCGCCAAGGCTAAGGGGGAGCTACCCGGCGACGAGTTCTCCTTCTTAAGCCTACCTGACCACGCCGTGCTAACGTGTCTAAAGAGGTCTGAGGACGGTAGACACGTAGTGGCGAGGTTCTACGAAGCTTCAGGCAGTCAGGGCGAAGCATCGTTGACCCTCTTCAAGGAGCCCCGCGAAGTCCTCCTCTCCAACATAACCGAGGAGAAGGAGGAACCCTGTAGCCTTAACGTTAAGCTTAGGCCCTTCCAGATAGTTACGCTTAAGCTAGCTTTATAAAGGAGGCTTCAACTTAGCGCACAGGCCTTGATGAGGGAGGTTTCGCCTGAGCCCTTGGGCTATGAGGAGATGTACCCCGCCTGAGCCTTAAAGTAGGCCAGCGAGTTTAAGTAGCCCTAAGGCGGCGAGCGCGAAGCCGCTTGCTCTCTCCACATAGATTAAGACCTTGCCCTTACCCTCAAGCTTGGACTTCAAGTGCGCGAGGACTGTAGCGAGCAGGATTGAGGGTAGCCCTAAGCCCAGACCGTAAATGAACAAGGAGGCGGCGGTCATTAGTGCCCCGGCTTTTAGGCTGGCGAGCAGCACCCCAGCCATGAGGGGGGTGGCGCAGGGGGTATAGGTTAGGCCTATTATGGAGCCTAGCGCCAACCCGCCTAGGAGGCCTTTATGCCTAGATACCCATAGCGCTCTATGAGGCACCTTACACGTTAACCTATAGCTACTGGCCAACAGTGCTAAGCCAAGCACTACAAGCAGGATCCCAATAACTAGGTTGAGGTGCACTGGGCTGAGCCCCAGCGAGGATAAAATGGCCGCTGAGGCGTAGCCTATCGAGGCGTAAGTGGCCGATAAACCAACGACGAAGCCAAGTCCCGTAAACGCGCCTTGCTTAGCCCCCCTATCTGTGCTCGACGAGTACGTGAGCAGGTATGGCAAAACGTAGAAGGTGCAAGGGGTGAAGAAGGAGGCTACACCGGCTATGAAGGCCAGCGCTAGGATCATGTACCCATGGCCTCCCTAACCTTGACTTCAAGTTCCTCGGAGCTTATCAACCCGACATGCAGATAGTGCACCTCGCCTTTAGGGGTGAGCACGACGAGGGTGGGTATGGCGGCTACCTTAAACCTGGCGGCCAAACCCACCGTGTCCCTAGTGACTGTCCAGTCTATCCCCATAGACTCGGCGTAGGCTCTAAGCCTCTCAACCGTGTCGTGGGCTGGATCTACGCTTATGGAGACTATAACCACATCTACCTTCCCCCTTAACTCCTTTAACTCCTCGACCTGTGCGGAGCATGGAGAGCACCAGGTAGCCATAAAGTCGAGCACCACCACCTCGCCTCTATGCTCACTGAGCTTAAACGTGCGGCCGTAGATGTCGACTAGCTCGAAGTCTAGTTGCTTAGCTGGCTGAGTTGTCGTGGGCTGGGTTAAGGCTAAAGCTAAGAGTACCACGGCCGCTACTGCCAGCGCGGCTAAGACTTTAACGCGCACGTCTCACCGCACCTTCAGGCCCTCTTTAAACCTATCTCGAATAACCAGCCCTGTGAAGCAGCGAGCCCCTCATAGCCCCTCTAGATCGAGCATGAGCTCCTCGAGAAACAGCTTAAGGAACCTGGTCCTCCTCTCAGCTCTTCTCCTACCCTCCTCGGTGTTCATGAGCTCCTTGAGCCTCAATAGCTTAACGTAGAAGTGGTCTAAGGTGTACTTAGAGTCGTCGGGTGTTCTCCGCTGGGCAAAAGGGTCCTCTAGGTCGTAGAGGCTTCTGCCTCTCAAGGCCCCGTAGGCTACGGCCCTCGCGACCCCAATAGCCCCCATGGCGTCCAACATATCTGCGTCCCTTAACACAGCCTCCTCTAAACTAGCCACGTCTCTTCGAGACGAATAGCGGTGTCTCCTAATGATTTCAGCTGCCTTAACCGCCTTCTCCTCGGATATGCCAGCCTCGATCATGAGGGGGAGGGCTATGGAGGCTGACCTCTCAGCGTGGTCGCCCTCTATGCCTAAAGCCCTAGCTACATCGTGTAGCAGGGCGGCTGCCTCAACTACCTCAACGTCCGCGCCCACCTTTAAGGCTAAGTCCCTGGCCAGCCTCCTAACCCTCAAGGCGTGGGTTAAGCCATGTCCGTCTACGTCCCTTTCCCCTAGGAGCTCCCTAAGTTTAGCTTCAAGCCTTTCGAGAGGCCTCAAGACCAGCCCCTCTACATATAAGCGTCCTCCAGGCTATCTAGGTTGGTGGAGCCATGAAGACCTTAATCCTCTCCTATAGAGATCTCGAGCCCCTATTGGAGATGGGGGAGGTCATCGAGAGGGTTGAGGAGGCCTTTAGGCTTAAAGGCCTAGGTAGGGTTAGGATGCCCCCTAAGCTCTACGTGGATCTGCCTGAGCATGGAGGGGATGTACGCTGTATGCCCGCCTACATAGAGGATCTTGGCATAGTCTCCATTAAGCTCGTCAACTCTCATCCCTTAAACCCTGAGAGGTTTAAGCTAAGGGCGGTCATGGCGGTGATAGCCCTCATAGACCCTAAGACCGGCTTCCCCCTGGCCTTAATGGACGGCACCTTAATCACCGACTTAAGGACTGGGGCTGCCGGTGCCGTAGCAGCTAAGTACCTAGCTAGGCGGGACGTAGAGGTCGTCGGCTTAATAGGCGCGGGGAGGCAGGGGCGCTCACAGCTTAAGGCTTTAACCCTGCTCTACGCCAGCTTAAAGGAGGTTAAGGTATACGATATCGCCCCTGAGAAGGCAGCGTCCCTAGTTGAGGAGGCCTCACGTAGCTACCCAAAGCTAAACGTGGTAGCTGTTAGGAGCGCTGAGGAGGCTGTAAGGGGCTCAGACATAGTTGTGACAGCTACGCCCTCACGCTCCCCCATAGTTAAGGACGAGTGGGTGGAGCCTGGAACCCACCTAAACTGCATCGGGGCGGACGCCCCGGGTAAACAGGAGCTCGACCCAGCTATCCTCTTAAGGTCTAAGCTGGTGGTTGACGACGTGGAGCAGGCGGTTCACGGGGGAGAGCCCAACGTGGCTATGTCCATGGGCCTACTGTCCAAGGAACACATATACGCTGAGCTAGGCGAGATCGTAGCTGGGCTTAAGCCGGGTAGGACCTCGGAGAGCGAGGTAACAGTGTTCAGCTCTACGGGGCTAGCTGTACAGGATGCTGTGACGGCTAAGCTAGCCTACGATAAAGCGCTGGAGAAGGGGGTAGGGAGTTACGTGGAGCTTGTAGCGGTGTAGCCTCCACGAAGCCTACTTAGCCCCTCCCTCTTAACCTTGAGGACGTCTCTCCTCGTGACCCTGCCCTTAGCCCTGTAGACCTCGTAGAGGTCTCTTTCAAGGTCCAGCTCCGTGTACACCCCTAATTCGTGTAGCCTCTCGTTCGCCTCCTCTAAGCTATCCGCGCTGGCCAAGGCTTTAGCCATCGGGGCCTCCTCGAAAAGCCTCAACGGGTCGACTAGGAAGGTTATCGAGCTGATCAAGCTCAGCTTAACCCCCCTCGTCGAGGACCTTAAGGCCTTATAGCCGTAACCCCCCTCGAAGGCCAATAAGGGCAGGGCGCTCGACTCAGTTTCAACCCTTGACAACACCTTTTTAAGGCGCTCAGCCCCCCTCCTACCCATCCCTAAGGCCCCTAGGTAGCCTCCCTTAGACGCTAGCAAGCTAAGCCTCCTTAACAGGTAGGGCTCGCTCAACTCACCGTCGACGCCTAGGCCGTGGACCGCTAAGATCACCCTAATGCCTCTCTCCTCTAATTGGGCTAAGGCTGCTAGCATGACTTGATCAGCTAGGGGGCTCCAGAGCCCATCTTCCTCCCCCGTAGCTAACACGTCACCGCCCACGTCAACCCCCACGATAAACTCGAAGGCGTCCTCCGCGAGCCGATGTAGGTCCTCAGCCACTCTCTTAGGCCCCGCCCACAGGTCTATGGCTAGGGCCTCCTCGCCTAAGGCCTCAGCCACCCTAGCCACCTGGGGCTTAAACCTCCTATCACCCCTCTTAGCTTCAGCCTCGCCCGTAACCCAAGCTAGACAAGCTCCAACTCTCTTAGCTGGCTTGATCTCGCTTAAAGCTATGGGGCCCGGAGTAGGGTCTACGGGGAAGCGCTCCCAGACCACCCCTCCAACCTTAGCCTCGGCCTTAAAGAGGCCCAGCCATAAATGGAGTAGGGCCGCTGAGGCTACGTCGCCCCCTCCCCCTATACCGAGCACTAGGCCACGCTTACCTTGAAGCTCTAGGAGCTCCTCCAACCCCACTAGACCCTTAGAAGTGCTTTAACCCTCTCTTCCGGGCCTCCTCCATGCGCCTATTGAACTCCTCCCACGTCATGGCGAACTGGCGCTCTATGATCGGCCTGTGGATGGTGTTCATGGAGCAGAACGGTATGATCCTCCCATCGGGTATGCCGTAGTGTATAACGCAGCGCTGTACCCTTTCAAGGTCGAAGTTGTAGGCGTCCATGAAGTGCATGGACGATACCAGTATGGTCTTAAAGTGAAAGTCCCTCAGGGACTCGTAGGTCCCAGTCTTCAGTATGGGCCATATCAACTTCCTGAGCAAGCCCCACTTAACGTGGCGTAGCGAGGATAGCATTTTAAGCTTCGCCCTAAGCCTCTTGCCCTGCTTGGCGAGCTCGTAAGCCTCCTCCATCTTCTCCATGAAGGCCTCGACGTCGGCCTTACGGGTTATGGGGACTATCCTCCCGTCGTCCTCCACGAAGATGTAGGTGGCCATGCCACAGTGTGGGTGCGCGGTGAACTCAGCTCCGTAGCGGTGGTGCTTCAGGGCGCCGATAGCCCTAGGTATGGGGACCACGAAGGGGACAGGGTACCAGTCGCTGACCTTAATCTGCCCCTGGGTCTGCTCCTCAGCC
This sequence comes from uncultured Nitrososphaerota archaeon, assembly GCA_964626365.1. Taxonomy (GTDB): domain Archaea; phylum Thermoproteota; class Methanomethylicia; order Nezhaarchaeales; family B40-G2; genus CAZVDL01. Next base: position 17,732 of record CAZVDL010000016.1, read on the forward strand.
AGCCTCATCAGGTCGGGTATGGTTATGCGCATCTGTTTAAGTTGGCTCCTATCGATCCTGCCGCATATGGAGACTGGCTGGAAGTTAACGCACCTAACTACGTCGGCGTTCCTAGCGGCGAACTTTATGATGTCCCCTACCTGGTGGTCGTTAACCCCCTTAATGAGGGTGGGCACGAGCACGACGGCGTCGAAGCCTATCTTCCTGCAGTTCTCTATGACCTTTTTCTTAACCTCCCACAGGTCTACGCCCCTCGTCTTGAGGTAGACGTCGCTGGTTACCCCGTCGAACTGTAGGTATATGGCGTTGGCACCTGCCTCCACGAGCTCCCTACAGTAGTCTATGCTCTTAGCCAGCTCTATCCCGTTGGTGTTGACCTCTATGTGGTGGAACCCCGCCTTGTCGGCGTACTCTATCAGCTCTGGTAGGTCCTCCCTGACGGTGGGCTCTCCTCCACTAAACTGTAGGCCTGGAGGCTTAGCTGGCTCGTTGGCCCTAAAGTTATCTATGATCTGCTTGATCTCCTCGGTGGAAGGCTCGTAGACGTAGCCTGCTGCGCCCGCGTTAGCGAAGCATACGGGGCACCTTAAGTTGCACCTATTGGTTACGTCTATTATGGCTAATACCGTGAACGATTTATGCTCGTTGCATATCCCGCAGTCGTATGGACAACCTTTAAGCCTCTTAGTCCTAGGATTAGCTAGGCCGTCCCCTATATGTTCAAACTTCAGGGCCCTCATGTACTCCTCATAGCTTGACCAGTATATGTCCTCGAAGCTACCGTGTTCAGGGCAAGTCTTAGATATGTAGACTACCCCTCCCCTCTCGTACACCGTGGCGTCTATAACCCTTAAACACTCGGGGCATAGGCTTTTAGTGTCCTTGATGTGTCTCAAGACCACGCGCCCGTGAAACTATAGATAGAACTCCCTATATAGCTCAACTTGAGGTTGAGGACGGGTTACTAGGGCCATTCAACGCGCGCCAGCTGTTGTTCCTCCTTCAACCCCCTTAATCAGGTTTTTATCGGCGAACACAACATTAATGCTATGACCCTAGAGTTTGTTAATGATGGTTGTGAGCTTCGACCTTAACGTCCAAGAAACGTTAGGGAGTAAGACGCTGGAAGCTAAATGATAGTCATAGATAGTAGTGCACCGCTATCATGTTTAGCGATAGGAGGGGATCTAGGGCTTTGGGTGCAAAAGCTGCTAAGCTAGCGAAGCCTGTAGGCTAAGAGGCTGACGTAATGATAAGTCGGTCGACCCTGATGAAAGTCAGCTAACGAATAGGGTTGTTAGGGTAAGAGTTAATGGATCAATTAGGTTATTTCGTACTATCGGCAAGGGGACCTGTTAACGCTCTTTGCTTGTCCTTGAAATTTAATTAAGCATAGTTACGTAGTTGGTACTCCCCCCTCCCTTATGATGAACTTAAGCGGTGGGGTTGTAAGTACCCAGCTTTAAGGCTCAATCCTCGTGCCTCAACCCTTATTAGACTGTACTTTAAGCTCTATGAGAGGTGCCGCTATGAGCATGAACTTGCGCTACATGACGAGGAAAGGTGAGGAGAAGACAATTAAGGTGCCTATTGAAGCTTATGAATATATCCTTAGCACTAGGGGCAGGTGGGAGGTGATCATAGCTGACGAAGAGAAGGAGGTTAGAGCTGGCTTAGCCTGCCTAGTCAAGATTAAACCAATAGAGCTATACCCTGAGGAGATAGTTTTACCCTGTCCTACTAATAGACACGTTCTTGGCTCAGTAATCTCGGTAGGTAGGAGTTCAGGTAGAGTTCAAAGAGTTGAGGAGCGGCGTAGGTTCGACGTAGCTATCTTCTTGGCGATTAGGGATGGCACCATCCACTCAGGCGACCACTTAGGCGTGCTCAACATCTTCCCGCAGGCCACCATAATAAGTAGGGTAGTTAGTCCTCCGGGGTATAGGACAGCTCCTCCACCTTACAGGTAAACTCCTCTCCAACTTTTTACCTGGCTAGACACGGTAAAACTAGGTGCTCCGTATACCGCCTCGCTCTCAGCTCTAGGCGTCAAGCTCTCCAAGATCTCCCCATACCTCTCCTTTAACTCCACTACCACCTTCAGCTCGCTGAAGGTTAAGCAGTGTACTAGGCCTTTAACCTCATGGAAGCTCCCTCCAAGCAACCGGTCAACCTCCCTAACGCCTTTGTCGTCGGTCACGTAGAACCCCCTAGCTCTCCAGAGGTCATAGGCGTGTTTGAGGCTAGCTAGGGCCTCTAAGGCCTTCTTCCTCCCGACCACGAAGACGTGGGTAGGTCTACCATCCAGCTCTCTCCTCCACACTACGTCGTAGTGGAAGCCATCCCTCTCATAGCTAAGCGATACCACTAGCCCTTGCCTCTCACCAAGCCTACGGATCAACTTGATTGAGCGCTTAACCTTAAACCTACGGTTAGCTGTTACGGCTAAGGCCACGCCCCCTATTAGCACGGCTGGGATTATAGCTGTAAGCAAGCTTCACCGTAGCTAACCGGCCACGTCAACCCTTATCACCGCTTAGCGCCCCTAAAGATTCTGCTAGGAATATCTTGGTAGCCTGTAATCCGCTTAGAGGCGTAGACGCTTTAAAGAACCGTTGAAAGAGCTGGGCTGAGGCTTAAGTTCCTCTTATTAAGGTTAAGTTAAGGGTTTTAAGTAATCCATCCCCCTAGCCTCAGGGGAGCCCACTAAGACCCTATAGTATCCCCCCTTTTTGCCTTCGACCAGCTCAAGCTTTCCTCGAACCCTCACCTTCTCGCCCGGCTCAGCGATGTCTAGGTACAGGCCCTCGTAGCTAACGACCTCCCTCACCTCGTCTACCCTTGGCCCCCATAACACCTCCACGTCTCTCACCTTGTACACCGCCGGCATGAAGAGGGCCTCGGAGGAGTCCTCAACTACAGCTTCCACCTCCGTCAAACCCACCGCCTTAAATACGCGGTCGCCGTATCTCTCGTCGACCTCGTCCTCCACTTTAACTGGATGTATCGAGAAATCCCTCCCCCTAAACACTCCTCTATTCCACTTCCTCATCGTTATCTTTAAGGCCTCCTCCCTCGAGAGATGGAAGATCTCGATCCTCCTCTTAACCAGCTCCTCGAGCTTAGCCCCCTCAACTCTCCTAACCTCAGAGCTAGGCGAACTATACAGCTCCTTTAACGCTCTCCTCACCTTCAACGCGTTGCTCCTACCATAGACCACCAGGTCTACATCAGAGAACTCAGGCCTATGAATGCCGATCAACACGGATCCTGTTACCCCTAAGCTTGAAACTGGTATGTCAGCCTGACTTGCTATGTAGTCTGCTAGCTCTAGGGTCAAAGCTTCCAGGCTATCTCTAGCCCCCTCAAGCTTAAGGTTAGCCAGCCTCTCCTCAGGCCTATAGTGGTGTTTAACGTGGCTTAGCGGCACCGCCGACATCTTGATCCCCATGACCGGGCAATTATACACGTAGTGGGGATAATGCCGCTCGAGGAACTCTATAGTGTTCAGTAGGGAGGGTATATCGTAGTATGGCATCATCCTAGCGTACCTTGACCCCTCAGCGCCCCATTTACCCTCAGGGCTTGGAGCGTACTTCAAGTAGGCTATCACCCTACCCTCAGGGTGAACGTTAGACACCACGGTGAAGAAGAGCCCCTCTACGGTCTCCACGTAGTCACGGTCTCTAAATCCCCTCACGTAAACCGCCTCGCCACCTTAATATTTCAGGCCTTAGAAATAACCAGCGGCTGAGTGTTGCGTAATGTCTAGGAGAGGGGCTAGTAGCGAGCGAATAGCTAAGGATATCCTAGAGAAGATGGGGTTTAAGGTCCTAGAGTTCAGAAAGAGGATCGTCGCCCACGGCGTAGAGGTGGGCGAGGCAGACCTCATAGCTGAGAGCCCTAGTGGCGAGAAGTTCTGTGTAGAGGTTAAGGCTGGTAAGGCCAGCGTCAACGACCTAAGACAGGCCTACTCCAACGCCAAGCTGCTGGGGCTTAAACCCATGATAATATGCAAGGGCTTTCACGACTTAGCCGCCGAGGCCGTAGCTAAGGAGCTGGGCGTAGAGGTCTTAGAGCTACCCCAGTTCTACATGTTGCTCGAGCTCGAAGACTTAGAATACGTAGTTAGGCAAGCAGTAAGGGAGGTTCTCGAAGACTTAGAGCCCATACCCTCCTTCATCAAGGTGTCTAAGGGCGAGCTAAAGGCGTTAAAGGCGCTGGCCTCATCATCGTCGTGGGAGGAGGCTAACGAGAAACTTGGGGATAAACTTGAGTTTTACGTGGCTAGGCTTAGATCTAAGGGCGTGCTGGGTGAGGCGAGAGGCTTTAAAGGAATTAGGAGGCAGGCCTCTAAGGCCCTAACCTACCTCCTCTTAGATTATAGGCTCAGAAAGGTCGAGGCGGCCTTAAGAAGGATCTTAAGGCGGATTGAGTCCGCTGGAGAGCAGTAGATGGTTGAACGGCTCTTCTCTATCGTTACTAGGCGGTGTTGGCTTAGACCCTGACCATGAAGTCCTCTGAGCTACCACCTAATAGAAGCCTGTAGTAGCTTTCGCCAGTCGACTTAGAGGTGACTGCCTCAACTTTACCCCTAGCTAGGATGAGGTCTCCTTCAACGGCTTGTTCACAGAACCTACCTCTAAAAGACGCTACCTCCACCAGCCTCTCGACCTCGACCCCCTCGAGGAACTTCACATCAGACACCTTATAGACACAGGGGGTGAAGATCGAGTCTGATGAATCGATCACCCTAGCCTTAATCTTAGCTACCCCTACTGTCCTGTACGTCCGATCCCCGTACCGCTCGTCCACCTCCTCGGGCTTCTTAACGTACCTGACGAAGAACTCTCTACCCCTAAACCTTCCCTGTATGGTCTTCCTAGCTTCCTGGTCAGCAAAGACCTCGAAGGGTACTACGGCTTCCCTTGCCCGGTATAGCTTCCTTAAGTCCTCGCTCCTCAGCTTAGCGACCCCTTCCTCCTCCTTGTCTAGGAGCTCGCGTAGAGCTTCATGTACAGCGTAGCAGCTCTCTAAGCCATAGACGACGACGTCTATGTCCGAGCTCTCAGTGGTCATATCGACTAGTATAGACCCCGATATACCTAGGTCGCTTAGCTTAACCCCAGACTTAGCGCTTAACAGCTCCAAGAAGTCTAAGGCGTCCTCCATCAACGGGGGGAGCCTCCCTCTACGCCTCGATAGCTCTACAGCTCCCTCTCTAGGGTCGTAAACCTTAACCACGCTCCGTAAAGGAACTCTCTGAACAACTTGGTCTAAGACTTCATCGTACGCTAGGTACTGCGGATACCCCTCCTCGAGGACTCTATACTGCTCCTCAAAGCTATACACTCTCCTATACCTAACCCCTCCTCTAACCCTCTCGCCCTGAGGGTGTGGCAGGTATCGTAGGTAAGCTATCACTGACCCCGGAGGGTGTAAGTGACCCTTAACCGTGAATATCAAGCCCTCGACGGTCTCCACGTAGAAGCCTTCAACCAGGAACATGTCATGCACCTAGGGCCTCAGCCCCGACAATATAGCCACGAAGAGTGCCGCCGCGACTATATCGGCGGTTGAGCCTGGGTTTAAGGCTCCTCCAGCCTTCTTAAGCTCCTCGTCCATCTTGACCAGCTCCCTCATCCCCTCCTCGCTTAAAGCGCCCCCCAACCTTAACACCTCCTCAGCTCTCCTCGACACCTCCCTAGCCTTATCCATCCCAGCCCGCACAGCGTCGGGCATCCTGCTGGTTAAGGATAAGCCCACGTTCCTAGCTATGAAGGTATCAGGCTTAGACGCTAGCACTCTAAGGAAGGCTTGCACCGTAGCCTTGTTAACGTCCCTTACCTCCTTGTACGTTGATAAGAGCTCAGGCAGGGCCACGTTAAAGGTGAGATTAAACCCTCTAGCTAGCTCCTCAGCTACATTATCCCAGCTTTCAGCGGCTCTCATCACCTCAAGTAGCGTCAACCTCCTGGACGCTAAAACCTCCCTAAAGGTAGGATCTCCTACATCCGGCGCTGCAGCGCCCTCCACCGTACCTAAGCCTGAGGGCTGGGCTATAACTATGGCCTCATACACCTCGGCCGCGTCGACATCGGTGGTAGCCTCCATCACCTTGACGGCTCCCTCCCTTAGCCTCTCAGGCGTAATCGAGCCAAACTGGGTGTAAGTTAAACCAGCTGAGGCGGCAAGGGGGATGAAGAGAAGAGCGACCCCTAGATGGGTATTGCCGCCCTTATGCCACGACTTAACGTCAACCACCGCCTTCTTAATCAGCCTACCCACACCTACTTCGCTAAGCGGCAGTTGTTGTAGGCCAGCAGCGCACCCCATCACCGCGGCCTCTCTTACCGCTGGGCCTAGGGCTATGGAGCCAGCGAGGAAGTGTTCATAGCGCTTCGTGGGGTAGTCCGAGGTCCTATGTACATTGCCAGGTTTAGGCCAAGCCGATACCTCTAAGATGGCTGCTAGTTGCGCTGCCCTCATAACCTCGTCGGCGTAGAGCACCAAGCCATGCTCCACTACGCCCACTCCCCATAAACTGTAGGGTAGCTAGCCAAAAAGCCTGAGTAGAGTCGTTAGAAGGTAAAGGCTTAGTGTATGGGCGACGCATTAATCGTTACTTAGTTAAGTAGGCTTCTCGTAGCCACTTCTTGGCCCAAGCCTCGACCTCGCTAATTAGGGCTTCGTAGCTTGTCCCAGGGGCTACTCTTTTAACCAGCGCTACATAGTGCTCGATCAACCTCATTAACCACTCCGCCTCCTCTCTTAACCCTCTAAGGGCGTAAACCTTAACCCTGGTGGCGTGGACCGTAGCCTCTATAACTGCTGCCTTAGCCCTGCAGTAAGCCTTAGCTCCAGCCCTCGCCTCGACGCGAATAGGTTTACAGTAGAGTTTAGCCCTATCGTCGCTGAGGCTTTCCTCCCTCTCCACTGAGACCTCCACGTAAGCCTTGGCCCCCTTTAACCTTGGTGGGCACCCCTCGCCGAAGATCCAGCGGGGCGCCTCGCCGTCCTTAAGGGCGGTTAAGACGAAGAGCTCGGGGTCGTCGACCACGTTTAATAGGGCTCTCTTAGTAGAGGCCATGTCCCTGTACGTCCTAGTTGACCTATACGGCCTTAGAATAAGCCAGCCTCCCTCCAAGGTAACACCCATGGGGGCTGCGTTAGGCCTGCCTTCATCGTCCACCGTGGACACTACGACCTCCACGATAACCGCTTCCTGAAAGCCTAGTTCCTCTAAGCTAGCCAATTTAACCCTCCTTATGGAGAGATCTACGACAATATAAATAGGGAGCGCTAACCGGCTTAAAGCGGGGCTCTAAAGTGAGGCTACCAGACGTACACCGCTACAAGCCCGCTGTGGCCCTGCCCCTAAGGAAAGTGGGGATAAAGGGCATCAGGATGCCTATCAGCTTCACCACCCTCGGAGGTAAGAGGGTGCTCCTCGTGCCCGTCTTCGACGTCTTCATAGACTTACCCCCTCACCGTAAGGGAATAGATGCCTCTAGGAGCTATGAGGCCGTAGCCGACGTATTTGGCATGTTCGCTAAGAGGACCTTTAAGCTCGAGGATCTATGCGCTCACATCTCTAACGAGCTCTTAAGGCGTCACGAGTACGCCACGAGGGCCGAGGTCAAGGCCAGGGCTGAGGCTGTAGTGGAGAGGACTACCCCCAGTAGCGGCATCACGACCTTTGAGCCCTACAGGGTCTACGCTAAGGCGGTCTCAAAGATGGTTAACGGCGTAGCCGCCACCTCGAGGATGGTGGGGGTCAAGGTCGTAGGGGTCACCGCCTGTCCCTGCGTCAGCGAGGGGCTGAAGGCTATGTCTAGGGCTGAGCTAGCCGACCTACTCAAGCTCCACGGCCTCGACGACTCCCTGATAGACTCTTTACCCATAGCCACCCATATGCAGCGTAGCGAGGGCTTCCTCGCCATGGATTCTCCCGAGGGCTACGATGTGGACGTATCGAGGCTGATAGACATAGTCGAGGGGGCCATGAGCGCCCCTACCTACGAGCTGCTTAAGAGGCTCGACGAGCTAGACATAGTGCTGAAGGCCATTAAGACCCCTAGGTTCGTGGAGGACTCCATAAGGTTCATGGCTAAGGGGGTGGTGGAGGAGTTTAAGGACCTGCCCGACGACGTGAAGGTGTTCATGGCTCAGCGAAGCGAGGAGAGCATACATAAGCACGACATGGTTGCCATAAGGAGGACAACCATGGGCGAGCTGCGCAAGGAGATCCTCAACCAGGCGAGCTAGGCGATGTATAGGGTCAGCTTAGAGGAGTGGCTTCCCCTCTACGAGGAGATTAGGCGTCTCCTAAACATAGACCCTGAAGGTGATAGGACCGCTACTAGGCTACTAAACTCCATGCTTAAGGGCAGGGGGCTGACGCCTTCAAGCCTTGAGGGGCTGCTTAAAGGTAAGCCGGTGATAGTGTTTGGCGCCGGTCCATCCCTCGAGGCCTCGCTAAGTGAGTTGACCTACCTAAAGCTACATCTAAAGTGTAGGTTGATAGCGGCCGACGGCGCCACGACGGCTCTCGTAGAGAGGGGGTTAAGGCCTGACGTGGTGTGTAGCGATCTAGATGGGAGGGTGGAGGACCAGGTGAAGGTGAACTCAGAGGGCGCGCTCCTAGTGGTTCATGCTCACGGAGACAACATCCCCCTCCTCGAAAGCTACGTACCCCGCTTAAAGGGCCCTGTAATGGGATCTACACAGGTGGAGCCCCTAGACCACGTATACAACTTAGGGGGGTTTACTGACGGTGATCGCTGCGTCTTCCTAGCCGAATGGGCTGGAGCAGACCTAATAGCCTTAGTAGGCATGGACCTGGGCGAGGAGGTAAGCCGCTACTCTAAGCCTAGCCTTAAAGCTACCTCAAAGGCCTGGCAAGCTAAGAAGATAAAGTTGGGGATAGCTAAGCGGCTCCTTGAGTGGCTAGCTCCTAGGTGCGGCGCTGAGCTCTACGTCGTCGGCGGGGCTAGGCTGAGAGGGTTTAAGGCAATATCGCTAAGCGAGCTAGCAGATATCGTTTAAGGACTTGAAGTCAAGCATAAGGACTACTTTTTCATTAGGCAACGTCGTTGAAAAACGTCGGTTCACGTTAACTTTAATGTGCTCCACGTGCAGCGTCTAATAGGGGTCGGTGTTGGAGGATCCAGCCAGGCCCTACTTCTATGAGGGCTTAAGTGATAGGGAGAGGGCGGTGTTTGAGGCTGGAATCGCCTTAGCCTCGCTGTACCATCAATTCGTGGGCACGCCTATCTCTGGGGATAGAAGGGTCTTAAGGGCCTTGGAAAAGGCCATGGAGGAGGCCATATCTCTCCAGCCGTTTAAGGAGAGAGTGGAGGTACGGATAGATGCTAGGAGGCTTAAGCGGAGAGGTAGGGGTCCTTATAGCTATTCACAGCTCACAGGAGACGAGCTGGCGGTCAAGGTTGTAGTTAGGTACGGTAAAGCTAGGGCCTACGCAGCCCTAAGATACGTGCCTGAGCTAGGCTACCCGTTAATGTACGTGGAGAAGGTGGAGGAGGAGACTTGAAGCTTATGTGGGGGATTACGGGGGCGGGCTACCTGCTTGAGGAGTCTTTTAACGCGGTGGAGGAGGTTAAGGAGCGCTTCTCAGCCAAGGTAACCACCGTGCTAACAAGGGCTGGGGAGGAGGTGGTTAGGGTCTACGGCTTAGAGGAGAGGCTTAAACGTATATCGCCGGGGGGTTACTACGAGGAGCTTTTAACCGAGCTAAGCGAGGGAGCCTGCGGGTATAGGGCGGGTAGGCTGGCGGTTAAAGCCTACGACCTCCTCTTCGTCTCGCCTGCCTCAGCTAACACTGTGGCCAAGATAGTCCACGGTATAGCTGACACCCCAGTCACCAACGCAGTAGCTCAAGCCTTGAAGGGAGGAGTCCCCGTAGTCGTAGTCCCTACCGACCAAGCCCCCTACGTCGAAGCTCCCTCACCCCATAGAGTAGACAGGGATCTATGCGTCGGCTGCCAGCCATGTAGGGCCGCTGAAGCCTGTCCTCATGGAGCCGTTAAGCTGGTTGAGGGTAAAGCGTGGATAGACCTCGCCCTCTGCCACGGCTGCAGTCTATGCTCCTCTACTTGTCCCTACGGCGCGATTAAGGTGGGGGAGAAAGTGAGGGTTAAGGTTAGGTCCCTGGACTTAGCTAACGTCGACAGGCTTAGGTCCATGGAGGGGGTCAGAGTTCTCTCCTCGCCTAGCGAACTCCTAGCCGTCGTCAAGGAGCTACTAGGCCTCTAAGACCGGTACAGCTGCCTTAACCAGTAGGCGTAGCCCCTCAACATCCCCTCCAACTCTATCTAATGCCTCCTCTGCCTCGTTGACTAGCTTAGAGAGTAGGTTTAAGGTGGCATCGATGCCCCCACTCTTTTCAACCACCTTTACCAGCCTCCTTAACCCCTCGTCTCCGCTCATCGAGAGGGCCTCTAAGACATCCTCTCGATGCCCAGGGCTGTTCAGAGCGTATACTAATGGTAGTGGTAAGCTTTCATGCATTATCCGAGACTTAAGCTCAACCTTGTAGTTTAGTAGGTCCTCTAGGTCGTCCCTCACGATAGCTATCATCCCCAGCCTTCTACCGTACAAGCCTAGGGCTTCTACTTGATCCTCAGAGCCTCCACCGATGACTCCTCCAAGCTTAGCGTAGGCCTCCACGTCGGCTGCCTTCAGCTCTACTACTTTCAAGTACTCGTCAGGTTTAACGTCCAGCTTACCCACAAACCTAAGCTCTAAGGCTTCAGCTACTCCTAGTTCAAAGAGTAGATCTAAGATCTCCTCGACCCTCCTCCTGCTAATCTTCATCCTAGCCAGCTCCCTCGAGAGCAGCCAGGTTCCACGTAGAAGAAGGGCGTCGCCCACGAGTAGGGCTATGTTCTCTCCATAGCGCCCCAGTATGGTTTTACGCCTCCTAGGCCCCCTCACGTACGACCTATCGATGATGTCATCGTGCAAGTCAAAGGCCCCGCTCACCAAGATTAAAGCCGACGCCACCTTTAACGTCGCGTCGACATCTCCTCCCACCGCCTTACAGGAGAGCCTTATGATCGCGGGCCTAGTATAATCCCTCCACCTTGACATAAACTCCCTTAAAGCCCTCCTAGCCTCAGGCGAGGCTACTCTCCACCTGCTAACCTCCCTCCTGGCCTCCTCTAAGGCCCTCCCACCCTCCTCTAAAATCAGCTTCCTAGCCCTCTCCACCATGTCTCGTCTCAACCTATACCCCAACTTTACGTTAATCCCTTAACCGCTAAAAACCTAGGCCCAGGCCAGCCATAGGCACCCCCATAAACGCATATATCCAGCTTGGAGCTTCTTTAGGGGCGGTGGCTCGGCATGGTGAAGTTTGGTATTGAGCTTGTCCCCGACAGGCCCGTGGACAAGGTGGTTGAGCTAGCCGTGGCAGCTGAACAAAACGGCTTAGACTACGTGTGGGTCACCGACCACTACAACAACCGTAACGTCTACATAACCCTCACGGCCATGGCGGCAGCCACTAAGCGTGTCACGCTGGGCATAGGCGTAACTAACCCCTACGTCGTCCACCCTGTCTGGACGGCCTCAGCCATAGCCACGCTCGATGAGGTGAGCGGTGGGCGAGCTGTGCTCGGTATTGGGGCTGGCGACAGGGCTACCTTGGAGGGCATAGGGATCAAGTGGGAGAAGCCCTTAACCTCAGTCAAAGAGGCCGTGGAGGTAATGAGGAAGCTGCTGGCTGGGGAAAAGGTGAAGTTTGAGGGTGAGGCCTTCAAGGTGGCTAAGGCCAGGCTCAACTACAAGCCTAGCAGGGTGCCCCCTATCTACGTGGGCGCCCAAGGCCCCAAGATGCTTGAGGTAGCTGGGATGGTAGGCGACGGCGTATTAATCAACGCCTCCAACCCCAAGGACTTCCAGGACGCCGTCAAGTACATCAAGGCTGGGGCTGAAAAGGCGGGCAAGGACTTCTCCAAGATAGACGTGGTGGCCTACACCTGCTTCTCCGTCGACGAGGACTCCTCAGCGGCTAAGGAGGCAGCCAAGCCCATAGTGGCCTTCATAGTGGCCGGCTCCCCCAGCCAGGTACTAGCCAAGTACGGTATAACCGACGAGGACGCTAACAAGGTTAGGGAGGCCATAGGGAAGGGCGACATTAAGGGGGCCATAGGCCTAGTCAACGACACCATGCTAGACGCCTTCTCCATAGCCGGCACGCCCAGCGAGGTATCAGCTAAGATCGAGGAGCTCCTCAAGGCAGGCGTAACCCAGGTAGTCATGGGGTCGCCCCTAGGCCCCAAGAAGAAGGCCGCCATAGGCTTAATGAGCCAGATTGCGAGCAAGTTCAAATAACCTTTCTCGGCTTTTTTCATAGACCTGGGGTCTTTAATTGGGCGGGGTTAAAGTTAAAGCGGCTATCGCCACCCTCCTCGTCATAGCGTTAGTTCTAGTCGTAGCTAGCCTCGTACCCTCAGTGATCCCTCCTCCATGGTATGTGGTGGCCTCTAGGAGCATGGAGCCTACGCTTCACGTAGGGGACCTCGTCATAGCTTTCCCAGCTAACCCGGCCGATATAAGAGAGGGGCCTCACGGCGACATCATCATCTATAGGTCTCCCAACGGCAAGCTCATCATACACAGGGTCGTCGATAAGGTCCAGATAGCTGGTTCCTGGCGTTTCTTAACCAAGGGGGACAATAACCCCTACCCGGACCAAGAGCCCCTGGATCCCTCCACTTGGGTGCCTGAGGATAGGGTGCTAGCCAAGATGGTCTTCGCTATCCCCCTCGTGGGCTACCCCTTCCTAGAGTCCGTTAAACCTTTCACCGAGGCCGTCCTCATAATAGCTCTAGCCTTCCTCCTCTACAGCTCGTTCTCCAAGGAGAAGGAAGGGGTTAACTAAATAAGCTATGCGGAGGAAACACTTTAAAGTAGCTTTTAAACCCTACCCATTAGGTGATTGAATTAATGGTACAGTTATCTAAGCCTAAGTATAGGATTGAAAACGTAGTCGCCTCAGTTACCCTCGACCAGACCCTCGACCTAAACGTCATAGCCAGCGTGATACCTACAGCCGAGTATAACCCTGAGCAGTTCCCAGGCCTAATATATAGGCTTGATAGGCCTAAGACGGCCACCTTAATCTTCAGCTCAGGTAAGATGGTGTGTACAGGAGCCAAGAGCGAGAAGGAGGTGTACAAGGCCGTCAAGAAGATTATACAGGAGCTTAAAGCTCACAAAATAGTCATCTTAAAGGAGCCTAAGATCCAGATACAGAACATAGTCGCCTCAGCCAACCTCAACGCTGAGATAAACCTGGAGAAGGCCGCTTACCTCCTCGAGGACGCCATGTACGAGCCTGAGCAGTTTCCAGGCCTAATATACAGGATGGAGGACCTAGGCGTAGTGCTACTACTCTTCAGCTCAGGTAAGATGGTGTGTACAGGAGCCAAGAAGGAGGATGACGTTAAGCTCGCCGTCAACAGGATCTACGAGAAGCTTAAGGAACTAGGCGTGCTTTACACCTAGAGTCTGTAAACCACTATGTATTGAGCGTCGCCCCACCTCTACGACCTCCACTGGCTTAGCTTTAACGCCTAGGTGTCCCTTAACCTCCACAGCCAGGTCGTCAAGGTAGTCGTAGAAGCCGCAGGTAAAAACAGAACGGGTCCTTAAACCATACCTTAAACTCGTTCTCCCCTACTCCCATCAACTTAGCCCTGGCCTCAGCCCCCTATACCTGTTAAAGGCCTCTACGCTTTACACTCCTCTCATAACCTCGTAGAGTAGGGCCATCCTGACGGGGACTCCTAGATGAGCCTGTTGGAAGTACTTAGCTGCTTTAAAGCTGTCCACCTCGATGGGGAGTTCCTCTCTTCTAGGAAGGGGATGTAGTATTATGAGGTCTCCACGTGCCTCCTTGAGGATTGAGGGGTCCAGCCTATATGCGTCCTTCAACCTCAAGTACTCCTCCTCGCTCTTTAACCTCTCTCTTTGAACCCTCGTTACGTAGAGTACCTCGGCCTCCTTAACGGCCTCCTTTAAACCAACCTCCTCCACCTTAACCCCCCTCTTAACAGCCTCCTCGTACACCTCGCTCCTCAGCCTCAACCCTGGGGTGGCTAGGAGCAGCTTAACGTCCCTGTACATGGATAGAGCTAACACCAGCGAGTTAACGGTCCTAGCGTGCTGTAGGTCAGCTAGGAGGGCCACCTTCACCCCGTCTATTGAGCCCCTAAGCCTCCAGATGGTGTATAGGTCCACCATGGCCTGCGTAGGGTGCTCGCGTGCTCCGTCACCTCCGTTTATCACGGGCACCTCCACGAGCTCAGCTGCCCTAGCAGCGGCTCCCTCAGCTGGGTGCCTTATCACCATGGCGTCACAGTAGCCCTCGACCGTCCTAACGGTGTCCTCGAAGCTTTCCCCCTTCATCAACGAGGTGCCCTCAACGCTAGAGAAACCTACCACGTCCCCTCCAAGCCTTTTCATGGCGGCCTCGAAGCTAAGCCTAGTCCTAGTGCTAGGCTCGAAGAAGAGCACGGCTAGTATTCTACCCTTCAAGGAGCCGTAGTAATCGCTGGGCCTCTCCTCCATTAACCTAGCCGTCCTAAAAAGCTCATCAAGCTCCTCCCTGCTAAGGTCGGTTATAGAGACTACATCCCTGCCTCTAAGCTTCAAAGCATCCTCCCTCCAGGCCTAACCATTTCACCGTAACCCGGCTTCACCTTGACCTCCCCCTCCTCAGCTACGACCTCCCC
>CAZVDL010000017.1:0-30239 GCA_964626365.1 uncultured Nitrososphaerota archaeon
GGCACCTTGATGAAGCACAAGAAGGAGTGCGTCGAGTTCTACGAGAAGCTCCTAGCCGAGGTCAAGGACAGGGTCAGGCGCGGTATAGCGGCCTGTAAGCACGAGAGATGTAGAATCATAACTGACACCCAGCCTCCATGGGGCTTCCTCTCAATCTTCAGGTACCTAGAGCGCGAGTACGGCTGCGTATCGGTCGGCTCGCTCTACACCTTCGGGCTAATAGGGATGTGGGAGGTCAAGGAGGACGGCACTCTAGGGCCTAAGACCGTGCCACCCAAGAGCGCCCTAAAGGACAGAGAGACCGCGGTGCGCATGTACGCTGAGTGGATGCTCAACAAGCCTGAGTGGCCGCACTTCTTCAACCCGAGGGTGAAGAGCGACCTCCTCATAAAGATAGCTAAGCAGTGGAAGCTCGATGGAGTCGCGCTACACTACAACCGAGGTTGCGAGGGACTATCAGTACACATCACCCAGAACAGGCTCGATCTACTCAGGGCTGGGATACCGGTGATGGTGTTCGAGGGCAACATGGGCGACGAGAGAGAGTTCGACATGCCTAGGACGCTGGCCAGGTTTGACATGTTCATGGAGAGCTTAGGCTTATCCAAGATAAAGAAGGAGTAGGGGGTGAGAAATGTATGATAACAGCTGGTATAGACCTGGGGGCCAGGACGGTTAAAGCAGTCATAATGGATGGAACCAAGATCCTGTCCAAGGCTATAACCATCACCGGCTTCGAGCAGAAGCAGAGCGCCGAGGAGGCATTAAACAACGCGTTAAAGACTGCTGGGATCTCGAGGAAGGACATAGAGTACCTGGTAGCTACCGGCACCGGCAGGAAGGTCTGCTTAGAGCCGCCCATCTCGGCGAACAGGGAGGTGACCGAGGTCATAGCTGACGCCGCTGGTGCCGTCTTCGTACACCCCGCCACTAGGACCGTGATAGACGTGGGCGCCGAGGAAGGTAGGGCTGCTAGGGTGGATGAGAAGGGCTCCGTCAAGGACTTTGTGATCAACGAGAGGTGCGCTGCTGGCGCTGGAACCTTCGTGGAAGCCATGGCTAGGGCCCTAGAGGTCCGCGTGGAGGACATGGGGCCCCTAGCCCTGAAGTCGACTAGGAGCATACCGATGAACGCGCAGTGCACGGTGTTCGCTGAGAGCGAAGTCGTCACCTTAATCCACGAGCAGACGCCCAAGGAGGACATCGCTAAGGCCATAGTCGACTCCATGGCCGCCAGGATAGGCTCCATGGTTAGGAGGGTGGGCATAGAGAAGGACGTGGTGTTGATCGGGGGCGTGGCCAAGAACATCGGGTTCGTCGAGGCCTTGAAGAGGGAGCTGGCCACTGATATTGTCGTGCCTCCAGACCCAGAGTTCGTAGGCGCCCTAGGAGCAGCCCTAATAGCAGCCAGAAAGGAGTGAGGTGGTTTAACCATCCCCCATGTTTTTCTTTTATCATCCTTAAGCTCGTTGGGAGGTGAGACGTATGTCTGAGGAGAGGAAGGAGTTTTGGAGATGGCCTGAGTATAGGTGGGTGAACCCAGACATAGACTGGACGAAAGGTAAAGTGATAACTGCCGGCGTAGACGTGGGCTCAGTGAGCTCTAAGGCCGCTATCTTAGTCGACGGCGAGCTCTACGCCTACGACTACATGAGGACAGGAGCCAGCAGCAAGGACAGCGCGATCAAGGCTATGACCTGGCTTCTAGAGGCCATCGAGCCCAAGATGAAGCTCGAGGACATACACTACATAGTCGGCACAGGCTACGGCAGGGTCAACGTGCCCTTCGCCAAGAGAGCTATAACCGAGATAGCCTGCCACGCGAGGGGCGCCAACTTCCTATGGGGGCCCACCGTTAGGACCATCCTAGACGTCGGGGGCCAGGACGTCAAGGCCATTAGGTGTGACGAGAAGGGTAAGGTGATCTCCTTCCTAATGAACGATAAATGCGCCGCTGGCACCGGCAGAGGCATGGAGGTTTTCGCTGATCTGCTGGGCGTACCCATACAGGATATAGGGCACCTATCGCTACAGGTCAAGGAGGAGCCCCCACCTGTAAGCAACACCTGCGTGGTCTTCGCCAGGAACGAGGCCTCCGCCCTCTTAAGGCAGGGCTGGCCCAAGGAGCAGGTGGCGGCCGCCTATCACCTAGCCATGGCCATGAGGATGGTGGAGCTCCTAGAGAGGCTGGGCGTAGAGAAAGACTTGGTGGTTACAGGAGGACAGTCGAAGAACATAGGCATCGTTAAGCGAGTTGCTAGGCTACTAAACATCGAGCCTCTACCCAACCCAACTAAGCCGGGCTACGACCCAGTAGCCGCTGGCGCTATTGGAGCAGCGTTATTCGCCAAGGCGCTGTATGAAAGGGAGAAAGGCGTGAAGTAAGGTATGAAGGCACACTACGGTTACCGAGACGGCTCGGGCGCCTACTTCATAATCATAGACACGGACAAGTGTGACGGCTGCGGCAAGTGTGTGGAGGCCTGCCCTCAAGGAGTCTTAGAGATAGTGCCGAACGACTATGATATCGAGGGAGGCATGATGGCGGCGGTCAAGGAGGAGCACCGCTGGAAGCTCAAGTACACTTGCGGTCCATGTAAACCCGTCGGTAAGCAAGTAACTCCTCCATGCATAGCAGCTTGCCCTAAGGGGGCCATCGAGCATAGCTGGTAGGCAAACCCCCTCTTTTTTATTTTGTTTTTGACCTTAACTCCTTGTGGAGGGTCTAGGATATGGTTAAGCTCATAATAGATGGGGTGGAGGTTCAAGCAGAGCCTGGCCAAACCATATTACAGGCGGCCTTAGCCGCCGGCATCTACATACCCCACTTATGTTACCACCCAGACCTACCCGTCTCAAGCACTATAACCTCGTCGGATAAAGTGTACAGGAACGGAGAGGAGGTTAGAGGAGAAGCTGGGAAGGAGTTTGAGGGCTGTCAGCTATGCCTAGTTAAGGTCGAGGGTAAGGACGAGCTTATTAGGGCCTGTGTAACCCCTGTGGCCGACGGCATGGTCGTGTACACTAACACCCCTGAGGTGATTGAGGCACGCCAGAAGAACCTAGCTAAAATCCTAGCAAACCACCCACACGCCTGTTTAACCTGCGCTCAACGTGAAGGCTGCGATAGGTTAAGGTGCTCGCTTAATGTGCCGGTGGATGAAAGGTGCTGTCCGCTACTAGGTAGGTGCGAGCTAGGTAAGGTGGCGGACTACATAGGCATCATACCCGAGACCCCTAAGTATAAACCTGAAGGCCTGCCCGTCGTTAAGGACGAGCCTCTCTTCATTAGAGACTACAACCTGTGTATAGGCTGTACAAGGTGCGTAAGGATATGTAAGGAGGTTAGAGGTGTTGGAGCTCTAGCCTTCACCTACGTGAACGGCAGGGTGGTAGTTGGAACCGTAGCTCCCACCTTAAAGGATTCAGGGTGTAAGTTCTGTGGAGCCTGCGTCGAGGTCTGCCCGACTGGGGCGCTGATGGATAAGGACATAGACCCAGCTAAGCGCGAGGAGTCCCTTATACCATGCAAGTATACCTGCCCAGCGGGCATTGACGTGCCCAGGTACGTTAGGTTCATAGCTGAGGGCAAGGTCGATGAAGCCATAGCCGTGGTTAGAGAAAAAGTACCGTTCCCAGAGGTCCTAGGCTACGTGTGCATGAGGCCCTGCGAGGACAAGTGTAGGAGAGGTAAGGTCAACGAGCCCATAGCTATAAGGGCGCTTAAACGCTATGCAGCTGAGCGCGGCGGAGACAAATGGAAGGCCAAGCTTAAGTCAGCCCCACCCACGGGGAAGAAGGTAGCCATAGTAGGCGCTGGGCCAGCTGGATTGACAGCCGCCTACTTCCTAGCCTTAAAGGGGCACAAGGTAACAGTCTACGAGGCCCAGCCTGTAGCCGGAGGAATGATGGCCTTAGCCATACCTAAGTACAGGCTTCCACGAGAGGTGCTCGAGGCTGAGATAAAGGAGATTGAGGCCCTAGGGGTGGAGATAAGGCTCAACAGCCCCGTGGACGACGTAAGCAAGCTCCTAAATGAGTACGACGCTGTGTTCGTAGCCACAGGGGCTCAGCGAAGTGTCAAGCTAGGGGTTGAGGGGGAGAGTCTACAGGGCGTGGTGTACGCACTAGACTTCCTAAGGAGGGTCAACACCGGCGAGAAGGTCGAGGTGGGTAAGAGAGTGGCGGTGATAGGCGGAGGCAACACCGCTATGGACTGTGCTCGAACTGCCTTAAGGCTAGGCGCCGAGGAGGTAATCGTGCTTTATAGGCGTACGCGCGACGAAATGCCGGCGCACCCAGCTGAGGTAGCTGAGGCTGAAGAGGAAGGCGTTAAGTTCATGTTCCTAGTAGCCCCCACTAAGATAATCGGCAAGGACGGGAAGGTGGTGGGCGTGGAGCTAGTTAAAATGGAGCTAAGTGAGCCGGACGAGACTGGAAGGCGGAGGCCAGTGCCGATTAAGGGCTCAGAGTTCATATTAGAGGTAGACACCGTCATACCGGCCATAGGACAAGAGGTCGACCTATCCTTCATACCGGCCTCGCTCGGGTTAAAGGTGTCGAGGAGAGGGACCATCGAAGCTAGGCCTGATACCCTTGAAACCAACATTAAGGGTCTCTTCGCTGGCGGAGACGTCGTAACAGGGCCAGCCTCAGTCATAGAGGCTATAGCCGCAGGGAGGAGGGCGGCTTCAAGCATAGATAGGTTCCTGGGCGGGGACGGGAACATAGAGCTGACCTTAGCTTCTACTGAACCCCCAAGCCCCTGGCTAGGTAGGGATGAGGGCTTTGGCTACTGGCCTAGGGTAAAAACCCCCTTCGCCCCCCTTGAGGAGAGGAAGACTACCTTTAACCCCGTCGAGCACTGCCTAGACGATAAGGCCGCCCTAGACGAGGCTAAAAGGTGCTTGAGGTGCGACCTCAGGTTCACAATAACGCCCGTAACTTTACCACCTGAGAAGTGGCTCGAGTTCACTAGGGAAGCTGTAGAGACTGTGCCTGAGACTGAAGGAGTGATCCAGCTGCTAGATGAGAACAAGGAGATCATTTACATCAAGGGCACCGCCAACATGAAACAGGAGCTAATCCAATTACTTGAAACAGCTACTGAGGCCAAGTACTTCATGTGGGAAGAGGCCAAGATGTATACGTCACGCGAAAGCGAGCTACTACAACAGTACCTACAGACACACGGCAGGCTACCCAAGATGAACCTCGGCTTAGAAGAGGAACTCTACGAGTAACAACCCTTTTATAGCGTATATTCCTCTTTTTTATTGAGGAGGTCTTGGAAAGGCCTGAAGCCACCTGTAGGCTTAGGCCCTCGAAGGACGAGGAGTTAAGAAGACAAGGCTGGACGTTTAGGTTCACGGCCAGCGGCGCTAGGCTTAGGGAAATGGTGGAGGCCTACGAGTCCATGGGCTTCGAGGTCCACTTAGAGCCCATTAAGCCTGAAGAGGTCGATGAAGCCTGCCGAGCCTGTATCCAGGCCGAGCCTGAAACCATATACGCGGTTTACACGAGGCCTAGAAGAGAAGGCGGTTTGGAGGAAGACCTCTACGAGTAAGCTACTTAACCCTCGACCCTAAGCGCGCCTTAAACAATGCCCTCTCGGTGGCTATATAGTCTACCCTATAATCCTGCTCGCCCGCGGGGACTCTATCTACTACTTGGATTGAGTGTACCGTGGTGGCTACGGCCACATCAGGGCGCTTAGACTTAGCCATCCCTATCTCTATGTCGCCGTACCCTCCACCCTTACCCAGCCTATTACCGTCCAGGTCAACAGCCACGCTGCCTTCAACTATGAAGTCGACTTCAGGTAGCTCGTCTAGGCGTAGCCCGTACTTAAAGGCGCCTTTAATCGTACAGGCTTCATCCACCCTCCCCTTAACCCTCTCAGGGGTTAAGAGAAGGAAGCCTTGGCGTAGCCTAGGGGTGGGCATAACCACAGACTTACCGTCAAGGAGGGCCATACGCCTCACGTGGAGTTGAGGAGAGTCTGGGTTGACTAGTACGGTCTTAGCCTCCACGTACTCCTTAACCTGCCTCAGCCTACCAGCGGCGACGTCAGCCCCCTTAAAGTTAGGTATCCTACCCCGACAAGGATACGGGGGTAGCGCTACGCGCAGACGCTCCATTTCGCTCCAAATATACTCCCTAAGCCTACGCTTAGCCTCCTCTAAGCTCGTAGCGCGACCCTCCTTAAGGCCTCTAAGGCCACGTCAGGCCTATTAGTGACCACGCCGTCGACCCCCATCCTAGCTAGCCTAACCACCTCCTCGGGGTCGTCAACGGTCCATGGATAGACGGCCAAGTTATGCTCGTGGGCGCTATCGACCACTTCGGGGGTTACAAAGTCCCTTCTAGGGAAGAGGGCGTCGGCGTCAGCTTCGAGAGCTAGGTCCACGACCTTAATGGGGAGGCCCGTGAAGATAACGCCCGTCTTAAGGCTACGCTCGTAGCCCTTCACGCGCTTAACAGCTCGGTGAATGAAGGAGGTCACCATAACATCTCCTAGTCCTCTCAATAGGTCCACGACCAGCGCCTCTAAGCCCTCCTCCTTTAACTCCACGACCAGCCCGACTCTACCCTTGACAGCCGCTATCACCTCGCTTAGGCTTGGAATCGCCTCGCCTTTACCCACATCAAGCCTCTTAAGCTGGCTTAAGCTCAGCTCCCTAACCTTGACCTTGACCCTTGCCACCCTCCATAGATCCTCGTCGTGTACTACTACCGGCACGCCGTCACGGCTAAGCCTAACGTCTACTTCAACCGCGTCTACCCCCATCTCAACGGCCTTAAGCACCGACCTCACGGTGTTCTCGGGCTCGTATGCCGAGGCCCCTCGGTGGGCGATCACCAACACCATGCCTCACGCCCTCAAAGAGCCCAGAAGGCTACAGTTATAGCGAAGCATATTATCAACGAGGCCGCCGAGAAGGGGACAGTCATCTTAAAGAAGTCCTTCAAGTTGACCTTATAGCCTTCACGTTCGCAGATGTTTAGGGCTACGAGGAGAGCTGGGGCGCCCATCATGGTGAAGTTGCTCCCTAAAGTGCCGGAGAGCACTAGGCTCCACCATAATGGGTAGGGGTCTATGCCGTAAAGTATAGACAGCTCCTTGATGGTGTTGAGCATCACCAGTATGTAAGCGTCGTGCTCCACCACCGAGACTAAGCCGGCGCTAACCCAGTAGATCACTGAAACCCCTAAGAGCCTGGAGGAGCCTATGAGGGAGGCCACCCAGCCAGCCAGCATACCTATTAAACCTACTTTCTTAAGCCCTCCAACGAGGGCGAAGAGAGCCGCATAGAAGAACACAGCTCTCCAGTCAATCTCAGACAACCTTTCCTCGAAGCCCTCCTTAACTGCGAGGGCTAGGACTATGGCCCCGCAGAACCCTATTAAGCCTAGAGGTAGCCCAAGCACTTCGTGCATAGCTAGGGCGGCTACGGTACCCGCGAAGAATAGTGTAGACAGTATAGCCAGCCTCTCATTCTTAATGTGAGGCATCTTATTAAGTCTCCAAGAGTTATCCAAGCGCCAACTCTGCCTCTTAAAGTAGGCCCAGTATATGATCATGAGCAGGATCAGCGTCAACATCAAGATAGGGAACGCTGCGGGACGTCCCTGACTGATGAAGAAATCCATGAAGCCAATCCCGGCGACGCTCGCTAGCATCATGGGCGGCAGATCCCCTATCAAAAGGGCCGTACCTGAGAAGTTAGCGCTTAGGGCTGTGAAGATTACGAAGGGCGATGGATCTACCTTAAGCGACCTACACATGGAGAATATCATGGGGGCCATCATCAACACGACGACCACGTTATCCACGAACATAGAGATTAGAGCGGCGAAGGAGGCCATCATTATCATGAGCTTGGCCAAGTCACCCCCAGACCTTCTAAGCATCCTGAACGCTATGTATTCAGGGACCCCCGAGTCAGTGAAGTAGCCGGCTATGAGCCATATACCCACCAGCAAAGCCAGGATGTTCCAGTCGATGTAGCGCACAACGTCGCTGGGCTCTAGGACGCCTAGGAGCACCATCAACGCCACCCCCGCCATGGCGGCTAGCGCCCTATCCACTACACCGCTGATCACCACGATGACCGTGGCCACGAAGACCACTAGCGCCACTAGCTGCGAGACTTCGAGCAAATTTAGCACCGGGGAAGCGGGTTGAGACGCGTAGGTTAAAGCCTTTCCTACCTCTTGTAGGCCTGGATCATGCGCTTGACGGCTATGCCGGGTATGTCGACGCCCGTGGCTGGGACGCTGTTCCTAAACTCGACCACAGCGTTTACCTCGTGGACCAAAAGGCCTTCAGGCCCCTCCATTAAGTCCACGCCGAGGAAGAAGCCTCCCACTGCCTCGGCTGCTTTAACGCTCAGCTCCTCTATCTCGGGCGTAACCTCGCACCGCTCAGCCCTACCTCCAAGGGCTGTGTTAGTCCTCCACTCATTCGGAGCCGAGTAGCGGTGTATGGCTGCTATCACCTCGCCGTCAACCACGAAGCTCCTGATATCCCTGGGGGGCCGTTTAACGTACTCCTGCACGTAGTAGACCTGGTATAGCGGAGGGAGGTGCTCTCGGTGCTCTATGATAGTCTCAGCCGCCCTAGGATCCTTAACCAGCGCCAGCAGCCTACCCCAACTACCGACCACTGGCTTGAGCACAGCGGGGTAGCCCACCTCATCGAGAGCCTTAAGGGCTGCCTCTTTGGTGAAGGCCACGTAGGTCTTAGGGGTGGGCACGCCAGCCTCACTTAGAAGTATGCTGGTCAATAGCTTGTTTCCGCAGGTATCGAGGCAGCGATAACTATTCACGACCTTTAAACCCTTGTGCTCCAACACCATGGACGAATGTAGGGCCCTATAGTGGCTGACGCAGCGCTGTATGACCACATCCACGTCCCTAAGCTGCGGCGGCAGCGTACCTCCATTAATGGAGGCGTAAAAGTCCTTAGAGTCGTACATCACTGGGTCGGCTCCCGCCCTAACGATGGCGTCGTATAGCGCCTTCTCCTCAGCCCTGATCCTATCGAAGAATATACAGATCCTCAAAGAGACCCCTCGAGGTTTTCGTTTAAGGGGTTAATAGGTTGTTTTAGCCTTAGGGCATAGGGGGTCGGGGTCTTGAAGCCAGCCCCCCTCATGGATAGCCCTAGCGTAGCAGCCACCTCTACAGAACTCGAAGCAGGAACACCCTTTACAGCGCTCGACACCTCTCCTTACCTCCTCCACGAGGTCGCTGGAGTGGAACTCGTTGAAGGCTCGCTTTAAGCCATCTTTAACGCTGGACACGACCACGTCTAGGGTGTCGCAGAGCAGCACGCGGCCTGACGGATCTACGTCTAAGGTGGACTGGAGCCTGCAGCTAGATACGTATATCCGCTTAGACTCTACCACCGCCTTAGCGAAGGGGGTACACCACAAGGACAACTTATACCCTAGCTCCTCCACCTTCTCCTCCGCTAGCCTAAGCGACTCAAGGTACTGCTCCCTTCCCACGTAGAGGCCGGTGTTGGTCGCCGAGCCTACCTTCATCGAGGGTATTAGGGCCGCGCTTAAGGCTCCTAACCTCTCGGAAAGCTCGATGAAGAGGCCAGCTTCACGGTAGTTGAGAGGGTTTACCGTCATCACCGTGGAGAAGGGGACACCGCTTAACGCCAGCCTCTCAGCAAAGCTTAATGCCCTGCTCCACGTACCAGCCCCCCTTAAAGCCTCGTGACTCTCAGGCCTAGCTCCGTCGACGCTGAGGTACACGTAGACTTCGCCTCTACGTAGCAGCTTTAAAACCTCGTCGCTGTAGGCTTGGCCACTGGTGACTAAGCTTAGCTCGACTCCCTTATCAACAGCCCTCTCGACGATGAAGGGTAGGTGGGGGTGTATCAGGGGCTCCCCTCCACTTAAACCAATCCAGTCTACGCCTAGCTCAGCCGCTTCATCAATTAGTTTACCCTTCTCCTCTAAGCTAAGCTCAGGCAGTTTGGCGAAGCGAGGCTTAACGTAGCAGTGTCCACAGTTTAAGCTACAAAGGGAAGTAAAAACCCAGATAATAGGCCTCGATACCACCTCCGAATAAAGCGGAAGAGTAGGTTACTCGCCCCAGTCCTCCTTAGACCTCTCAGCCTGCTTTAACTTGACGGTGCCTCCACTAACCTCCTCAACTTCGTACTCCTGGCCACAGTCAGGACAGCTAACGATCTCGCCGGGCAAAGCGTCGTCGGGTACCTCCACCTCACCATCACATTCTGGACACTTGACCTTCATCTATGTCCCCAGCCTGGAGAGGCCGATTGCCCAGTATATAAAGCTTTAACTCGAAGGACCGACAAGCCTACGCTTAAAGGCTCGACGTGCACGCTGGGCGACAGAAGACTTTTCTTTACCTCTATAGCTTGGAGAGCTGGTCTAAAGGATGGTTAAGGCCGTCTTCGTGGGCCACGTCTCGGTGGATAAAGTTAGGAACCTTAATGGTGAGAGAGTCCAGCCGGGAGGAGCGGCGCTTTACGCGGCGATGGCGGCTAAGTCGCTTGGCGTAGAAGCCCTGCTAGTTACAGCTTTAGGCTACGATTACCCCTTTAAGGAGGTGATCTACAGCAACTTCCCCCCTCAGGGCATTAAGCTCGTGGAGATGCCCTCCACGAGGTTCGAGATAGAGTACGATGACTCCTGGAACGCTAAGTACCTTAAAGTGGAGATAGGGGCTGGATCCAAGATAACCGTGAGCGACGTGGTCAAGCCAGCGCTGCTGAGGAGCGATGCTGTACACCTAGCTCCCATGAACCCCCCGAAGGTGCTGAGGATGGTGGAGGCCATTAAGCGGAGAGCCCCAGGCTTAAAGATCTCAATAAATACCTGCTCACACTACCTAGAGAGGAACCCAAGGAATAGGGCGTGCCTTCTAAAGGCGGCGGAGCTAGCCGACGTAACCATAGTCAGCGACCACGAGCTTCGGCTATTGACGGGAGTGGAGGCAATAGCCATGGCCGCCAGGAAGGTCAAAGCCAAGATACTTGTAGTAACCCTAGGGGAGCTAGGAGCCCTAATTAAGGAGGGTGATAACGTTGAGCTTACTCCGGCTCTAGCCGGCCTAGTTAAAAACCCTGTGGACACCACTGGCGCAGGAGATGTATGGTGTGGAGCCTTCCTAGCAACCTATACAGCCACGGGGGACCTACATAAAGCCACTTCGATAGCCTCTATCCTATCCGCTATTAAGTGTCTCGGATGGAACTTTGAGCGCATATCTAAGTTGAGGTTTAAAGAGGTGGACGAGGTCTTTGAGCTGGCCACTTCGTTTAAGGAAGCACACCAGAAGTTGACTAAGTGGCTTGGCGGTCCTGCTTAGAGCACATCCACTTAAAGCCCTCAGCACGTAGCCTCTTAACAACACCTCTCCAACCCTCCCTCTCCACAGTTAAGGCTATAGCTGACCAGTTGATCTTGAGCACCACGTAGGTGAAAGCTAGCATCACGGCTATGGCTATCAACGTGCTGCGCCAACCACCCTCAGCGCCCACTAAGAGACCTATTACCTCGGTGAACTCGGAAGCCGCCAGCGAGACAGCTGAGCATAGCACGATTTTACCGGCTACGGTGGACACTAAGTACTTCCATAGAGGGTACCTTATCATCCCGATGGCTATGAGCACCACGTCGTCGGGTAGAGGGGTAGCTGAGGCTAGGAAAGCCAGTAAAGCAGCGTAGTCCTTGACCAACCCTCTCAGCGCCTCAAGCTCCTTACGTCTATTCTCGCTTACTACTCGGTAGCCACCAGCCCCTATATAGTAGGAGGAGATTTTACCCAGACCAGCTCCTAGCCCACTTAATACACCGATTAAAAGGGGGTTTAGGCTGGGCACGGTGACCACGAGCAGCCAGACCATGGCTAGATAGGGGATGGCAATGAAGGGGACTAGGTGTGAGAGAAAAGCTGAGAGGAAGGCGCCTAGGTAGCCGTACTTTAACAGCAGCTCATAAATAAACTCAACTACATTCAACCCTCACTACCTAACCGCAAACCTCTAGATAAAACCTCCAATTCCCTTAAAGCCGCCTCGTAGACCTTTATGGAGGCCAAGTAGTCAGTTAAGGAGAGCTTCTCGTAGGGTGTATGGTCTAGCTTGGAGTCTCCGGGTCCATAGACCGCCATCGGTATATCCCACTTAGAGGCCGCCACGTTTACATCACCGGTCCCAGTCTTCCTAAGTAATACAGGCTGCCTACCTAGGGTCCTTATTATGGCCCGTTGAAGGGCTCTTACAGCGGGCGATGAAGGTCTAGTCTCAAAGGCCTCGACGCAGTCCTCTAAGTGAGCCTCCACCTTAACCCCGGGGTGGTCCTCGGTTAACTTAGCGCAACACTCCTCGATCACGCTCCAAGCTTCGCGGCAGCTCATCGCTGGGGGGAGCCTTAGGTTGACAGTTAAGGTGCATTCATCTGGTACTACACCGGGCCTCCTCCTCGTTGATATTGAGGTCAACGAGGCATCTAAGCTTTGAAACTTACTAGGCTTGGATCTACGCTCAGCCTCGCCTTTAACTTTGAGCCACAGTTCATACGCTAACTCGGCGGCGTTATCGTAGAGGTGGGAGGAAGCTACGTGGCCCGTCTCGGTCTTAATCTTTAGTTTGGTTGATAGGCTGCCCTTATAGCCTATGGTTATACCGTAGGTATTGCTCGGCTCGCCGAAGAAAGCGTAGCTGGGTTTGGGTATGGTGTCCACTAGGTGCTTAACCCCCCTGCTGAGCCCCTCCTCGTCGACTACCGCCGCCACCATCACCTTAAGCCTGCCGCCGCCCTTAGCGTATAGCGCGGCCGCGACTATCATCGAGGCTAAGGGGCCCTTAGCGTCTACAGCCCCCCTACCGCTTATGTAGTCATCCTCGACTTTAACAGGTAGCCTGCCTCTAACCGTGTCCATGTGCCCGCATAGCAACACCAGGGGGCCCTCGCCCATCACCGCCACGACGTTTCCCTGAGCGTCTATGTGAGCGTCGAAACCTAGCCCCCTGAGCTCCCTCTCAAGGAACCTAGCTAGACGCTCCTCTGAGCCCGTAGGGCTATAGATCTTAAGCATGGATTTAAGTAGGTTTACCGCGTAGCTCTCCAAGACTTAGCAGCTCCTACTTAGACTCCTCAGCTATGACCTGGCTCAACACCTCGCAGGCGAAGTCTACCTCCTCCTTGCTGATCACTAGGGGCGGGAGGAGCCTAACTATGTTGAGGCCGGAGTACAGCGTTAAGAGGCCCTTAGAGGCAGCTTTAGGGACCACCCGCGGTATGAGGTTGAACCTAAGCTCCACCGCTAACATCAAACCCAGCCCCCTAACCTCTCTTACAGGTTTAAGCCCGCCGCATAGCTCCTCGAGCCTACGTTTAAAGTAGGAGCCCACCTCAGCCGCGCGTTCAGGCAGTTTCTCCTCAACTATGACGTCTAAGACCGCTGAGGCAGCCGCGCAGGCTAAGGGGTTTCCACCAAAGGTGCTGCTATGCTCGCCTACTTTAAGCGACGACATCACCTCCTCCCTAGCTAAGGTAACCCCCATGGGTACCCCGCCAGCTATAGCCTTAGCTAAGCACATGATGTCTGGGACTACGCCCCAGTGCTCAGAAGCCCACATCCTACCCGTCCTGCCTAGGCCTGTTTGAACTTCGTCCAGTATCATTAAGACACCTCTCTCGTCACAGAGTTCCCTCACCTCCTTGAGAAAGCCCTCAGGCGGCAGTATGACCCCGCTTTCACCTTGAATAGGCTCCAAGATAACAGCAGCCGTGTCGTCGTCCACTACCTCGCGAAGCTTCTCTATCTTACCGAAGGGTACGAACTTAAAGCCTGGGACGAGGGGCTCGAAGGGCGCTCTATACTTAGACTCCCAGGTAGCTGAGAGAGCCCCCATGGTCTTGCCGTGGTAGGACTTAACCATAGCCACTACGCCTTTACGTCCGGTGTACTTCCTAGCGAGCTTTAACGCACATTCTACAGCTTCAGCTCCGCTATTGGATAGGAAGGCCTTAGAGAGGCCTTTAGGGGCGAGCTTAATCAGCTTCTCAAGGAACTCCGCCCTAACATCGTTATACAGGGATCCATGACAGGCGATTAGCCGCTCAGCCTGGCGCTTAATAGCCTCAACCACCTTTGGGTGGCAGTGGCCTACTAAGGCCACTCCGTAGCTCGACATGCAATCTACGTAGCTTCTACCTTCTAGGTCCCACACCTTAGCCCCGCTGCCCTTAACCACGGTTACAGGTATCTTCTGGTAGGTTGGAGCGAGGTACTTGTTCTCTAAGTCCATGACTTCCATAGCTCGACCCTCCGCGCTAAGAAGCCATAAAGGAGGTGCCGACTTCGCCGCTTAGAGCTGAAGTTATAGGGTGATCCTTTAAGCCCGAGGAGATCACTACGCGTGGGGCACCTAGGCTTAAGGCCTCGTTAGCTGCGTACACCTTCGTTATCATCCCGGGCCCCAGCTTCTTAAGTAGACCCTCAACCTCGTGCTGCTTAACAAGCCTCAGCACCCTGCCATCGAGGATGACCCCCTCAACGTCCGTTAGGAGCACGAGGGTAGCTTTAAGGGCGCCGGCTATGTGAGCCGCTGCCCTATCGCCATCCACGTTCAGTATCTCATATTCATCGCCCAGGGCTACAGGGGCCACTACGGGGGTGTAGCCTGAATTCATCAACATGTCGAGTATCGAGGACTCCACAGACACGATCCTGCCAGTGTAGCCTCCATCAATAGCCCTTTTACGCCCCCTCTCGTCTATAATGACCAACCTCTTCTTACGCTCAGCTCTAAGAAGGCCCCCGTCAAGGCCTGAGATCCCAATGGCCTTAACTCCCAGGCGTTGGAGGTGGGTTACGAGCTTCTTATTTATGTCCCCCGACATAACCATTGAGTATATCTCAGCTGTCTCGCGGTCCGTGTACCTACTCCTAAACCCCTCGGGGCTCGTGATGAAGACCTGCTCCTTGCCGAGCTTGGTGGCTATTTCAGTCACTATATCGCCGCCGCCGTGGACTAGCACCGCCCGATCCTTGGAGACCACCCCCTTGAAGTCGCCCAGCACGTTGTCGAGGGCTCTTTCATCCTTAACTAGGTCTCCTCCCACCTTGACTACTACGGTCAACTTTTCCACCGCCTAGGCGGGGTGTATGCCTGGGAAGTCTAGGCCCGTCCTCTCGTCGACGCCTATCATAATGTTAAAGCACTGTACCGCTTGGCCAGCGGCACCTTTAACCAAGTTGTCTATGGCGGCCAGCGCCACAACTCTCCCTACCCTCTCGTCTATCTCGAAGCCTACGTCGCAGTAGTTGGTGCCGACCACTACTTTAGGGTCGGGTAGGCGGTAAAGGCCCTTCTTATCCTTGACTATCCTAACGAAGGGCTCAGAGCCATACATGGAGCGGTAGGCCTTCCACAGCTCCCCCGCCGTGACGTTGCGCTTAGCGAAGACGTGGCCTGTGGATAGGATCCCTCTAACTATGTCGACGGCGTGGGCCGACATAGCCACCTTAAGCTCTCTGCCAGCTAGAGCTCCAAGCTCCTGCTCTATCTCAGCGCAGTGTCTATGGCCGGCCGGCGCGTAGGGCCTAACTACGCCAGCTCTAACCGAGTGGTGTGTGGAGATGTTAGGGGTGGAGCCTGCTCCTGAGGAGCCTATCTTAACGTCCACGACTATGTGATCTAGGTCGGCGAAGTCCAGCTTAACTATGGGAGCCAGCGCAAGTATCGACGCTGTGGCGGTGCAGCCAGGGCAGGCGACAAGCTTAGCCCCTTTAATCTCCTCGCGGTGCAGTTCAGGGAGCCCGTAGACAGCCTCTTGAAGCAGGTCAGGCCTAGGGTGCTCCCAGCCGTACCAGACCTTGTACATCTCAGGGTTCTTTAACCTGAAGTCGGCGCTTAAGTCCACTACCTTGAGGCCTACCTCGAGCAGCTGGGGGGTATACTTGACCGAGGCCCCGTGGGGCGTAGCCATGAACACTACGTCGCACTGCTCCGTCAAGCGCTTAAGGTCTGGAGGCGTAAATTTTAGGTCCGTGACGCCCCTAAGGTTGGGGTGCACCCTGAAGACGTATTCATCGGCGTACTCCCTCGAGGTAGCTACGGTCACCTCAACCTCTGGGTGTTTAAGTAGCAGCCTTAACACCTCGCCTCCAGTAAAGCCTGAAGCCCCTACGACGCCTACACGCTTCACCTCTTAGCCACCTCCTCCAGGTACTCAATGACTTTGCCCGCTACGTCCACCCCCGTAGCTTGGGATGCCCCCTTAAACTCCACGGTGGGGTTCACCTCGTTAACCAGCAAACCATCCCTCCCCTCCATTAAGTCCACGCCTACGACCTCCCCGCCAACCACCTTAGCCGCCTTTAAAGCTAACTCCTCAGCTTCACCCGTGAGCTTACAGGGCTCAGCTCTACCCCCCACGGCAACGTTAGTCCGCCACTCCCCCTCGGGCGCGTACCGATATATTGAAGCCACGACCTCCTCGCCGACTACCACCGCCCTTATGTCCCTGGATGGCTTGGGGACATACTCTTGTATGTAGTGCACCCTATGTAGCCCGTTGCCCATAGCCTCCTCGTGCTCCAGTAGAGCCTTAGCTAAGCTAAGGTCGTCTACTAGGGACACGAGCCTGCCGTGGCTACCTACGATGGGCTTCAACACGGCGGGCAGGCCTAGGGACTCTATCGCCTTAAGGGCTGACTCGGCGGTGAAGGCCACGGCGAAGCGTGGCGTAGGTATGCCGGCCTTGTAAAGCTCTATGCTGGTGAGGAGCTTGTCGCCGCAGAGACGCGTGGTCTTAAAGGAGTTTATGACCCTCACGCCCGAGGCTTCAAGGAGAGCCGAGATATATAGCCCCCTGTAGTGGCTCATACAGCGCTGAAGCACTAAGGGACCTAGCTCCATGGCTATGCTACGGCCAGGGGCTAAGACCAGGGACTTGACGTCCACGGTCCTTAGCTCAAAGCCCCTCCTCTCAGCGGCCTTCATCAACTCCTTCTCCTCCCACCTTAGTCTGTCGTAGAGCATGACCGCGCCGGCCACCGCTACTCGCCCCAGTCCTCTGCGGCTACCTCAGCCTGCCTTATCTTCGGCCCCTCAGGCCCCAGCTCATAGACCTCGTACTCTTGGCCACAGTCAGGACAGCTAACGATCTCGCCTACCACTACGTCGTCGGGTACAGGTATGTCGCCACCACATTCTGGGCATTTAACCTTCATTCAACCACCTCCACTAGACGCGATCACCTTAACAGCCTCCATGAGCTTGTCGTAGGCCTCCTCAAGCTTAGACTTAAGGGAGGTGAAGTATTTCTCATCGAGGGAGGCCTTTTTAACCCTCTCGTCTATCATGACCTTAACCCTTGAAGGGGAGGGGCCCCCTTCAACTTGGCAGGCCTCCACGGTCCACCTAGGGTTTAAGGCCAGCTTAAGCTCCTCAGCCCCCACTACAACTTCCTTACCGGAGACCTCCCTTACGGCCTCCACAAGCTCGGAAGGTGTTAGGCTGGTGAGAGTTCTTCCCTGCTCGAGGAGCCTTCTAACGAGTAGGCCTACTGCGTGGTGAGCTTGTCTAAAGGATAGGCCCTTCTTAACAAGCATGTTAGCCAGCTCCGTGGCGTTGACGTAGCCGTCGCTCAGCGCTTCTTCCATCTTAGTGGGGTTGAAGGTAGCAGTAGACACCATGCCGGCTACCACCCTAAGCGTAGAGATGAGGATGTCGTAGGCATCCCATAGGTGAGGCGTGACCTCCTGAAGGTCTAAGTTGTAGCTTAAAGGCAACCTCGCCGTCATAGATAGGGCCGCTAAGAGGTCCCCATAAACTCTGTAGGCTCTAGCCCTAGCCACCTCAGCTACGACTGGGTTCTTCTTCTGGGGCATGATGCTGCTGGTCGACGAGTACTCGTCAGCTATCTCCACGAAGCCGAACTCCGAGGAACTCCATAACACCATCTCCTCGCATAGGCGGCTCACGTGGTTCATGACTAAGGAAGCCGCGGCTAGAGCCTCTACTAGGAAGTCCCTTGCCGACACAGCGTCCACGGTGTCTTCAACCAGCCCCTCAAAACCTAGCAGTTCTGCTACCCTGCGCCTATCCACCGGTATGGAGCTACCCGCTAGGGCGGCAGCCCCCATAGGTGACTGGTTGACCCTGACGTAACACTCCTTTAGCCTTTCGGTGTCCCTAGCTAGGGCGTCGTGGTGGGCTAAGAGGTGTAGCGCCAACGTAATGGGCTGAGCACGCTGTAGGTGGGTGTAGCCCGGCATAACCGTGTAGAGATGTGCTCGGCTCTGTGAGAGCAGCGCCCTCCTAAGAGCTATGAGAGCTAAGCCCGCCTCTATGAGCTTCTCCCGTAGCTTCATCCTAATGGCCGCCGCCACCTGGTCGTTTCTGCTCTTAGCTAGGTGCATCCAGCCTGCCGCCTCAGCCCCCACCTTTTCCGTTACCCAGCGCTCGAGGTTCATGTGGACGTCCTCGAGCGTCTCATCGAGAAGCTCGCCGGGCTTAGCTGAGAGCAGAGCGCCGAGGATGATTGAGGCCCTCGACTTGTCGATAAGGCCCCTTTCAGCCAGCATTACCACGTGGGCTATGTTCACCTTCACCACCTCGTCGGCGATGTGCACGTCGTAAGCCACCGAGGCCGTATACTTGGCTACCTCACCCGGCTGAGGAGCTAAGCGGCCTCCTCTAAGCAGGCTCAAGTCCTTTTCACCTTGCGCCTAGCCACTATCGACTGTAGCCCCCAGATCTCAATGAAGCCCTTAGACCACGACTGATCGAAGGCAGACTCAGCGCCGTAGGTAGCTAAGCTGTGCTCGTAGAGGCTATAGGGCGAGGAGCGGGCTACGGCCATCAACGAGCCCTTGTACAGCTTTAGCCTAACCTCGCCCTCTACCCGTTCCTCGCATGAGTCTATGAAGGCCTCTAAGTCCTCGCGTAGGGGGTCTGCCCATAGGCCGGTGTACACTAGGTTGGTCCATTCCCTATCCACGATTTCCTTGAAGGCCAGCTCGTGCTTAGTCAATACGAGCTTCTCTAGGTCGCGATGAGCCTCGATGATGCATAGGGCTGCTGGACACTCGTAAACCTCCCTGGACTTGATGCCGACCAACCTGTCCTCGATGTGGTCGATTCTACCTACACCGTGGAGGCCGGCCATCCTATTAAGCCTGGATATGAGCTCGACGCCGTCGAGGCGCTCTCCGTTTAACTCTACGGGTACGCCCCCCTCAAATTTGATGGATACATAGCCGGGCTGGTCAGGGGCGTCTTTAGGAGAGGTAGTCCACTCAAAGACCTCCTCAGGGGGCTCCTCGGCAGGGTCCTCTAGGGGGCCACACTCAATGGAGCGCCCCCATAGGTTCTGGTCCACGCTATAGATGCTGCGCTTTTCCTTAACTGGAATGCCGTGCTTCCTAGCATACTCGATCTCGGCTTCACGTGTTAAACCCCACTCTCTTACGGGGGCTATCACCTTGAGGTCGGGGTTGAGCGCCTTGACGGTAACCTCTATCCTAACCTGGTCGTTACCTTTGCCTGTACAGCCGTGTGCTACAGCGTCAGCCCCCTCTCTCCTAGCTACCTCCACTAGCTTAGAGGCTATGAGGGGGCGTGAGAGAGCCGTGCTGACGGGGTATTTATCCTCGTACATGGCGTTGGCCTTAATCGCCCTGAACACGTACTCCTCGACGAACTCTTTCTTAGCATCTATAGAGTAGTGGTTAACCACCCCGAGCTTCCAGGCCTTCTCCTCGATGGCCTTTAAGTCCTCTCCCTGGCCTACGTCCAACGTGACCGTTATGACCTCGGCTCCATACTTCTCCTGGAGCCATTTAACCATAACCGATGTATCTAGGCCGCCCGAGTATGCGAGGACTACCTTCATCGTGGAGGCCCCTGAGGAGGTGGAAGATTCTTTAAAGGTAGAATATAAACTTTTCCCGAGGCTTCTGAGGAATCCTCAACTGCTAAGCTTTTTTATTAAAGGAAGCCTAAAGTTTCTCGAAAGAAGTCTAAAGGTTACCTTGGAAAGAAAATTACTCATTTATGAGTAGAAACAGATAAAAAGAGTAACTCTCTCCTCTACGGGGGTCCTAGCCATGGCCGGACATGGCGCCAAGAAAGTGGCGTTTATAGGCATGATGGCTGCCCTCGGCAACGCGCTGTTTATACTGTCCGCAACCGTGTTAAACTGGGGAAACATCGCCTTAGACCTCTCGCACGTAGGAACAGTGATAGCAGCCGTATATGGAGGACCCTTGGCAGGGTTGACTGTAGGCGCGCTAGTGGGCATTAGTGGAGGCCTCTACTTCGGCTCAATGACCGGGTTAATGGCCCTATATCTCCCCGGCTTCGTGTTTGGAAAAGCGCTAACTGGTTTAACCGTAGGATGCCTAGCTAGGCTGTTTAAGATCAGCGAGAGACGCTGGAAGTCTTGGAGCGCCATGGCAGCCACGCTGCTGGGCTATATACCTGAGTGCCTCTTTACGGTGGTGTTCTTC
The DNA here is from genome assembly GCA_964626365.1 of uncultured Nitrososphaerota archaeon. Classification (GTDB taxonomy): domain Archaea; phylum Thermoproteota; class Methanomethylicia; order Nezhaarchaeales; family B40-G2; genus CAZVDL01. The sequence goes on from CAZVDL010000017.1 coordinate 20,518, forward strand.
TTAGTCTTAATACCGCTCTTCGCGCCTCCTGAGCTAGCTGGATTCCTAGTTACGCTCTTAGCCCCGGTGCTAGCTAAGGCTTGGGTTGAGATGACGTTGATCGGGTTCTACATGGCCGCCCTCGTAGGCAATGAAGGGTTCACTCAGATCATAGCTAGGCTATGGCCCAGCCCCTTCGTAACCTCCGCCGTGCGTTCTTCAAGCCACTAACATCCCCCTATTTCTTGAAGAAAGAGTACTTGACGCTGCTCTTCAAGGGCTTAGCAGCTGTAGTGTAAATGTTCCCACCAACATGGAGCAGCACGTCCGCTTTGTCAAGATCCCACATAATTACGCCGTCTTCATCAGTCATTAAGAGGTCCCCATCAACGTGGGCCACGAGGACCTCGCCTACAAAGAGGACATGGTCGCCGGCCTCCACCTCCTTAACCACCTTACACTCAAGGTGAGCTATACACTCCTCCACTAAGGGGACCCCCACGACCTTAGCTTTAATGGGCGTTAGTCCAAGAAACCTAAACTTATCCAGGTCCCTACCGCTTATTGACCCACACAACGCCACTTTATCCAGCAAAGATGAAGGAGGCACGTTCACCGCAAACTCTCCTTGGAGCTTTATCAATTCGTAGGTGAAGCGCCGAGGGGAGACGCTGATCGCTAGCAGTGGAGGTTTAAAGGAGACAGGTAGTGCCGATGAAGACATCACATTAGCTTTTCCATCGTGCGCGGCCGTTATGAGCACAACCTGGCAAGGATAGAGTAACCTGAAAAACTCCCATATCCTAGCTATTTCACGCTTAGCCACACAGTAATGTGCATTGAGGGTGTTGGTATACTTTACGGGGATTTAATCTGCTGGGAGGAGGTTGCCCCCGTTATCACGCTATCGGCTATCGCTACGGCGCAGCCAGCCATCCTCCTAAGGTCCCTAACTATCATCGTCAGGGTTAGAGCAGTCTCTATGTCTACAGGAGCATGTAGCAGGCTCCTCATAACTTCGCTGTCCATGGACCTCACCTTCTCCATGTGGTCGATCACGTTATGGGCCTCCGTTAAGTCGTTTAGCGAGGCGGCCTTGAAGACCCTCTCAATCATGCTGTAGACCGTCTTGAACATGTTCAGTATCAGCTCTGAGACCCCGCTGGGGACCCTTTCGTTGAGGGCCAAGACGCTCTTAGCCAACCTAGCGTTTAGGAAGGTCAGCTGTAGTAGGTCGCGGGCTATCATAACGTTGGTTATGTTGTCCTCAAGTCTCTCCACGCCTATGGCCTTAGCTATGTCCCTATCCCTAATAGCTAAGACTGACTGCCTAATCATCAACCTGTACAGCTTGGTAACTTCAGCCTCCCTGTCGAGGACATCATGCGCATACCCTTTCTCGCCCTCCTCTAGCGAGGAGATGAGGTCCTTGATCATCGACAGTAGGAGCGAGAAGGCGCGTTCCTTTAGCTCCTTTAAGGGGAATTTCGTGGGGTCTACAAGTATGCGTAAGACCACCTTGTTCGGCTGTACGTCGGCTACCTCCATTCCGACTAGGTCGAGTATGGTCGACCTTATGGTTTTCTTTAAATCTGGGGGTATACGGTCCTTAGACACTATGGAGATGACATCGCAGCCCTGCATGTAGGCGGCCTTAATGGAGCGGTCTAGCCATTGAGAGCCTCCTACCTCCTCTAAGCTTAGCTCAGCCTCTCTCAGGGCAACCTTCTTGATTGATGGAGGTAGCACCCTGAGCGAGCCGTCCTCCTCAACTAGCACGTCTAGCCTATCTCCCCGCTTTAACCCAACCTTCCTAGCCCAATCCTTAGGTAATACGAGCAGGTAGCTTCCTCCAGCCCCCACCTGAACTTTTCTAGACTCTACAGAGGGCATTCTGCCACCGATCAGGGGTTAGATCTACATATATTTATTTTCTAATCAACTATTAAACATTCAAGGCTAGCTCCAAACTATATAGTCCCTGATACGCAGCTGGAGAGAGAAGGAGGTTTTGTTTAAGTGGAGAAGTAAAAAATTAAGTTTTATAGACCACTCCACCTAACGTAGAGGTTATGTTCTAGCCCCAGTATATCGAGGACCTTACCGATTACATAGTCTATAAAGTCGCTTATACCTCTAGGTTTATGGTAAAAGGTTAACACGGGCGGTAGTATAACGGCGCCTGCCCTAGCTACCTTCAACATGTTCTCCAGGTGTATAATGTTTAGTGGTGTCTCACGTACGACCAATATGAGCTTTCTACGCTCCTTTAAAGTTACGTCCGCCGCCCTCAACAGGAGGTTATCTGAGTAGCCGTGAGCCACTCCAGCCAGGGTCTTTACGCTGCAAGGTATAACGACCATCCCGTCGGTCTTAAACGAGCCGCTGGCTATGGGGGCGAACATGTCGTCGATCTCATAGAGCCTAGAGGATAGTTTAATCACCTCCTCCCTCCCGACTCCGTGCTCATGTAGCAGTATGCGCTCAGCCGTCCTAGTCATCACCGTGTGTGTCTCGACCTTAAGGTCCCTCAATACCTCTAGCAGCCTGACGCCTAGTAAGGTGCCAGTGGTGCCTGAAATCCCAACAACGATCCTCATGGCCATCCACGTGGACTTAACGCCTAGAGAGTTAGCAGTCCACTTAATGAGTTATTAAGCTGAATGCGGGGGTAAATAATGCTTTAAAGGTCTTTGAGTTAAACCTTGTTAGGGCCAGGGGCTTGCCGCTCAATATTAGGGCGGCGCTACTAGACTTCGACAATACGCTTTTCTACTCCTTTGAGTCGTACTATGTGGCGCTTAATGAGGCCCTCAAGCAGTTGGAGCTGCCTGAGCTAAGTAGGGAGGAGTTCATTAAGCTCTATAGGTTAAGCGAGCTGAACGTACCGTTAAACGAGTCCCTACCTTCGTTACTACGTAGCCGTGGGGTCTATGTAAGCTCTGATCTCTCCATGGAGATCCTGTCTCTCTACAAGGCTATCTTTGCCGAGGTGGATCTTAACTTAACCTTCACCCCCGCGGCGAACATAGATGCGCTGTCCACGTTAGCCTCCTACTTGAAGGTAGCCGTGGTGAGCGCTAGACTTAGCAAGAAGGGTATACTGAGCCTACTCGATAAGTACAAGGTCAGTAAATACATAGACTACGTGGTGACCGCGCGCGACGCAGAGTCGATTAAGCCCTCAGAGAAACCGTTAGTGTTAGCTGCCCTAAAGCTGGGGGTTGAGCCTGAGGCCTGCGTCATGATAGGAGATAGTCCGAGAGATATGCAGGCTGGTAAGAGAGCCCGTATGAAGACAATAGGTGTAGCTAGCGGGGTGTGGAGCGCCGACGACCTTTTACGCTCAGGAGCCGATGAAGTGGTAGGTCTATTCCCTGAATCGGTGGACGTAGTGATGAAGTGGCTTAAGGCGGGCTCCACCAAGTAAGCCGCTACGCTTAAGGGCTCCATGTAAGCGAGGCCTAAGTGAGCTTACTTAGGGACGTGGGAGGATGATCCTAGGAGCCTCCACACTCTTCGCTATAGATGGTAGCTTCAAGAGGTTGGTTGAGTACATGGAGAGGTGGAGCGGTGAGATAAGGGTATGGGAGATTATAGACGAGGGATGTACCTCTTTAACGAGGGCTAAAGAGAGCTCCATTAAGGAGCTCGCTAGGTCCTTTGATCTCAAGCTATCCCTGCACGCCCCCTTCTTAGACGTCAATATAGCCTCGCTTAGCGCCTACATGAGGAGAGCGTCGATAAAACACCTCAGCAAGTCTCTATTGAAGGCTTTTAGACTCGAGTGTCGCGTGTACGTTATCCACGGAGGGAGCTACCCACACATTAACGTTAAGGGGAGGGCGTATAGGAGGGCGGTCAAAGCTATAAGGGAGCTAGCCACGATAGCTGAGGATCTAGGCATAAAGCTCGCCGTGGAGAACTCCTCTTTAAGCTCAAGCCAACTATTCACCGAGGCGGACGAAGCCCTATCCCTACTAAGGGAGGTTGCAAGCGAGGCCGTAGGGCTATGCTTAGACGTAGGGCACGCCAATATAGCTAGGCAGCTAGACAACTTCCTAGAGGATTGCTCGAAGATGATCGTACACGTACACGCACACGATAATGACGGCGTAAGCGACCTACATTTAACGCCTGGCAGAGGAATCATCAACTGGCCTAAGCTTATCAAGAAGCTCAGGGAGAAGGGGTTTGAGGGGGCCTTAATAGTGGAGACTGAGGAGGATCCCTTAGAGGGTTATCGTGTATTAAAAGGTTTGATCCAAAGCTAAAAGGCTACAGGCTAAGATTTTAGGACCTCGAGGTCCTAGCTGCACATAGAGTGGTTATGGCGAGGAGGACGAAGCTAGACGATATAGACCGCAAAATCCTCGCATACTTACAGGAGAAGCCGTCAGCCTCCCAGTCCGAGATAGCAAGGAAGATTGGTATATCGCAACCAGCCGTTGGGATGAGAATCAAGAAGCTGATTAAAATGGGGATCTTAGAGAGATATGTGGGAATACCGATCCACAAGTTCAATTTAAGGCTGGCTATGATAGGCGTCAAGACGAGGGACCCTGGCTCGTTAATGAGAAAGTTTGAGAGGTGCCCGAGGCTAGTGTTCATGGCTAAGGCCATAGGGGCACACCAGCTCATACTACACTTTGTCGGTTCGTGTGATAGGACCTTGCAGAACCTCATAGAGGAGAGGCTTAGCACCGATAACAACGTCTTAGATTTTGACGTGAGCCTAGCCGATACTCCCGATAGCGTGACCTTAATGCCCATTAAGATACCCTCCGAGCATCAAGAAAAAGCTCCCTGCGGCGCCTACTGCTCTAAGTGCCAGAAATACCTAAGCGGTAGGTGTCTGGGCTGCCCAGCGTCAATCCATCGAAGAGAGGTTAAGCCCTACGATGACGACATGGTTAGGCTCTTCCTAGCTTAGCCATGAAGGCCAAGGTTAAAAGGTAGTATTATGAGTTGGAGGCTGACGATGGTGCTACGGGTGCTATTAGCGTCGCGTTTCAGGGAGGAGGCTGGAGCAAAGGAGATAGTAAAGGAAGATGTTGGAGACTATTACTTGGCTGATCTAATAAGCGAGCTGAAAGCTAAGCTAGGAGGGATCTTCTCTGAAATAATGGATGAGGAGGGCAATGTAAGTGACCATGTGCTGCTCCTCTTAAATGGAATGAGAATTAAAAAGCTGAGGGACATAAAGCTTAGGGACGGGGACGTAGTCTTCATAACTCTGGATACACCTGGTGGATGAATATATTTTATAAATCATTTGCTTTTCTAATCGAGATAGTTTTAATTTATAAAGGATAATTGATGCATCCTCATATCTCATGAAACTTTTTAACCCTAAAAAGTATTTATGCGCTGTAAGGGGGTGTCGATCATAAGTGAGAGAACTAGGCTAGCGGTTAGGTGCTGTAACTGTTTCTATAGGATACCCATACAGCCTAGGACTGAAAGAGCTACGTGCCCTAAATGCGGCATAGAGTACAGGATAGCCTGGGTGGACGTGGATCAGCCCCTAATAAGGGGGCCAGCTAAGTGGCCGGAGTGATGAGGTATGGTCACTAAGAGGAAGATCGCGTATATAGACCTTACGAAGAAGGAGGTCAAGGTAAGGGACATCCCCTACGAGATGAGGCGCCTCTACCTCGGCGGCCGAGGCCTAGACATGTACCTGTTGTATAACCATGTAGATAGGGGCGTAGACCCGCTAAGCCCAGACAACGTATTGTTGGTGAGTGCAGGGCTACTCGTTGGAACACCCTTAGCCTCAGGGAGGACCCATATAGGAGGTAAGTCCCCCTTAACGGGCATCGTAGGCAGCGCTAACATGGGAGGGTTCTTCGCACCTGAGCTTAGGATGGCTGGCTTCGACCACCTAGTGATTAAGGGTAGGGCTGAGAAGCCCACCTACCTATGGATACATGACGGCATGATCGAGTTCATGGACGCCAGCCACCTATGGGGTAAGGACACCTTCGAGACCCAGGAGATCATTAGAAAGGACCACGGCGACCCGGACATTAAAAGCATGGTCATAGGGCCCGCCGGCGAGAACCTAGTCCGCTTCGCTAACGTCATAACCGGCCACAAGAATGCAGGAGGTCGCACAGGCATGGGCTGTCTCATGGGCAGCAAGAGGCTGAAGGCCATAGCCGCCAAGGGCACCATAGACATAGAGCTGAAGTACCCTGACGAATACATGGAGTACGCCTACGAGCTGAACAAGAGGATGGCCAATAGCAGGTGGGGTAAGGCTAGCGGCAAGTGGGGCACCATGGTAATATGGAACTACACCAACACCTGGGGCGGTGTGAGGGTCCGCAACTTCCAGGCTAACCAGCTACACAACGCTGAGCTACTAGAGCCCCAGAACATCGATAAGTGGTCCATAGGCGTAGCCGGGTGCTATGGGTGCGTCGTCCACTGCCGACACCGCTACGTGTACAGCGACCCTAAGTATGGCACCTTCTACGACGAGGGCCCCGAGTATACCTCGCTTGGAGCTTTTGGAGCAGAAGTAGGCTGCAACAGAATGGAATACGTGTTGATAGCAAACCACCTAGTCAATAAGCTCGGCCTAGACACCCTCGAGACGGGGTCCATGATAGCCTGGGCCATAGAGCTCTACGAGAAGGGCATCATCGACGACAGGGTGACCGGTGGCCTAAAACTAGAGTGGGGCAACCCCGACTTAGTGTTCCAGCTAGTGGAAATGATAGCCTACAGGAAGGGCCTAGGCAACATACTAGCCGACGGGCCTAGGCCAGCCATCGAGAAGTTTGGCCTTGAGTCCGCCTACTACTGCATCCAGGTTAAGGGCATGAGCAACCTACACTCAGACGAGAGGCCCACTCCCAGCCTAGCCTTAAACATAGCCACCGCTACTAGAGGCAGCGACCACTTAAGAAGCAGGCCGGCCGTAGACCTCTACGGCCTGCCTGAGGAAGTCCTAGAGCAGATATACGAGACCACAGGCCTGGTATCTACCTGGGCCTCGTATCAAGGAAAAGCTAAGATGGTGACTTGGCAGGAGAAGCTCTACGCGGTCGTAGACTCCCTAGGGATATGCAAGTACCACACCGTGTTCATCTCAGCCACGGCGCCTAAGTGGGAGGAGTGGTGTAAGCTCATCTACTACGCTACGGGCTGGGAGTTTACTAAGCAGGAGCTCATGGAGATAGGCGAGCGCATCTACAACATTGAGCGCATGTTCCTAGTCAGAGAGGGCTTATCGCGTAAGGACGACTACCTACCTGAAAGGTACTACAAGGAGCCTACGCCAACGGGGCTACCTATAGCTAAGGGCAGGTATATCGACAGGGCCGAGTTCGATAAGATGCTGGACGAGTACTACGACCTACACGGCTGGGACCGCAACGGCATACCTAAGCCTGAGACCCTAAAGAGGCTCGGCCTAGACCAGGAGCCGAGCCATAAGCTATAAGGGGGTTGATGTAGATGCAGAAGATCTTGGTCATAGACCCTGAGAGGTGCACTGGATGCAGGCTATGCGAGGTGGTGTGCTCGTTGTACCACGAAAAGACCATCAACCCCTACCGGTCGAGGATAAAGGTGGTTAAGTGGGAAAGTGTAGGCGTCTACGTGCCGATGGTATGTCAGCACTGCGAGAGCCCAGTATGTGAAGCCGTGTGCCCAATGAACGCTATTCAACGCGACCCCAATACAGGGGCTATGGTGATAAACTACGATAGGTGTATAGGCTGTAAAATGTGCGTGCTTTCATGTCCGCTTGGAGGAGTTAACGTGGACCCGAAGACTAGGAAGGTTATTAAGTGCGACCTCTGCGGCGGCAATCCGCAGTGTGTAAGGTTCTGCGAGACTAAGGCTGTGGACTTCTTAGAGCCCACCGTAGCAAACCTAGCTAAGCGGAGGACCGCTATAGAGAAGTACTCGGAGATTGTCAGGAAGCTGCCCCTTTAACCATGATGATTTTTACCTTTTTATCACATTAACCTCCGAGAGGTCCTAGAAGTTGACGGTTGACCCAAAAGTCGTGGATAGGCTGTCTAAGATTAAGGGAGTCAAGGCGGTGTTGATCGACGAGGAGGACCTATACGTCTATTCAAGGGAGATACCCTTCAAGCTAGAGGGCGGGCCTAAGCCCATAGCCGTGGTCAAAGCCAGCCAGGAAGCCTTAGACGAGATAAGGAGAGTCGCGCAGGAGGAGGGGTTGATCGCTGTCGTCAGAGGGGAAGAGGAGGTTAAGCCGGGGGTTCTACTCGTAGACACGTTTACCACACCTGACCTCGCGCTCCTAGATGAAGAGGCCATCAACGTTGAGCGTAAGCTGAGCGAGGCTAGAGAGGCTGCATTAAGCCGCATCGTTAAAGCTGGGGTCGCGACCACGAGGCGCCTTAGCTTAGCCGTCGAGGGCATCCTTAAGTCTAGGAGGCTGGAGGCCTGTAAGGACTGTAGGCTATGCACTGGCTACTGCACAGTTGCCCCCTTCTTCGACTACGTGGAGACTTGGACCTCTAAGGGGAGGATCCTACTCATCCACGGCTACACAAGAGGGGAGCTAAGGCCTACGCCTAAGCTAGCCGAGGTGGTATACTCGTGTACACTATGCGGAGCATGTTACATCAGGTGCCTCCACGGAGGCTTCCCCGGGTTAGAGACCTACAGGGCTATCATGGCAGCGAGGAAAGAGCTAGCCAAGGAAGGTCAAATCCCTCAGACCTTTAAATCCATGTCCGACAATATAGCTAGCCTAGGCAATCCTTTCGCCTCCACACCGGACATGAGGTGGATGTGGCTTGAAGAGCTAGACCCTCCCTTAAAGCCCGGAGGTAAAGCCGACGTACTATATTGGGTTGGATGTACCACTGGAGTAAGGTTCCCCGAGGTGGCCAAGGCGGTGGTGGAGCTGTTGAGGCTGAGCGGCGTAAACTTCACAGTGCTAGGTGAACGAGAAGGCTGCTGCGGCGACCCCTTATTCCTAGCTGGGCTATGGGACAACGCTAAGAGGGAGGCTGAGAAGGTCTTAAAGACCGTAAAGGAGGGTGGGTACTCAGTGCTCTTAACTGCTTGTGCTGGCTGCTACCACGCCTTCGCTGTACACTACCCCGAGCTATTGGGTATAGAGCTGCCATGCGAAGTACTCCACGTCTCTCAGCTCCTCTATAGGCTAGCAAGGGAGGGGGAGCTGAGGCTAGGGGAGCTTAGAGTGAAAGTGGCGTACCACGACCCATGCGAGCTAGGTAGGCTTTCAGGGGTCTACGAGGAGCCTAGGAGAGCCTTAAAGTCCATCCCCGGCCTCGAGCTTGTGGAGCCTAAGCTGGCTAGGGAAAAGTCTAGGTGCTGCGGCGGTGGTGGAGGCCTTTGGGCCTACAGGAACGAGGTTAGTATGAATGCAGCCGAGCTGAGGTTGACGAGAGACATTAAACCATTAGGTGTAGATAAACTTGTAACTGCCTGCCCAGCTTGCTACATGAACTTCAAGTACACCTCTATCGACCGGTCGATACCTATCGAGGTAGTCGACTTAGCGGAGCTAACCTTAGAGGCGGCTAGAAGAGCTTAAGAAAAGCTTTAACGGGGGCTTAAACGGGTAATGAGGCTGAGAGCCTTGAAGAAGCGCGTAATAGCGGTCAGCGCTAGAAAAGTAGACTTACGCACAGGCTGGGTTGTAGTGTCGAGCAACGGTAAGATCATAAGCTTCCACAAGAGTAAGCGCGGAGCCGATAGAGCAGCTGAGAGGCTTAAAAAGA
>CAZVDL010000018.1:0-27074 GCA_964626365.1 uncultured Nitrososphaerota archaeon
AGCAGGTCCTCCTTCCTCCAAGTGGCTAACTCGAACACTTTAGTGGGCGTGATGGCCCCTCTAGGGCAGCTGTCAGCGCATTGATAGCAAAATATACATTTAGCTAGGTCTATGAGGGGGTATCTTCTACCTTCAACCTCCACTAGCTCTATGGCGAAGGCTGGGCAGTCCCTTGCGCATACACCGCAGCCTATACATTTACTCCAATCTACGGCGTGTCTGCCCCTAAAGCCATCGGGAGGCTCCAGCCTTTGATAGGGATACTTAACGGTGAAGGGGCGCTTAAAGACGTTGGAGAGGGCCTCCTTTAACATGGAGGGTAAGCCCACCATGGCTAACGCCTCCTCAGCAACTCGGTCACGGACACCGTGCGCCTCGTTCCCTTCTCCATGTCTACGAGGGTTACACGGTCAGTGCAGGCGAAGCAGGGGTCTATGCTCACCAGCGTAGCCGGTATGTCAGCTATGTAGCCCCCCTTAAACATCTCGCATACGGCTGGGATATTAGCGTAGGTAGGTGTCCTAATCTTAACCCTGTCGGGCTTGACGTCTCCTTTACCGTACACGTGATAGTTTAAGTCTCCTCGAGGGGCCTCTACGACGCTGAAGCCTTCCCCTCTAGGTATGGTCCTAGGCGCCTTAACCCTTACTGGGCCGCTCGGCATTTTTTCGAGGGCTCTTTCGACTAGCTCTATGGCCTCTATGGTCTCGTCCACCCTAGCCATAAGCCTAGCCCACACATCGCCCTCCTCATACCATACGAGCTTGAAGTCTAAGTCCTCATAGGCCGCGTACGGCCTATACTCCCTAACATCGGCCTTAACCCCTGAGGCTCTACACGTGGGGCCCACGGCGCACAAGTCTATCGCTCTAGACCTACTTAGCAGGCCCACCCCTACGGTTCTAGCTCTGATCGTTGGGTCCTCGGCGAACACCTCACGGTACCTCTTAACCTTAGCCTTAAGCCTCTCCAGCACTTTCTTGAGGTCCTCGGCTAGCTTAGGGTCTAAGTCCCTCCTAACGCCTCCCACGACGTTGAAGGCGCTGTTGACCCTGTTTCCTGTGAGTCTCTCAATTAAGTCCATTACGTCCTCGCGGTCCCTCCATATAAGCATGAACAGGGTCATAAAGCCGAGCAGTTCGCCAGCTACGCCGAGAAGCAGTAGGTGGCTATGGATCCTATTCAGCTCGTGAGCTACCACCCTAAGGTACTTAGCCCTCTCAGGGGGCTCAATGCCGCAGATGTCCTCCATGGCCTGGACGAAGCATAGAGAGTGCGCAACGTTGCAGATCCCACACACCCTCTCAGCTAGGTAGAGCCCTGTAACGTAGTCCCTATTCTCAAGGGCCTTCTCTATGCCCCGGTGCACGTAGCCTATCTTAGGCTCCACGTCTACGACCGTCTCTCCCTCAACCTTAAACACGAAGCGCTCAGGTTCATGTAGCGCTGGGTGCTGTGGGCCTATCACTAGGTCTATGGCAGACATGGCTAGAGGACCCCCTCGAGCTTAATATCCTTCCTAAGCGGGTATACACCCTCAGGCCAGTCCTCGGGCAGGAAGAGCCTCTTCAAGTTGGGGTGCCCCCTGAACCTAACCCCCAACATCTCGTAGACCTCCCTCTCATAGAGGATTGAGCCCGGGATGAGGTCAGTTACAGTCTCCACCTCAGCTTGATCCAGAGGGAGGCTCGTCTTTAACATCACATGCACCTTAGGCTCGTAGAGCCATAAATTATAGGTCAACTCAAGCCTATCTCTCAAGTCAGCCCCGACTATGGAGAAGAGATGCACCTCGCCAAACTTAGACTTCAGGGCCTCTATAGCCCTCCTATGGGCCCCGGGCTCCACGACCAACCTGACCCTGCCCGACTTAACAACTGAGCTCTCCACGAGGCTGGGGCCTAAAACCCCCTTTAAGGCCTCTACGACCTCCTCCTCCTTCAAGTCAACCTCCCCCCTTAAGCTTCTCTAAGAGCCTAGCCACCCCGTAAATTATGGCGTCAGGGCGTGGAGGACACCCTGGAACGTAGACGTCCACGGGCACCACCTTGTCCACGCCCTTTAAGACGTTGTAGCAGTCCTGAAACACGCCCCCGCTTAGCGTACAGGTCCCCACGGCCATAACGAATTTGGGCTCAGGGGTCTGCTCATACACTCTTCTAAGCCTAGCCGCCACCTGCCTGGTGATGGGCCCAGTCACCACTATTACGTCAGCGTGGCGCGGCGAGCCCTTTAAGAGGATGCCGAAGCGCTCCACGTCGAACCTAGGCGTTAAAGCAGCCAAGACCTCTATGTCGCAGGCGTTACACCCGCCAGAGTTGAAGTGTAGTATCCAAGGCGACTTCAGCCTCGCCCACGAGACTATGCCCATACGCTTCACCTAGCTCTATAGAGGCGGCTGTAGAAAGTGGTGGTCTATTAAAAGCTTTTATATTTTGTTCCCTCAAAGTTAGGGGTTCGAGGCTTTAAGGCCCTGGAGGGCAGGGCTTAAATGGAGGTTGAGTGGCTGGTCACAGTCTTCATAGCCGTTGTCTTCCCGTTCTTCTTAACCTCCCTAAGCCTCTACACGGCCAGGCTCGTTAAGGGGCCCACGATACCCGATATGATCCTGGCCGTGGACTGTATATCCTATGACCTAGCCCTCTTTATGGCCCTCCTGGCCATATACTTTAAGTCCTCGTTCCTCATCGTAGGCTCCATAAGCCTGGCGCTATGGGCTTACGCCCTCGACCTATACGCGGCTAAGTGGATGGAGGGTAGGGAGCTTGGCGATTGACCTAGGATCCTTAATCCCCGTACTCAAGGAGCTCGCTCTCTACGTCGGTATGGCCCTAGTCGCCGTAGGCGTGTTCTGCGACTTAGTGGGCTCCATAGGCCTCCTACGCTTTCCCAACTTCTTCGTACGCCTCCACGCAGCCACCGTCGGCACTATAGGTGGGGCTGCATACCCTCTCCTCGGGGTAGCCTTGATGGCTTTGGCCTGCGACTTCCTAGGCGACATAAAGTGGTTTATAGCCACTGGCTCCTTCCTAACTAGCATAATAGTGGTGTTGACTGCGCCGGCGGGCTCACACGCGCTAGCTCGTGCAGCCCACCGGTCCGGGGTGCCCGTTGAGCCCAAGGTATGCGATCTCCTAGAAGAGGACAGGGGTGGTAGACGTGTTGCTTGAGATCTTGTTCCTTGAGCTACTACTAGCCTTCAGCTTAACCTTAGCCTTGGTGCTAGCCTACTTCACTATTGTCCAGCGCGACCTCGTTAAGGCTGCCGTGCTGTCGGCGGGCCAGTCGATCGCTTATGCCTTCACCTACTACCTGCTGGCTGCCCCAGACATCTTATTCGCGTATATACCGATAGCTGTGGGCATATATACCGTGCTTCTACTCTACGCCATCAGTAAGACTGAGAGGTACGAGGAGCTATGAAGGTTAAGCCCGTAGCCTCGGTATCGGTCTTAATCATACTGGCGGCGGCAGTGCTAGCTATAGCTCTGGGCGCCACGGGCTATACGCCCAGCTTAGAGCTTAGACCCCTCGCGGAGTTCTACTTAAAACATTGTTTAAACCCGTTTAAGAAGGAGTATTGGGCTGCTAGCCCTGAAGCCGTCACCTCGATGCTATGGGACTATAGGGGGCTCGACACCGTCTACGAGACCACGGTGTTCTTCTTAGCCATCATAGGCAGCGTGGCTGTCTTCAGGTTCGCTGAGGCCGCGCTAACATCGTATAAAGAGGCTGAGAAGGGTAAGCCCAAGGCTGAGGAGGGCCTCTCGCTGATAGTCAGAGTGATCACGAGAATAGTGTTCGTCCTCATAGTCGCCCTGTCAGCGGCTATAGCCCTACACGGCCACTTGACGCCGGGCGGAGGCTTTCAGGCTGGCTCAATCTTCGCCGTGGCCCCCCTGCTAGCCATAGCTGCCTTCTCTAGGAGGTTCTTAGAGGAGCTCGGCTTAACGAAGAATAAGTGCTTAGCCATAAGGACCACGGGCCTCCTAGCCATAGCCCTAATCGCCCTGATACCCCTAGCCTTCGTCTTAATGGGCTTCGCTGGCTCCTTCATAATTCAGAATCAGCCTAAGCCTTGGGCCCTCCACCCAGTCTTCCCCGGCTTCCCCGTTAACCTAGGCCCCATCTGGCTGGCTGGTACCTTAATCCTCTTCAACATAGCTGAGTACCTAACCGTAGCCTCAGGCTTCACCCTGCTATTCATACTCCTAGCACTGCCTGAGGAGTTCTTTAGGAGGTTGATGGGTAAATGATGGAGATAATCGACTACGCTCTCTGGCTCTACATGTATAGTGTCTTAGTGGCGATAGCCGCTGTGGCTATTTACGGGGTGGTGGCTAGGCCCAACATACTCAAGAAGATCATAGCCCTCACGATCCTAGGGGACACCGCCAACACCTTCATAATCTTCATAGGCTACAGGCTAGGCTCCACGACTCCCCCCATCATAACCACGCTCACCCCCACTCCTGAGCAGATCTCAGCCTTCGTGGCGGCGTCTGTCGACCCGGTTCCTCAGTGCCTGGTCATAACCGCCATAGTCATAAACATGGCGGTGACCGCCCTCTTAATCTTCTTGGCGATACAGGCCTATAGGCTGTATAGGACGCTCCACGTTAAGAACCTTGCTAGGCTGAGGGGTTAAGGATGTCCTGGGTCAAGGCCCTTAAGGTGTTTGCGACGTTCCTCCTAACCTACTCCGCCTTCCTCATCTACTCCACACCCTCAGCAGCTACCCTCTACATGGACCTGATATTAGGGGCCGTGGTGTCCTTGATAGCTGCTGTGTTGTTGGCTGACGTGTTGATAACTAAGCACCCTCAGAAGATATTCGATCCTAGAAGGTGGGCTTGGCTCCTCGCCTACGCTATACATTACTTCACCACCATGGAGCTTAAGGCGCACTTAGACGTAATTAAGAGGGTACTACACCCCAAGATGCCCATCAACCCGGGGATTGTGAGAGTGCCTTACTACGTGGAGAGCGACCATGGCATTGTAGCGGTGGCTAACTCCGTAACAAACACCCCAGGCACGGTGGTCGTCGACCTAGACACGGAGTCTAAGAGATACTACATCCACTGGATCAACGTGTTGTCCACCGACGAGAAAGTTTGCTTTGAGAATATAACCAAGGGCTTTGAACGTTACGCTCGTAGGGCCTTTGGATAGGTGGGAGCGATGAGCATGCCTCTATGGCCTCACACCGTGGCGTTGCCCCCGCTGTTAGGGGTCGCTTTAGCCTTCGCCCTCCCCCTCATAAGCCTAGCCATCAAGGACAGGAGGGTGTGGGAGGGTTACGCGGTAGCGTCGACTGCGCTCCTCTTCGCCATATGTTCATATGTAGCCTACGCTCAGTACGTGCTCCTAGACAGGCCCACCATCTATACCTTCGGCGGCTGGCCTCCCCCCGTAGGCATAGTCTACGAGGTTGACAAGCTCAATGCCTTGCTAGGCGTCCTAGTTAGCGGCGTAGTCCTGCTCGCCACGCTCTACAGCGTGAGGTACATGGAGAGGGAGGACGGCGTTGAGTGGTACTATACGCTGCTCCTAGGCTTTGAAGCTGGCATGCTGGGCTGTCTATATACAGGCGACTTCTTCAACCTCTTCGTCATGTTGGAGGTCATGTCTGTGTCGGCGTACGGGCTCGTCGCCTTTAGGAGGGATACCCACGAGGCCATCGAGGCGGCGGTTAAATACGCCATCGTAGGCTCCCTCGCCACCACCCTCTACTTCATAGCGATAGCCTTTGGCTACGGCTCCTTCGGGACGCTTAACATGGCCGACCTCGCAGCTAAGGTGTCAGGCTTAACGTTCCCTGTAACGGGCTTCGTGTACTCGCCTAGGGGCTGGATGCTAGGCGCTGGGGCTTTCCTGGCCTTCATGTTCTGGGCCTTCGCGGTTAAGGCTGCCATAGCCCCCAACCACTTCTGGCTACCTGACGCCCATCCAGCGGCCCCCTCACCCATCTCAGCTCTGCTGTCAGGGTTAATGGTTAAGGTCTCCATCTACGTGATCTTAAGGTTCCTCTTCACTCTGTTTAGGGGGGCTGTCGACCTAGCCTTCATCCTAAACGCCCTATACCTCGTGGCCATAGCTATGGGGGTCCTCTCAGCCTTAATCGGCGCCTTCCTCCTAATAGTTCAGAGCGACATTAAGAGGCTAGTGGCCTACGGCACAGTGCTCAACATAGGCTATATAACCATGGCCATAGGCCTAGGGATATCGCCCTCCTCGATGCAGTCGGGCTTAACCGCTGCCATATACCATATCATCAACCACGGCGTAGCTAAGGCTCTTCTCTTCCTCTGTGCTGGCTCCTTCATCCACGCTGTGGGGGCTAGGCAGCTAGATGAGCTAGCAGGGGTTGGTAGGAGGATGCCGTGGACCGCCGCTTTCTTCACCATAGGCGCTCTGGCCCTAAGCGGCGTGCCTCCGCTCAACTGTTTTATGAGCAAGTTGATCCTCATGCAGGCCCTGCTCGAGGCAGGGTGGTTAGCGCCGTTAATAGTGGTGGTTATCTTGACGAGCGCGTTATCGTTAATAGGCTACCTTAAAGTCGTGTACAACGTCTACATGAGGCCTCCCGCGGCGGAGCTCTCAAAGGTTAATGAGGCGCCTCTGTCCATGCTGGTCCCCATGTTCATACTCACAGTCGCCTGCATAGTCCTAGGCCTCTCCGCGCCCATCTTCGTGGACTACGTAGTTAAACCTGCTGTTCTCTCCGCCCTAGACTCTAAAGGGTATGTGCAGGCGGCTTTTGAGTACGCATCACTCCTCTACGGTGGTGGTTAATGTCCGAGCTATTAATAGAGGTGTTGAAGGCCGCATCCTCCATGTTCCTCTCAGCCCTAGTGATCCTTGGGTTATACCTCTACGCTAGGTCTAAGGCGCCTAAGAACCCCGCTGGGGAAAAGTTGAAGGTGTATGCTTGCGGTGAGAGCTACCCACTACAAAAGGCCAGCATAGCGGACGCAAACCTCTTTGTGGCTATATGGAAGGATGTCTTTAAGCCCTACTATAGGCGTATGAGGGAGAAGGGTCATACAGGCGTGCTAAGCGATTGGTTGATGTGGATGATCTTGTTCCTGACTATGTTCTTCGTGTTATTATTATTGATGGGAGGGATGCCCTGAATGTTCCCCTTGATAGAGCCTCTCCTACTGGTTTTCGAGACGCTGGTGTATCCAGGGCTGGCCTTCAGTTTAATTGTAATACTACTTACCCAGTGGTATGTGAGGAAGCTCTACGCTAGGATGCAGAATAGGGTGGGTCCTCTACATACAGGCCCTTCAGGCCTACTTCAACCTCTAGCCGACTTCCTCAAGCTCATGTTCAAGGAGGACGTAGCTATGATAGGTGGAGGCGATAAGCTAGTGGCGGTGCTCTTAACCATAGCGGTGGGGTCGCTAATAGCGCTCCTCCTTATGACCCCGCTCACCTTGCCTCTACGCGCTCTCCTAGGTCTCCACTTAGTCATAAACGCGCCCTTCGACATAATACTAGCTCTATACCTGTTGGTGTGGCCCACCGTCGCCATAGCACTCGCTGGGCTGCTTAGCCCTAATCCCTTCAGCATTGTAGGCGGCTCGAGAGTTTTCTCGTTAACTATAGCCTACGAGGTAGTCTTTGCTCTCTCCGTCTTAACCCCTGTAGCCCTTATCAGCCTTCTCCATGGCGGCAGCTACTCGCTATACGAGGCCTCCATGCTCTCCTGGAAGCTCTGGCTTCACCCATACACCGCCGCCCTCACTTCCATCGCCCTGTTCACAGCCCTCTTAGGGCTTCAATGCAAGCTCCTCGAGAAGCCCTTCGACATACCTGAAGCTGAGACCGAGATCGTAGCGGGGCCTTTCACCGAGTACAGCGGACCCAAGCTAGCCTTAATCCTGCTACTCCATGACCTAGAGCTCTACGTGGGCTCGGCGATAATAACATTCCTCTTCCTAGGCGGCCCAGCTCCCTTCTTTAGGCCTCTCTGGGCGGCCGCCTTAACCTTCTTAGTTAAGTACCTAGCCGTGATCTCAGTGCTGACCATGATCAAGGCGGCGGTGGCCAGGTTTAGGGTTGACCAGGCTTTAGGGCTCTTCTGGCGCTACGTACTCCCCGTGGCCCTTATAGCCCTCGTGCTCTCCATAGCCTCCCCTGTGGTAGCTCCCTTAATCTAAGGGCGATGAAAGTGGAGTTTACCCCAGCCGAGTTTGAGAGGTACGATAGACAATTAAGGCTTCCTAGGCTGGGGATTGAAGGTCAGGCTAAGCTTAAGGAGGCTAGGGTCCTAGTAGCGGGCGTTGGAGGATTAGGCTGCAGCGCCGCCCTCTGCCTAGCTATGGCTGGCGTCGGTGAGCTTGTCCTAGTGGACAAGGATAAAGTTGAGCTTAGCAACTTAAACCGCCAGGTTCTATACGGCGAGGAGGACGTGGGCAGCCTTAAAGCTGAGGCGGCCGCGCGGCGTTTAAGGGAGCTTAACAGTCTCCTCAAGGTTAAGGGGCTAGCCCTAGAGATAAACGAGCTAAACGTGGAGGAGCTAATTAAGGGCGTAGACCTGGTGATCGATGGGCAGGACAACTATAAGGTAAGGTTTCTCTTAAACAAGGCCTGCGTTAAGCTGAGGAAGCCGCTAATTCACGCAGCCCTATACGGCCTTGAAGGGAGGCTTATGACTATAGTGCCCGGCAAGGGTCCCTGCTTAAGGTGCCTCGTGCCGACTGAGCCTCGAGCCGTGGAGCGCGTGCCTGTTGTGGGAGCCGCCGCCATGGTTCTAGGGGCTCTCCAAGCCGCTGAGGCCATTAAGCTTATCGTGGGCTTTGGCCAGCTTAGCGTAGGCTCGCTGTTGGTGGTGGACTTAGAGAGCTTGGAGTTCCTAAGGGTGCAAGTTCGAAGGAACCCTAACTGCCCCGTGTGCTCAGGGGTTTAAAGTGACCTACCTAAGCGTTAAAGCCTTAATCTGCTTAGAGCTGCTTAGGGAGCCTGAAGCTGAGCTAGACTCGCTGGCTTCTAGGCTAGGCTTGACTAAAAGGGTGGTGGAAGCTAAGTGCTGCGAGCTTAGGGACACGGGGCTCGTGGACCTCCAAGGCCCAAGAGTGAGGGCGTTAGACAAGTTGAGCTTGGCTCTAGAGGCCGTGAGTGAGGGCGTTAGCCCTGAGACCGTAGCCAGGCACCTTAACTGGCGCGACTTTGAAAGGCTATGCTCCAAGGCCTTCGAGATGAACGAGTTTACGTGCACCACAGGCCTGAGGTTTAAGAGGCTTGGACGACTCCGCGAAGTGGACGTCCTAGCCGCTAGGAAGCCTGTCTTAGTCGCGGTTGACTGTAAAAGCTGGGGTATTAGGAGAGGTAAGCTGTCGATGCTTAGGAGAGCTATTGAGCAACACCTAGATAGAGTCGGGTCCCTGGCTGCAGCGCTACCTGAGCTTAAGGCTAAGCTAGGGCTGGCTGAATGGAGCTATGCTGTCCTCGTCCCAGCTATTGTGACCCTCTTTGAGGAGTCACTCTACGTTCACAGGGGGGTCCCAGTAGTCCCTGTGTTTAAGCTTAATAACTTCATCCAGGAGCTTCCCTCGTACCTAGATGAGCTAGCTACGTGGAGAGTTAAGCTCAGCTTTCTCGATTGATGGGTCGGTGCTTAGGCACCATAGCTACCGCGCGCGAGCACTTTATATCGAGCGCCTCAGCCCCTCTTCAACGTAGGTGCCTAATCTTGCTTATAGCAGTGATACACGACACCTACAACCCTGACTGGCCTTGCCGGGAGATACTTAAGGCCTTAGAGGAGCGGGGCGTGAATAAGCTCTTCCTCAGGATCTCTAAGATCTCTTCGAGGATAGGGGAGAGGCCTAGGTTTTGGTTTGGCCCTAAGAGCATAGACGACCTTGACGGTGCTTTCGTGAGGTCGCTGGGGGCCATAGTCAACGTGGAGCAGATGGTTAGGCGCATAACGCTGCTTGAGCACATGGAGGCCTACGGCATAACCTTGATGAACCCCTTGGACCCTCTCCTCACCTCAAGAGATAAGTACAGGACTCTCTACAAGCTTGAGCTATCAGGCGTGCCCGTACCTAAAACTAGCGTCAGCGAGGATTTGAGGTATGCCTACGAGTACTCCAAAAGGCTGGGTAGGCTCGTCGTTAAGCCCCTAATAGGTTCAAGGGGCTATGGCTCAGTGATGGTAGACCATCCCGAGGTCTCCTTTAGAATACTTAAAACCCTAGCCTCTACTAGGCACCCGCTTTACGTCCAGGAGTACGTGCCTAAGCCTTCCAGGGACATAAGGGCCTTCGTTGTGGACGGCCAGGTAGTAGCCTCAATGTACAGGTACGCCCCTAAAGGGGAGTGGAGAACTAATATAGCTCAGGGAGGCGAAGGCCAACCCTGTAGGCTTGAGGGAGATTACGTGGAGGTGGTGTTGAAGGCTGTCGAGGCCATAGGGCTATGGTACGCCGGCGTCGACCTAATAGAGGGACCTCAAGGTCCAGTCGTAGTAGAGGTTAACGGCTCCCCTGACTGGGAGGAGCTCACCTCGGTGACTAAGGTAAACCCCGCTCCGCTGATCGTGGACTGCCTGATTAGGAAGATTAAGCGTTAAAAAATATTTAGTTTTGGCGCGGAGCAATTTAGCGGGCTATGATGTACCTGGCCTTCCCTGAGCTAAATGAGGTCAACTTACCCGGCTGAGCCCCTTAAATCAACGGTGAAGAACTGCACGTTTGGCTTCGTTGGCTTATACGATGGAGGCTCACAGCTAGAGTAGCTCCAACAATAAACTCCGCTCTCCACCGTATAAAGGTCGGCGGCTACGGGCCCCTCAACCCATCCTTCCTCGCTCCACACCCACCACATCCAATACTTGTTACTGGTCCAGTCGTTCCTGACGCCGTTAATCGCCTCTACGAAGGTGCCTTCAACGCCCTCAAAGGTCCGAGTCTCCACGTTGGCTACGGCGACGGTGAGGTTAAGGAGCGTAGTGGGCGGGTTGAAGGTTAGGTTGTATAGTTGCGTAGTTCCATTGCCGTAGTCTATGATCAGCAGGGCTCTTCCAAACGCGGACTCGCTTCTAGGCTGTTGGGCTTGTAGGTAGTAGTAAGCCATGAGTGACGTCGAGGCTATGGCCCAGCATATGGCTAACACAGCTACAAGTTTCCAGAGCTCTCCTCTAGGCAACCCTACTACCTCCACTTACCTCCGCTACCTTGGAGAGGGCCCTAAGGAGGGGTGGGGCCACGGAGCTAAAGATGATGAAGTTACCTCCTTCATGTAGCACGGCGAAGGGGGCTCCGAAGGCTAGAGCTAAGAGGAGGGGCACGTCGAAGACTAGGGCATACACGGCGTTAGTGGCTAAGTCGTAGACGAAGGTGATCATAAAGCCTAGGCACCCCAGCATTAGTGCGTCCTTGACTCTCAGGCTTCGCCCACTGATCATCCTCCTAGCCACCCCTCCGGCGAGGCCGTATAGAGTCTCAGCCATCATTGTGGCCGCCCAGATAATGGGGTTGAAGCCGTAGGGGTTTATGGATCCATAGACCGCCCAGCTAAGAGCCCCCACCAGGGCTCCTAGCTTACAGCCGAGCACCCAGCCGGCTGTGAACACCACGAGGTCCATTAGGCTTACGTTGGGTATGGAGGAGGTGGCGTACGCTGAGGCTATCGATAAGGCCGTGAAGGTAGCGGTCATCGCCACTAGCTTAGAGCGCAAGGGGCCCCCTCCAAGTAGTAGGATTAGTATCCTGCTGCTTAGATGAGTATATAAGCTTTTCACCCTAAAACCCCTAAGGCGTTTACGGGCGCCGAGTTGGAGGCTCCTAGCAAGCTCCTTGAGGTAGCTTCTCGATGGCTTCATAGGGCCGGTAGAGGACCTAAGGTGGAGCTGCCCGTACGTAAGGTGGCTCTAGCCGCTAGGATAATAGAGGAGGAGGGACCTATTGGTAGGTACGCGTTAGCTGAGAAGCTTAGGCTGGGTGAGGGGACTGTTAAAGCCTTACTAGCTGAGCTCTCAGCTAGGGGCCTCGTCGAGCCCCATAAAGGTTTGGGGTGTACCCTGACCGAGCTCGGTAAGGCTGAGCTTCAACGGCTACTCAAAAGCTGGGGGGTCAAGGAGCTTAGGCTCCTCGATCCTCCTCCGCTCTCCATGGGTAGGTTCGAGGTGGCCGCGGTGGTTAAGGGGGCTTCAAGCAGAGTTAAGCTTGGCTTAGAGCAGCGGGACGAGGCAATCAAGGTTGGAGCTAAGGGGGCCCTAACCTTGATCTACATTAACGGCAGGTTAGTGATCCCTGGGGTTTCAAAGCCATTGGAGGAGGAAAGTCCATCGCTGGCTAGTTTCCTTCAATCCTCCTTTAAGCTTGAGGAGGGGGATGCCATCATTATATGCTCAGCTGATGATAGGTGGATCGCTGAGGAGGCTGCTCTGGCCTCTTCCTTGACGCTAACCGGCTAGCTTAGTGGCGTAGGAGCAGTATGTCCTCAACGGGCATCGCTCACAGAGCGGCTTACCAGCCTTACAATACTCCCTCCCTAAGGATATGAGGAGTAGATGTAGGTCTAAGTAGTATTCAGGAGGATAATACCGCTGAAGGCTGAGCCTGACCTCCTCATAGCCTGCCTCCTCATCGACAAAACCTAGCCTCTTAGCGGTCCTATTAACATGGGTGTCCACGGGTATTACGGGCTTACCTGCGCAGAATAGCAACACTACGTCAGCGGTCTTGTAGCCTACGCCCGGTAGTGCTAGGAGCTTAGCTCTGGCCTCCTCTAAAGGTAGGTCTAAGATTCTACGTAGGTCTCCTCCATACTCCTCCATGACCATGCTAGCTAGCTCCTTAAGCTTCCTCGCCTTATTACGGTATAGACCAGCCACCTTTAAGGCCTCTTGAAGTTCCTCCTCGCTAGCCTCCAGTATGGATTTGGGGTCTACGAGCCCCTTGGCCTCCAGGTTGGCGTAGGCCCTCAAGGTGTTCTTGTCGTTGGTGTTCTGCGATATTATGGTTATCACTAACACCTGGAAGGGGTCCTTAAAGAGGTTTGGTAGCTCGGGCCTCTTAAACCTCCTTTTAAGCTCCTCGTAAATGGCTAGGGCCCTAGCCTGATCCAACCTTACACCGCCCCGAGCCTAGCGTAGACTGAGGCCAACATTAAGGGTAGGATTAGCGTGGCGTCGCCGTCGACGGTGACGTGCTGGGCCTCCCTCTTAACCTTACCCCACGATATGGCCTCCCTAATCCTAGCCCCTGAGAGGCTGCCGTCGTACTCAGTGGCCGTGGTCACGTAGACCGCGTAATCCAACCCTCCCTTAAACTGGCTGAACCATAAAGCGTGGTGTTTAGATATCCCTCCCCCGATGATGAGGGCCCCCATTTTCTTGGAGGTGAAGGCTATGTCTAGGAGCTCCCTCTCGTCCTTGAACAAGTCTAACTCAAACCTCTTAAATTGAGAGTATAGGACTAGCTGTGTTCCAAAGGCTGAGTCTAGGACTCCGGGAGAATAGATGGGCACCTTCCTTAGGGCTGCTTGGCGTAGTATGCTCGACTCGTCGTTGATCCTCTTACCGAACTCCTCGGCCAGCTCCCTTACGCTAAACCTGGAGCGGCTTGAGGTAATCTCGTCTAGGACTTCCCTAATCCTCTTCTCGAGGAGGGGACCATAGTCCTCCCTGGGTATGAACACGTTCCCCAGCCTATGGATGCCCTTCTCGCTGAGCTCTCCGTCGTCGACATAGAAAGAGCCTTCAAGGTACCTAGCACCCCATGCCCTAGCCAAGTCGTGGTCAAAGGTGCCCCCTGTGGTTATCACGGCGTCTACATACCCTCTCCTGATAAGCCCCGCTAACACTCCCCTAACTCCAGTGGCTACGATGCAGGCGGGGAAGGCTAAGAGCACCGTGCAACCCTCGTCGGAGAACATCTGTTCAAGCACGTCCACGGCCTCGGCGACGTGCCTAGCTGTGAAGCCTCCTGCCTCAGCCATCCTCCTGATCAGGTCATTCACCTTCATGTCTCCGTGTACGTCGAAGTCCTTGACCGCTCTCAGCCTTAAACCCCCCTAAGGACGGCTCTTAAGCCAAACCTCGTATGAATCGGCGAGCCTCCTTAAGGCCCTAGCGAACTCTCGACTAATCACGTATCTATCCCTATCGGCGTCGAGCATCAACATCCCCATGGGGAGCAGGAACTCCCTAATCACCTTGTACGCGGTGCTCCTCCTATTTCTACCGAAGCGCTCGTTGATGAACCTTGATAGCTCGCTCCTAGAGACCCAGAGATCTATCCTCCTCTCCTCCAAGGCCTTATCCTTCATCCAGCTCAAGATCTCTAAGGCTATCTCCTTGTACGACACCGTCGACGTAAACACTAAGTCTAGGATCTTCTCCAAGGTCATCCTCCCCTTGACCTCATCCTTATCTATATACATGAACCCCCTCCTCACCGCCTCATCACCTCCAGGACCTCCCTCTCAATTCTCTTAACCCCCTCCTCGTCCTTGGCGTCGGCGTAGGCGTCTAAGAGCTCCCTATTCAACGACAGGAAGGTCGCACCCCACTTGTAAATTGAGAGCAGCCTCTCAGCTTCGTCCCTGAAGCCCACGATATAAAGGGCGGCGGCTAAGGCCTCAAGCGTCGACAGCTTATAGGGCTCGGCGTAGTTGACAGGGTTGCCCGCTAAGAGGTAAGGTAGCCTGCGGTGCATCCCCCTAAGCCTTGGCCTAAACAGCTCTTGGGCTTCAGCCCAGGAACCATCCACCGCTAAGACCCCCTCTTTAGCCACGACCTCTCTATCAGCTGGCGACAGCACGTGGTCGGCGAAGGGGTTTAAGACCAAGGCCCTCCTAGGGGCCTCGCTAGCCCTAACAATAAGCGCGGCCAGCCCCATCCTAGCTAGCTTTAGCCCAGTACACTTTGAAGGGTCGCAGCCCGGCCTCCTAAGCACGTACACCTTAACTACGCCCACCACCCAGCTACTTATGCCTCCGGCCAGGCTTAAAACCCAAGCTTTTAACCAGATTTTAAAATAGCTAGGCCTTGGTTCAACGGCTCTTAGAGACCGCAGGGGCCTACATCCTAGCGCTTGTTAAAAAGCCGGATTTATGACCGCAACGCTATGGAGAGCTAGGTTAAAGGAGAAAGCAAACCTTTTAAAACACATATCCTAAACAGTGCGGCTCGGGGCTTAAAGCCAAGAAGGGAGGCTAAGGAGGGAAGTGGGCGAGAGGAGCTCATACCTGGGGATGTTCCTCCCCAAGAAGTTCTTCGTCACTAGCGGTAAAGCGGTTAGTCCAGAGTCTCCGCTCAACGCCTTTGACCTTGCCCTCATGGACGCCGGGATCGACCAGTGTAACATAGTGGCTATATCCTCAATTATCCCTCCGGACGCCGTAGAGGTACCGCCTGTAAACCTAACGCCCGGAGCCGTGGTCTTCGCTGTGCTAGCCAGGATGGATGGCGTCAGCGGTGAGACCATAGGCGCCGGGGTTGGATGGGCTTGGGGTAGGCTGCCTGACGGTAGGCGCTACGGCCTAGTGGCTGAGGCGCATGGACATAAGGATAAGTGGGCTATCGAGGAGGAGTTGAGGTCTAAGGTGAGGGAGATGGCTAAGGTGAGGAACATGGAGCTCGACGAGATAAGGGTCAAGGCCGAGTCCATCGAGGCTATACCCAAGGGGATGTATGGGTGCGTAGTTGCTGCCTTCGTCTACCTGCCCACGGACCTAGAGGCCTCTACTTAGCCCCTGAACTTTTTATCTAGCCTTCAACTTAAACTGCCTCTCGTAAAGCTGCCTCACCTCATCTATGGTACTTGCTTCCCAGGGGCTCTTATCTTCCCTTATCCTTAAGATCCTAGGGAACCTTAAGGCCACCCCAGCTCTGTAATGCGGGCTCTCTTGTAGCTCTGCGAAGCCCACCTCGACTACTATTTTAGGCTCAACTATTACAAGTCTACCTCTCTCAGCTATGGTTATCTCCTTTAACCTCCTTGTCATGTAGTCTATCTCGTCGTCAGTAAGCCCCGTGAAGCACTTACCTATCACCTCAAAGTTCCCCGTGGACGGGTCGTAAGCCGCTAGGTGATAGTCGCTAAGCCACTTATACCTGTATCCATGTCCATACTCAGCGGCCACTATGACTAGGTCCAGGGTCATGGGTCCCGCCTTAACCTTAAGCCACTTCCTGCCTCTAACTCCAGGGGTGTAGGGCGAGCTTAGGTCCTTCACCATGACTCCCTCGTGGCCAGCCTCTAAGGCTTTCTTAAGGAAGGCCTCGGCCTCCTCCACGTTGTCCGTCGTTATGGCCTCGACCAACGGTATGTCGCCAGCTACCCCCTCAAGCCGCTCCCTACGCTTAGCGTAGGGCTGATCGATGAGGTCTACACCGTCTACCCAGAGCAGGTCGAAGAGATATAGCTTAACAGGTATCTCCTCGCTCTTCTCCTCCACCAGCTTCACCCTTCTAAGCCTCCTCATCACGTGCTGGAAGGGCTTAGGCCTACCGTCCTCACCCACCGCGACAGCTTCCCCCTCTAAGATGGCTTCATCAGCCTTAAGCCCTCTCTTCACAGCCTCCGCCACCTCGGGCAGCGACCCAGTCACGTCGGTTAAGTGGCGGCTGTAGAGCCTAACCTCGTCGCCTCTCTTATGTATCTGTAACCTGGCGCCATCAAGCTTGAACTCGAGGGCCGCCCTGCCTCCATGTTCCTTCAATGCTTCAGCTACGCTGTCGGCTTTCTCCGCTAGCATGGGTTTTAGGGGGTGGAATAGCGTGACGCCCAGCGCCCTAAGCCCCTTAACCCTCTTAGTGGCTGCTGTCCTGGCTACTAAGCCTATGTCGCTGGTTAGCATGTTAGCTCTCCTCACGTCCTCAGCAGGCACGTTGAAGGCCTTGGCTATGGCCTCCTCCATTAAGGCCTCGCCGAAGCCGTGTCTACGCTCCTCTAGGACTGCCTTAACCACGTACTTAGCCTCTAAGGGCTCGGCTCTGCTTAAGAGGGCTTCAAGGGCTCTCTCCTTCTTCCTCCTAGACCCTGATCCCTTGGCCTCAGCTATACTCTCCAGTCCGTCGTAGACCTCCTTTATGGTTAAGGGTCTAGCTACTAGGAGGGTTTGCCTTAACGGTTTGGTTTTCTCAAAGAGAAGCTTAACGGCACTACCGAAGTCCCCAGTCCTGTTAAAGGCCTCTAGGAAACCTCTATCGTCGATTCCCAGCACGCGCTTAATGATCTTCACCAGCGTGGCGCCGCTGACCTCGAGCTCTCTTTGATCCCACGTGGGGAAGACATCGCCTATGATTAGGCGAACGGCTATGGGTAGCTCATCCTCGCTTAATCCTCTTAGGAACTCGGCTACGAGGGCTATCATTGCGTTGCGGCTAGAGGTCTCTTCAAGCTTCTCGCATAGCTCGCATAGCTCCCTGAACAGCTTGTCCCCCAAGCTCTACAGCCCGTAATTAGGGGGTAGGAGTGACAAAAATGCCTTAGGTTCCTCTAGACGCGGCGGCCTCCAAGGCCTTAATAGCTGGCATCTCCTCACCCATCAACAGGGACATCAGGGCCCCGCCGCCGGTCGAGGCGTAGGAGAACTTGTCCACAAGGTTCATGGACTCAGCGGCGGCTATAGTGTGCCCACCGCCTATGACGGAGAAGGCCCTCGAGGTTATGGCGGCCGTGAATACGTAGGCTGTGCCTATAGCGAACCTCCTCTCCTCGAATACCCCCATGGGTCCGCTTATAACTATGGTCTTAGCCTCGAGTAGCTCCTTACCGTAAAGCATGGCGGTCTCACTGCCTATATCCATGATAGGGGCGTTGTGGGGGAACCGCTGTAAGGGTAGCTCAAGTCTATCTCCCGTAGCGGTCTTAACGGCGAAGTCCACGGGCACCCTTATTCGGTCGCCGTACTCCATTAACAGCCTCCTTACCTCATCGGCGGCACCTATGTACCCTTTATCCTCCAGGAACTTCATGTTAGCGGGGCCTAGATCGAGCCCCTTGGCGGCCGCCATCACCATGGCCACCACGCCTCCCGTCAGTATGAGGTCGGCTATACCCTTGCTTAGCACGTTCTCGCTGACCTCGACTATGTCCTCCACCTTGGAGCCGCCGAGCACGTATATCGATGGATGCTTAGGCCTCTCAACCACCCTCTCAAGCGCTTTAAGCTCCTTCTCCATCACCCTCCCTGCGGCCGAGGGTAGCACCACAGTGAAGCCTACGAGGGAGGCGTGAGATCGATGGGCGGCCGCGAATGCGTCGTTAATGAAGAGGTCAGCGAGGGGGGCTAGCTCCTTGACCAACTGGGACTTCGCGTGCTCCTTGGGGCTCTTATTGACCGCCTCTCCGTCCCACATCCTAACGTTCTCCAGTAGTAGTACGTCGCCCTCCTTCAACGACTTTATGGCGTTCTTGGCCTTCTCGCCGAAGATATCGTCCACGTACATGACCTTCCTCCCCATCACCTTCTCCAGCTCGATGGCGTGCTGTCTAAGCGTGGTGAAGTCAGGGTCTCCCTTACGCCCTTGATGAGCTAGGATGACCACCTTAGCTCCTTTCTCAGCCAGCTCCCTTATGGTCTCGACGTGCCTAACTATCCTAGAGTTATCGAGAATCCTGCCGCTGGCGGGGTCTATGGGGCTGTTAAAGTCCACCCTCAACAGCACCGTCTTCCCCTTAACGTCGAAGTCATCGATAGTCAGGAACTTAGGCATAACTCTCACCAGGCTTCTTCTCGATAGAGGCTGGCTTCCCCTAAGGCTCCTAGGCCTTATAAGGGTTAATTCCAAGTACTCTCAACGCCCCTCATCCCTGAAAGGTCCATCACACGCCGATGAGCATAGGTCTAGGCACTGCTTCACATGATGGGCATGGAGCGACGTTGATAGCCTCTCCATACACGCGCATCGTTGAGGACTAAAGGCTTTTTAAGCATGGCTTAGGGCTGATAAGCGAATCGAGATGAAGGTTAGGGTAACATTAACCGCCGCGTTTAGGGAGAGGGCTAGAACGAAACAGCTGCTTGAAGAACTACCTGAGGGCTCCAAGCTCAAGGACCTTATAGCTAGGCTTGCTCTAAGATATGGCGGGGTCTTCAACGAAGTTGTAGATCAATCAGGCAGCTTAAACCCAGACCTACTGCTGTTAGTCAACGGTCTAAGCGTAAGCGACCTAGACTACGAGCTGAAGGACGGCGACGAGGTGATGCTCGGCCTCTCCATAGTGGGGGGCAAGCTCAGAGCAGTTCAAAACGA
The DNA here is from genome assembly GCA_964626365.1 of uncultured Nitrososphaerota archaeon. GTDB lineage: Archaea > Thermoproteota > Methanomethylicia > Nezhaarchaeales > B40-G2 > CAZVDL01. The sequence goes on from CAZVDL010000018.1 coordinate 19,226, forward strand.
TGACCTTAGATTCAAGAAGCTTTAAACCCTCCTAGCCCCATTTTAGTCCCGGCGATCTTACATGCCCAAGCAGATAGTTAAGGTCGCGGTCAACGGCTACGGTGTCATAGGTAAGAGAGTCGTGGACGCGGTGATGAAGCAGGAGGACATGAAGCTCGTGGGTGTAGGCGACGTGGCCACGGACTGGCGCGTCAAGATGGCTGTCCGCAAAGGCCTACCCATCTACGCCTCGATCCCCGATAGGGCTGAGGACATGCGTAAGGCCGGTATAGAGGTCGCTGGCACCCTCGACGACCTGCTTAAAGAAGTAGACGTGGTAATCGACTGCACTCCAGCTAAGATTGGAGCTAAGAACAAGGAGCTCTACGCTAAAGCAGGCGTCAAGGCGGTGTTCCAGGGCGGTGAGAAACACGAGGTGGCAGGGGTTAGCTTCGTGGCTCAGTGTAACTATCACGAATCCTACGGCAAGCAGTTCACGAGGGTGGTCAGCTGTAACACCACCGCGCTATGCAGGGTATTGATGGCTATCCACAGGAACTTCGGCGTTAAGAAGGCGAGAGTGGTGATCGTTAGGAGGGCTGTGGATGTATGGGAGTCCGGTAGGACGGGGATAATGAATACGGTGGTGCCCGAGATGGGAGTTAGCCACCACGCTCCCGACGTTAAGACGGTGCTCCACGACATCGATATCGTCAGCATGGCTGCTAAAGGCTCGCACAACCTATTCCACATGCACTTCGCCATAGTCGAAACTAAGACCAAGGCCACTGAGGACGACATCGTACAGGCGCTAAGCGAGGAGCCAAGGGTAGTCCTAGTGCGCGGCGCAGATGGGGTCGACGGGCTCCACGCCATCTTCGAGATAGGCAGGGATACAGGTAGACCTAGAGGCGACATCTACGAGATACCCGTGTGGGAGGACGGAGTTATGATGATAGGCGACGAGGTTTACTTAATGTGGGCCACCCCGAACGAGAGCAACGTCATACCTGAAAACGTAGACGCCATCAGGAGCCTAACCCAGCTCGAGGACGACTGGAGGAAGTCCGTGGAGCTCACCGATAAAGCCCTAGGAGTAGTTAAGTCGCTCTACTAACCCCGAACTTTTTATTGTAAACATTGTACGAGCCATTCAAGCCCTCTCCTCCTAGAGGGCAGCCTAAGCTTTATGGGCGTTATGGATATAGCTCCCTCCTTAACCGCCCCCACGTCGGTTGAGGGCTCGTCGTCCTCGTATACGTCCAGCCCCCAAGCCGCTATCCTGTAACCTTCAACGTCCTCGACGTGGAGATCACGGTAAGGCCTAGTCGAGAGCCTAGTTAGCCTTACGGGAGTCAGGCCGAGCTTTGAGCCTTGAGGCACGTTTATCGATAGGACATCCACCCCCCTTGGGAACCCCCTCCTTAAAACCTCCTCCACGATCCTTCTAGCCACCTTAGCTGCTACAGCCAGCCCCTCGCTGTCTACCTTGTCGTCTAAACCTCTCCTAGCCATACAGAAGGACACAGCGATCGAGGGCACCCCTCTCAGGGCTGCTTCAAAGGCTGCTCCAAGGGTCCCTGAGTCTAGAGCGTCATCTAGCCCAAGGTTGGGTCCTAGGTTAATGCCTGAGACGAGGAGCGTAGGCTTACGCTCGAGGATCTTGTTTAAGGCTATGAGCACCGCGTCGGCTGGCGTCCCGTCAACGGAGTAAGCGACGGTCCCGTCAGATAGCTTGACTCTCTCGACCTTGATGACTCTCCCAGCGGTTATGGCTTTACCTATACAGCTCTGTTCCCTTTGAGGGGCCACCACTAGGACTTTGCATAGTCCTTCTAGCTCCCTCTTAATGGCTAAGAGCCCAGGTGAGAACACGCCGTCGTCGTTGGTTAAGAGGATGGAAGCGTTAATCCCAGAAGATTCTCGTCCTAGCATACTCCCTCTCAGCCTCCAAGATATCTAAGTAGAACTCGTCGTCGTCTCGATGAGGTTTACCTAGGATCCTTGACGCGGTCTGGGGCCCCACGCCCTTGGCCGCCATGGCTATCACCGCCTTCTTACCGTAGGTTAGTACTAGGCCAGCCGAGTACTGAGCCCTCCTTAAAATCTCCTGCTCCTCCTTGGTCAGCTTGGCTTTCCTTAGGTGTTTGCGTAGCGCCTTAATGGTCTTATCGTCACCCCTCCATGTAACCGCCACGAACTTTGCTCCACATTTAGGGCACTTCACCTCGTCCGGTAGGTAGCTCACCTTCCTGATGGACTCCCACCCTCCACAGTACATACATATCAGCTTCACCTCCTTCTCCATCAACCTCTGCTTCAACAGGTCTAGGAGCACCTTGACCGGCTTGGCCGGGGGCATTAAGCCGTGAGGGGTCGCCACGTCTATTATCGGGTAGGCTAGCGGCGAGACACCCGCCTCTAAGTTACCCTCGTAAACCTCGACCTTCACTTCGCCCCTCCTAACCCTGTCTAGGACCTGCTTCACCCTCTCCACGTCCAGCTTATCCACCAGGACCTCCTCGACCGCAGCTTTCTCCATCAACGATCCTTCGAGCAGCTTACTCAGCCTCCTAGCTGAGCTAAGCTCAACATCTCTCCCCACCACGCCGAACCTGCGGGCTACGTGGATGAGGCGCCACCTATAGATGTCAGAGGACTTAACCAGGGCCCTGACCACGTCGTCGACCTCCTCGACGTTGATGGACGTTAGCTCCTGGGCCACCTCCTTAGCCCTCACCTCCCTGGGGAAGATCAGTAGGACGCGGTATGGATCCGACCTATAGCCTACGCTTTCACCCACCCTGCCGCTCATCAAGCCGGCCATGAGCATGCCCAGGGCCTCGTTGGACTTGGACCCTAGGCAGGCGTGTATGACCACCATCCTTCCCAGGCCTTCAACCACCACGCGCTCGTCGGTGGCTAAGGGCACCCCGCTGACCAGCTGCTCCTTAACGGTGCTCCAAGCCCTTAACTCGGCCTCCTCGTCCATGGGATAGCCCTTAAACGCCTCGCTGGGCTCTAAGCCCTTCTCAATGGCCTCAGCCACCCTACGCCTAAGCGCGCCGACTTCCTGAGCTACCTCGAAGGGGACAGGTATGAGCTCTCCCACCCAGCTAGGTATGGCGCCCGTTACGTCGTCTACCTCCTCGACGTACACCTCCTCGCCGCTTACGCCGCTAATCCTCCACGGCCTGCCCGCTAAGATGAACACGAGCCCAGGTTTACCGTAGATAGCCACGAACTCCTCATCGAGCTCACCTATACGCCTCCTCGTGGCTAACTCAATCACGGAGTACTTCTTAGTGTCCGGTATAACTGAGACGTTCTCGTAGTAGTAGGCCCAAGCTTTGTCAGGCCTAGGCCTAAGTCTACCGTCGAGGCGCTTAAGGTAACCCTGCTTAACCAGGTAGTCTACGACGCTCTCGTAGTCCTCCCAGCTTAGCTGGCTGTAGGGCCAAGCCCTCCTGACGAGCTCGTAGGCCTCATCCACCTTAACAGCCCTCTTATCTAACACTACTCCCACGAGTTGATGAGCTAACACGTCCAGGGGGGCTACGTGCACCTCCACGTCCTCAAGCTCCTCCCTCAACGTCCTCGCAGCTATCACAGCGCTCTCGTAGATGTCGTCGGACGTCATCGCCAGGATGACGCCTTTAGGAGCCTCCCACACTCTATGCCCAGACCTACCTACGCGCTGGACGAGCCTAGTGACCTGTCTAGGCGACATGTACTGTATGACTAGGTCGACGTGGCCCACGTCTATGCCGAGCTCCAAAGAGCTAGTGCATACTAGGGCCTTAACCTCCCCCTCCTTGAGGCCGGCCTCAGCCTCCACCCTGGCCTCCTTGGAGAGTGAGCCGTGGTGAGCCTGGACATTGAGGTCCGGCCTAGCGGCCTTTAGCCTCGACGCCAGCAGCTCAGCGGCCTCCCTAGTGTTGGTGAAGACGAGCACCGATCTATGCTGATCTATGAGCTCAGCTATCCTCCTAAGCCTCGCCGCTACGTCCACGCTAACCTTTAACTCGCTGGCCGTCCTCTCATCGTCCTCCGTGGCCCTGGGCACCTCGACCAACACCTCGGTCTCCCTGGACATTGGGACGTAGACCACCTTGACCTCGCCGCCTGAACCCTGAAGGAACTTCTTCACCTTCGACGGCGAGCCTATGGTAGCTGATAGCCCTACGCGTTGATAGTCCAAGCCGACTAGGTCCTTAAGTCTCTCGAGGGCCACCGACAGCTGTACTCCGCGTTTATCGCCGACCAGTTCGTGTACCTCGTCGACTACAACCCACCTAACCCACTTTAAGTGCCTCCTCATCACCTTGGCGGGTAGGAGAATTTGAAGGGTCTCAGGCGTCGTGATCAACATATCGGGTGGGCTAAGCGCCTGTTTACGCCTCTCCGAGGGCGCGGTATCTCCGTGCCTAACGGCGACCTTAATGCCCAGCTCTTCAGCCAGCGCTGTCATCCTCCTCAAGATGTCTCTATTCAGTGCTCTTAGAGGAGTGACGTAGAGTATCGAAGTGCCCTTGCCGTGGATCGCAGGGTTACGCAGGTATAGGTCGAAGATCGGCAGTAAAGCCGCCTCGGTCTTACCCGTACCTGTAGGCGCTATGAGCAACACGTTTTCTCCTCTAAGTATCAACGGTATAGCTCTCCGCTGAGGCTCCGTCGGCTCCTTAAACCCCATCCTATCGAGGGCTTCCTGTAGAGGCTTAGAGAGCAGCTTAAATGGGTCGCTGAACCCTTCCATGACCCCTCTACCAACGACCTTCTTGAGCTAGGCTTAACGTCTAATTAAGGGCTAACCTACCTCATAAGTTTGACCTAAGCTTGACCAACTTAAGCGCGAGATCCTTGAGCGGCAGCCTTTCGACCCTCTTAAGCCACCCCTCCGGCACTTCCCTAAGCCCCTTAAAGGCGCCGCAAAGCCCCCCGGACATAGAGGCTACGCTATCGGTGTCGCCGCCAGCATTGACAGCCATCTTCAAGGCCTTAGCCAGGTCTCCTCCAGCCACCTTAAAGGCGCAGATGGCAGCTGGCACAGACTCTATACATAGAGAGCTCGTCCCCACCTTGAAAGCTAACACGTCGGGTGCTTCTTCAACGTCGACCCCCTCCATGTACCTTAACCCCCTCTCTATAGCACTAGCCATCTCTGCGCTAAACCTCCTAGCTCCGTCCACTGAAGCCTCCACAACTTCCCATAGCTCTGCATCCTCTAAGGCCTTAGAGGCAGCTAAGGCTATGGCAGCCGCACCCGCTAAAGCCTCCTTTGAGCCGTGCGTTACTGTAGTTAGCTCCTCCACGACCTCCAAGAGCTCCTCCAGCTTATCGCTAGGCACCGCTATCCCGATGGGAAAGGCCCTCAAAGCGGCCCCATTAGTCGCTCCTGACACAGCCCTGTAATCGAGGTTTTCTCTAAGCTTAGCGATAGCTTTAAGCGTCGTATACCCAGCTCCCGAGCTCCTTAAAACGCCCTCCAACGATACCAGCTTCTCTACGAGCTTCTCCCGTAACTTCTCCCTCCATCCCTCCGTTAAGGCTTGGGCTACAATCACATTTAGGAGCGTGTCGTCCGTAAACCTCCCTATGGGCTTAACGTCGACCCCTCTAGGCCAGTTGCGCTTAATGAGCTCGCGGGGCACTCCTTCATAAGGCGAGCCAGCCGAGTCACCAATAGCTAAGCAGGTTAGACACCCATAGGCCTTCTCAGCTAGCCGAGACATGGATAAGGCGAGATTTAGATGAACTCGACAGCTATAGCTGTTTCACTGCGGTGGCGACAGCAATTACAGCATACCGCGTTAAGCTATCTTAAAAACCTCATCTACACCTCATATCAGCGTATCAGTGAGCGCCTTGTCCTTCTACGTCCAGTAACGTCCTCCATAAACCCCCTCGAAGACCTCAGTAACAAGGCCCGCGACGCTAGGCCTCTACGAGAAGAAGGTTTTCATACAGATAAGGGAGTTAATCAACTCTCTGGGCTTCAGCCTTCAGCGAAGCCTAGGCCAACCCTACCCAAGAGAAACAGGTCGCGGTCGCTAATGTAGGCTAATGAATCTACCGCTGAGAACTTTCATGTTCCTTAAAGAACTTAATAATCGCAGTTATAATAAAAAGAGGATTCAATTACATAACTTCTACAGCGAGCGCTGTACCTCCTCCCGTCCCGTGGCACAGGGTGGCTATTCCTCTTTTCATTCCTTTGTGCTTGAGTACGTTTATGAGGGTGACTACTATTCTGGCTCCGCTGCATCCGACGGGGTGTCCTAGGGCTATGGCTCCACCGAAGATGTTAATTCGGTCGTAGGGTACGCCGAACTTCCTGTTGAATAGCACGTTGTTTGAGGCGAAGGCCTCGTTGACCTCGAAGAGGTCAAAGTAATTGACGTCTACTCCCATCCTCTTCAATAGCTTCTCCGTGGCGGGTAAGGGTCCTTCGTTGAAGCGCTGTGACTCTATGCCAGCCCACGAGTACCCTATGATCTTGGCTATGGGCTTAGCTCCTAGCTCCTTAGCCTTCTCGGCGCTGGCTAGTACGAGGGCCGCTGCGCCGTCGGAGATCTGTGATGAATTGCCAGCGGTTAGCTTGCCGTTGGGCCTGAAGGCGGGCTTTAGCTTAGCTAGCTTGTCTAGGCTGGTGTCTCTTCTGATCCCCTCGTCGTAGTCAAAGACTTCGCCTCCTGGCAGCTCTATGGGCACTATCTCGTTCTTGAAGTAGCCTTTATCGGTGGCTTCAGCAGCCCTCATGTGGCTCATGTAGGCTACGTTGTCGAGCTCCTCCCTGGTGATGCCCCAGCTCTCGATTACGTCTTCGGTCTCGTCTCCCATAACCCTATTGGCTATGGGGTCAGTGAGGCCGTCGTGGTACATGCAGTCTATCAGCTTCATTTCCCTGCCTAGCAGGAACCTGATACCCCACCTGACGCTGGGGTCTATGGCTAAGTAGCTGTAGCTCATGCTCTCCATGCCCCCCGCTACGGCTAGGTCATAGTCGCCGACCATGATTCCCTGGGCGGCGTTGATTATGGCCATCATCCCTGAGGAGCACACGAGATCGACGGTTACGTTGTCAACCTCCGGTGGGATCCCCGCCTTCATGGCCGCCTGCCTAGCGGTGTTCTGTCCGTGGGCGGCCCTTATGACGTGGCCCATGTAAACTATGCCTAGGTCCTTGGGGTCAATCCCAGCTTTCTCTATGGCTGCCTTTATCGCGATGGCTCCTAGCTCGTGGGGCTTAAAGTCCTTAAGCTTCCCCCCGAACCTCCCTATAGGCGTCCTAACAGCGCTTAAGATGACTACCTCCCGCGCCATAGTCCTCCTCCTCCAGCGCTGAGGCCGTTAAGGATTATGGACTTTTAACCCTTTTTCCCTCGCCAGCCTCTCGCCGTAGGTTGCTAGGGCTGAGAGCGCCTTGACAGCTAGCTCAGGGTCTGGGTAGGTAGGTATGCCAGCTTTCTCGAGGGTCTCCTTCTCCATATCCCACACGCCGTGGGGGTAGCGTAGACACATGGTCACCGGCTTAAGGGTCTCCCTATGCCCCTCCACGATGGCCTCCACGGGCAGCAGCATGAAGTCCTCGGACCACGAGTAGACGTAGTTTATCGCGACTAGGTCTACGTTGGGGTCCTCGAAGACCAGCTTAATGGCCTCGCTGCACTTCTCAGGGTCGTTTGCGACGAACCCGAGGTCCACGGGGTTAAACCTGTAAGTGTAAGGAGGTAGTATGCGTCTAAGCTCCTCCTCGGTCTTAGCTGTGAACCTAGCTATCTCTAACTCCTCGGCTTCGCATAGGTCCGCCGATATTATGCCCAGCCCGGCCACCAGCGAAACGACGGCCACCCTACGTCCACGGGCTGGG
>CAZVDL010000019.1:0-24213 GCA_964626365.1 uncultured Nitrososphaerota archaeon
TCCTGGCTGAAGATGGGCTTAAGGTATTCGTGGTCGCTTTCGAGGCACTCAACAGCCTCTTTTAAGCTTCCAGGTAGCTCTTCAATGCCTAACTCGCGCCGCTTCTCAGGGGTCAACAGGTATATGTTCTCATCCACAGGGTCGCCCATGTCCTTCTTCTTCTTGATTCCGTCTAGGCCCGCGGCGAGTATGGCTGCAAAGCATAGGTAGGGGTTACATGAGGGGTCGGGAGGCCTAAACTCCAAACGCTTAGTGGCGGCGGCTGCCTTAGGCCCTTTATGGTATACTGGCACCCTAAGGCAGGCTGACCGGTTACGGCGGCTCCAGGCAATATACACGGGGGCTTCATAGCCGGGTACGAGGCGTTTATAACTGTTGGTAGTCGGGGCTACTATGGCCGCTAGGGACTTAGCGTGGTCTAAGAGCCCCCCACCGAAGTACCTGCCTAGCTGGCTTAGCTCTGAGTAGGGGTCCTCTGGGTCATAGAACAGGTTTTGTCCGCCGCGCCATACGCTTACGTTGACATGCATGCCGGAGGCATTGTCGCCGAAGATAGGCTTGGGCATGAAGGTGGCTATCATGCCCATCATACGTGCCACGTTCTTAACCACGAACTTAAGGGTCACTAAGGCGTCAGCTGCATTGGTTAGTAAGTCGTGCTTTACGCTTATCTCCCCTTGACCAGCGGTGGCTACTTCATGGTGGTGTACGAGGCAGGGTACATGGAAGTAGTCCTCAAGGATCCTAACGCATTCACTTCTAAGCTCGGCTAGCGTATCGTGAGGAGGAGCGGGGTAATAGCCCTCTTTAAACCTGATGGGGTAATAGGAGCCCATATTTGCCCAGGCCGCTTCTCTAGACTCTATCTGGTAGCTTTGGCCCTTGAAGGGGGTTGTTACGTCCAAGTAGACCTTATCGAAGATGAAGAACTCAGGTTCAGGCCCCCAATATGAGATTACGTCTTCGCCCAGCTCATCCTTTAAAACCTGCTCAGCCCGCTGAGCTATGTAGCGTGGGTCCCTTGAAAGCCTACCTTCACCAAAGCCCCAGTAAACGTCGCATATTAGCCTAGCGGTACGATGTTGATCGGGCATCCAGGGGATTAAGGCGAAGGTGGAGGGGTCGGGCATTAACACCATGTCAGACTTGTGGATCTCCGCGAAGCCCTTAATAGACGACCCGTCGAGCTTAGGTATGCCAAGCTCGAAGGAGTCGAGCTTAAGCTCCCTGGCGGTTATAGTTGTATGTTGGAGCCTACCTGGAAGGTCGGTGAACTGTAAGTCTATGAAGCGTACGTTTAACCTCTTAACCTCCTCGATTACCTGCTCAGGGGTCATCTTAAATGGTTCACAGCCTCTCTCAGTCACCACGTAGGGCATCCATCTACCTCCTACACTGTTCAGCCTTAACCCTTTGGCAGGTGAAAACTGTGAAATATAAGGCTTTTTATTGCTAAACAGTTGTCTGGACAGCTAAGCTTGTCCACCAAGCGCTGTTTAAAGAAAAAGAGGGGCATCAAGTCCCTGAAAGCTAGGTTGAAGGAGACCTTGTCTTAGGTAAAATGTTCTAAGGATTAGCTTTATTTGAGCTGAAAAGCCCCTACTTAAGGGGGTTTTAGGTGAAGCGCTCAGCTATGTCCATCATGCTCCTCGCGTGTATCTTAATGGTCCAGACCTGTCTAGCTGATAGAGGAGCTATACCCCTCGAGGACACTTGGATAATTGAGGCTAGGCAATTAGCTATAGTGGCGTGGAACGGCAGTGAGGAGGTGCTCATCCTAACCACGAGGCTTAGCTCAGGCTTAAAGGAGGTTAAGGTCTTAGAGCTGCTTCCCCTACCCTCAAAGCCCGTGGTCGACGCTGTAGGCAGGGAGGTCTTCGAGGTTTTGGTCAAGCTTATGAAGACTAGGAAGGGGGTCCTCGTGGAGAGAGGGGTCGAGGAGGTATTCCATAGAGTATTGGGCCCCCATGACCTATGGGTGCTTAGGGTGGAGAGCGGAGCTGACGTAGTCTCATGGATAAAGAGCTACGCGTCTAAGCAAGGCTTAAAGGTCCCAGCGTGGCTGAGCAACGTAGAGGCTACTATACAGGGCTACGTGGATAGAGGCTACCGCTACCTTGCAGTGGACGTAGTTACCCTGGCAGGTGAAGGCGACGTCAAGCCGTTAATGTACAGGTTTAGCTCGAAGTACGCCTACTACCCGCTTGAGGTCTCAAAGCTAGCTAAAGGCGAGACGTTCATAGTGGTGGCCTTCCTAACCCCTAGGAGGCTAGGTATAGCTGAGGCCCTTAAACAAGGCTTTGCGCCTCTATACGTGGGCGAAGTGGACGTGGAGAAGCTAGGCGTAGAGGAGCTGGTTGACGTAGTAGGCCGTAGGGCTTACCTAGAGCTCCTGATTTACGCCGGCGACGTGGACGGTCTAAGCGGGGACTTAGAGTTAGACTTCCTCGAAGGGCAATGGGAGCCGTATACTCCGCCGCTTGGGTGGGTAAAGGTAGATGTTAAGGTGGTGGACGCTGAGGCGAGGATCGAGGTGAAGATAACCTTCCCGAGCTCAGGCTTCAAGGTAGATTGGGGAAGGCTGAGGAGAGAGAGGTCGAGGCTACAGGTCGACGTCCACGTTGAGCGATGGACCGGGGTCACTATGCCCGTGGTGACCTACGAACGCCATACCTACGTGGCTAAAGGGCTTAAGCCTGGAACCTACCTCTTCACCTTAATGGTCAACGGTAAGCCCTTAACCTACTCCACGGTGAAGGTATCTGGGGAGGACGAGGCTATAAGGAGCTTAACTGCGTCGTCGATATGGGCCCTTATAGGCTTAGCTGTGCTAGCTCTATCAACGGCCGCTGAGCTCGGTAGGTCAAAGAAGCCCAGCGTCCACTAAGCTTTCGTACGCGTCTACCCAGGTAGCAGCGCTCCATAGCTGCTCGCCGCTGCCCATACCCTTACCGGTGTAGGGGTCGTAGTATTCATGGAAGCCTCTAAGCTTAACGAAGTTTTCAAGGGCCTCCCTTTCATATCCTAGGTGGAGCAGAGCCTTGACGGCTAAGTTATGGACGAAGGGCCATATAGTACCGTTTTGATAGCCACCCCTAGCGTTCCTCCACACCCCATACGAAAAGAGGATTCTTAACCTCCAGTTAACCTTAAACGTTTCTTGGCAGGCAGCCCAGCTACCCTTAACCTCAACGGCTGCATAGGGAGGGTAGAGGTTAACTATACCGTGAGGGGTCGAGGCCTTAACGATAGATTTAGCCACGAGCTCAGCCCTACGCCCATTAACGACGCCGCAGTCAATCAGCTTAACGTGAGCTAGGACGTCGAACCTAGAGCCTTGAGGAGTATCGCGGTAGTAGCCCAGCTTTTCATCCCAGTAAAGCTCCTCTATGGCCTGCCTTACCCTTTCAGCCTCGCTTACCCTTCCACTTAGCTTCAACGCCACGTATAGGTCGACCTGGTTAGAGAGGAGGTAGCGGTCGAAGAGGAGGCTATCCTTATAGTCAGACCCCTTAATCAGCCCAGTGTAGGGGTTACGAAGCCTATCAACCCTCTCCTCAACTAGCCTTAGCCTGCTTAGCGATAAGCTAGGTAGCCTAGGCCTTAAGGCCCCCCTTAAAGCTATGAGCAGCAGGAGGGGGGTATCAGCTACCCACGGCCTATATGGGTGGTCAAGGAGGAAGCCCACTAGATGTCTAGCGCCTAGGCTATCCGTGAACTGCAGGGCAACGTAGTCTGGCACTCCACCGTCATCCTTGACCATCCCTAAGGTCAGCTGGACTTGGCTTAACACCTCCTCGATGCGACCCAGCGCTATTAAGCTAGGTAGGCTATAGTATAGGTCTCTTAGCCATAGCTGCCCCCTATAGTTATGGGCGCTGGCCGAGAAGCCATACCCACGCCTACACCTGTCGATGACCTCGAGGGCGCGCCTATACATGGATTTTAGGCGGGCGCTCTCAGTCAACCTTCTCTTCAAGCCTACTCCCACTCAATGGTGGCGGGCGGCTTATTAGTGACGTCGTAGACCACCCTGGTGACCTCGGGAATCTCGTTGGTTATCCTAGTGGAGATCCGCTCGAGGAGGTCGTAGGGTAGCTTAGCGAAGCTCGCCGTCATGGCCTCTCGGCTCTCCACGGCCCTTATAGCCACCGTGTAGCCGTAAGCCCTCGCGTCGCCCTTAACCCCCGTGCTCTTAGTGTCCGTCAACACAGCGAAGTACTGCCATAGCGACCTAGCCAGCCCTGCCTTCTCCACCTCCTCCCTCACGATCTTATCGGCCCTCCTAACGATCTCCACCTTCTTCGGGGTCACCTCGCCCACCACCCTCACGGCTAGCCCTGGCCCCGGGAAGGGCTGGCGATACACTATCTCATCAGGTAGGCCTAGGCGCTTAGCTACCTTCCTAACCTCGTCCTTGTACAGGTCTCTTAGGGGCTCCACTATCCCCTTAAACTCCATCTTGGACGGGAGCCCAGCCACGTTATGGTGCGTCTTAATCTTCTCGCTGTGCCTCCTAAAACCGGACTCTATGCGGTCTGGATATATCGTACCCTGAATTAAGTACTCGGCGCCCAGCTTCCTAGCCTCCTCCTCAAACACCTTGATGAAAAGCTCACCTATCACTCTACGCTTCTCCTCCGGGTCCACGACGCCCTTTAAGGCCTTAAAGAACCTCTCCTTGGCATCTACGGCCACTAGCTTGACGCCCAGCTTCCTAAAGGTCTCAACTATGAACTCGGGCTCGCCCTCCCTCATAAAGCCATGGTCTACGAACACCGCGGTGAAGCGGTCCCCTAGCGCCCTAGCTGCTAAGGCGGCGGTGGTGCTTGAGTCTACGCCGCCGCTGAGCGCCAACACAGCCTTGGACTCGCCCACAGCCGCCCTAATCTCCTCTATGGCCTTATCCACGAAGTCCTCCATAGTCCACTCAGGCCGGCATCCACAGACCTCGAAGACAAAGTTCCTGAGCATGTCAAGCCCACGCTCAGTATGCACCACCTCAGGGTGCCACTGTAGGCCGTAGAGGCCCCTAGAAGCGTCCCCCATAGCCGCTATGGGGCAGTACTCAGTGTGGGCAAGGACCTCAAAGCCTGGAGGCAGCTCAACGACCGAGTCGCGGTGGCTCATCCAGACCTTCTCCACGGGACCTAGGCCCTTCAAGGGGCCTAAAGGCCTATCAATGAAAGCTGTGGCTATGCCGTACTCGGCCTTATCAAGCTTAACCACTTTACCCCCCAGCATGTAGGCCATTAACTGGTGGCCGTAGCAGATGCCGAGCACTGGGAGGCCGAGGTCGAAGATGAAGGGCTGGCATTTAGGGGAGCCTGAGTCGTAAACGCTCGAGGGCCCCCCTGAGAGCACGATGCCTTTAACCTTAAACCTACGCCCCAGCTCATTAAACTCCTCGAGAGTAAGGTCTGGCGGCGCTATCTCGCTATACACCTTCAGCTCCCTGATGCGCCTAGCGATTAAGTGTGCGTACTGGCCTCCGAAATCCAACACTAGTACGGCGTCCAAGGTCTCCTCAGGTTACCCTGAGAGGGATTAATTAAAAAGGTTGCCTAGGTGCGTAAGACTTATATTACTTGTCATACATGTAAGACATGGTGACCTGTTTGAGCGGGGAGAAAGAGAAGACGGTTACTATTAGGGGCGTGGACAGAGAGCTATACGCTAAGGCCTTAGCGCTGGCTAAAGAGCTGGGGAAGAGCGCAGGTGAGATGATAAACGAGGCTTTAAGGCTCCTCTTAACCCAAACCATGGCCGCCGCCACCGCGTTGACTAAAGCCGCCCAAGCGGGGAGGGAGCTTATCGAGGGGGTTAAGGAGGTTGCAGGAGCTGAACACGTGGTAAGCGGCGTCGGGGAGCTCGTTGTGAAGAAAGCGGACTTAGAGGCTATAGATAAGCCCGTGGTGTTTAAAGGGATTAGGAGGCTGGTCTTCGAGGACGACGTAGACTATAGCCTATTCGAGGGCAAGGTTAGGTCCATAGTGATGTGCGACGAGGTCCTCGTGCCCAAGGCCTACCCTAAGCTTAAGGTGGCCGAAAAGTGTAGGATGATAGGCAAGCTGGCTGAGAAAGCTTAACTCCTCTCTTTTTCGTCGCCTTTATTTACCCCCTGGCAAGCTACTTAGGGTGTCACGGGCTTAGGAGGCCGAGTGCTTGACCGTCCTTAGGATGGCTCTACCCAAGGGCCATCTATGGCAGGGCGTCAAGTCGTTAATGGATAGGGCCGGCTACGGGTTAAGGCTTGAGAACGAGCGGTCCTACGTCGTCTACTCAAACGACCCCGAGATATACATGAGGATCTACAGGGCCCAGAACATACCTCCACTGGTGGAGGAGGGCAAGTACGATGTGGGGATAACAGGCCATGACTGGGTCGTTGAGCATGGAGCCGACGTCGAGGAGCTCCTCGACCTAGGGGTAGGGAGGGTTAAGCTCGTCGCGGCGGTCCCAAGGGCCTACGGGATTAAGCCGGCCGTGGGTGAAGGAGGGGTCGTCTTCAAGGAGCTGGTGAGGAGGGTTAAGGAGGAGGGCAAGGCTAGGATCATAGTTGCGTCGGAGTACGAGAACATAGCTAGGAGGCTATGCGAGGAGATGTTCGAGGGCTACCCGTTTAAGCTCATAAGGTCCTACGGCGCCACCGAGACCTTCATAGAGGTGGCCGACTTAATAGTGGACGTAGCTGAGACCGGCGAGACGCTGCGCCAAAATGGCTGGGAGGTCATTTATGAGGTACTCGAGTCTACGGCTAGGCTAATAGCCAACAGGGACAGCCTAAAGGACCCATGGAAGCGAGATAAGATAGAGGGGCTCGTCATGCTGCTTAAGGCCGCTAAGGAGGCTAAGGACATGAAGCTCTTAAAGATGAATGTGCCCTCAAACTCCCTCGACTCGGTTATATCGGTGCTGCCGGCCATGAAGAGCCCCACGGTCTCAAGGCTTTTCAACGGCGACTACGCCGTGGAGGTGGCGGTTAAAAGCGATGAAGTGGTGAGGCTAATACCTGAGCTTAAAAGGAGAGGGGCCACCGACATCTTAGAGATAAACTTGGATAAGGTGGTTAAGTAAACCTAAACACCACGTGACTTCCTAAGCTACATCACTTAACAGGGTAGCCCACTAGGCGGCGCCTAGCTCTCTAATGGGAGAAGAGAGGAAGCACATCATAAAGTCTGCCATGTGACGTCGACCAGCGGCCTAAGGGCTTCTACGGGCGGGGCCTTCGCCATAGTCCATGTAACGCCGAGGGTTCCGTGACCAATACTGTGAAGGCGGAGAAAGCACATAGCGTAGGGCATCCACTAAGACGACGATAGCCGCTGTAGATCGGGTAGCCGATGTTAAAGGTTGATAGTAATCCATGTCGGGAGGGTACATGTAGATTAGAGCCTGAGCTAGGCTGTGCAAGTTAAGTAGCGGCTAGGCGGTTTTAAGGAGTCCTCATAGTTTAAACCTGGTAAGGGTTAAGCAGACCCGCGCCTAGATGACCTACACGCGCATGGGTCTTGCTGAAAGCAGGCCAGCATAGTGAGGTAGGCGTGTTGAGGCTTACTTGCTTCCTGGTGGCTACGTTAATCACGTTAACGCTGCTGGCCGTACATGCTTATCAGCCCCCGACTAAAGGAGTGTTAAGGACAGCTGTCATACTAACAGAATTTGCTGACGTGGAGCACTCGACGAGTCTAACGGAGATAGAGGAAAGGCTTAAAGCCTTAGACTCGTACCTTAAGGAGGTCTCCTATGGCCAAGCAGACCCCTCCTTTGAGGTCTACGGGTGGTTCGAGCTGCCTCACACCATGGAGTACTACGGGCTGGGCATAGACTTCGACGACGCCTCTAGAGTTGAGGAGTTCATTAACGACGTGGTGGAGGTCTCAGATCCATACGTAGACTTCTCATCTTACCAATACGTGTTGATAATCCACGCGGGCGGCAACGAGGCCCTAAGCGGCGAAGAAGAGGACATCTGGAGCTTCGCGCTTATGGGGGGCGTTAAGCTAAGCACCGACGATGGGCTAGTCGAGGTAGGCCTCTCATGCACCTCTGAGGAGGATCCTCTAGGGGTCTACGCCCACGAATACGGCCACATGTTAGGCCTACCAGACCTCTACGGCGACCATGAATACGTGGGTAAGTGGGGGTTAATGGGGCGTGGAAGCTGGAACGGCTGCCCTCCAGGCTCAAGCCCAGCCCACATGATGGCGTGGTCGAAGATAAAGCTCGGGTGGATACCCGACGACCGGGTATTCGTCGTTAATAGGGGCTTAACCAGCGAGGTCGTAGTTTACCCCATAGAGACTCCAAGCACCGGCTACCAGGCGGTTAAGGTACCCTTAACCTCGACGTCTTACTACCTCATAGAGGTTAGGGAGAAGGTAGGCTTTGACTTAGCGCTGCCTAGCGAAGGGGTCTTAATATCACTGTGCGACGACTCGCTTAGCACGGGGCAGGGCATAGTTAAGGTTAGGGATGCACAGCCTCAGACTGCAACCCTCGACGACGCCGCCTTCAACGTCGACGGCGTCAGCGAGTTCATCGACGAGGAGAACGGCGTAATGGTAAGGCTGCTGTCTAGGCTTAATGGAGCCTACAGGCTCCTCGTATCCTACATGTCGCCTGACTTAGTGGTCGAGGAGGTCCACGTAGAGCCCTTAGAGCTGCTCCACGGGCACTTAGCTAAGCTGACGGTTAAGGTGGGGAATAAGGGGAACTATAGAGCTGGGAGCTTTAAAGTAGGGCTCTTCATCGACGGGAGGCTCATAGCTATATTCGACGTGGAGGGGCTAAGTGGAGGCGGCGTAGTGACGTTAAGCGCTACGTGGAGGGCTAAGGCGGGAAGGCATGAGGTAAAGTGGGTTGTAGACCTAGACGATAGGGTGGACGAGGCGCGTGAAGACAACAACGAGGCCTGCTTAACCGTCGAGGTCAAGGTCAAGCTCCTAGTGCACGTGGAGATTGAGGGAGTTAAGGTGACGGTGAACGGGACCACCCTTACCTCGAACGCGACTGGCTACGTAGAGCTCCACCTACTACCAGGCACCTACCTGGTGAAGGTGGAGGACGTACACGCCGTATCTAGAAGTTTTAGGCTAGCCTTCAGGGGATGGGAGGATGGCGCCACGGATAACCCCAGGGCTGTAAAGCTACGTGGACACCTAGAGCTAAGAGCCGTATACGTGAAGGAGTACCTAGTCGAGGTTGAGGCTGTTTACGGCGAAGCTGCAGGTGGAGGCTGGTACGAGGAGGGCAGCATAGCCTTAATTAGCATCAACCCGATCTACGCGCACGGCAACAGCACTAGGCGCGTGTTCGTAGGCTGGGAAGGAGACGTGGTGTCGCCAAAGCCTACCGTGGAGGTGTACGTAGATGGCCCTAAGACCCTAAGGGCGAGGTGGAAGACCCAGTATGCCTGTAGCTTTAAGTTTATGGACGCGCTTGGCGCTAGAGCGCTTTACCCGCCTCTTAAAGCCACCTTAGCTTTAGGCAGCGAGGTAGTCGTTATAGACGGGGCCTCCACGGTCTGGTTAGATGCTGGCTGTTGGAGGCTAGTAGAGGTGGTATGGCAGGGCGTGGACGTTAAGCCCATGGACGTGGACGTGCTGGTAGTCGATAAGCCTAAGTCCTTCACGCTGTTGTGTAGGGTCTACGATCTAGAGCTCTCGGTAACCGACGTGTTCGGCGTCCCAGTGGAGGGAGCACAGGTAGAGGTCGTTCTGCCTAATAACACCGTCGTCAAGGTGGCTGCTTCAAGGGAGGGACTCGTGCACTTATCAATGATCCCAGCTGGGAGGTTTAAGGCGGCGGTAAGCTTCCTCTGGCAGAGAGGCGAAGTGGAGGGCGAGGTACCTTCCCCCCGAGTGGAGGTTAAGCTACCCCTATCAGCCTTAAGCCTAGCCATCTTAGCCTTAACCGCCTCGTCTACGCTATGTGGCGTCGCCGTGTACGCTAGGCGCCAGAGACATAAAACCCCTAAGCTAGTTACCGACCTGGCTGTGAAGAAGGCTTGATTGGCTGAGGCGTGATGAGGGTTTCTGGAGCTGAGCCGACCTCGAGGAGCCCACTCAACCCCTCCCTGCCCCCCAACCACACATATAGCCTCCTATTAGACGCACAAGCCACCTAGCACAGCCCCCCTAGAATGAGTTGGGCAAAGAGATTTGTGTAGGGCCTCGTTAGCAGTCTTTGAAAGGTGCGCGTTTAATGTCGTTTCCTCTTAAGGATCATGTGTGCTGTGGTTTCCTCTCGTAGCCGTGGCGGAGGTCGTTGGCCGTGGAGGCCTACGAGATATCACCTAAAGAGCTCGAAATCCTTAAGGCATTGAGTGAGTCTTCAAAGCCCATGTCTTCGTCGCTCATTAAGCGCGAGCTCGAGAAGAGGGGCGTCTTCATTAGCGAGAGAACCATAAGGTACCACCTCAAGGCCCTCGAAGTGAAGGGCTTAGTCTTGAAGCACGACCAGAGGGGTAGGAGGGGCATAACTGAGAGGGGCTTGGACGTCCTGAGCAGCGCGCTCGTGTCCAAGAGGGTGGGCTTCGTCACGACTCGCTTCTTGTCGATGGCGTACTCGGTCACATACAACCCGGACTCCAACACTGGAAGCGTGGTCGCCAACGTATTGGTGATGGACAAGAGGTTCTGCGACAAGGCTTTGGAGCTCTTAAAGCTCCTAAACGACGCTGGCCTGTTACTCGCTCCATACGTAAAGGTGATAGAAGAGAACGAGGAGTACCACGGGATATCTGTCTCAGAGGGCCGAGTAGCCCTCTTGACGGTTTGCGACCTGACAATAGACGGGGTCCTGATTCGCTCTGGTGTCCCCGTGTTCTTCAAGTACGGCGGGCTCGTTCAAGTGGTGAACAAGAAGCCCCTACGCTTCGTGGAGCTCATATCCTATGAGGGGACGACGATACCGCCCCTCGAGCTACTAGTGCGTAGCAGGCTAACGTCCGTCACTAAGGTTTTGAGGACTGGAACGGGAACGATCCCAGCGGCCATGAGAGAAGTAATAGCCGAGGCAAGGGACAAGACGGTCCAAGTGCTCTCGAAGTTGAGGGAGAAAAGCTGGAAGGGCATACTCTCTATCTCAGCGCCAGACGAATCCACCCTAGGGATCCCAGTTTCCATGGGCCGCTTCGGCCTATGCATGATAGGCGGCTTAACGCCGGGGGCGGCTCTCTTAGAGGAGGGCGTGAGGGTCGAGGTCTTCGGTCCTCACTGCCTAGTCCCGTTGGAGATGATGAAGAAAGTATAGAGAGTTGGTCCTAGAGTAGGTGCTCGAGCGCGTGGTCCTCCTCTTCAGGCAACGGTATCCCAGTGACCTTTGCCGCCCTCTCGCTCAGCGCCATGAGATCGCTCCTGTCTATCAAGCTCAGCTTCCACTTCTTAGCCCCGGCCATCAATTGCTGGAGGCCCACCTTTATCTTGTCTATGTAGGTGTAAAGACCGATCGCGCCCCAGGGGATCTCCTTGAACCTCCCCCCATACTTGGCCTTGAGTTCCGGCACTGTTATGAAGAACTGCTCGGGCCTGTCGCCGTGGAGGTCTCTGAAGCGCTTAGGAAGTACGCCCTTCTCCGCCAGCTCAGCGAAGTACGAAGCCTTCATGACCGCTGTGAGCGGGGCCCTGCCCATGAGTATCGCCTTCACGTAGGGGCCGGAGCCGAAGTTGCTCAAGGCTATGGCCTTGAACATCTGGGTCTCGTCCACGAAGCCACCGGCCATTACTATGTCTGGCACACGCCTGCCCTTCCTCCTCAATATCTCGCAGCACTTCAGGACCTGGGCCTCTAGGTAAACCGTCGGGGTCCCCTGCTCGTTCATCATGGGCACCGGGCTCATGCCAGTGCCGCCTTCACAGCCATCGAAGACCACGTAGTCGACCTTAGCCTCCGAGGCCACCTTCATGGTGAAAGCGACCGCCTCGACACTATAGGCCCCAGTCTTTATGCCCACCTTCTTCGCGCCTTGATCTCTAAGCTTCTCTATATCCTCAATCACGTCCCTCTCCCTCGGCATCCCGACCCTGCTGTGCCTCTCGAAGGTCTTGAAGACCCCCTGCCTAAACGCCTCTTGGACGCTCTTGTCCTCGGGATCCGGTATGACTACGTACCCTCGCCTCTTCAGCTCTAGGGCTTCCTCGAGAGTGCTCAACCTGACCTCTCCACCGATGGCCTTAGCCCCTTGGCCCCACTTCCTCTCGATTACATTGACCTCCAGCTTCGAGAGAGCGTAGACGTCGACACCGAACCGCTGGTCTTCGACATTGGTTTGAACCGCCACGTCACCGTACTTCCCGTCCCAGAACTTCCTGAAGGCCTCGACTCTCCTCTTAAGCTCTGGCGAGTGAACCACCTTTCCGCTCTCGAACCTAGCCTCAGGGTCCATGCCGCAAATGTTCTCACCTATTATTATCATTATCCCCGAGAGAGCCGCGCCTATCGCCAAGCCCTCCCAGTGGATCCTAGCGACCTCCGTCGACCCATAGGCGCCTATCACTAACGGCACCTTGAGCGGTATGCCTCCGACGCTCGTCTCGACGTCCACGTTAGGAAAGATCGCTACGTCCGGGTTGGGCTCTATACCCTCAGCACCTAATAGCCTCGCCTTGATGTTGAAGTGGGACCAGTCTAGGCCGTAGTCTTTGACCGAAGCGGCTGTGCTCCTGCCGAACGCGCTAGGGTCAGGGTAGAGGGCCTCCCTCCCCCTGAAGGCGGATAGCGAGATCTGGCATACGAACGGGCACTCCCTGATGCAGAGAGGGCACATGCCACTCGCAGGGTTGACGTCTTCGACCCTCGTGGCTGTGTCGGTCATTGACATAGCGTTCAGGTAGGCAGAGTTCCTGAGAGGCTGGCGACGTGGCAAACAAGCTCACCTGGCTACTGGTTGCCAGTTACCACTTTTTAAACCTTCCTAGGGAAAGAACTTAGGGGGTTGGTCCCTAATCCGTGTCCGTACAATGCTGTGATCGCGGTGTAGACATGGTGTACGTGGCGATAGTGGGCTACAGCGTCGACAACTTAAGGAGCATCAAGGGGGTGTTTGAAAGAGTCAGGGCGACTCCGATCATAGCTTCGAGTAGTAGTGACGTCGAAAAGGCGGGCATGATGGTCCTGTCCAGCGTGAGCTCTCTCAAGAACATCACGCAAAGCCTCGGCCATCGCTTCATCATTACATGTTCGCCAAGGATCGACGTGGCAAAGAGTTGCCAGGTCCGCTTATGACGTGGGGCGCGGCGAATCGTAATTGAGGTTTGTTGGTTATGTCGTAGACGGCCCTCGTGACCTCAGTACCTCACTAGAGTAATCCTCGTCGATACCCTCTCGAGGACGTCATATGGGATCTCTGCGAAGTTCACCCTCAGGCGGCTCTGCTCCCCACTAATTCTGACAGCGACCGTGTAGCCGCGGATTCTGCCTCGCCTCCGACCTTCAGCTTGAAACTCCTTCGCTCCTTCAATACCTCTCTTAAATGGGCGAAACTTCGTCGTCTCTTGCTGCACCGTCCATGTCCATTGTTTCTGGAGCTGAGCCTACTTCGAGGGGCCCTCAACGGGCTCTACGTAGCTCCTCCTCCCTTAGTAGCCTCCTGAGCACCTTCCCCACGTGGCTTTTTGGTAAGCTCTCCCTAAACTCCACTTCACGCAGCCTCTTATAGGGGGCCACCCTCTCCTCGACGAACTTAATGAGCTCGTCGTGGGCGACGCTATAGCCCTCCTTTAGCACCACGAAGGCCTTAGGCACCTCGCCAGCTACAGGGTCGGGTTTGCCTATCACTGCGCACTCCTTCACGGCTGGATGCTGATACAGCACGTCCTCGAGCTCCCTTGGGCTTATGGAGTACCCCTTACATTTAATTACGTCCTTCTTCCTATCGATCACGTAGAAGTAGCCGTCCTCGTCCATCCAGGCTACGTCGCCCGTGTAGAGCCAGCCATCCCTTAACGCTTCGCTGGTTTCCTTAGGCCTCTTCCAGTACCCCTTCATCACCTGCGGGCCCTTAACTACGAGCTCGCCTACGCTGCCTGGAGGTAGTGGTCCTCGACCTGTCTCCAGGTCGACTATCATGGCCTCGGTGTCGGGTAACGGTCTACCTACGGAGCCTGGCTTAATGTACTTCTTAAGCGGTACGTTGGAGTGGGTCACCGGCGAGGCCTCTGTTAATCCGTAGCCCTGCATTAAGAGTGTCCCTGTAACCTTCTCGAACTCCTCTATGACGCTGACGGCTATAGGGCCACCTCCGCTGTTACAGAACCTCAGCGAACTTAGGTCATGTGGGCAGCGCCTAAGGTGGTTGACGGTGGCTATAAACATGGTCGGCACTCCAAACCACACGTTGACCTTATACCTCTCGATGGTCCTTAGGGCCTCCTCAAGGTCGAAGCGCCTCATTAAGGCTACGGTGGCCCCAGCATACAGAGAGGCATTCATAACGTTGGTCATGCCGTAGGAGTGATATAGCGGCAGCCCCCCAAGCTGAACTTCCCCTTCCCTTAGCAGGCACACCTTGGCTATGGCTATAGCGTTGGAGAGCAGGTTAAAATGGGTCAACATGACCCCTTTAGGCTCAGCGGTAGTCCCAGCCGTGTACTGGATTACAGCTACATCATTAATCGGGTCGATCTCCACTGATGGGGGAAGCCCTCCTTCCGTTGCTAGGGTCTCAAGAGATAGCCCTCCTGGCCTAGCCTCGCCAGCTACTATAACCTTGCCCCTCCACGCAGAGCCCTTAAGCTGGCTCCAAGTCTCCTCGTCTACTATCGCGACTTCGACTTCAGCGTCCTCGAGCATGTATGTAGCTTCCCTGGCCCTAAGCATAGGGTTTAGGGGGACCACGGTGGCTCCAGCCATTAAGGAGGCGTAGTAGCACACGACGAAGTCCGGAGAGTTAAGCATGAAGAGAGCGACCTTAGACCCCTTGACGACCCCTAACTTGGTTAGCGATGACGCTACCCTCGCAGCTTTATCGAGGAGCTCCTTGAAAGTGTAAGTGGAGCCTTCATAGATTAAGGCCGCTCTATCACCGAAGAGCCTAGCTGACCTCGTTAAGAGCCAGTGTAGGGGCTCTTTGGGGTACTCTATGCTGGCGGGCACTTCGCTAGGCCAGCCTTTAAGCCAAGGTCTATCGCTTAGGGGCTCCACGGGCCGAGTCGAGGCGAAGCTAGCTTTTAAAGCCCTCCACCGCTCAAGGTTTCTAGAGGCCCTGTGACCGAGCTTACCTTGCCCCCCACGGAGCGGTGACGATAGACCCCAGGGGAGGGCCTAGAGCTCAGCCGACTGTTTACTCTTCACCGCCTCCGTAAAGGGTGTGCTCATCACAGCCAGCTTTAACGTAGCAGCCTAAGCGAAATAAACCTTTACGGCTTCAATAGCCGCTGAGGGGCTATGGAGAGGGAGCTACGCGTAGCTCTAAACGTGGTCTTAGCCTGTACCTTTGGCTGGTGGAGGACCATAGCCCTCGTGGCCAGCAGGTACGGCCTAGAGTTGTTCGAGAGCAAAGAGTGGCTTGAAGTGGGGAGGGGCATGGGATTGAGAGAGGCTAGGGGGCTAAGCGAGCTTATCCAAGGAGGGAGGAGTGACGTTGAGAGGTTGGCTGAGGCTTTAAGGAGCTCACACTGGGCGTTGCTGGAGAAGATTAAGGTCGACGTGGGGGACCGAGAGGTTAGGTTTAGGGTCTATGACTGCACAGCTAGGAGGGCGCTGGCTAAGTGGGGGCTTGAGGCCTACCGGTGCGTCGACTTCACGGCGAGCGTCATTGAGGGGTTCTTAGAGGGGCTGGGCATTGAGGGGCGAGCAGAGTTGGTCTACGGCCCTCCCCACCCCCCAAAGGGTGAGCTCTACTGCGAGTGGTCGATTAAGCTTAAGCGCTGAGCATCTCCTCCACGATCTGCTTGGAGGCCTCCTCAAAGGCGGTGCGCCAGCGCTCATCGTTCATGAGCCTCCATATAGCAACCCGGGGAGGTAGGTCGCCTAGGCTTGACAGCTCGGCCAAGTAGCGCTCTGCCCCTCTTAACGCCCTCTTAAACCTCTCGCTCAGCACTTCAAGGAGCTCAGAGAAGGTGAGGTCCTCCCCCTCCTCTAGGGCCTCCTTAAGGATCAGCCTAGCTAGCTCGAGCTTAGGGTCCATGGCCGCGGCCCTTAAAGAAACGGTAAGGGTCTAAACCGTAGGCAGCCATCCTCACGATCGTGGTCTCGTAGGGATCGCAGAGTTCCTCTTCTAAGTTAGCGGCCACCCTACGGTCTATCTCGGCCAGCCTCTCAATGAGCATCCTCCTCTCCTCCTTAGGCATTATGCGGGGGTCGCTCATAGCCGCCACGTGGAAGCTGACACCGCTGTCTAGGAGGTACTCCACAGCCTTAAAGGGTAGCTCGTAGAACTCGCCTATCGCCCCCGTCCTACGTTGAAAGCCCTCGGGCGTAGCCGCCTTTAAGGACACCCTTACGTGGACCTTGCTAAACCTGGCTAGCCTCCTAGCCAGGCCTTTATCAGCTCCAAGCACTATCCCGTTGGTCTCCAGTATGAAGAGCGGGTACTCTGAGTTCTCAACTAGCTCTAGGAGCTTAAGCACGTGCTCAGCGCCTATCAAGGGCTCGGCCCCCGATACCCTGAGCTTTTTCACCTTAAACCTACGCGCAGCCTTAACCAGCTCCTCGAAGGCTCTCCTAGGGCTATAGAAGCTGCCGTAGAGCTCAGGGAAGTCACGGCTCCACTCGCTCCAACAAAAGAAGCATCTAAGCGAGCAGCCTACGGTGTAGCCCGTGGCGATCCCCCCATAAACACCCGTAGCGTAGAAGGCTGTGTACTTGCGCTCTAAGCCTTCAGGCCCCTCCCTACACACTATCCTCTCCGTCAGCTTACTAAGCTCCACCGGGTTGAAGGGCTTAAAGTTGGGGGTTAGGAAGCGTGGGTAGCCTTGCATCAAGAGAAGCTTCGTGCCTCGAATATTAAGGGTTGAAGTGGCCCGTTAGCTGAGGCACTGCTTAATTATGGGGAGTGGAGCCTGAGGGTCTAGGGGGTGCTGCGTCCTGGCTCAGTATAAGGTCGCCGTAATACCTGGCGACGGTGTAGGTCCCGAGGTGATAGAGGCCGCCCTAACCGTGTTGAGAGGACTAGAGGAGGCCTATCCTAAAGTGGGCTTCGACTTTGAGGTCGTCCAGGCCGGGCTTAAGCGCTGGGAGGAGACGGGGGTTCAAATAAGCGATGAGGACGTTGAGCTCATTAAGTCGTGTAGGGCGTTGTTGAAGGGGCCTACAGCCACCCCTACAGGGC
This sequence comes from uncultured Nitrososphaerota archaeon, assembly GCA_964626365.1. GTDB lineage: Archaea > Thermoproteota > Methanomethylicia > Nezhaarchaeales > B40-G2 > CAZVDL01. Next base: position 17,276 of record CAZVDL010000019.1, read on the forward strand.
CCGGTAGCTTTAGGAGCGTGGCGGTCACGTTGAGGAAGAGCTTGGACCTCTACGCCAACGTCAGGCCATTTAAGTCTAGGGAGGGCGTGGACTCAGTGCATAAGGACGTGGACTTGGTCATAGTGAGGGAGAACACCGAGGGCCTATACGTGGGCACTGAGTATAGGCTTGAAGGCGGGGCCGTCAGCCTTAGGCTCATAACGAGGAGGGGCTCAGAGCGCATAGCTAGGTTCGCCTTCGAGCTAGCTAGGAGGCAGCATAGAAGGAAGGTTACGGTGGTACATAAAGCTAACATCTTAAAGGAGACCTGCGGGCTCTTCAGGGAGGTCTGCTTGGAGATAGCTAAGGGATATCCGGATGTGGAGTGCGACGAGATGTTTGTCGACGCGGCCGCCTATGCCATCGCTAGGAGGCCTCAGACCCTAGACGTCGTCGTGACCACTAACCTCTTCGGCGACATATTATCAGACGCCGCGGCTGGGGTTACGGGAGGCTTAGGGGTGGCTGCCTCAGCTAATATAGGCGACCGGTACGCTATGTTCGAGCCTGTCCACGGAACGGCCGCTAAGTACGCCGGTAAAGGCATAGCCAACCCCTGCGGAGCTATACTGGCGGCTAAGATGATGTTGGAGTGGCTGGGTGAAGCTGAGGCCGCCACTAGGCTTGAGAAAGCCGTCGAACAGGTCTTAAAGGAGCGTAGGAGGGTCACTCCGGACTTAGGGGGAGGGTCGAGCACCATGGATATGGCCGAGGCCATAGTCGAGAAGCTGAAGGAACAGTAAATCAGCCCGCCGTCAGCCAACCGTGCAACACTCACCTAATCATCGCCGGGAGTAGACATCACTCGGCGGGCTAGCTTAAGGTTGCGGGAGGGCTCTATAACTTGTCGCTGTGAGAACAGTTATGTGTAAGGGGCTAGCTTAAAGTGGAGGAGTGTTGGGGGTCGACTATTGAAGGTGGATATACGCATAACACACCTTTCAGGGGAGAGGCTGTGGGACTATGATAAGCCTCTACCCTCGAAGGTCAACCTCTCGATAAACATCAACCTAATGGAGATCACCAGGAAGGACCCTGTCAGCGTCGAGGCCCCCTTCATGTTCACCATCAACTACTCGCCGCCTGTAGCTCACATAAGCATCAAGGGTAAGGTGTTCGCTTCAGGTAGCGAAGATGAGATCTCGTCGATGATGGATGAGCAACAACGCACTAAGCGCCCCCCAGCCCAGCTCCTACAGGCCGTATCCTCAGCCTGCATGGCCGAGGCTGTGCTGTTGTCGAGGAGTATCAACATACCTCCACCCATACCACCACTACCTCCACCGCCGACGGGCAAGGAGGCTGGACCCTCAACGAGCTACACTAGGTGACACGGGCCTTGAAGTACGTGGACGCGGATGGCGTCAAGGTCAGCTACAGGGAGAGCGGTGGGGGAGAGCCCGTAGTAGTCTTCGTCCATGGAGCCCTCGGCTCGAGTTTAACTTGGGTGTACCAGTTAAAGGCGGCGAAGGAGGGGGGCTTTAAGGCCTTAGCCTTAGACCTGCCGGGGCACGGTGAGTCGGAGGACTTAGTTGGAGAGGTGGATATAGCCCGGCTCGCCGAGATCGTCGAGAAGTTCATGGATGCCTTAGGCGTGGAGCGCGCGGTGCTAGTGGGGCACTCCATGGGCGGGGCCATCGCCATGACTATGGCGGTAGACCACCCTCAGCGCTTAAGCGGCCTAGTCTTAGCCAACACCGGGGCTAAGCTGGGCGTCCTGCCGGAGATCTTAGAGGGGCTCGAAAAGGACTACCAGAGGACAGTGGCCGAGGTGATAGCGCCCCTCGCCTTCTCTAGGAGAACTGACCCTAAGCTGGTGGAGGCCTCCATAGCTGAGATGTTGAAGGTACCACTCCACGTGGCCCTAAGGAACTTCAAGGCGTGCAATAGCTTCGACTTAAGGAGTAAGCTAGGCGAGGTCAGGGCTCCCACGCTGATAATCGCTGGCGACGAGGATCGACTGACGCCGTTGAAGTGGGCTGAATATTTACGCAATAATATAGAGGGGGCGAGGCTTAAGGTCATCGAGGGCTGCGGCCACATCGCAATGCTCGAGAAGCCCTTAGAGTTTAACAGGGCGCTGATGGATTTCTTAGCAAGGTTAAGCCTTAATTAGCCTTAGAATAGGGTCCTGAAGCTTGTCCTTGATCGTCTCCCTCACTATGTAGGTCTCGGTCTCAAGGACACCTCCAACCTTGTGGAGCGACTTGATGAGTTTCGAGAGCTCTTCGTGGTCCCTGACTATGACCTCGAGCAGCGCATCGAACCTCCCGTAGACGTAGTGTAGCTGCGACACCTGCTTTAGCCGCCTAACCTTAGACTCGAACCTGCCTCTAACCTCGTCGCTAGGGGCTATCCTGACCAACACGTAGGCTTTGAGGACTGGGCCTAGGCTCTTAACGTCAGGTATGACCGTGAACTTGACTAAGCCTTGGCTCCTCAGCCTCTCCATGTGCTTGGCTACGGCTTGCCTGCTAACCCCTAGCTCCTCCGCTAGCCTATAAATGGGAGTCCTTGAGTCCTCCATAAGCTTAGCTATCAGCTCGCGGTCCAGCTTCCTCAGCATCTGTTAACAAACTGTTAACTAGGAAACTTTTAAATATGTCGGTTTGCCGAAACGGGGGAAGGTTTAAGTGAAGAGAGGTGCTGGGAGTGATCAAGGCCATTTGGGACGACGCTGGCTCGCTGCTGGAACACGTGCTCGAGCACGTAAAGCAGCTACGGCACCAGCCCAACGTAGCTCACCTCAGCCACGAGGAGCTTAGAATGCTAGCCGAGCAGCACGGCGTTAAGACAGTCTACGGGAACCTGGTATTTTCCACCAACGTTAGGAACCGCAGCGCGGCCTTAACCGTTTACATAGGCAGCCCGAAGGTAATGGACTACGACGACCTGACCGAGAAGCAAAAGGAGATAGTTAGGAAGGCTCCTGAGACCATCGAGCGCGTGCACCGCTACTTGATGAGGGCACCCCTCGTGTGCGTGGAGAAGGTCATGGGCGACAACGACGAGTTCACGCCTAAGTGCACCATGTACCTATCGGTCCAACGTAAGGACTGCATCCGACTGGCCTACATGCTCGACATACTGTTGTTCGATAAGGACAAGTGGAGGGATAATGGGAGCCCCGAGCTCTACTTGATATACGTGCCCGAGTGGCAGGAGAAAGATAGGCAGATCCTCGTGTTCCCCGAGATAGGCGTCACCTACGTGTTGGGCTCAGACTACTTCGGCGAGGCTAAGAAGGGCTTCCTGAGGATGGCCATGTGGTTCGCCAAGCAGCGAGGCATGCTCGGGCTACACGCAGGGGCTAAGCTGGTCAAGGCTAGAGGACGCGGCGGTAAGCTCAGGAGATACTCCATGCTGCTCTTCGGCCTTTCAGCCACAGGCAAGACCACCCATACATGTCACAACCACGGCTTAAACCCGGAGCTAGGCGAGGGCATCGAAATAGTCCAGGACGACGTAGTGTTCCTCAGGATGGATGGCTCGGCGCTAGGCACCGAGAACGGCTTCTTCCTAAAGACCGACATCGACCCCATTAATCAACCCCTCATCTGGGAGGCCGCCACTAAGAAGAACGCCGTTTTCGAGAACGTGATGGTGGACTATAAGGGGGCCGTAGATTTCCTCGACGACACACTAACCGGCAACGGACGCGGCGTCTTCCCTAGGTCGGACTTAGACCCCGCCTACATCAGCCCCTCAGTCAACCTGCCACCACTAAGCGAGCTCGACGGCATGATAATCATCTTCATAACCAGGCGTAACACCGTGGTCCCCATAATATCTAAGCTGACCGTCGAGCAGGCGGCCGCCTTCTTCATGCTGGGCGAGTCCATAGAGACCGCGGCCGGCGACCCCACTAGGGTAGGCGAGTCCGTAAGAGTGGTGGGCACGAACCCCTTCATCGTGGGCGACCCCGCGGAGGAGGGGATATGGTTCTACAACTTCCTTAAGGCCAACAAGGACAGGGTGCAATGCTACCTACTTAACACCGGCGGCGTAGGGGAGATCGTGGTGAAGAACGGGTATAAGGTCTTCGTTAAGCAGAAGGTTACTAGGGTGGAGATTAGAGAGACCGCCGCCATTATAAGGGGCATAGTTAGGGGCACCATTGAGTGGACCGACGAGCCCTACTTCGGCACCCAGGTGCCTAAGTACGTCGAGGACGTCGACGTCTCAAGGTTCGACCTTAAACGGTACTACACGGAGGAGCAAATTGAACAGTATGTGAGGCAGCTGAAGCTTGAAAGAGCTCATTACCTCCTAGATAGGCATAGGAGGTTCCTTCAAGCCTTAAAGCTCGACGAGCGCGTAGCTAAGTTCATAGGGTTAGACCTAGTAGGGGTAGAGGCAGTTAAGGCGACGCCGCTCGCTGCGGCGCGTTAGTCTATAGCTATCCTCGCGTCAGCTACGACGACCCCCTTCTCGTACACCATAACAGGGTTCAAGTCCATCTGCTCAATTAGACTGTACTTAACTCCGAGCTCAGAGACCTTAAGTATCAGCTCGACCACGGCGTCGATGTCGAGCCTAGGAGAGCCCCTGTATCCTTCGAGGAGCTTATACGCCTTCACCTCGCTGATCATTTCCCTAGCGTCCTCCTTGGTTAACGGGGCTATCCTGAAGGACACATCGCCATAGAGCTCCACAAAGATACCCCCAAGCCCGAACATCACAGCTGGGCCGAACTGGGGATCCCTCACAAGGCCGATTATGACCTCCACCGTGGGTCTGAGCATCTCCTCAACCAGCACGCCCACTACGCGGGCGTGAGGTACTGCCTCCCTAACCCTGCTCATCATCCCCTCGTAGGCCTCCTTCAACCTCGCAGGACCGTCAATGTTTAGAGCGACGCCTCCGACGTCGCTTTTATGTAGGATCTCGGGAGACACTACCTTTAACGCTACGGGATAGCCTACCTCCTCAGCCGCCTCTAAGGCTTCCTCTAAGGTGTGAGCCACCCTAAACCTCGTGGTGGAGATCCCTACAAGCTTACAGAGCTCCTTAGCCTCAGGTTCAAGTAGCCACTTACGCCTCTCGGTGAGAGCCCTCCTTAACAGAGCCTCCACGTCCACCGCTAGCCCCCGTTGCTCTACGAGGGCGCGCCTCTTATCCTTGACTCCCGAAGGCTAAAATATCAGGCCACGGTAACTTCGTGGGGTGTTAAGGGAGGATGGCGCGGGCCGAATGCCCTCAGACTGTGGACCCTGCTCAAGGAGTACATGGCCATGGTGTCAGGGCCCGTAGGCGCTGTAGGCTGCTACTTCAAGAAGAGTTAAGGTGAAGGAGCTTGGAGCTCGAAGGAGTCAAAGTGTTGGTCACCGGCGGAGCTGGCTTCATAGGTAGCCGCCTAGCCGATAAGTTATTAGAAAGAGCCTCGCTGGTCGTGGTCTACGATAACTTCGACGACTTCTACGCTGGGAAGGAGGACAACGTAGCACATAACCTTAGGAATCCTAAGTACAGGTTGATTAAGGCCGACATACTGGACTACGAGACCCTGCTAAGGGTGATGAAAGAGGTGGACGTGGTCTTCCATGAAGCCGCCCAGCCAGGCGTACGCTTCTCCCTCGAGAACCCCCTCAAGACCAATAGGGTCAACGTGGAGGGCACCCTGAACGTGTTAATGGCAGCCAAGCAGACAGGGGTGAAGAAGGTGGTCTACGCCTCCTCTTCCTCGGTATACGGCACGCCCAAGTACGTACCCATGGACGAAGGCCACCCAAAGAACCCCTCGTCCCCCTACGCCGTTAGTAAGCTCGTAGCCGAAGAGTACTGTAGAGTGTTTAGCGAGGTCTACGGCTTAGAGATCGTATCGTTAAGGTACTTCTCGGTCTATGGACCTAGGCAGAGGCCTGATCAAGCTGTAAGGGCCTTTGCTGAACGCATAGCTAGGGGGCAACCCCCCATAGTATATGGGGATGGAAGCCAGACCAGGGACTTCACCTACGTCGACGACGTGGTGGAGGCCACCATTAAGGCCGCCGAGGTCGACGATATAGGGGGAGAGGTCTTCAACATAGGTTTCGGGCGCGAGACCAGCATAAAGGACCTGGTCCACAAGCTAATTAAGCTCATGGAGGTCGAAGGAAAGGTCGAGCCAGAGTTTAAGCCCTCCTACAAGGGCGACTTCCCGAGGACCTTGGCCGACAACTCCAAGGCGAGGAGAGTTTTAGGTTGGGAACCCACGACAAGCCTCGATGAAGGACTACGCCTGTTCCTTGAATGGTTTAAGTCTCATCGAGGGGCTCCCTAGGGCCTATATGCCCTATTGAAGTTTGGACTATCACTGTCTTAAGCCCAGCCGACTCTAAGACCCTCTTCACCTCTAGCATTTCAGTCGGGCTAGGCCTCTTAAGCCGCCTCCTCCTAAACGTCGGGAAGTAGTCTAAGACGCAGAGCTGCACCTCAGGGTGGATGGAGGCAAGCTTAAGGCCGAAGTCGTGGACCTCCTCCATGGAGATTAGCTCCCTGTTGTAGGGTAGGCCTACGCCTAAAAACACCCTTTCAGGGTAGTAATGGTCGACTATGTACTTGATGGCCCTCCAGGAGTTATCGAGGAACTTGGAGGCCAGCTCTCTATCATCGATCCCGGTTATGTACATAAAGGTCTCGGTCTTAACGCCCTTAGGTTCGACGCCTATGTCGGTGATCCCTGCCTCCACGAGCTCGTCTATGTAGTCCGGGGTCAACATGGTACCGTTGCTGTCAAGGTGAAGTCTAGCCTTGGGATCTGGGTTTAAGGCTCTAAGGTGCTTGAAGAAGGAGGTGAGCCACCTGCGGTTTATGGTTGGCTCCCCGCCTGAGATAGCCATGCGGTCTACGTCGTAGGTGAGCCTAGCTGCCGTCAACGCCTCAGCTGCCTCCCTAGGCGTCATAGGCTCGCTTAAGCC
>CAZVDL010000020.1:0-23969 GCA_964626365.1 uncultured Nitrososphaerota archaeon
TAGCTGCCGTCAACGCCTCAGCTGCCTCCCTAGGCGTCATAGGCTCGCTTAAGCCGTCGTAGGTGACCTCCCAGTTCTGGCACTGTGGACACCTTAAGTTGCAGCCGGCCGCCCAAATGGCCACCTCGATGTACCTACCCCTACGTTTAAGGTTCCAAGGGGTAGCCTTGCCGCCGACGGTGTGAGGCTGGGGGCCGTGCACCACCCTTTTAAGCTGGTCCTCGCTGGGAGGTACGAGCTTAATCTCCATCCCGTGCTCGACGGGCGTAACACACGCCCTACGATACTCGCCGTTAACCAAGACCTGGCAGGTGTAGCAGCCCCCCGTGCTACAGGGTGCTTGAAGCACCCCCTCCCCTGGAAATAAGCCAACCTTGAAGCCCAGCAGCTTTAAGGCTTCCTTAACCGTTATCCGCCCCGGCACCTCAAAGTCCTGGCCGTCCACCCTAATCTTCACAGACCCCCTCGGGTCACGGCTATCAACTAGGATCCTAGCCTCGTAGGGGCAGCCATAGTAACAGGAGAGACAGCCTACGCAGGCTGAGGGACTAGGACAGTAGATTAGGTATTTGCAGGCTCCGCAGCGCTTACAGCGTCCCTGGTCCACAGCTACTTCGTACATCAATTAAGGTTGGGGCTAAGCCTCAGAAAAAGCTCTCCCCCACCAGCTCGCTGATCGATGAGAACCCCGCTAGCCATGGAGCCTTGTCGCGGGTCCACTTTATGTGCGCCTCGTCCAGGTCGCCGTATCTCATCACGTAGCGCTTAACGTAGTCTAGCTGCTCCTTGATCAACGACCTAAGCTCCTCTAAGCTTAGCTGGCCCCTCGAGGCTAGGAGGTGCATGACCTCCATTGGTGAGCGTAAGTAAGGTAGCCCTACAGACTCAAGCCTCACCTTAATCCCCGAGGACCTAAGCCTCTTAGCTAATTCCCAAGCCTCTAGCCCCGAGAGGCAGATAGGCCTCCTGCGCTTAACGGCAAGCTCAGCCACTTTTTCAGTCACCGTGTTTAAGGAGGCCCTGCCCAGCTCATTCCGCCTATGAATAAGGTCGAGCCACTCCTCAAGGTCGCTGGGCGACAGGCCCTTAATGGAGGCCCTTAGGAGCAGCCTTGGGACCTCTGATTGAAGCTTTACGTCCTCCTTGAAGAGGGAGGAGTCCACGTAGCATTTAATCTCGACCTTTAGGTCCCTGTTAACATTCAACAGCCCCTCAATTAAGGGTTCAAGCACCCTCAGCGTTGATGAACTTTGAGGAAGCCAGCCAAGTTCGACGGCCGCCTCGAGGACGGATGATGGCGAGGCGTGCGGCCAACGAAGGAGAGACTCCATGCCCTCTGGAAGGTCGACTATGAGGAGGTCTGAACCCAAGCTTAGAGCCGCTGAGTAAAGGGTCAGGGAAGCCAACCTATTGGCCGATCTCAACCCCCTGGGCCTAAAAACCAGGAGGAGGTCAGTCATTCATGGAGGAGGGAGAGCAGCCCTAGCTTAAGGCTAGCGGCTATCCCTATCGACCTTCAACGCCATAATGAGGAAGAGCTAACTGAAGACTTAGTTAACAGGCCTTCCTTACTTTCTTCATCGGTTGGCCTCCCAAGAGCCCCGACCTCGCCGACACCATACCCCACCTGATAGCCGTATCCATCAAGGCCTTAACTGAGGCCTCAGCTTTAGCTTCAATAAAAACCTCTTAACTGAGCCTACACAGTGATCCTCGATCACCGTGGAAGTATGTCTAAAAAACTAGCTAGCCTCTACCGTTAAGCCTCTGCTCTCAGCGTGGCGCTTTAAAGCCTCAGCAAATACTTGGTAGGCTTCATCCCCATAGAGGCATAGTATCACTTTCTCGAGGCCCGTGCCGCCGGATAGGTAGTCTAGGATGGCGGGTATCATTACGTTCGCGCATACCTCCTTGGCTACCCCGAAGGCGCCTGTGGAGATGGCTGGGAAGGCTATGCTTTTAAGGCCCTTCTCATCGGCTAGCTTAAGGCTACTAATCGTCGCGCTACGTAGCTTACCCTCTACGTCTGGGTCACTGGCTCTAGGGCCCACCGCGTGTATGACGTAGCGCGCCTTTAGGTTGCCCCCTGTAGTTATGACCGCGCTGCCAACTGGGCAATAGCCTATTTTATCGCATTCCTCCTGTATTTTGGGGCCGCCCTTACGCCTAATGGCTCCAGCCACGCCTCCACCTAGCTTCAAGTACTCGTTAGCGGCGTTAACTATGGCGTCCACGTCAAGCTCGGTTATGTCCCCTTTAGCGAGCTCGAAGAGCCTACCTTTAACGGTGACCTTCAAGTTAGACACCCGTCCTAAATACGACACCGGGTCTTTAAATGCCGATCTGCTTCGTGACCAGCCATGCCCTTCGGTGAGGGCTCGGGCTTATTTAAAGCTCGACCACTTCAACTTCCTCGGGCTTAATCTTCCCTAAACCCCTCCTCTCAGCTAACACTAAATGTTTAATTTTGTAGGGGTTAAAGCCCAGTAAACGTGAAGCTACGGCGTCAGCCGCGACCGGGTCCCTAGAGGCTATTAAGACCCCTATCTTCACAGAACCTCCTCCGAGCTCTCCCCCTACACAGGCTTCTCTACCATCTATCACCGCTAAGCCGGGTTTAAGGTAGGAGCATATATCGGCTATACATTCATCGATGCCTAGCCTATGAAACCTGCCCTTCCTAGCTATCAATCTAGGCTCTGACGGCGTAGCGCCTAACATGTTCTTGAGGGACAGCGAGGCCTTCGCTATAGAATGGGTTTTTAGCGCCGCGGCTGAAACTATGAATCGGCCTAGAGCACCCCTAGGTGCCTTAAAGACCTTGAGCACTAGGGCTTGAGGATCCCTAAGCTCAACGGTCTCATCTCTGTTAAAATCTAGCAGCGAGAAACCCAGCTTTTTACGGGCTTCAAGGAAACCTAACCTCTCAAACGCCTTAAAGGTGTCAGTCCACCCAGAGCCCTCGCCGACAATAACTTCCCCTTCGAGGCACGAGGCCAAGGCCTCAACTAAGTCGAGGGGGGTCGTAGTGGGCGGGGGAGCATCTATGATTAAGTTGGGCTTGATTAATGCTTCCCGAGGGCTCTTAAATCTCAGCCTCTTAAGGGCTTCCTCTAAGGCGTCCTCGACCCTCCTAAAGCCCTTGACGACCACCACCTTATGTTGATCCTCCACGAAATTTAATGGGCTTAAGCTACCTTTATAGCCTATCATACTTGAGGCACGCCAACGTCCTTAAACCCTCTCCGAAGCTGTCATCAAGTTAACAACTTTGAGAAGGGGGGGCCAACTGATTCTATTTCTCGAGCTTGTTAAACGTCCTAGTGGCCGGCCATAATGGATACGAGGCAAGCGCGTCGACGAGGTCTCGATTCCTCCTGACAAGGCTAGGGTTGGTGGGAAGCTAAAGGACTGATGAAAAAGGGAGTCAAGCTTAGCCCTTATAGCCCACTATTCTCTTTAACTCCTCCACGACCTCAGGGTTCATCAGCGTGGTTATGTCGCCGAGAGGCTCATTGCGTAGCAGGCGTCTTAGGATCCTCCTCATTATCTTGCCGCTCCTAGTCTTAGGTACGTCGCTTACAAATATCACTCTCTCGAGCCTAGCGATGGGGCCTATAGCCTCCTCCACCTTCTTAATAAGCTCCTTCTCGAGCTCTGGACTTGGCTGAGCCTCAGCCTTTAATATCACGAAGGCCACGGGCACCTCCCCCTTGACCTCGTGGGGTACCCCTACCACCGCGGCCTCAGCCACCTTGGGGTGGCTGGCTATCGCGTTCTCTAGCTCGGCTGTAGATAGGCGGTGGCCTGCCACCTTAAGCACGTCGTCAAGCCTGCCTATAATCCTGAAAAGCCCTCCCTCCAACGTCCTGGCTCCGTCGCCGGTGAAGTAGCGGTCGTAGCCGAACTGGGAGAAGTAAGTGTCCACGTACCTCTTAGGGTCGCCCCACACCCCTCTAAGCATCCCAGGGGCGAAGGGAGGCACCTGTACCAGGTAGCCTTCCTCGCCGAGCGGAGCCTCCCTACCCTCCTCGTCGAGGATCACGTGCCTCGTTCCAGGAAAGCTCTTACCAGCTACGGTGGGAATGATAGGCCCTACGCCGGGCAGCGAGCTTATCAGTATGCCGCCGGTCTCAGTCTGCCACCATGTATCCACTATTGGGCACCGTCCACTTCCAACCACGTCGAAGTACCACCTCCAGGCCTCGTAGTTGATAGGCTCTCCGACGCTCCCTAATAGCCTAAGGCTCGTTAAGTCGTACTTACGAGGAAGTTCGGGGTCTACTCTCATCAACATCCTTATCATCGTGGGGGCCGTGTACAGTATGGTGACTTGGTGGTACTCAATGATCTCCCACGTCCTGCCTGGATGCGGGTAGTCTGGTGCGCCCTCGTAGATGAGCATGGCGGCTCCGAGAGATAGAGGGCCGTAGCAGTTGTAGGTGTGCCCCGTGATCCAGCCGATGTCGGAGGTGCACCAGAACAGGTCGTCGTCGTGTACGTCGAAGATCCACTTAGTCGTCCAGTAGGCTTGAGTTAAGTAGCCCCCAGTTTCGTGCACGACGCCCTTAGGCTTACCTGTGGTGCCGCTTGTGTAGAGTACGAATAGAGGGTCCTCGCTCTCCATAGCCATGGGGTCGCATTTAGGCTCCACTTGGTCTCTAAGTTCATGCCACCAGTGGTCGCGGCCAGGCTTCATCTCCACGTTTATGCCCAGCCTCTTGACTACAACGACCTTCTCCACTTTGGTCCCTTCAAGGGCCGCGTCGGCTTGAGCCTTCAAGTTGATCTGTTTGCCCCTCCTATAGTAGCCGTCAGCCGTGATGAGCAGCCTAGCCTCAGCGTCCATTAACCTGTCTTTTAAGGCCGCGGGGCTGAAGGCTGAGAACACAACGCTGTGGATCGCACCTATACGGGCGCACGCCAGCATAGCAATTTGTACTTCAGGTATCATGGGTAGGTATATGCCGACCCTGTCGCCTTTACCTACGCCGAGCATTTTTAGGACGTTCGCCATTCTGTTAACCTCTAAGTAGAGGTCCATGTAGGTCAGGGTTCTAGGAGGCTCGTCAGGAGGCTCAGGCACCCATATTATGGCAGCTTTGTTTCTACGCCAGGTCTTAACGTGGCGGTCTAGGCAGTTGTAGGAGGCGTTAAGCTTGCCCCCAATGAACCACTTAAAGTATGGGTAGTCTGGCCTGTAGGTCTCGCTCCAAGGCTCAAACCAGTCCAGCCCCTCCTTGGCTAGCTTGCCCCAGAAGGCCACAGGGTCCTTGGAAGCCTCCTCGTAGATCGCCTCGTCAACGACCCAGGCTCTCTGCTTCATCTCTTCGCTGGGCCAGTACACGTTCTCCTTGACCTTGTCCTTTTCAACCCATACTGCGGGCTTAGACATACGCGAAAGCCTCCGTACGTTAATTTATGTCTTAAATAGTGCTATAACTCTTTCCACAACAGTCATCGCTGCCGCTTCATCGACCCTTTCAGGAGACCATCTCGATAATTGCTTTGAAGACGCCGCCTTCTCCAGCCTATCGTTGAAGAGAGCTGCAAGCAACCTTAACCTCTCAGCTTCAAGCCTTGCACATCTAGTGAAGTAAGTGCAGTCTTTAAGATCGCATCTGCTGGCGGTGGACACTAGGTATGTGTCCTTGTCCACCTCCTCTATGATGACCTGTGGGGGACATAGGAGGCTGCGTGCAGTTAATACGATGCGCTGGCCTTCTCTCTTCTCCTCTACGTCCCAGCCTAATACCTCCCTAGCGACCTCCTTAACCAGGCTTAGTGGTGCCTTAACCCTCAACCCCTCCCTCATCCTCACCACCTCCAGCCGAGGGAGGGGCACGGCTGGCTATATACGTTCAGCTGGTAGCTTTAAGTCTAGCTTGTTTTAGTATATACTGGTATATACCTTATATCGCCTCGCTCGTAGCTAAGGCCAGGTTTATGGCGGCTTCGCCTATCCTAGCGCTATTCACGGCGGTCTCCCTAACGTAGTGAGCTGCCATAACTATGTAGGCGGCCATCTCCCCCCTATAGCCGGTAACCCTCGAGTAAAGCGAGAGCTCTATTTCCCTGAGCTGCTTCAACGACTCGATGGCTTCGTTGGCCAGCTCCACGTCCTTCTTAACGAAGGCCTTAAAGGCCTCCTCATGCATCCTCAAGGACGTCTCCCCCATGGTCTTCAGGTCGCTGGGGGGCTCCTCGCTTAACGATCCAGCTAGTTGTAGGACTAGGTTACAGAGCCTCTCAGCTCCATCAGCTATGCTCTCTAGGCTTTTAGCTACAGACCTACAAGCCCAGTTTAGGGGTAGGTCCTCTACGCCCACCTTCTTAGCCACCTTAGGGTCGTGAGAGGCTAGCTCTAGCTGTCTTAGAATTAGCCAGTATAGCATGTCTGAGTCCTTCTCGAGCCTTATTACGTCCTCCGCCAAGGACTTGTCGCGCGACATGTAGGCTTGAAGGGAGACCCTCTGCATTAAGAGGGACAACGAGTGAAGCCTATGTAGCAAGTTCTCGACTGGGAACTTGGAGGGCTCCATTATACTCTGAAGCACTAAGTGGTTCATAGACTCCTCCATCACCCCTACGCCCATCAACCTGCGTAGCACGCTGTTAACTTCCTCCACATGCTCCTGTCTAAGCCTGGTCGACGACAAGACCTTCACGGACTCGTAGCCCAAAATGTAGCAGCCTACAAGTATCCTCTTCAACATGTTAGGGGCTACGCAGCGGTCAGCGTTCACCGTGAACACCCTGAGGGCCTCGCTTTCCTCCTTTACCGGCGAGATCCTTAGCGATCCATCCTTCTCAGCCTCTAGCACAACTAGGTCGCCCTTCCTCAAGCCATGTCTCCTTACCCACTCCCTCGGCAAGGACACCGAGAGCGAGTAGTTACCTACAGCCTGTAGCCTTCTAAGCTCCACCAAGGTACACCTTTACTGATATTTACTGCAGGCTTAATTAATCTACTAGCCTAAGCGAAGCGCGGTACTCGCCGTTCTCCATAGAGAGCCTGACCCTAAAGCCTAGGGCCTTAAAGAGTCTGACCATGCGCGGATTGTCGAGAGAGACCCTCCCATAAACCTCAGTCACCCCTGACTCCTTAGCTAACTTCAATAGCAGCCTCAGCATGTTTAGGCCTAGCCCTGTCCCCTGCCATTCATCGCTTATTAGCACTGAGACCTCGCCTAACAACGTCACAGGGTCGACGTTGCACTCAGCTAGGCCTACACAGCGTTCCCTTCCATCTTCCTCCACTAAGGCTATGAGACTTAGCTCCCACCCTCCACCCATGCCTACAGCTCTACGCGCCACGCGCATAAACAAGGAGACCGCGTGGCCATACCTCGCGTAAATGGAGTCCCTGGAGCACGATCTAAGGAAGTCGAGGACTAGGTCTAGGTCTGAGGGAGAGGCTAGCTTGACCTTGACCGTGCCCCTCCTAAGCTTAAGCCTCGCTAGCTTAAACCTCCTTGTCCTCCCCAATACTCCTCCACCGTAAACCCAGCGCCTTTAAGTCTAGCTTGGAGCTCCTCGTAGACCCGCTCATCCATCCCTAGCTCTTCAGGCGTAACTACTCCAGGTCCCTTTACTAGGCCCTCCGCCAACATGGAGGCTACGCTGAGGCACATGGCGGCCGTGGCGGTTATCGAAGGCGGAGGGCTGCCTTGAGCTATAAGCTTAAAGGACAGCCTGGCCCTGCGACCCTCCTTAATCCCCAGCGCGTCTACTAGGAGTACTAAGAGGTCCTCCTCTAGCCCCTGCCACGCCCTGCTTAACAGCTTAACCAGCAAGCTTCTCATTTCGATTCCGTCTAGGCGCTCTGAGGATAGGAGGCCTAAGGAGGTAAGAGCCCTTAAGGCCTCAACGTGCCCCCTATGCCTGATGGTTTTCTCGTACATGCCCCTGGCCCTTATGGTTTTAAGCATGGTCCTCAAGCCGTCGGTGTAAAAGCACTCAAAGAGGCCTAGCCCAGGGACCCTTAACACCTCATATCCTGAGAGAGGCTCCACCTCAACCACTTTGCCCTCTCTGATCAGCTTAGGCCTTCGAGTGTACTCCTCTACCAGGTCCTCGAGGCTCCATGAAGCCACGTGCTTGAGGGGGACGTTGGGGTTGGAGGGTAGGCCGCCAACCTTAATGCTTAGCTCAAGGAGCTCGTCCATCAAGGCGTAGGCCCTGCCAGCTAATAGATTGCTTATGCCTGGGGCCACTCCACAGTCAGGTACTATGGTCACGCTGGCCTCACGCGCCGGTGGATCGAGCTGCGTGGGGTCCTCAGGCATGTAGGAGGCCGAGGCTACGTCGACTCCAGCCTCAATACATGACCTTAAAGCCTTAAAGCCTAGCCTGCCTGGAAGCGCCTCACAGACCACGTCTAGGCCCTTCAACACCTTGACTAGCTCCCCGCTCAAAACGTCCACATTAACCGGCTTAACCCCCTCAAAGCCCTCAACGCTGCTTAAGGCTCGGGGGTCGACGTCCACCGCCAGCACCTCCTCAAACCGCCCGGTGGAGGACGCCATGTAGACTAACGTCCTCCCAACTCTACCGCAGCCTAACACTGCCATCCTCACCGCCAACACCACCTATCGAGGCAGGTTATCTCGTCGAGACTTCTCCTATCAGAGACCTCGCCCTTCAACTCGGCTGGGTAGCCTACCGACATTAAGGCGACCACCCTTACCTCCCCAGGTAGGCCTAGGGCCTCCTTAACCCCCTCCTCGTTGAAGGAGGCCACCCAGCAGGTGGCTAGGCCCAGGCTGGTGGCAGCCAGGGCTATGTGCTCCATGGCTATGGCTACATCCACCTTCCAGTACTCCTCACCGTCCCTCCTCCTCCAAGCCTCGCTAGGCACTGCGCAACCTACTATGATTACGGGGGCCTCTACAAGCCAGGCCTTACCGTGAGCCTTAAACAGCCTCTCCTTAACCTCCCTGCTCTTGACCACTATGAAACGCCACGGCTGCCTATTATCCGCTGAGGGCGCTAGCCTAGCCGCCTCAAGGAGGAGGTGTAGCTTCTCATCCTCAACTTCGCGCGGCTCATACCTCCTAACGCTCCTACGCCTTCTAATGGCCTCGAGCACGTCCACAGGTTAAGGGTGGATGAAGGGGGAGTTAAGGGTGGCGCCTAGGCTCCTTGACGCATAGGCACGTGGCGATCAGGCCTATCACCACGAGCCCTGAGCCGACAAGGAGCATGCCCCTAAAGCCCACGACGTCGGCTAGGTAGCCTCCTAAGGCTGGGCCTATGATCCAGCCAGCATAGTATGATCTATGATACACGCCCAGGGCCCATCCTCTCTCCTCTGAGGAGGCTAAGTCAGCTATGTAGGCGGAGGCAGAGGAGCCAAGAGCAGCCCACGTGGCGCCCTCGAGGATCTGGATGAGAGCGGCCTCCACTATGCTGTTAATGGCCGCGTACATGGCGAAAGCCGCCGCGAAGCCAGCCATAGAGGCCAATACCACCCTCCTCCTACCAAACCTATCTGAGAGCCTGCCGGTTGAAGGCGACGCTAGGGCGGCCACCGCCGCCCCTATGGTGAAGACCAGGCCTATCTGAGTAGTGGAGGCGCCTAAGCTTAGGCTGAAGTAGATCGGCAGCACTGAGTACACCATGCCTGAGCACACCGTGAAAGGCAGTATGGCCACCGAGAAGACGTGGAGCGTACGCTTAACCTCCTTCTCCATCCAAGGACACCGGCGTTAAGATGAGGAGAAGGGATTAAAAAGCCGCGTCAGAAAGCCCGCCGAAGGACGGTCACAAATCCCCCGATGCGGTCCTCCTCATCGCGGCCGCTTTTTAAAAGCGAACAGCGTCTATTAAGACTTACTTGAGGGCCTTCGGCCCTCACCAACTTACCCTTTCATCACCCCTCAGAGGCCCATCAGAGGATCACTGGGCCTTAATAAACGGAGCAGAGTGCTCCCTTAACCTTAGCGTCTACGCGCAATAATTAAATAAAGGCCCCCTGAGGTATCCATGAGCCTCCTTCTCCAGGCGGGGTGAGATCTCTGTCCTACCTGCCCTGGAGAAGGATTGGCTCGTGGACGTGTCTAGGATGTGGAGAGTGTTGCAGAAAGTTTAGAGTGGTGCTAACGGCTTACGAGTATGCGTTACTGATTAAGCTCTTCGGGCCCTGGGCTGTGGAGCTCGATGAACACGGCGACCCCTGCCTAAGGAAGGTAGGAGGAACCTGTATCTTCCAGTCACCCACAGGGCTATGCAGGCTTCAGCCCTTAGGGTTGAAACCACTAGCCTGTAAGGTCTGGCCCTTTAAGGTTAGAGAGGTTAAGGGTTCTGAGCACGTGGAGCAAGATGAGATGTTCGTCTACAAAGGCAAGGTTTACAGGGTGTACGTACACTCCTCATGTAGGGGTATAGGTAAAGGAAGCGAGGAGGGGTTAATTAACGCGATAAAGGAAGTCATCGAGATTAAGAAGAACCCAGCGCGGCCTCAAGTATACACGACCTCCTTCATCGTGAGCGGGAAAGCTGCAGCAGAAGCCTTAGACCTAGTTAGATTGAGAAGTATTGGCGCGACCCTCCTGCCAGTCTAAATTAATAGCGAGACCAACCAGTAAATGGAGTAGCTTAAGGCCGCTGCAGCTGGGACGGTTAGTAGCCAGGAGGCCGTTATCAATAGGACCGTGAACCTATTGACTTGTCTACCCCTCACCAGCCCAGCGCCTATAACTGAGCCCACGCTAGAGTGGGTGGTGGAGATGGGCATGCCGTAGCCCGTCAGGGCGTAGGGGATCGTGGTAAATAGGTATATGGTCAAGGCGGTGCTTAGCCCAGCCGCCATGCCCGTGTAGGGGTCGAGCCTAGTCACCCTATAGGCCACCGTCCTAACTACCCTATAGCCCCAGGTAAAGCCCCCCACCGCTATGCCCAGACTACCGAGGGCGGCTAAGGTCACCATAGCCGTGGTCTCGGGCGTCAGCCCCAGCTTGCTCATGATAGTCACGAAGACACCCGTAGCGTTGCCGACATCGTTGGCGCCGAAGGCATACGCGGAAAAGCATAGCGAGGCTATCAATAGGAGGTTCACGGCTCTACCGTTGCCGCCGTTATACCTCCTATATAAGGGCATGGAGAGATGCCTGTAGACCGCGACGGTCAATAGGATTGCTAGTAGGGGCGAAAGTATCCAGCTAGCCACTATCTTCCACATGATGCCCCAGTTAACCCCCTTGAAGCCGTACACCGCCAAGCCATAGCCCACGACGCTACCCACTATAGACTGGCTCGTGGATATCGGGAGCCCCTTATAGGTACAGAGTGTTATCCAGAGCCCAGCAGCCAACATTACGGTGAAGGTACCTAGGAGGTCTATGGACGGCACCACCCCCTTACCTATGGTCTTCATCACCATGAATCCCTGGAGCATAGCTCCAAGGGCCGCGAAGGCTGCAAAGAGGATCAAGGCGTCCCTTAAGCTTAGAACGCCGCTGCCCACAGCACAGTTGGTGGGGTTGGCGGCGTCGTTGGCGCCTAGACACCAGGCTACGTAGAACGAGAGTGCTAGGCCAGCCGCCAATACTAGCAGGGCCGGCTGATCCAACGTTCTCGATGATGGCGCTACTCGCTAAGGCTTTTTACATTTTTCATCGAAGAATAGGGGGGCTCCTCATATATAATTAGCGGCAATATATACGCTATAGTAGGCTACAGAGGTTGTTTAGAGCGAGAAGCTTTTCTAGAGAGAGCTCCGAGGTCAATTGAGGTAGCCCAGTTAATGAAGCCGTCGCTAATGGCGATTATAGCCTTGGCGCTGGCAGCTACACTACCCTGGAGCAACGCCGTCGAGGTACACGTAGGCCCACTAAAGCTAAGCCAAGATGAGAGCGTCGAGGTCCTATTTAATGGGACTAAACCCGTGTTTCTGGTGCTAGCTAATTACTCAAGCGCCCTGTTCATCGATAGCGGCTCGTCATGGGGAGAAAGGTCTTATGGAGGGCTGAGAGTGACTTTGACCAACAGGTCTCTAGGTCCTCAACACTGTTTAGTTGCCTTAACTTCCCAAGGCCCCTTCACCGTCGAGGTCTTTAAGGGAGCGGACCCTGTGGCCACCTACAAGTGTAGCGGCAACATGACGCTGGCGCTACACATAGTCGTTGAGGGAGCGAGCTTAGAGCCGAGGAGGACTTTTGATAAGAGTTGGAGCTTGGCCTGGAGGCCTTCATGGCAGCTCATAGTCTACGCAGTACTGGCTCCCCTCTTCGCGGCGGCGGCGGTGCTCGATGTAAGGGACTTTAAGGCTAAGAGGGGTAAGGTCAGGGCTGAGGCGGCTGCCATAGCTATTAAGTACGCGCTCTACGCCTCGATTATAGGCGCTGTGGCGATAGCGCTTGGCTCAGCTGCCTCAGCCATCTACGGGTACTTGACGTCGAAAACTGTCGAGGTTGAAGGGGGGGCTATCATGTTGTCGATCACCTTAGTAGGGCTTACAGGCCTACTCTATGGGCTAGCCCGGTGGAGGGGGTGGTACGACTCTGTCGATGAGTATGAGTGACTCCTTTAAGCCTTGGTGGCTTAGGAGGCCATGGCTTAGGAAGCTCTTAGCGCTACCTCTCATTGTGGCGAACAAGGAGTATCGTAGGTGGCGCAACGCCCAACTAAGCCCGAGCAAGATCAGGAGGAGGTTAAGGGAGCTTGATAAGAAGCTCCCACGAAGACGTGAGGAGCTCGTAGGCAGGGACAAGGAGTACCAGCTAATCATGAGCTCAGTGGGCTACCACGTCGTGAGGGACCCAGCAGTCTTAGAGCTCTTTCAAGGAGCCCCGCCCCCCAAGTTCATTATATTGAAGGGGGCTACGGGCACGGGCAAGACCATGCTAGCCGAGGTATGTCTCCGCGACTCAGTACTATACGGTCTAGAAAAGGGGGTAAACGTGCAGCCCATGGTGGTGAGCTGCGCCGACATCTTCCACCCTCTCTACGGGCAGAGCGTTAGGAACCTAACCGCCATCTTCAAGAAGGCTAGGTCCACGCCTACCGTACTGTTCTTTGACGAGTTTCACGCAATAGGAATGAGGGTTGAGAAGGCCTATCACGCCGTGGATAGGGAGGACGTGAGGGTCCAAGACGCCTTCATAGAGAACCTCAACCGCGTGCTGGGCTCGCAGGACAGAGTAGTCGTCATAGCCGCCACGAGCAAGCTTGAGGGCATGAGGGAGGACATCAGGCGTAGGGCCTACGTCTTGGACCTGGACCAGAACATAACGAGGGACCTACTGCTCGCCGTGCTTAAGGCCGAGCTCGAGAAGTACGGGTGGACATACCTCGACCCCGAGGAAGTAATGAAGATCCTCGAGAGGGCTGTAAGCGCCTACCGACAGACCCAGCTGACACCCTTCGACATAATCGACGCCTGCAACAGGGTGAGGGCTAAGAAGGTGGAGCCATTGAGGGAGGCCCTCTTTAAAAGAGCGAGGAGGGGAAGTGTAAGCTTTAGCTACAAGGTCACCCTTGACGATTTTAGGCTCGTGGCTAGGGAGCTTAGAGGGTACGTGGAGCAGGAGAAGAGCGTAGAGGTCATGAGCAGCGTCTTAAAGATTAAGCCAGCGGTTAGCTACTCAGATATTGGCGGGCTCTTCGGGATAAAAGAGAAGCTGTTCAAGATAATCTCGCTCAGCTTAAACCCAGAGCTAGCTAGCAAGCTCAACTGGGTCCCGCCTAAAGGCTTCCTCTTATGGGGAGAGCCTGGCTGTGGTAAAACCTACCTGTCTAAGGCTATAGCCAAGGAGAACGACGCAGCCTTCTTCTACGTCCCAGCCGCCCAGCTGCTCATCAACGCTAAGTGGGTGGGCGAGCCTGAAAAGAACATCAAGGACCTCTTTGAGCTAGCCAGGCGGTCAGCGCCGAGCATCATATTCTTCGACGAGTTCGACGTCATAGCTGGTAGGAGGAGAGGAGATCCCGTAAGCGATAGGCTGACCGCCCAAATACTGACCGAGCTAGACGGCCTCCAGCCGCTCGAAAACGTGATAGTGATAGCGGCCACCAATAGGCTTGAAGCTATAGACGAGGCTGTGATCAACCGCTTCGAGCCCTACATCATAGAGATACCCCTGCCACGTAACGACGCTGAGCGCTTGGACGTAATAAGGGTCCACTTAAGGCAGTACGCGGCGCACCTGGCCGACGACGTAGATGAGGAGAAGGTGCTTAGCGTGCTGAAGAAGTTTAGGGCAGTGTCGCCGAGAGTCGTGGCTGAGGTCATAAGGGAGGCCAACAGGTTGAGGTCCCAGGAAGTCATGGCGGCGGTGGAGCTCAAGAAGGCCATGGAGGCGGGGGACGAGGAGGCCGTGAACAGGTTGAAGACGCTCTATCGCGAAGACCTCGAGAGGCTGGAGAGGCTCATAGGCGAGCTGACCTTCGATAAGCTTAGGGAGGTAAACCCAAGCCAGTACAAGATAATGCTGTTCCACTTTGAGAAAGCAGCTGAGCAGCTATGCTCGGAGATTGAGAGGGAGATGATGGATGCCCAAGAGAGCATGATCTGCGAGGAGCCAGCTGTGGGCACGGTGATGGGGCTAGCCACAGACCAGCAGGGCAGGAGAGGGGTGGTGTTGATAATTGAATGCTCGGTCAACCCCAAGGGGTCCGGCAGAGTATCAGTGACTGGCGCAGCTAAGGCTGTTCTCTTAGGCCAGGCAACCCCCGTCGAGGACACCAGCGTCCAGGAAAGCGCTTTAAACGTGGTGGAGTACGTGAGGAGATACGTGGCCGAGAGGGCGGGCTACGACCTATCAAGCTTCGACTTCAAGTTCCAGGTGATAAGCCCCCTTGAAGGAGTTGCTGGCTTAGGGGTAAGCGGGCCCAGCTTGGGGCTAGCCTTCAGCGTAGCCGCCATCTCCGAGCTAAGCGGAATCCCCGTAGAGCCGGGCGTAGCCATGACGGGGAAGGGGGACATAAAGGGCAACGTAGGCCCCGTGGGCGGCTTAGGCTGGAGAGGAGCAGGCAAGATAGTGGCCGCCGTCCAGACCAGGAAGGTCAAGGTTAGGAAGTTCATTCTGCCGCGCTGGAACTACGAGAAGGGCATGGATGAGGTCAAGGTGCTGGAGGAGGCTGGAATCCAAGTCGTGCCCGTGGAGCGCCAGGTGGACGCGTGGCTCCACGCCTTGAACATTGAGGAGGACGAGCTGATCGATAGGCTTAGGAGGGCCTTAGAGGGCAAGGCACCCTCAACCTTATAGGTGTGTTCGTCGAGGACGACCTGGGCTATGAGCGCCGCGTCCTTCACTGAGCGGTGATGACACAGGGAATCAGCGAGCCCTTAAAGCTCTAAGCACTCGCTTAGACATTCATCGCGCCACTTACACGATGAGCAGAGGCCGTCTGAGCTGAAGCAGCGGTAAAAGCCGAAGCAGAAGGGCCTGTCCGAGGAGCTTAGCCTTAGCTGCTGAAGGGACTTAGCCAAAAAGCCCTTCAAAACCATCGAAGAGCCTTTTAATAAGCTTAACGGTTTCATCGCAGCAAGCAGACGTACCCAGGGTAAGGCTGGTAGGCTACGCCGAGCTGTAGCAACCTACCTAAAGCCGCCTCGACGGCCTCCCTTTCCAGCCCTTCAGCCACGGCCTTGTCTATGAGCTCCTTGACTGAGACCGGGGTCCTCGACAAGCGCCCCTCAAGCCACTTCAACGCCCTCCCCATACCCTTAGCGTGAAGGGTTAACGGGCTAAACCACTCGTCCTTCACTGGCGGGGGGCTAGGCTCCTCAGCCCTCATATACTCGGTTAAGCTGGCCTCCTTGACCTCGCGGCGCTTAGCCCTCCAATGCTCCTTGGCTAGGGACTTATCCAGGCGCTTAAGTAGGGCCTTCATCTTCCTGACCCTATGGAAGCTTGACCAGTAGAAGGCCTCATCTACGCTGCGCTCAGTTATCAGCACGGTAACCTTACCTGGAACCCTCCTACCCGTCCTGCCCCGGCGCTGGATGAACCTTATCTCGCTGGGCACTGGCTCGTAGAACACCACGTGGTCCACTTCCGGTATGTCAAGCCCCTCCTCGGCTATGCTCGTAGCCACCAACACGTTGTAGATTCCCGCCCTTAGAGCACCCAAGGTTTCCTGCTGAGCACGCTGAGTCATCCCCGCGTCTCTGCCTCGAGACGCCTGCCCCACGAACCTAGCCGCCCTAACACCCTCGATCTTGCTAAGCTCGTCGAGTATCACCCTGGCGGTGTCCCTGTACTGCGTGAAGACTATGATCCTCGATGAGGGGTTTGAGCTTAGCTGCTCCTTAACCACCTCGGCTAAGACTTGGAGCTTGGGGTGCTTAACGCCCTCAGCCTGCCTCAAATAGAACCTGACCTCGGCAAAGAGAGGGTCTGAAATTATGGAGCGGTGAGCGCGACTGCCCGTCTCAGCTTCCTTGACCACGGTCTCCTCTATGAAACTCTTCAAGGTGTCTATGCCCTGCGACTCCAATAGCTCGATCATATGGGCCACTGAGATGGCCGCCGTGGTCTGGGCTTTAAGGTGGTAGAGGTGGCCCCCCTCGCCTCCATTAAGCCTACGCTGTAGCTCCTCGTTAAGCTTGAGGAGCTCGCCCTTAGTCACCTTGCTGGGCTTAACTTCAGCTAGGGCGCCTGAGGCCTGTATGGCTTTGACGCGCTCCTCAAGCATCTGCCTTAGGCAGGACCTTATCTTCTCGTACTCTTGGGGTAACTTAACCCTCCTCCATATCAGCTTAATAGGGTGTATGTAGGGGGCTACGTCGTCGTCTTGGTCGGTCCTAACCTCTATAGCCTCTATGAAAAGGTTTCGACAGATCTGCTTAACCTCCTCCTCATCCCCTCCAGGCGAGGCGGTTAAAGCGAGTATTAATGGATCCCTAGACTCCTCGACGTACCTCCTAGCTATCTCAACATAGGGGTAATTGCCGCGTGCTCTATGAGCCTCGTCGACCACTAGGAGGGTTACGTCTACTAGCTTAATTACCCCGTCAGCCAAGTCGTTGCGCACCACTTGGGGGGTCGCGAAGACCACCCTGGACCTCTTGAACAACTCAGCCCTCCTCGGCTGAGGAAGCCTACCGGTTAACACAGCCATCTCGGCTTCGCTCAGGTTTAGGTGCTCCTTGAACCTTTCATGATGCTGGGCTACGAGGGGCCTAGTGGGCGCCAGGAATAAGGCCTTGCCCCCTCTCTCGTAGAGCCTATGAGCCGTGAGCAGCGCGGCTATTACGGTCTTGCCTAGGGCCGTTGGGAGGACCACCAGGGTGCTAGATCGCTTAGCCCTCTCAAGGATCCTCCGCTGGTAGAGCCTGTCCTCAATGCTCCCAGGCTTGACTAAGGGATGCTCCACGAAGCTTCGCTGCTGCCTTAAAGGCCCTGAGTATGACACTTTAAGCTCAGCTTAGCCTCGCTCAAGGAATATAAAAAGGTTCACGTGGCTTGCATACCCCTCGAGTGTCGAAATAATGCAGGGGATACAATTATTTCTAGGCGGAGAGATCATATAGGCGAGGGCTAAGCCTTGGAGGAGCTGGAGAAGCTGGCTACGTTCTTCGAGGCCTTAAGCAGCCCGACGAGGTTAAAGATTCTTCAAACCATAGCCAACACCGATAGGCCCCTACATATAGAGGCCGTAGCTGAAGGCCTGGGCATAAACTACTCCGCCATCTATAGGCACGTACAAGTGTTGAGGAGGCAAGGCCTACTTAAGGTGTACGAGGTGGGTAGGTCTAGGGTCTTAGCCTTAACGAGGCCGCATCTGCTTCAACAGCTGCTCGACTTAGCTAGGAAGTTCCTATCTGAGGCTGAAACCACGTAAATTAAGTATCTATTTAAGCTAACTTGTATCTGCTACTCAAGCTAATATTATCCGCTTAGAAACGAAGAAAAAATCACTAACCAGTCATATTAAATTGCATGAAAGCTTAAATCTTCTTTAAGTTAGGGCTGGCTAGAGGCTGAAACTATGAGGGAGGCGCCAGCCTCTAAGAGGGTGTCGTTCATAGCTATGATGGGCGCCCTAGGCAACGCGCTCGCCATAATAACGATGCCCATCTTCCCCTTAGCCCCCCACGTCTACCTCGACTTCTCCAGCCTACCCGTGCTGATAGCTGCTGTGTTTGGAGGAGCATGGGTAGGGGCCGTTACCGGCTTCATAGCTGGGCTGGCACCCTCAGTGTACTTTGGCTTTATCGGAGGCTCGCTAGGCATGCTGGGCTTCTCCGCCTCCATAGGTAAGGCCCTCCACGGGCTCGTGGTAGGCCTGCTAGTAAGCTGGCTTAAGCCGCTGGGTAGGAGGTATGGCACAGCGGCGCTGATACCCATAGTGGTCGCCGGCTTCATACCTGAGGCCCTCTGGATATATGTGGTCTTCAAGGCTCTAGTGTGGTTCTTCGTAGCTGAGCCGGTGGCCCACATATTGTCAGAGGTGGTGGTCTGGCAGATACTGAGTAAGGCCTCCTTTGAGGTGGTGGTCATGGCCTTCTTCGTCTCGGCGCTAGCTGGACATGAAGGCTTTAAGTCAGTGGTGGCTGAGTACCTCGCCCCATTACCTTCAATAGCCGCCTCTAAGGCGGGTAAGGGCTAAAGCCAGCCCTTACACCTTCTTTTCCATAAATGCCCAGAGACGTCGAAGTGGAGCCTGGAAGCTTCCTAGTGGCTGAGGGCCCAGTTAAGGTAAGGGTGGTTGACGGAGAAGCCTTAGTGTGCGGGGGCAGGTGCACGAAGGGCGCGGAGTTCCTAGTCGTAGCCGAGAAGGCTGTAACCATAGAGGCTCAAAGCAGGCTTAAGCTACAGGTGTGGGAAGGGCCTGGGTCTAAACTGGAGAAGACCGAGCCCACCATCCCAAGCGAGTGGCTTAGCTTAGTGGAGATGCTGTCAAGCGGAGGAGTAGCCATGGTGGTAGGGCAAGTGGATTCGGGCAAGACCTTCATGACCACCTACGTGGCCAACAAGCTCCTCGAGCTCGGCGTCAAGGTAGCTGTAGTAGACAGCGACGTAGGGCAGTCGAGTATAGGCCCCCCAGCGACCATAAGCATGGCGACGCTGGACAGGCATATACTGTCCCTAAGCGACCTAGATCCACAGGCCTCCTACTTCGTCGGGTCTACAACTCCAGCAGGCCACTTGCTACCCATGGTGGTAGGGACTAAAAAGATGGTGGACGAGGCCTTAAAGACAGCTAAGGCCGTGATGGTGGACACCACAGGCATGGTTTACGGCGGGCCCGCCAGGGCCCTAAAGCTGTATAAGGCCGAGGCCATTAGGCCCAGCGTCGTGGTGTTATTGGAGAGACAGGGAGAGCTAGACCACCTAGCGTGCCAGCTGAAGGCCTTAGGCCTAGAAGTCTTTAGGGTCCCCGCCTCTAAGTGGGTTAAGCCTAGGGGGAGGGCTGAAAGGAGGGCGTTGAGGGAGAGGGCTTTTCAACGACACTTTAAGCGTAGAGGGATCAACGAGCTTAGCTTGGACCTATCTAGGGTTAAGCTCGTGGGCGCTTATGTGGGGACTGGTAGAAGGGCCGACGAGGTCAAGGCGGAGGTGGAGGCGCTGTTAAACGTCCACGCCGACTACTGCGAGCTAATACCTGAGGGCGTAGTGGTGGTCGTCGACGGTAGGCCCCAGCTCAGGGCCTCCTTAGAGGCCCTTAGACAGCGCTTCGGCGAAGTTATTAAAGTGTTGAGAAGAGGCTTTGAGAAGGGCTTACTCGTAGGCTTACTGGATAAGCGGGGCCTACTCTTAGAGGTAGGCATGTTGAGGTCCCTAGACTTGGGGAGGGGGGAGGCTAAGGTAGCCACGCCGTTGAGGGAACCGAGTGAAGTTTCAGCTATGAAGTTTGGGTCCCTCAGGCTTAACGACGAGTTTGAGGAGGTTGAAAGGCTAGAACCTGGGTGGCTTTAAGAAGGGACTAAGGTTGAAGCTCAACAGGAGAAGCTTCTTAGCGCTGTTGGCTGGAGGCCTAGCAGCCTTAGCCCTGGACTCCTCACTAATAGAGCCCCACTTAACGTTAAGCCTAGAGCACGTGGTGTTCCATCTAGGCGTCAATAAGCCTCTAAGGATACTCCACGTCACGGACCTCCACTTCGGCTCGACCTTCTTCACATCCCCTGTATACGGCCAGGTGTTATCGGTGGCTAGGGAGGTTAAGCCGGACCTCGTAGCGTTGACCGGCGATTTAGTCTCCAAGGCGAGCGCTACAGAGGAGGCTTTAAGGTTCATCGAGGGGCTTGCATCCATAGCTCCGGTTTACGTGGTCTGGGGCAACTGGGACCATTGGGAGTTAGGTGGAGGTATTGAGGAGTTTAGGGAGGACCTCAAGGGCGCTGGGGAGGTCGAGGTATTAGAGAATAAGTGCATAGACCTCGGTGAAGTCTGTATGGTGGGGGTTGACGACCCTTACATAGGGCTTGATAGGCTCGATGATGCTCTTCAAGGGGCCTCTAAGGAGGCCTTGAAGATCCTACTAGCTCACTCTCCACAGATTATAGGCGTGGCTGGGGGGAGGGTCAAGGTGGTGTTGGCTGGGCATACCCATGGGGGCCAGGTGGTGCTACCGCTCTTAGGCCCTTTATGGGTGCCTCTACCCCGGAAGTATAGAAGATATCTGGCTGGGGTCTTCGTCGAGGGGGGCACCTCCATGTACGTGTCTAGGGGGGTCGGCACTAGCCTACTGCCTGTGAGGTTCATGTGTCCTCCTCAGGTGGCCGTAGTGGAGATAGAGCCCTAGGCTATAGACCGCCCTACAGGCTCCTCCATGGATATGGGCTCAGCCCTAGACAGCACCTCTTCGAGGAGGCTTAGGGCCTTGCGCCTAGACAGCATACGGTTGTTGTTGCCGCAGAAGGGGTCGTAAACGCAGCGTGGACAGCCATCATCGCAGCTACACCCCCTCACAATCTCTAGGGCTACTCTATGCGCTCTCTCTAGGCGCTGGTATAGGAGCTTGGCTAGGCCTGAGCCCCCAATGGTGGAGTCGTAGATGACTATGTGGCCGCTAGGGTAGCTTACGCCGCCTAGGTCGGTTAAGCCAGCTCCAACCACCGGCCTAGCCGCGTGTATTATGGCGTGTTCGAGAGCATGTATAGCTTCAGGCTCGGCGTACTCGGCGTAGCGCGCCTCTAGGAGCTTAGTACGGTAGCTCCAGGAGATAGGCTCGTCGAGGTACTTGATTAGCTCGGGCCTACCACGCTCCAAGGAGTAAATGAAGTACCTAGCGTAGCCCACCACGGTCTTCGTGACCACGCCCTCCCCGTAGGCCACCTTAACCCCGTCAGCCACCCTCTCCTCCTGAAAGGAGACCTCGTGGACGTCGACCTCGTACAGCGGCCTCGTGTAGTACGGTAAGTCGCCCACAGGCTTAACCTGAGCCCTTAGCCTACGTAGGTCTAGGCTTTCGACCTCGTAGACTTCGCCTCCATGTAGGTAGACGGCCTCGGGGTGCAGGTCGTGGAGGGCCATGGGCAGCTCGCGGTGGCCTATCAGCTTATCGCCCCTATAGATCTCTACTTCGGGGCCTACGCCCCTTAGCCCTCGCTCCCTCACGAGGCGCCAAGCTTCCTTGGAGGGGTAGTAGCTTGCGCCTCTAAGCAGGAGAAGCCCCTCTGACTCGAGCTTTAACGCTGCCCTCCTCCACGAGGGGGGCAGAGAGGCTTCACGTAGCCTGCCCACCTGAATAGCGTAGGCCAGCACGTGTAACTTCAAGACCTCCTCGTTGTCGGGGTCAAAGACAACGGGGGTAAGTTCCTGGCTATAGTACTCCTCGGGCCTAGACTCGTAGTAGGCGTCTATGGGGTCGTCGGCTAGCACCATGAACACGTAGCCCGGCAGCCCCCTACGCCCAGCCCTACCAGCCCTCTGAAGGTACTTTACGTAGCTTGGAGGCGGAGCTGCCATCACTACGGCGTCCAGCGAGCCTATATCTATGCCCAGCTCGAGGGTGGGGGTGGCCACCACGCCGTCTAGAGACCCAGACCTCAATGCCTCCTCAACCTTAACCCTCTCGGCTCTAGGTAGCCCCGCCCGGTGGACAGTTACATTAGCCCCCTCCCTCCTAGCCATGCGTGCTAGAAGCTCAGCCATCTGTTGGCTATCGGTGAAACCTAGCACCTTTAGCCCCAGCCTAGCTAGGAAGGAGATCAGCTTGGAGGTCAGGGTCCACCTACTTAGAGGACCAGCGCTCACCATAATGTGGTAGGCCACTCCTCTACGCCTAGGCAACCCCTCTACGACCTTAACCTCCTCGTTAAAGAGGAGCCTCCCCAGCTCAGCTGGGTTACCTATTGTGGCCCCGCTGCCCACGAACTGAAGTCTCCCCCTAACGGTCCTCTTTAACCGCTCCAACACCATCCTAACGTGGCTACCGAAGGCCCCCTCATAGACGTGGGCCTCGTCCAGGACCACGATGTCAGCGCTCCTAACGAGGCCTCGAAGTCGAGGCGAGTAGGCGAGGCCGTAGTGTAGCATGTCCGGGTTGGTTATAAAGACCGTCGGGGGGTGCTCGGCTATGGCCCTACGCTCATGCTCAGGCGTATCGCCGTCGTAGACCGCTGAAGTTATACCCACACTGAAGCATAGCCTAGTCAACCTGACCCTCTGGTCCTTAGCTAGTGCCTTAGTAGGATACATGACCACCGCTCTATAGCCCTCCTTTAATGCCATGTCCAGGACGGGCACGATGAAAGCCTCGGTCTTACCGGTGGCCGTGCCCGACGTTATCACGACGTTATCCCCCCTCGATATCAGCCTATACGACTCGTACTGGTAGGCGTAGAACCTCTCAATCCCCAGGGACTCTAGGGCCGAGGCCAACTGCTTCGCTAGGCCTATCTCTGAGACCTTAGGGCCTGGTGGAGGCTCGCCCACCTCCTCCCTTTTAACGTAGACTACTCTAGCTGGGGTGCCGGCCAGGAAGGCCTTGACTGCATCTACTACGTTCAGCGACAATCCCGTATAGGGCAGCCTCGTCAAGCCTAAAAAGCTCCCCGCTCAACACTATAGCGCCTTGAGGTTTAAGCCTATAGCTTCAGCGGGCGGCATTACGCTAAGACACCCCTATGAAGGCTACGTGAGCTTCACGTCGAGCCCATACACAGCGCACTTGGCATGGGCAGCTGTCGACCTGTCTACCTCTACCGAGTTCGGGGACGAAGCCCTCTCACCCGTGGAAGGAACAGTGGACAAGGTGGTCGAGGTGAATAGCGGCGTTGGGGTATACGGGAAGATCGACTACATGATATCGATCAGGCCTCGAGGATGTAGCAAGCTCAGGGTGAAGATCATGCATGTCAGGCCGGCGGTTAAGCCGGGTGAGGAAGTCGTTGAGGGCTCGCTGATAGGGAGATTCATTAGGACCAACTACTTCTCCTACCATCACTTACCTCACATGCACGTGGAGGTGTGTAGGGACTCAAGCTTAAGGCCCACTAGGGCTCTACCTTTAACCCCCCTTATCCAAGTGGGGGCGCTCAGGGCCTTAAGGGAGGTTAAGGTGAGGGTCGAGGAGGTGGAGGAGGGCTACGCTCTATGTAGAGTTGAGGGGGTGGAGGTCGGGGTCGTGGGGACGGTGAACAGAAACGCTGCGTTGTTAAACGGCCAGGTGGGGGTTAGAGCTGAGTACTTAGGCCTACTAGGGTTGAAGGAGGCTACACCAGGCGAGAAAGTTAAGTTGGCAGGGGAGACCGTGGCCTACATTAAACTTAGGAGGGCCGGTGGATGGCTCGCCTTGCCGAGCAGGACCTCCTTTAAGGCGTGGTATGCTAGGGTACAGAGAGCCTACATGTCTAGGGGTGAGGCCCCTGAGCCTAGGTTAAGGGTCAATAGCCCAGCCACCGATAAAATTAGGGGGCTCGAGCTACTGCTGTCTGAGCGCCACCAAGTCAAGCTTATACCCTATTTGGGCTCGTCCCTCCATGAGCTACGAGGAGCTACCTTCACGCTTAGCGTAAAGCTCCTTAGCTAGCCCCTTAGCCCTCCTCGACCTAAGCTCCTCTAAGACCTCGCTGA
>CAZVDL010000021.1:0-21462 GCA_964626365.1 uncultured Nitrososphaerota archaeon
GGCCCAGGCCCCACCCCCTCGAGCTACAACGCCGAGAAGGGGGTGGGGTCATGGGTCCTACCCTGGCGCCATTGGAAGTCAAGCTTAGAATAATGCTTAGAAACTGGTCATACCCAGAGTTCAAGGAGATATTGTACAAGGAGGCCAAGGAAGGCAAAGACTACATAAACACCAACACCTACAAGCGAATCTACGCCTACCTTAGAACACTAGAACTACGCAAACAAGGCCTAAGCTACAACAAGATAAGAAGAGCCATAAACAGCGAAATGGGCTACACACCGCCGAAAAGCGAATTATCATATTGGCTAAGAGGACTATGGCTAGGAGACGGACACATAGGCAAAGAAATTCGTTTCATCAACACCGACCTAAAACTCATAGAAACCGTTGAGAAACTGCTAAGCATACAGAAAATCGCGTACACTAAGGAAGGACCCTACAGATCCAAGCCAGGAAACCTTCCTGAAAAACCATACAAACCACTATACATGATACGCGTAGCTTCAATATCGTTACAACGCTTCCTAAAATTAACAAACTTGCCGAAAGCCCTCCACGCCTTATCATAGTACAGCATTTGCTTTATTAATGGAAAGTTTAAGTACAGGAAAGCCGGGGGCAGGATTTGAACCTGCGTGAAGCGGCTCTGCAGGCCGCCGCCTCTACCACTCGGCCACCCCGGCCCGTTTTAAGGAGGATGTAAAGCGGTGATTTATCTTTAACTCTCCTTGAAAGTGAATAGTACGTTTTAAGCGTCTCTCGAGATTAGGTTTCTGGGGATGCTAGTGGAGCTGCTGGGTAACCCTGTTTTCATGACTATGATTGCCTCTATTGTGGTCTTAGTAGGGTTGTTGGTGATATTGAGGTGGCTTAACGTTAGGCAGGGTCCGCGTCAAATAGCTGTGGAACGATTAGGCCATGTAAACCCATGTTTTGATTTGGATGTAAAGAGCCTTGTCGAGAGGTTGAGTAGACTTGAGGAGGAGGTTAAGAAGTTTCAGGAGATGTCAAGTAAGGTTAAGGTGACCTGCCCAGTTCACGGCGAGGTTGAGCCTGTTAAGCTCTCTGATGGCACCCTGTTATGTCCTCACCTACACATACTGTACTCGCCTAATGAAGGATTGAACAATGAGTTGATAAAAGTTCAGGCTAAGCTTGATGACCTAGATAAGAGATTAAGCAAGCTCCAAAGATTAATGAATAAATACTTAATGACGATCGATATGGGACATGAGGGTTAAGCTATGAGAATATTGGCCTCTATCCTCCATCAGTCTTAACGTCGGTATACGCGGCCCTCTACCGCGTCTACGAGGCTTCTCCTCCAAGGATTCGCCGAGGCCGACGCCGTATATGAAGGAGCTAACGTCAATGTCCATTTAAGGACGCCTCAGCTTGGGTTTCACCATTAAAGCATAGCGCCTGGCTAGCTATATAGGTACCGTAAGGTCTTGATGAGGGGGATAGTCGTTGGAAAAATAAGGGGTTACCCGATAATGAAGGTTATCTTCACTATGGCTGTGACTGTCGCCTCGCTTGGAGGTATAATCGGTGTCTGCGCTCCTTCAATGGTTAGCGCTAAGTCAAAGTACGTGTAGCGTGGCTGGTTGAGGTAGATTTCCTCGACTTTGGCTACGCCTAGGACCTTTACGCCTAGGGCGTCTGCGATGAGGGCTACTTTCTTCTCAGCATCCTCTACGGCTTTTAAGCGCGCCTCATCCTTTAACCGCTGTAGCGTCTCGTCGTCGAAGGTGAAGGTGATCCTCTCTACTCTATTGGCTCCCGCTTTAACCGCTTCGTCGATGATGAGCCCTACGCTGTCGAGGTGAGTGGTGGTGACCTTCAATATATGCACGGCCGTAAAGCCTACGAGGCGGTCATGGGAATACTTCGGGTAGAGGCTGTATCTAGCGGTCTCAATATCCTCCTCCAGTATACCGAGCGCCTTTAAGGTCTCAATTACGGCTGTGGATGCCTCAGCGTTCTGCCTTACAGCCTCGGCGGCCTCAGAGCTCGAGGTTAATACCCCCAGCCATACCACTGCTCGGTTAGGCTTAGCTGAAGCTGTACCCACCCCGGTCACAGTGATGGTTCTCAGCGTCGATCCATGCCCCTCTCCGCTTAATCCTCCCTGCGCCGTGATAATCAACGGGTGGTGGCTATGCTGCGTGTAGGCTACTAGGTAGCTAATGGTGCTTGCAAGGGCTATCGCTAATAGAAGGGCGGCTACGTAGACCCCCCTTTTAGCTAAATCCGCCACGCTACATCCCCTTAAGGGGAGGTGGAGGCCGCAGTAGAAGAATCTACGTTTTAGAACGTCATTTTACCCTTCAAGCTTTTTAGCTCGGGTCGACTTAGAGCCGTTTACGGCTTTGACCTAGTTTAGGGCCGTTAAGGCACGTGGTTACTCTACCCAAACTCTCTTTATACCTTCCATTCTGTCGAAATCCCTATCCTCGCTCGCTATGAGGTTTATCCCGTTATTTAACATCACGGCTACGTGAAGAGCGTCCGACGGCTTCAGGGCGTCCATGTAGTTCCTCGCCTTGACGTATTCCTCTTGCCTTAGGCTCAAGATCTTAACGTATGGTAGCACGACCTCATCCAAGAACCTCAACGTATCCTCGTACTTTACCCCGTACCTTCTCCACGAAACGTAGAGGGTCTCGTCAAGGACTAAGACGTCGGTAAATAACCTAAACTCCATAAGCAGTTTCTCAAAGAACCTTTCAACCCTCTCCTCCCCCAGGTTTAAGTATATTAAGAGGTTGGCGTCGACGAACATGACCTCACTCCTCAAACTCCTCCTCTAAGCTAACGCCAGCGAGGTCTCCAAGCTTAGGCCTCGCCTTAACGTATACGCCTATCCTCCTCCAATGCTCCTCAAGCCTCCTCCTCAATTCGTTAACGTTTACATTAACCTCTGGCTCTAAGATTATCCTCCCGCCCTCCACCTTAACAATAAGCCTATCCCCCTCCTTAATACCTACGAGCTCCCTTATAGCCTTGGGCAACACTATGTAGCCTTTCCTACCAACCTCGACTACGAGGGGCAAACCCACTCCGCCTAGAGTTAAACCGGTTAAACTAATATAGCTTTTACCGTAGGGACGTCCGACCATGGTTTACGGGCGCCTTGACCTAGTAATCCTTAAAAGAGCTTAAAGTAAAGATCTCCTTTGGGGCTTCTCGCCGTTGAGGGTGTTTGTCGGTAGGATTTATGCTAGGAGGGTGAGGGTGGGTAGGATTAAGGCCCTCGGTGTAGAGGTTGGCCGTGAGGGTGAAGCTTCAGCTAGTAAGGGGCGAGGCTAGGACCGTCACGGCAGCGTTAATCAACAGTGGATACGAAGCCGACTCCCCGCAGTTAATAGTGCCTATCCAGTTGGCGAGGAGGCTTAACCTATGGCCGCCACCCATAGATGCCAGGGAGTTAACCTTCGACACCGCGGGCGGACCGTTAAAGGTGTGGTTTATACCTAGAGCCGCTAAAGCCAAGGTGTTGGCTGGAGACGTGGAATCTAAGGAGGTTGTAGTGGACGTAGCGGTTTCGCTCTTCGCAGACGAGCCGCTGATAAGCGATGTCCTGGCGGGGGAGCTTGAGCTAGCCGTCGAAGACTTTGCTAGGGGCTACTGGAGGTTTAGGTGGGAGCCGAAGGAAAAAGTGAGGCCTAGCGAAGGGAAGCCTTAACGCAGCGCCCGCTGAAGTAGGCCTTACGCCACGTAAACCGTCCTCTTCAACTAAGCCTTGAGAGGCTTCTAGCCTGTAGCCTTAGGCTTAACGGCACCTAGGCTTTAAGGGCTAGTGAGAGGAGGTTAGCCTTAGAGAACCTATAAACTGAGGCTTCAAGGAAGGGCTCGGTGAAGGTATGGGGCCGCCAGGATTTGAACCTGGGTCACGAGGGCCCAAGCCTCGCAGTCTACCAGGCTAGCCTACGGCCCCTCCCTTAATTTGCGGTTTGGGAGGAGGGGTTTTTAGCTTTCCTCCATCATTCGACGGCGAGACGGCTAATGCGTAAAAGGTTAAATTTCTCTCTATAGCTGTTGAAGCGGTGCGGCGCTTGAAGCACGACGTGATCATCGTTGGCTGCGGCCCCGCTGGGATATTCACGGCCTTGGAGCTTAGCTTTACGGGCGGCCTCGACGTGGTGATGCTGGATAAGGGCTACGAAGTGGAGCGTAGGCGTTGCCCAGCTAATAGGGGGCTTGGCTGCGTTAAATGCAACCCCTGCAACCTTCTATGTGGATGGGGCGGTTCAGGTGCTTTTAGCGACGGTAAGTTGACGCTGTCGCCTGAGGTGGGTGGGTGGCTTAGCGAGTACGTAGGTGAGGCTGAGCTGTCGTCGCTGATAGAGTACGTGGACCAGATCTACGTGAAGTTCGGCGCCCCGGAGAAGCTCTACGGCACCGACGTGGATAGGATCAACGAGCTTAAGCGTAGGGCTGCCCTGGCTGGCCTCAAGCTCGTGCCCGTCAAGGTTAGGCACCTGGGCACTGAGCGCTGCGTCGAAGTGACGGGGGCTATGAGGAGGGCCCTAGGGGGCAAGGTCGAGGTCAGGATGGGCGTCGAGGCTGAGGAGATCCTTGTCGAGGATGGGAGGGTTAAGGGGGTTAAGCTGAGGGGGGGAGAGGTCTTAGAGGGCAAGTACGTCGTCGTGGCCCCCGGCCGTGGAGGAGCGGACTGGCTTAGGAGGGAGGCTCAGAGGCTAGGCCTAGGCCTCATCAACAACCCGGTCGACGTAGGGGTCCGCGTCGAGGTCCCAGCCCACGTAACCGAGCACCTGGTTGAGGTGCTCTACGAGCCTAAGCTGATATACTACTCTAAGTCCTTCGACGACAAGGTGAGGACCTTCTGCTTCAACCCCAACGGCGAGGTCATAACCGAGTACTACGACGGGGTGGTCACGGTTAACGGGCAGAGCTACGTAAATAAGAGGACGGACAACAGCAACTTCGCGATCCTCGTCAGCACCACCTTCACTGAGCCCTTCAAGGAGCCCATAGCCTACGGCAAATACATCGCCAGCCTCGCTAACCTTCTAGGAGGCGGTGTCATCGTTCAGAGGCTGGGCGACTTAAAGAGCGGTAGGCGTAGCACCTGGGAGCGCATTAAGCGTAACCTGGTGGAGCCCACGTTGAAGGCGGCCACGCCGGGCGACCTAAGCTTCGTGCTCCCCTACCGCTACCTCTCAGACATACTTGAGATGCTTAAGGCGCTCGACGAGGTAGCCCCCGGGATATACTCCAACCACACGCTGCTCTACGGCGTCGAGGTTAAGTTCTACAGCTCTAGGCTCGAGCTGAACGATAGGCTTGAGACCAAGGTGAGGAACCTCTTCGCCATAGGCGACGGGGCCGGCATAACCAGGGGCCTAGTACAGGCCTCAGCTTCAGGCGTGGTCGTGGCCAGGGAGATCCTGAGGCGTGAAGGCTTGCTACGTAGCTAGCTCCACCACTAGCCCCTTCTCGGTCTCTCTCACCTCAGCCTTAGCCCCATACACTATGAGCTTAAACCCCTTAGCCACGTACTCGGCCATCGCGTCCCTGAGCGCCAACCACTCCTCCTCAGGGGGGCCGCTGGGCTTAAGCTCCTTTAACTCGACCTCCTCGCCGCAGCTTGGACAAACAGCCTTCTCCACGTCCTCCTTAAGCAGGAGGAAGTGGCCTCTAGGGCACCTATAGACCTTCCAGGCCAAACCCTCTCGGTAAGCTCTAAGCCCTTTCTCCCTATAAATGGAGCGCTAGACTAGGGTTACGCCGAACTCCTTAACCATGAACTCCATGGCCTCCTCCCTCGTCACCCTGTGGTTCTTGCCCACCTTGGTCCTCCTCCTACGCCTCCACTGCACCCTGTAGCCCGGCCTAACGATGCTCACGCAGACGTCGAAGCCGTGGATTCCTAGGTCGGGGTCGTACTTGACGCCGGGGAGGTTAATGTGCTCCCTTATACCGAAGGAGAAGTTGCCGTGGGGGTCGAAGCTGCTCTTCTTAAGCTTAAAGTCTACGGCCGCCAGCGCCTTCTTAAGGAACTCCACGGCCTTCTCCCCGCGCAGCGTAGTTATACACGCTATGTTCTCGCCCTTACGTATGCCGAAGTCCTTGATGGTCCTCTTCGCCTTCCTAAAGCTCGGCTTCTGCCCCGTCAACATCTCTAGCACCTGGGCGGCCTTCATGAGCTTCTCTCCCGAGGTCCCCACGGCCATGTTGACCACTACTTTGCCCACCTTGAGTCTCCTCATAGGGTTCTCTTTGGCCTCGGCCGCCGACATCACCACCAGCCCTCGGGGAGCGATATGGCTGGCTCCTCGGAGCCTATGATGAAGGTGTAGAGGTAGCTGGTCATGAACCTCTCGCCCTTGCGGTCCTCGAGGGTGACGAGGCGCTGCTTCCTAAACACCGCGTCGCTCACCTCCACGATCCTCCCGACCCTCCCCACGTTCTTCCCGCCTATCACTATGGCTATGGCCCCCGGCTCGAACCTGTAGTGCTCGATGATCTTGGAGTCGGGGAGCGACACCTTCAACACGTCCATGGTCCCATACACGTCCTCGATGGGCTTACGCGGGTCCTCCACCTTCACCAGTATGTTCCTGCCATCGTGTAGGTTAAGCTGGATGTGCCCGCCTTTGACCGTGGTCTTGTTCTCAATCCTACACAGCTTAAAGCCAGCCTCGCTGGTCGGTATCTCGTGGAGGAATAGGTAGTGTTGCGGGTGCGGTATCATTCTGAACGCCTTGCCCATCTTGGGTATCTCGAGCACGTCCATTAACCCCACGGGGAACCTACGGTCCTTCCTGACCTTGCCGTCCACCTTAACCTCCCCGCGGCTGATAATGAGCTTGGCTTCACGGCCGGTCTCAGCGTAGCCCAGCACGTCCCTTATAATGACCTGTAGCGGCAGGCATCTCTCAATGGGGTGGGGGCCTGGGCTAGGCTTAACCGTCCACTTAAACTCCTTCCTTAAAATAGGCCAAAACGTAGGCGCAGGGAGACGTTTAAGGTGCGATTTGCCGCCCATCCTAGCCATGATATCTCCACCATTAAGCCTGCTACCCTACTTCACGGTGAGGGTATTAGTATTTTTCTTTAATTGGAAGCTATGTTTCATCGGCTTAGTGTGTCTCAGAGCTGGACTAGGGCGCGGCGATTTTACTTACTGCCCGTTAACTCTAAGGTCTCGCGGGGAATCCCGTTGACATTCCGCGCGATGCAAGCACGCTCATAGGTAAATTCAAGCTTTATGCTCAAGAAAAGTCCTCCTTCCATCGCTTATACGGGGAAAGCCGTCATTAAACCTCTTAATGGCCCCGCCCTTGACTTTAAACCCCTTAGTCCCCAGTCACGTCCCACCTCTCTAGTTTCCTCTCGACCTCGATAAGCTCCTTGAGCTCGCATGGGATGGGCTTAGGCTTGGAGTTTAGCCACTTAACGCCGCTCAGCGTAAAAAGCTCACGCCTACAACCCCCCGCTCTCAATCAAGGCAGGAGTAAAAACCCTCCACGCCATGTGAAGGTAGGTATCTGCCGTATTCACTTACCTTAGCCTTCATTGACCCCGGCGGCCTAAGCAGCCGCTGGGGCGCCTGCGGAAGCCCTTCTTTCGAGTAT
The DNA here is from genome assembly GCA_964626365.1 of uncultured Nitrososphaerota archaeon. Lineage (GTDB taxonomy): Archaea > Thermoproteota > Methanomethylicia > Nezhaarchaeales > B40-G2 > CAZVDL01. Next base: position 7,608 of record CAZVDL010000021.1, read on the forward strand.
CTTTCTCCTCGCCTTGTCTGAGAGGTCGAGCTTAATTATCATTAGGTTGGAGGGGTGCAGCGGTATGTAGTACTTGGTTCCGTCGCTCTTCTCCCCCATGATCCCCTCCACGTACACCCTCACCTTGGAGGTGTCCACCCTTACTACTTTGCCCTGCCTGCCCTTATGGTCCCCCCTCATAACCATCACCACGTCCCCCTTCCTAACCGGCAGCGACCTAGTGCCATATTGCCTCCTAAGCTCCTTGGAGAGGTGGGCCGCCAGTATCTTATGTTTAATGTGTAGGGGCGCGTTGTAGAGGGCGTAGCGCTGCTTGGAGGGCTTCTTGGACTTGGTTAACGACATGCTACACCACCATGGTCGTCAGCGCCGCTATTTTAGGCCAGCGCTCAGCGGCCTCCTTCGCCACGGGCCCGCGTATCTCGGTGCCCTTAGGATCCCCCTCAGGGCCGACGATGACCACCGCGTTGTCCTCGAACTGTACCCACTGCCCGTTCATCCTACGGTACGGCTTACGCTGCCTTATCACCACTGCCTTTAACACCTGCTTCCTAAGCTCCACCTTCCCCTTCCTCACTGACACTATTACCATGTCCCCTACGGCGGCGGTGGGCAGCCTACGATGCCTCGTCTTCTTCCCAACCACCCCTATGATCTTAACCTCCTGGGCCCCGCTATTGTCAGCGCACCTAACGTATGCTCCTACAGGTAGTCCTGGGCTTATTCCCGGCCTATAGGTTATCCCCACGGCACCCTTCATTCCACGCTTAGCCAAGCCTCCACCACCCAGCTGCGGAGAGCCTCCTCTGCCTGTAGACTATAAAGGTTCCCTATATGTGCTAGTTGAAGAAGGGTGTCAATCAAAGAAGGCCTGCGTTGAGGGGCTGGCTTAGAGTGGAGGTCCTCTCTAGCTGGTTTTAGCCTTGCCGAGGACGACGAAGCTCACCGTCTTGGCTAGGGGCCTACACTCCCCTATGATAACCTCGTCGCCCTCTGAGACCGGTATGCAGGGTGGGCAGTGGGCGCTTATCTTGCTACGCCTCCTCTCATACCTCTTATACTTGGGCACGTAGTGTAGGTACTCCCTTAACACCGTGACTGTGCCCTTCCTCTTGGTGCTCACCACCCTTCCTCTAAGGAGTATCCCCCTAACCGATAAGGTGCCATGGAAGGGGCAGTTAGGGTCCTCGCAGGTGGTTGGTGGTGGCTCTATGCCAGGTATGCCCGGCTTAGGTAGCTTAGACATGCTCGGCCCTCCTAGGGCTTACGCGGCTCGCTTAAAGCTTTTCCCCTACCAGCGCCTCTTAATCCTCCTCTTAACTCTATCCTCGGGCCTAGCCAGTATGGCCCAGCCTTCAACGTCGACCAGCGTGCTGTCGGGCAGCTTGAAGCGGAAGGTCGATGGCTTCTTCGGTATGGCCTTAACCCCCTTCTCGGTGTCTATGAAGAGCAAGTTCATGGTCTCGTCTACCACTACGCCTTTAACGCCCACGTAGCCTCGATGTCTGCTCTCGACGACCTCCACCTCGAGCCCTATAAGCTCGTGTTTAACGATATTCCGCGGGGTTATCTTCAACTCTTCTTAGCCTCTCTAGCTATGCCGAGCTCCTCCTCCCGCTGTATGGTTAGGATCCTAGCTATGGTCCTCCTAATCTCCCTGAGCCTACCTGGGTTCTCTAAGGCTCCCCCCGAGGCCACTTTAGCCCTAAGCCTTCTCAGCTCGGCGTAGAGCTCATTGAGCTTCTCTAAGCGCTCCTCAGGCCGCATCTTCCTTATTTCCTTAACCCTCAGGATGGCCACTCTGAGCCACCTGCCCCTCTCCGCTTGGAGGCTGGACGATCTCTCCTCTATCGAGGAGCTTAATTGCCTCCTTGGCCTGTGGGAGCATTATCCTGACCTTAACCCCCACCTTCCCCTGCTTGAGGAAGGCGTGGGCGACGGCCTCATCGAGGTACTCCTCGGATATCTGCCCGGCCTTTAATAGGAGCCCCGCCCTAAGCTTCTCGTACCTAGCCCTCTCTGTCCTAAGCTTACCCCTAATGATCACCTCGGCCCCTAAGGCCCCCGCCTCCATGATCCTGTTGAGCGCCACGAAGGCCGCCCTCCTGAAGTGTACGCCTCTCTCGAGCGCTGAGGCGACTCTCATCGCCATTATCTTGGCGTTCAGCTCCGGCACGGGGACCGACACTACGCCTATCTGCGGCCTCTCAAGGCCAAACTGCTTCTCAAGCTTCTCAGCCAGCTCCCTCACCGTCATCCCGTGCCTGCCTATAACTAGCCCAGGCCTCTCAGCGTAGATCGTTATGTGGGTGCCTAGAGGGGTCTTCTGCACGTCCACGCCCAGGTACCCAGCCTTCTCCAGCTCCTTGGCCAGGAAGAGGTCTATATCGAGCTTCTTCGCAGCCTTCTGCACAAACATCTTCTTAACGTCCACGCTCTCTCACCTCTCCGCGACTGCCACCTCCACGTGGACCAACTCCTGGAAGTAAGGCGTCGCGCGGCCAAAAGCCCTCGGTATGTACTTGCGTATCTTGAACCCTTTCTGGGCGGCGGCGTGGACCACGTAGAGCCTAGAGGTGTCTAGGCCCTTGTTCTCGGCGTTGTTCTCGGCGTTTCTAAGCACCTTTAACAACTCCTTGGCCGCCTTGACTGGGTAGCCGCCGGCGGGGTAGCCGTCTATGCTGCCGTGGTGGGCCCGTTTACGCTTAAACCTCCTGAAGGGTACCATCCTCCTCATGGCTATTACGTCCTCGAGCAGCTTAATCGCGTCCTCGAGCTTTAAGCCCCTTATGGCGGAGCAGAGCTCGACCATCTTCTTGAAGCTGACCCTAAGGTCCCTACCGCTAGCTAGCGCTGAGCGCTCAGGGTCCAACCCCTGGACCGAGTAGCCGAAGTGCGGCAAGGCCTACACGCCCGGAGCGGCTAGGAGCCTAGCTAATCACGGGTTTTAAAAGTTAACTACGGGCTGCGGTTTATTACCCGCCGCCTCTCTACGTTAGCTCAGTAGGCGTTATGAAGAGGCTCCTCGTATGCGGGGTCCTACCTGAGGACGCTGGTAAGACCACGTTTGCCGCGGCGCTGCTCTACGAGGCCTCGAGGAGGGGTTTAAAGGCCTGCCCCTTTAAGCCCCTCTCAGGCCATAGCTACTGGTGGCAGTACGACTCCTTTAAGTACTGCCTATCTAGGGGGAGGCTGGTCTGCGAGGACATAGTTAGGCTCTCAGAGGTCTGCAGCGTAGACTTACCCCTTGAGGCCCTCAACCCCGTGGACCTCCTCCTAGCCCCTCCAAGCAGGTTAGCTAGGCTTTTAGCCTCGCCGAGCGTGCAGAGCTATGAGTGGCTGGCGATCGGCAGGTTCACGGCGTGCCTAGACGGCTCGCTGAGCCATCTAGTGTTCTACAACGAGGCCAACCTGAACGAGGAGCTGAGGAGGCTGCTCGACGCCTTGGCGGCCGGGGAGGTTTTACCGGTGCGCAGCTTCAAGGAGTTCCTCGACCTACACCAAGTGCACTACCACGGATCCGTGGAGTCCTGCTTTAGGCTGGTTGAGCGGGGAGGCTTCGACCTGGCCGTGATCGAGGGCTTCAACGACGCCGTGTACCCTTGGAGGGGGGTCGACGACGTGGACCTGGTCGTGGCGGTGGCCCCAGGGCTAGCCTTAATCTACGACGCCTCGGCTTTCCTCGAGGCGGTTAAGCGTAGACCCGACCCTTACACGGCGATCTTCAGCGACGTGGCCCACGCCGCGGCCCCTAAAGCTAAGCTTAAACTCCCCCCGCTACCTAGAGCTACGCTCACTGACCCATCAAGGGTGGCTGAAGGGTACCGCGAGGCCTTGGAGGCCGTGCTGGAGGCGGTGGTGTGAGTTGCTGCTGGTGGGCGACGCTCACGGCCACGTCAACCCGGTTAAGGGCATAGGCCCCTCCAAGCTAGCTAGGCGCTTCAAGTCCTCCGGGGGCTGGTTCATGGCGGTGTCCTCGCTGCTCTCATGGAGCTACCGGGGCCTAGCTAAGAGGGTTGAGGACTACGTGGAGGTGTTTAAGCTGAACGTGGAGGCCGTGGAGGAGATGAGGAGGGAGGGGCTCGCCTGCGCGGCCATTATAGGCGTGCACCCAGCCGAGCTGGTTAGGCTCGTGGAGAGCGGCGTAAGCCTAGAGGAGGCTGAGCGGCTGGTTAAGGAGGCCTACGACGCCGCGGCCAGGATGGTTAAGGATGGGCTGGCGCAGGGGCTAGGCGAGGTTGGGCGCCCCCACTTCCCGTCGCCCAGGGCGGTGGTGGAGGCCTGCAACAGGGTTCTAGACCACGCCTTGGAGCTCGCCCACGACCTGGACTGCCCGGTCCACATCCACGTGGAGCGCGGAGGCCCCAGGACCGTTGAGGACGTGGCTAGGAGGGCTAGGGCTAAGGGTGCGGCGAAGGCGCTTCTACACCACGCTGAGCCCTCAGCTTGGGCGCTAGCCTCCTCCCTAGGCTTAGCGGCCTCCATACCTGCTAGGTCCAGGGACCTCCTCGAGGCCTTGAGGGGGCCTAGGCCGCTAAGCTTCCTCGTGGAGTCCGACTTCCTAGACGACCCTAGGAGGCCTGGGGCCGTGGTGGCTCCTTGGTCCATAGCCTCCACCTTCGAGGGGCTGATTAAACGCGGCGCGTTGACGGCTGAGGAGGCCTGGAGAGTGCTGGTCGACAACGTGGCCAGGTTTTACGGCCTCGAGCCCCCTTGACGTGAGGTTTTTCAGCACCTCTCCTCTCCGGTTTAATCGAGGAGGCTCTCCCGACGCCTCCGCTTGGAGTGGGGATGAAGGGGGGTGGGACGCTCCCCCGCTCTTCATTCCCACCTCCTAAGCCTCTTAGCCTCAGCCTCTAGGACCCTGGAGGCCTCCACCCCTCTAGGCCCCATCAACCTAAGCGCCTCGGCATAGGCTAGTAGGTGGAGCCTGGCGGTCTTCATAAACCTCGACGTGGCGCCTAAGGCAGCCTCCACGCGGCCAGCCTTTATCGAGGCCTGGGCCTCCCTTAAAGCCGCGGTCAACGCCTCGTCTAGTATCGAGCTCGCGCTGGCCCTTGGCGGCTCGTCCGGCGACACCCCAACCCTCCTTAAAGCCTCCCTTAGCGCCGACACGAGCCCCCTAAGCCTCCTTGACGCCGCGCTCAGGTACCTAGCCCTACTCGCCTCGACGGCTAGTATGGCTGAGGCTTGAGCCAGGCTCTTCATGGCCTCAAGGCTAGCCTCAACCACCAGGTCCCAAGCCCTCAAAACAACCCTCCACACCTACCTACACAGGCCTTTTAAACCCCCTAAGCCTACGGGGGCCTTCAAGGCGTGGGGAGGCATGGCGCGGCTACACTTAAACGTGAAGGTGTTGCTGGCTACGTCGGCCGCGCTCAGCGCCTCCATGGGCCTCGCCTACCCCTTCTTCTCCGAGTACATCTACGCCTTGACTGGGAGCGCCTATGTAGCTGGCCTAGCTGCCTCTGTGCGCAGCGTTACCTGTGTAGCCGCCTTCATAGCTGGGGGCAGGCTAGCCGACGCCGTGGGCCGTAAAAAGCTCATATGGATGGGCACGGCGCTGCTAGGCGTAGCCCAGTTAATCTACGCGGCCTCCTCTACGGCCTGGGAGCTCATAGCCGCCGCGGTCTTCGAGGGCTTGTCTTACTTCTACTTCCCCGCCTTCAACGCCATGATAATGGACTCCACCGTGGGCGAGGACACGGTTAAAGCCTTCACCTGGGCGGTGGTGGTCTCCCACTTACCCTACGCAGCCACCCCTACGCTGGGAGGCCTTTTAAGGGATCTCTATGGGGCCTATGGGCTTAGGCTATGCCTCGCTGCGTCCGGCTTAACCACCCTCGCTGCGTCGATGGTTAGGCTGGCCGCGTTAACCGAGACCCTAGCCGTGAGGGCGAAGGTGGGCTTAAAGCCGCTGATCCAAGCCTACGTCTGGGTGGTCAAGGACTTTAAGTCCCTACACCGCTCGGTCAAGAGGCTGGTGGCTTTAAGGGCCACGCTGCTGCTGACGGCCATAAATATGTTTGAGCTCTTCGCCGTGCTCTACGTCACCAGGTACACGGGCCTCCTAACTTACACTGAGTGGGGGTTAATCCAGGCCCTCGCCTCCCTAATCTTCCCAGCCGCCATACCCATAAGCAGCCGGCTAACCAAACCCTTCAAGGCGTACCCCCTACTCATAGCCCTCGAAGCCACTACACCCCTACTGTTCATGTTAAACCTGAAGCTCAGCGTCCTACTATCTATAGCTCTACTAAACCTAGCAGGGGCCCTAACATACTCCATCGAGAGGTCGCTAGTAGCCCAACGAGTAGAGCCAACCATGAGGGGGAGGGCGGAGGCCTACATGAACATCTCCTTCTATGGAGGAGCAGCCCTAGGCTCCATGCTTGGAGGCCTACTCTACACCCTACACCCACCGTCAACGCTCATAGCAGCCTCAGCTCTACTAGCCCTAGGAGCCATAGCCTCACCGTACATCTTCAAGGAATGAACAGCGGAGGTCAAAGAGCTTCTCCATCAATGGTTGGGGGATACACTACGCTAGCTAAGGCTAGCGTAGGAAGGCCAGAGCAACCGCGATGAAGGGTGTGGAGGGCCAGCAAACCCCCCTATTTATCACTCCCTGTCCGTCAAAAGACACGCCCGTGAAGGGGCGCAAACAGGGAGAGAGGTCTACCTGTTTACAGATTGACTACGATATCACGGCTGCTGTATGCTGCTATGCTAATGGCGAGACAAGTAGAGATGGGCTGAAAGCCCTCCACGCCTCGCCTTTGCCTCTTTCAATTCACTTCAAGGGGACGTACATTGATGACCTTGTGGCTCTTAGTCCTGGTGCTCCGTGTTCTACTTTCTTGCAGGTTAGGGCGAATTCTCCTAGTCGGTGGCCTATCATTTCCTCGGTTATGTGTACGGGTAGGAATTCTTTACCGTTGTGTACTAGTAGGGTGACTCCTACCATTTCGGGTAGGATGATCATGTCTCTGCAGTGGGTTTTGATGGGCTTGTTTATTCCTTTCTGTTTGTATTCCCTTATCTTTTCTAATAGCTTTCTTTCCTCCTCGGTTAGGCCTCTGAGTAGGCTTCTTCGTTGCCTAGCTGGGAGTAGCTTTATGAAGTCGTCCATTGGCATCTTGAGTAGTTCCTCTAGGGTTTTGCCTTTGTAGGTGAATTTCCTAATGCTCATTTTCCTCTCTTCCTTGGAGGGTGTGGTGGTTAATATTTTTTCGGCTTCGCGGCTGGGTTGAGCGGCTTTTCTTCATGTAGGGCTTCTCTAGGTGTGGCTGCGTTTAGCCTTAATGTGATGGTCGTGGCTTTTTAGTAGAGCCTCTGAGAATTATCTACTGCTGTGGTAGGTTGTTTAGGCCTTCTGAGCGTGGGTGAAGTTCGAGGTTGAGCCTTCCAACGTTGAGGAGGGCTCGATCAAGCTTAAGGCTCTTCTCTTCGTGGGCTCCATAGTTCTGGCGCGCCGGCAGGTTTACTGGCTGGCCGTGGGGACCTTGGAGCTGTAGTGGTGGGTATGGCTATGCTTATCTCGAGCTTAGCATCGGCTTCTCCTATATCGTCGTTGAACTGAGGAGGGCTTCATTGTTGGCTGGCTGGGCTTAAACCTCTGATCGCCAGCTGGTCCTTGATAAAGCGCGTGGGTCTGGTTTCGATGGAGCTTAGCGATGGCCACCTGCTGTACGTCTACCTTGGCGCCCTCAAGGCTTACCTAGTGAGGCCCCTATGGTCTAAACACCTCAAGGTTGAGTCATGGTCGAAGGGAGTGAAGCTCGAGGTTAAAGGGAAGGTTGGGGGGTACAACGTAAGGTTAAGCTTTGGAGAGAGGCTTTGAGGCGCCGTCGCCTAGGCTGAGAGGCTATAGGGTGAAGGGGCTAGCCTTAGGCTTAACCTTAAAGGGCTTTAGCCTCTACCAGTTATCTTCAAGCCTCCTAGACAAGTTGAGGGAGGCCCTAGTCAAGCCGTAGAGGCGGCCTAGGCCTAGCGCGCCCTCAATCCGCCTAGCAGCCTTCACAGGCGTCCTCAGCCTTCAACGCTTAACTACGTTAACCTTCGGCTAGCTAGGTTTTAAGGGCTTCTAGGCCCATGTGTAGTTGAGGGTCTGCGGCTTGGAGGAAGTAGGGGTGGTTTTGAGCCCTACTAGCGTCGACGAGTTTAGCTTCCTCCTCCTTGAGGGTAAGAGGGTGGCTAAGGGTAGCTACTGTGCCTACCTACATCCTCTAGCTGAGGTCCCCGTGCTCTGTAGGGTGTTCGATGGCTCAACGGTCAACCCTGAGATGGCCCCGCTAGGCGTAGGTGTGGCGCTGGCTAAGAGGGGCGTCAAGCTTGGCCGTGAACAGGAGGTGGTGGTGATGAAGGCTGAGTCGCTGGGCTACCTGGTCGAGGAGGGAGGGGTTAAGGTGTTTAAGCGCCCCGACTTCCCCCCGCTTACCGGGGGCCCAGTTTACGCCGCCTCGGAGGTCGAGGTTAAGGAGTTTTGGAGGGGAGGGGGGTTGATGGTTGAGGTGGGCCGCGACCCCTACTCAGGGGTGCCCGTGGCGCTCGACGTGGACTCCATGTTTAAGGGTCACGTGGCCGTGTACGGCCAGACGAGGAGCGGCAAGACCACCTTCATGTTGAACCTCATAGCCTACGCCTCGGCCCTAGGCGCCCGCTTCATAGTCCTGGACAGGTACGGCGAGTACGGCCCACCTCTAAAGCAGCTTGGGGCGCTGGTCCTAGACGCCTCCATGTTTAAGTCGATCTCCGACGTGGACGCCTCCTCCTTCGTCTCCTCGCTGGGCTTAGATAGGCGTAGGAAGGCCGGCGAGGTGCTGGCCCAGGCCTTTGAGGAGACTAGGTACGAGCTACGCCGCTCTGAGAGTCCATTGGAGCTGCTCTACTCCAAGGCGATGTCCAAGGTCTCCAGGGACCAGGCGAGGATAGCGGCCGAGCTTAAAGCGGCGCTTAACAGGGCCTCCTCGCTGATAGAGGAGCTAGCTAAGCTGCCCGAGGAGCCCCCTGACGTGGTGGAGCTGGTGAAGAAGCACAAGGTGATAGTCGTAGACCTCAGCAGAGAGCGCCGCGTGGAGTGGCATCAACGCATAGCGTCCTCCATCATCGACTACCTGGCGTCTAGGGCTGTGGCCACTAGGGGCGAAGAGTTCGCTGTAAGCGTGGTTGTCGAGGAGGCTCAGTTCTACGCCCCCGAGATGGCGCCGGGGGTACCTAAGTACGGGGACCCCGAGAAGTCGTGGAGCTCCCTGGTGTCGGCTCTAAGTCAGCTGGGCGGCTTCAACGTGGGCTTCTTCATCCTAACCCAGCGCCCAGCCTACGTAGCTAAGGCGGTGCTGAGCCAGTGCAACACGCACGTGGTGTTCAGGCTTATGGCTGGGGCTGACCACGACCAGGTGTCCTCGGTCACCGGCTACCCCCGGCATAGGATAGCCAGCCTCGTGTCGGGTTTAAGGGACCACGTGGGCTTCCTCATAGGCATGGCCTCCCCCTTCGACTTCCCCGTGTTCCTCGAGACCAAGCGGAGCCTACACCCAGCTAAGGCCTCCTCCCCGCCCAGCGAGGTGTTAAAGAGGATGATGAGCCTCGAGGCCTCATAGACACAGCTTTAAAGCGTCTCTCTCTATTATCAACCTGGGCGATGAAGTAGGTCGCTAGGCGCGACGCGATGAGCGATCCCATCTCACGCTGAGCCCCTTTAAAGGAGGGTGGGAGGGCTTATATCCATCAGTCCTCCACGTTAAGGTGGAGGGAAGCCCTGATGCCTAAGGAGGCACACCTAGTACCCCTGTTCTTCGGGGTCTTCCTGTGCGATGATGAGGGCAACGTGCTGTTTAAGGCCCCCTACCCCGAGGGGGCCGAGCGCATGGCCTCCAGGTTAATGTCGGTGGAGCGAGGCGAGCTCGTGGAGGAGGTTAGGAAGGCCTGCGAGGAAGCCAGGAGGCTAGGTTTTGAGAGGCTGGTGGTTGAGAACGAGGGGCTAGCTAAATCCATCACCAGGGAGCTGGGCCTCACAGCCACAGTCACCTTCCCCGACCGCGTAGCCGAGCAGCTCCGGTCTAAGATGCCGTCGCTGGCCGTCGAGGCAGGGGTAGCGGCGAGCGAGGAAGACTACGTTAAGCTGCTCCACGACGTGGCCTTCCAGCTCTCGAGGAGCAAGGTCAAGATGGCCGTGGAGAAACAGGACCTCTTCGTAGCCCAGGCGGTCACCGCGCTCGACGAGGTAGACCGAGTCATAAACCTCCTCGTGTCCAGGGTGAGGGAGTGGTATGGTTACCACTTCCCGGAGGTCAACCAGCTCCTCCCAGACCACGAGAGCTTCGTTAAGCTCGTAGCCAAGCTAGGCCTAAGGGACAAGGTGAGCGAGGAGGCCTTAAGGGACCTAGGCCTACCCCCCGACAAGGCGGCCTCGATAGCTAAGGCTGCCGCGGCCTCCATAGGCGCCGACCTAGACGAGGCGGGGATCAAGCCCCTAGCCGACCTAGCCTCGCTGGCCCTAGCCCTCTACTCGCTTAGGAGGTCCCTCGAGGGCTACATATCCAACGCCATGAGCTACGTGGCCCCCAACATAAAGGGCCTCGTGGGCCCCTTGGTAGGCGCCAGGCTCATAGCCCTCGCCGGCGGCTTAGAGAAGCTGGCTAAAATGCCCACCAGCACCATCCAGCTGCTGGGCGCCGAGAAGGCGTTATTCAGGGCGCTTAGGACGGGGACCAAGCCGCCTAAGCACGGGGTAATCTTCCAGTGCCCTGAAATCCACAGGGCCCCCAGGTGGCAGCGAGGCAAGATAGCCAGAGCGCTGGCCGGCAAGCTAGCCATAGCCGCCAGGGTGGACTACTTCACCGGCGAGTACATAGCCGACGAGCTGAGGGAGGACCTCAACGAGAGGATCAAGGAGATCAAGGAGGTCTACGCTAAGCCGCCCCCCAAGGCCAAGGAGAAGGTTAAGAAGCCTCCGAGGAAGGCTAAGCCTTCCAAGAAGAGGAGGCGTTAAGCTCAAGCCTTTTTACCTACCTCGCCGCTAATAGGGTAGGTGCCCAGATTGACGTCCATCGGGCCCCACGAAAGCTTCGAGGCTATATACTGGGTTAGGGACGAGCTAGGCAGCAGGCTGGCGACCTTAAACCTCGCGCCCGGCGTTAAAGTATACGGCGAGCAGCTGGTCAAGTTCGGAGGCAACGAGTATAGGATCTGGGACCCCTACCGCTCCAAGTTAGCCGCCTCCATATTGAAGGGCCTCGAGTCCCTCCCCATTAAGCCGGGGTCCAGGGTGCTATATCTAGGCGCGGCCTCAGGCACCACTTGCTCCCACGTATCCGACATCGTGGGCGTTAAGGGCAGGGTCTACGCGGTGGAGTTTGCTCCCAGGGTTATGAGGGAGCTGCTGTCTAAGGTTGCTCAGCACCGGGTCAACGTGGCTCCCATACTAGCTGACGCTAGGCACCCAGAGCTATACAGTAGCCTGGTCGAGGAGGTCGACGTGATCTACCAGGACGTAGCCCAGCCCAACCAGAGCCAGATACTCGTCGACAACGCCAAGGCCTTCCTTAAACCCGGCGGCTGGGCCATGCTCGCCATCAAGGCTAGGAGCGTCGACGTAACCAAGGAGCCCTCCGAGGTCTATAGGAGGGAGCTTGAGACCCTTAAACGGGGAGGCTTTAAGCTCGTACAGGTCCTACACCTCGAGCCCTACGACGAGGACCACGCCATGATACTAGCTCAGTATGTTGAGTAAAAAACATGCTTTCAAAAGTTCAAAAGTTAAGAAAACACCGTGAGAAACCTTTTTTAGAATAGCTTTAGTAAGTAAAACAATGGTGTTTTCTTCTTGAGATTCATTGTAGAAAACTTTGGTCCCATTGTTAAGGCGGATATCGATATTAAACCATTAACCCTCTTTATAGGCTCAAATGCTTCAGGTAAATCATATTTGCTTTACTTGATATGGACTTTGCTCAATGCTGAACCTGAATGGCAAACAATGTTTGAAAAAGGATTGAAAGTTTATGATGATGTTATTAGAAGGAGGGTGAAAAGGAAAAATGAGGAAGCTATAACTCGCGGGTTATTAGACTTCTTCTACTGGTTTATAGATAACTTAGGTAATTTAATAACCAAGAGTTTAAAAGATCTCCTTGAAAATACATTCATGGCTTCTTCAGTTAGTGAATTAGTAGGTCCCGCCTCTCAAGAGACGAAGATTCTGATCCTCTCTGAAGATACCCCCAGTCTTGTCGTAAAATTTAATAGATCAAACGGTTTTGAGGTTACGACACCGAGGGATACTGTACAACGTATAAAAAGAAAGTTAACGGTCAAAATTGATTCTTTACATAAAAGTCGAATGGTAATACGAGTTTTTCACGGTAAGAAGGTAATAGCACGAGGCACATTACCTTTAGACGAAGCTGCATCGTTTGCTAATAAATTGATAGCAGGAATTCCTTATGTAATTTCACCCATCTTAGGATACTGCCCATTAGTCCCTACGACATCGATATTACCTGATGGTAGGGCTGGCATTTTACGACTTCTTGAACCTGTGTCACGCGTACTTATCTCTACACGTGGCATAACATTAACTGTTAGTGAAGTTGATAGAGATTTCTTCAGACATATAACTTCCATAACCCCTAAAATTAAAGATCAGCGAGTATCTCTTGTAGCAAATTTTATGGAAGAAGAATTGGGTATCAAATTGCAATATATAAAGGAAGGTATCCCTAAATTCTCGGTACTAGATACTATTAGAAGGTATGAACTCCCACTAGAAAGGGCCCCTTCAGGCATACGTGAGTTGGTTCCCTTAATACTAACTATGAAATACACTCTGCGACCTGGTTTTTTATTACTAATTGAGGAACCTGAAGCACACCTACACCCTGATGCCCAAAGCATAGTTGCAAGGGCCTTATCTCTATTGGCTAATTTAGACGTCTATACTTTAATAACTACACATAGTATACACATAATCGATGAGATAAATAACTTAATTAGACTAAACAAACTTAACGCTGAAGATAAGGAAACTTTAGGTTATATGAAGGAAGAAGGTCTTGATCCCAATAAAGTTGCTGCGTATATTGTTGAAAGAGAAACAGGCATGGTATGGTCATCTCAAGTTACTGACGAGGGTCTTTCTGAAACTAGTCTTGATAAAGTACTTAGCGAAATAGCTAATAGATATGTTAGGGTTGAAGAAAGAGCAAGGGGATTTTTATGAGCTATCATGTAGATTGCTGTACAATAAGGTGTAGTCAAGGATCAAGATTCTGGGCGCTTGAAAAAAATTATGGAAGGGGTTGTGACTTAGTAATTGAGAATGATAACTGTAATCTTCTAGTCTTAGTTGAGGCAAAAAGAGGTCGTATCACCTTGCAGGATGCTAACAAGGCTGTGACTCAGCTGATAGCAGGTAAAGAAATAATAAATGGTATTTCTAGGTACAAAACCTTTAAGTGCGTTATGGCTTTTGTACATTGTAGACAGGGTAGAATAGATAATGAGGCAGTAAGATTTTTTAGGAAACATCGAATTTATGTATTCTCTAGCAATGAGGATTTAATCAATAGATTAAGGCGTTATATTAGATGCCGCTATGACTAAAAAAATAAAATTAAAGAGAAAAACAAGACAAAACATTATATGGGTGAAGAATTTTTGAGAAAGGCTGGTATTCTCGGAGAACGCGCGCTTAAGGCTCTGCTCAAATATGAAGTGGAGCGTATCAATGAGCACCTCCCCAAGGAGTATAGGACGCTGAGCGAGCTCCTAAGCATGGAGGCGCCCAGCGTCAAGGCTAGGGACGGGGGAGAGATAATATTTGATCGAGGCGAGCTTGAGTACGTGGCCTCAC
>CAZVDL010000022.1:0-21430 GCA_964626365.1 uncultured Nitrososphaerota archaeon
CCTCTGGAACTGAGCCTTAGGGTTGAGGGAGCCGTTGTAGTGGTTCTTAACGGCTATCCTGGCCAGTATCTCCTTACCCTTCTCGATGGGGATGCCGTAGTGCGTGAAGTATCTAACGGCTAGCTGAGCGTAAGCGGCCGGTGGAGGGAACCTCGTGTCCACCCTGCTTATGTAGGGCTCGGCTGGGTCGACAACTCCAGGTATAGGTAGGCCTGCGTCCTTAAGCTTCTCAGCGCCACATACTAAAACCATGTCGTAGGCGCCGCAGGCCACCGCGTAGCAGGCATTGAAGAAGGCGTCGTGGCCGCTGGCGCACCTATTCTCGCACCTAGACACTGGGATGTAGTCGAGCTTCAAGGCGTAATTGAGGCTCCTACCCAGGAACCCGCCGATGACGCTAGACCACCAGGCCGCCTGTATATCCTTAGGCTCGATCCCCGCGTCCTCAAAGGCCTCATAGCAGGCATCGACAACCAGGTCCCATATGCTCTTGTCCCAGTGCTCATCGAACTTGGTGCACCCCATGCCTATTATGGCCACCTTATCCCTAACGCCTGGCAAACACACACCCCCGAGAGGTTGAGGACCTTTGCTCGAGGAGAGGGGGTTCTAGTTAGGAGTATATGAAGCTTTCGTAAGGACCCATCGCGCGGACCTTACCTAGACGCTACGTGTAAGCCCAGTAGCTCTGCATTAAGGTTATTTAGCCAAGGAGGCTCACCAATCCTCTGGGCGTGGTGGGCTTGAAGCTCCTCCTAGTCCGGGAGGGTGCCTTCAACGTGCTGAGCCCCCCTTCAATGGATGAGGCCCTCAAGCTTTTGCCCTCAGCTGAGCGTGTATGGCTCGACTTAACGTTCGATGAAGCCTCAGCTAAGCTCGAAGCCCTAGCTAAGGTGGGCCCTCCGCCCCACTTAATCTCCAAGGCCCTAGATGGCAGGGGCCCCAGCTACACGTATAGCGATGGCTGGTGCCTACTCAAGCTCCCCGTAGCCACGGAGGCTAGAGTGGCCCTTCAGCGAGGGCTATCACTAATCTTCAACGACAGGGTCCTGCTATCGATACATCCACGCGACGTCCATAGCTCCGAGGAGGAGATGGACACGGCGACCCGCCAAGTCAGATATAACATGGCCTACGCGGTCTACCAGGTAGCCGATAGGCTGCTCGACGACTTCGACGACCTTATCGGAAGGCTCGACGCTGAGCTCTCAAAGCTTGAGGACGAGATTGTGGAGAGCCAGGGCAGAGAGGAGGCCTTAAGGAAGGTGCTGGCTAGGAAGCGCAGGCTCCTATTGATAAACAAGGGGTTATGGCAGCTCAAGGACACCATACACACTTTGAGGCGCGCAGAGCCACATTTCATGGACAAGGAGCTAGACGAGAAGTTCAACAGGTTGAGCGAGGAGGTCGAGAGGCAGATAGACCTGATCGAGATGTACAGGGTGATGGTGTCTGACATCATAAACATATACGCTACGACCCTTTCAAACAGGCTCAACGTCACGGTCAAGGAGCTTACCGTGGCCATGCTCTACCTAACGGTCATAGCCACGGTCATAGGCTTCCCAAACACCGTGGCCACCATCTTCGGAGTCCCCACGCTGGCTGAGGCCATCGAGGCCCACTGGATACTGATACTGCTGGTGGGCTCGGCGATACTACCTATCTTTTGGTTGAAGAGCTTCTTAGCGTCCTATAGGAGGGAGACCTAAGCCTCCACCGACAACACTTCGTACGTGCGGTTAACCGCTCTGACTTTCACCTTAACCAGGGCCGTAAAGTAGAGCGAGTCAGGGTTAAGCCATTCAACTACATATACTCTGGCGCTAGGCGGCGACGCGGGGTCGAGGTAGACCACCACCGGGATGCTCTTGCCCTGCCTTAGTAGGGGGCCAACTTTAACCTCGACCAGTCTCATTACCCCGCTATCTGACTCCGCAGCCCTAAGCGCCTCCACGCCCTCAGTGTAGATTAAGGGGACCTGGACGGCTAGACCCAGCGCTAATAGGCCTAAGAACGCAGCTAGGGCGAAGAGCGCAGTCCGCCCCATCGAAGACTTTATTGCTCAACAATCTTTATAAATAGTTCCCTCACGTGCGCGCTGGAAGGCTGATAGGTTGAGGGCCTTAAAGCGTAGGCAGATAGGCCTAAGGAGGGAGCTGGGGCTAGTCGACGCTATACTACTGTGCACGGGCACTATCTTCGGGGCGGACATCTACATCGCCACCAGCTTCGCTATGTCCGAGCTGGGCCCAGCCTCGCTAATAGCCTGGCTTTTAGCGGGGGCCGTGGCCATAATGATGGCCGTGTCCATGGCTGAGTGCAGCTCCATGTTTCCCAGGGCTGGAGGTCCTTACCTCTACGAGTCCGTGGCCTTTGGCATGCCCGTAGCCTGCGTGTTAAGCTGGGCCTACTGGGCGGCTGAGTGGGCGGCCTTAGCCACCTTCCCCTCCGCGATCGCCCAGTACCTGCTCTTCCTCTTCCCCCAGCTAAGCCTAGTGGGCCTCGTAGTGGTCAGGACGCTCTTCATAGTGGCGATCATGGCGGTGCTGTACTGGGGGATCAGGGCCACGAGGTACATGGAGGACGTGATGTCGGTGTTCGAGAAGACCATACTGTTCGGCTTCGTGTTAATGGCACTGAGGCTCTTCGACTGGAGCAGGTTTGAGCCCTTCGCGCCTTACGGCTGGGACAAGCTCGGGCTGGCCACAGTGAGGGTGTTCTGGGCGTACATGGGCTTCGAGCTCGTCACCATGCCCGCCGAGGAGTTCAAGAACCCTGAGAGGGACATCCCCCTCGGCATAGTCGCCTCCATGATCATAATAACCTCGATATACGTGACCACCAACCTAGCCCTCGTCGGGTCTGTAGGCGCCGCTACTATAGCCGCCTCAGAGACCCCCATCTCCGACGCGGCCCTGATAGCCTTCGGCCCCCTGGCCGCGACGTTAATGACCATAGCCGCCCTCGACTCCATGGTAGCCTCGGAGACGGGCACCTACCTCGGCATCACTAGGCTCGCCTTCGCCATGTCCAGGGACGGCTTCATGCCCGAGGCCTTCTCGGAGATCCACGAGAAGCATCGGACCCCCCACGTCTCCATAATAGTCCAGGGGGCCGCAGCCATAGTGGCAGCCAACCTGTTCACGATAAACCAGCTGATAATATTCTCGAGCTTCACTATACTGTTAAGCTACACCGCCACCTGCTTAGCCGTCGTGGTGCTGCGCTTTAAGATGAGGCACGTGGAGCGCCGCTTCAAGGTGCCCCTAAACATCAAGGTGAGAGGCACCGAGGTACCCATAGTACCGCTCTTAGCCGCGGGCCTAGGTGTATGGATTATGTCCAACACCCCCGTAGAGGAGGTGTTAGCTGGCCTCGCCATCCTAGCTCTGGGCTTCACCGTATACGTGGTTAGGCACATGAAGGAGGGCATTAAGCCCTCGTTATCGGGCCTCGAGATACCTACGCTTAAAGCGTTGGCCACGCTGGGTAAGTGGTCCACCTTAGAGGAGGTGGCCGCCGAGGTCTTTGACACCTTCAACCTCGACATCAAGCAGCTGTCAAGCGTAGCCGCCTCCCTTGAAAGGCTACACTCGAGGTATGGTAGGGTGTTTAAGAGGACGGTGGGCAACGTCGACTACTGGCTGCTTAAACCTAAGCTCTCGTTTAAGGAAAGGTTGGTGTTGCGTAAAATGATGGAGGGCGGCTGGGAGCCCCTAAGCGTAGATGAAGTTAAGCGCTTGGGGCTGCTTAAGCAGGCGCGCAGCTTAATGAGGAAGGGAGTCTTAGAGGAGGAGGAAGGGCTGCTTAGGCTCACTGACGAGGTCTATAGGTCCTTAGCCTAGGCTTTTCAATAAGCTTTTAAGCACACCCTCAATCTATACCTTTAGAGCCTCGCCGGTGGAGGGGACTATAGGGGGAGATGACAGTAGACTTCGTAGACCTAGGCTTCATGTTAGCCGGCTTCCTAGGAGGCCTCGCGGCTAGCTTCTTCATCCTAAGCGACCTCTTCAATAGGCGCCTCCAACAGATCAACCTAGACTACGACCTAGTCAACCAGATCAAAGGCGAGCTGGATAAGAGCGGCGAGGAGCTTCGAAGCAGGCTAATAGAGATAGAGGCTCTAAGCGCAGCTCAACAGCGGAGGCTTGAGGAGCTTAACCGCGAGAACACGGAGCTCAGGGAGAGGCTTAGTAGGCTTAACGAGGAAATAGCTAGGCTAAGCAACGAGAAACGCCGGCTCCAAGACCTCATCGACAGGTTAAAGGAGGAGGACGAGAGGGAGGAGCTCGAGATCCAGGAGCTGAGGGAGTGGCACTTAGAGCACGTCAAGAAGATAGAGAGGCTTGAAGCCGAGAGGGAGGAACTCATTAAGAGGATAGAGCAGCTGGCATATGAGAAAAGCAAGGCTGAGCAGCAGCTAAAGGACCTAGCCGAGCTCGTCAACATGTTGACCGAGAAGCTATCGAACTTAAAGGAGAAGCTCGAGCTGCCCGAGGCATGAAGGGCCCCTGGAGGATAGCCGCCGAGCTATACTGGTGTAGGGAGTGCGGAGTACCTTTACTCGAGCCCAGATGTAATCTGTGCGGCGCTGGAGCCTCTAAGCTACACGCGACTCCTCCGCGCGACGTTAGGCCTGCGCTAAGTAGAGACCTAAAGCTGGCCAGGGAGGTAGTCGAGGAGGAGCTTGGAAGGGAGGCCCTCAAAGCTCTACTGCCCCAGGACAAGGTCGTGCTGCTCAACAAGGTGCCCTACGTAGACCAGGCGGACGAGGTCATAGTCGACGGGTGGCCCGTGGGCACGCTCTACTTTAACCCCGAGCTCTCTAGATGGAGGTTCAAGCCTTCACCTGAAGGAGCCGCCAGAATGTGGCGCTCCGAGGCGGGCTTCTGGGCCCAGCTTAGGGTCAATAGGGTTAGGCAGTGGAGCAGGCTTACGCGGAGCGACTTCTTAAAGGCTGAGCTTCCAGGCCGTAAGGGCAGCTACGTATACCTGGTCTCTAGGCAGGGTCACCCAGTGGGCTTAGCCGTGGACGACGGTGACGCCTTTAAGGTAGTGAAGGCGTGGCAGCCTCAGAAGCCGCACGATAGGCCCTGCTCGTCGAGCTGGGCCAAGGCCTTAAGGGCTAACGAGGAGGCCTTAGAGAAGGCTGAGGCTAGGGCTAGAGCTTTCCTAGCCAGCGTCAAGAGCCGCTACGCCAGCCGCCCCATAATAATCTCCTTCTCAGGGGGCAAGGACAGCTTAGCCAGCCTCATACTGTCCCTGAAGGAGCTAGGGGACGCCCCACTACTCTTCAACGACACCGGGCTCGAGATGCCCGAGACCGTTAAACATGTCGAGGAGGCAGCCTCTAAGTACAGCCTCGAGCTACTAAGAGCCGACGCAGGCGATGCCTTCTGGAGGTCCCTAGACTCCTTCGGCCCCCCTTCAAGGGATTATAGGTGGTGCTGCAAGGTATGCAAGCTCATACCTATCTCGAGGCTGCTTAAAGCCAGGTACCCCGGAGGCATAGTGTCCATCGTCGGGCAGCGCAGGTATGAGTCCTTCGCGAGGGCTAAGTCGCCGGCGATGTGGAGGAGCAAGTGGGTCGCTAACTCGGTGGGGGCCTCGCCGGTCAATGAGTGGTCGGCGCTCCACGTGTGGCTGTACTTAATGAGGGAGCGCGCGGAGCCAAACCCCCTCTATGAGGCTGGCTTCGACCGCGTCGGCTGCTGGCTATGTCCAGCCTGCGAGCTAGCCGAGTTTAAGCTCGTCGAGGAGCTCCACCCCGAGCTATGGAACAAGTGGGAAGGGTATTTGAAGGAGTGGGCTAGGCTTCACGGCTACCCCGAGGCCTGGGCCACCATGGGCTTCTGGAGGTGGAGGAAGCTGCCAGGCGATCAACGTAGATTGGCGGCTAGGCTACACCTCGACTTATCAGCGACCCCTCTCCAAACACCTCGAGGGAAGCTTAGGGTGATAACGTGCTCTGGTTTCAGCCCATGCGCAGGCGAAGCTGGCTTAGAGGCCTCGTTAAGTCCTCCTCCCCCGCTGGCTAGGGTCAAGGAGTTCGCGCCTACCGTAGCCTCCAAGCCTATCCTGGCGGCTGGCACCCTGCTCCTTAAGTCGAGCAGCTGGAGCGCCACGCTTAGCGCTGACGGTAGGGTCACCGTCAAGGCTAACTCCTCAGAGGAGGCTAAGGAGGCCTTAAGGAGGCTCGTGATGATAGCAGCGCGCGCGTTGCACTGTAGCCAATGTTCCTCGTGTATAGCCCATTGTCCCTCCAATGCCTGTAGCCTTGAGGGCGAGGAGGTGAGCGTGGATCCAGGTAAGTGTACTGGCTGTGGGGTCTGCAACAACGTATGCCCAGCGGCCAGCTACATAGGCACCTCTGCTCTAGCTGGAAGCTTCGAGAACCCCTCATCGATATCCTAGCTGGGTTAAGGAAAGAGCCTAGCTTTAATCGATGCGGGGCGGCTATCTAGTCTCGCGGTAGCTCTTGATAATGAATGACTTCAGGTTTAGGGGGTTGTCGACGAAGGCTATGTTGGCGTCGCCCGCCAGCTCAGCCATCTTTTCACATAGGCTCCTTAAGCTAGGGCTCCTGTTATCGAGCATTATTATGTTCAATCTAATGCCCTCCTCCCTCAGCATGCTTGAAGCTCTTAAGGCGCTTTGAAGAGGCGTTTGACCGGGGTGGGAGGAGGTGGTGGGCTGCCCGTCGGTTATGAGGAATATGTTTTTGCTCCCCTCCTCCTTCGAGAGGAGCTGCCTAGCGTAGTCGAGCGCCTGGCCTATGTCCGTCCACCCATAGGGCCATATGTTAGCTATTTCCCCAGGCTCAAGCTCATAGAGGTTGTGGTCGTAGGCCACCACCCACAGCTTATCGTCCTTATACTCGGTTTCAAGTAGCCTACGCAGCCCTAAGGCGGCCTCGACCGCCCCTACGATCCTGCATCCCATGGACATGGAGCCCGACTTGTCGATTAGTATCACGTTGGAGGCCCTCGACTTATGGTAGGGCACCCTGGCCTTCAACACATCGTCGCTGAGGTACATGTCCTCAGGGTCCTTGATGGCCGCGTTGATCAGGGTCTCGCTTATGTCGAGCATGTCGAAGGTGTGCTTATACTCGTCGTAGTCGACTAGGAGGGAGCTTGGCGTTACGCCTAGGCCTCCTTCCATGGATTCGTGGGGCCCGTAGCTAGCCGCCCTTATCTCCTTGAAGGCCTCCTCCAAGACCTTCTCCGCGATGAGCTCCTCGCCCTTGGCTGTGAAGAGCAGGACGTGCATGAAGTGGCTGAAGCTTCTAGATACGCGCTCGCGCTTAACGTAGCCCTCCTGCTCTAAAGCTGCTAGCAGCTCCTCGTGGAAGTACTCTACTAGCTGCTGTAGCGGTATGTCCGAGGGCTTAATCTCGCCTCTCTCAAGCTTGTCGAGGAGCTCCCTCCAAGCCCTCTCCTTCGCCCTCTTGAAGCTTTCATCGTAGGCCCAGCTACATATGACCCTCGGGTACTGCTTCATGTACAGGCCCTGCTTGAAGATGTAGTCGTCCAGCTCGCTCTCGTCCATAAACCTCTCTAGGAGGCTCCTTAGGTTAAACCTAGGCTTCTTGGCTCTATCCCTCATCTGGGCGTAGCCCGGGTTTAGGAGGCTGTAGAGGAGAGCCTCGACGTTATCCATTCCTAGGAGCTTAGACAGCGACCTCTCAGCCTCACATAGCTTACACTCTGGCTTCAAAACCTCCTACCCCTACCTCCTTAAACAGGTAGCTTTCGCCCTCCCTTTTAATTAGATTTGTACACCTAGCTAAGGCTTCAAGCAGCACCTCGACGGCTGAGAGGAAGTACTCCTCGTCCTTCTCCGCCTCAGGCATGAGCTTAGACACGACGCTCCTAAGCGCGGCCTGCCCCCTAAGCTTATGGACGTAGTTGAGCGTTATGGGTACGCGGTAACCATTTATGGCGGCGTCACGCAGCGACTTGATCAGGTCGTCGAAGGCGTCCTGCGGTATCGCGTTGTAGATCTCCCTTAAAGTGAGGTTTAGGGCCTCCTCTACGAGCCTCTCTATCAGCTCCTCCTTCCTATCCCTCATCTCGTAGCTTACGTCTATCCTGCCCATCAAGGCCAGCTTGACGTTGTCGTAAGAGGGCCCGTAGTCCTTTAACAGGGGTATCCTACGGCCCTCCTTGAGGGCCGACGACTTGACGTGGTCGAACAGCTTAATGGTGGCTCTACAGGAGGGCTCGCTGGTGATGCGCCTAGCTATGTCGTAGCGGTCCTTGTCCCTAGCCACTCTAACTATCCTAGCCAGTATCCTCGTGTGCCAAGAGGGCATGTCGGGGGGCTCGCCTCTCTCCTTCACTACGAACATGTTCCTAAGCCCTATCTCCACCTCGTCCTCCAAGGTCTCAGGGGGCCCTATCTCTATAACCTCCATCCTGTCTAACAGGGGCTCCTTGATCGGGTTGGTACCCCTATAGTTGGCGGGGTTGGTAGCGGCTATTATCAGGGAGTCTACCTTGAAGGGTACTATCTCCCCCTCAGTGGTGGTGACTTGGCCCTCCTCTATGAGCTCGTGGAGGAGGGTCTGAAGCTGGGAGGGTATGGCGCCTAGCTCGTCGAAGTAGCCGACGCCTCTATGAGCTTTAAGGGCCCTCCCAGGTATGAAGACCTCTGGATGGTCTAAATCGTAACCCTCCCTTATCTTCTGGATGGAGACCCCTCCAATTAGCTGCCTAGTGGTCATCATGGGGTCTCCGGGGATGCGAACCCATATCCTGGGGACCCAGGTTAGCTCGACCTTATCCTCCTCCATCAATTTACGCTTACAGGAAAAGCAGATGGGGTGTGTTGGGTCGTCGTTTATCTTGCAGCCCTTGATGGCTAGGAGCTTGCTCGGTAGAAGCTGAGCTATGGCCTTAGAGAACGTGGTCTTACCGTACCCCTTAAGGCCCTTAAAAAGGATTGAAGATCCCGACATTAAAGCCGTCTTAACAAGCTCCTTCTCCCTCTGCTTACCTACGATGCTGGGGAAGGGGTCAAGTCCCTCCTTCTCATACTCAGCTATGCGCTCCCTAACGTAGTCGATGGGGGACTTAGAGTGGTAGTAGATGTAGGGCTCGTCCCAGATGTTAACCTCCTTACCCTCTAGGTAGAAGCGGGGGGCGTTATGCTCGTTTATCCTGATGTCCCTGTACACGAGGTCCACGTAGTCCTCGCGCCTCATCCACCTACACCTACAGTCTCTTCCGACATAGCTCTTTGGAGAGGGCTACTAGCTAAAAAACTCTCTGGGTCGAGAGCGCGAGGGTTAAATCCTCAAATCCTCCTTGATAACTAGGTGTGAGGTTTGTCCAGCGACGAGGAACTGGAGCTACTCAAGATGAGGAAGCTCCTAGAGCTACGCAAGAAGCTGCTAGCTGAACAAGCCCCTAAGAAGGAAGAGGACCCCAGGGAGGTAGTCGTCAAGAACCTAGTAGGTAGGGGGCTAGAGGTTTTAGAGGCGGCTGAGGCTCAATACCCCGAGATCACCAAGGCCGTGGTTAAGGAGCTAGCCAGGCTGATAAAGGAGGGGAGGGTGGAGGGCCCCATCACCGGCGAGGAGCTCCTCAATGTATTCTACAACCTAGGCATAAGAGTTAGGTTGCCTACTAGGATCTACTACGAGAAGCATGGAGAACGTAAAGGTATAGGGGAGTTAATAAAGGAGCGGATCTCTAAAAGCTGAATTGATCCCTCCATAGAACTATATATAAGGCTTAAATAACGCTTTCAAGCCTAACGTGGATAGGTGCATGCCTTGTTCCAAGCCTTGGAGTTCCTGAAGGGAGTAGTAGGCGAGGATAGGGTCGTCAGCGACAGGGTCTCGCTGCTATGCTACTCAAGCGACATGTCTCCCTTCACCTATACCCCCGACGTGGTGGTCTTCCCCAGGTCCACGGAGGACGTCGTGGAGATAGTGAAGTACGCTAACGAGAATAAGATCCCCATCGTCCCGAGGGGGGCCGGCACGAGTGTTATAGGAGCCATCCTGCCTAGGAGGGGCGGCATAGTAATCGACTTCACCAGGATGAACAGGGTGAAGGAGGTTAAGACCGACGACCTCATAGCCATAGTCGAGCCCGGCGTGGTACTAGACAGGCTTAACGCCGAGCTAGCTAAGTACGGCCTCTTCTTCCCACCCGACCCCGCAAGCTCCCCAGCCTGCACCGTGGGCGGCATGGTTAACACCAACGCCAGCGGGGTCCGAGCAGCTAAGTACGGCACCACGAGAAACTGGGTGCTCGGCTTAGAGGTGGTGCTGGCCAACGGCGAGGTCATAAGGACTGGGTGGCCGGTAATAAAACAGTCCACTGGGTACGACTTAACCCAGCTCTTCATAGGCTCCGAGGGGACGTTGGGCGTAGTCACTGAAGTCATGATCAAGCTGGCGCCCATACCGCCCTACAGGGTCACCATGACCATGTTCTTCGACGAGCTAAGCCAGGCTGGAAAGGCGGTCACCGAGATCCTGCTGGCCGGCGTTAGGCCGGCGGCCATGGAGCTCCTCGACAAGGTGTGTCTAGACGTAGTCAACGAGGTGTTTAAGCTAGGCCTCCCCAGCAGGGAGGGCTTCATAGTTATGGAGCTCGACGGAACTGAGGGCAGCGTCAAGGAGGAGATGAAGAAAGTCGAAGAGGTGGCTAAAAAGGTGGGGGCCAAGGACCTGGCGTGGACCGACGACCCCAAGGAGTCGCTTAAGCTGTGGACCGCCAGGAAGGCCTTGGTCCCAGCCCTCGCCAGGGTCAAGGAGGGCTACGTGCTCATACCGCTGGCTGAGGACCCAAGCTTCCCCATCTCTGAGATAGAGGGGGCTATCAAGGACTTCCAGCGCATAGGCGCTAAGTACGGCCTGATAACCGCCACCTTCGGCCACGCCGCCGACGGCAACCTCCACCCCGTCATGATAATAGACCCTGCTAACCCTGAGGAGTGGGACAAGATGTTGAAGATGGAGAAGGAGATCTTCGACGTCGTGATCAAGCGTAGGGGCGCCCTATCCGCCGAGCACGGGATAGGCGTGGCTAAAATACCCTTCGTTAAGCAGGCCGTAGGGAAGGGCCTAGAGGTTATGAGGGCGTTGAAGAGGGCCTTAGACCCCAACAACATCCTGAACCCAGGCAAGATGGGGCTAGACGTTGAGACCCGTGACGACCCAGACAACATCTTCTACGCCTACATATCCAGGCTTAAAGGAGAGTTCGCGGCGCTCAAGAGAGTCTACGAGGCTATAAGGTGCTTCCGCTGCGGCTTCTGCCGCTCAGTGTGCCCGACGTTCAACTACTTCTTCGTCGAGTCGAGGGGCGCCAGGGGCAGGGTCGTATTGTCGTACTACTTCCTCGCCGGCAAGGTAGAGGCCTCAGAGGAGCTTAGGCAGGCCTACGACATGTGCACGGTGTGCGGCCACTGTATGCAGGTGTGCCCGCCTGGGATCAAGATAGTCGATATAATAGAGCAGATGAGGCGAGACCTAGCCGCTAAGGGCTACGTACACCCGGTGCACAAGGCCTTAGGCGAGAACATCTTAAAGTACGGCAACATCTACGGCCAGGACAACACGCCTAGGGCTGAGCTAGCCAGGGAGCTAGGAGGTGGTTGAGGTGGAGCGAGTCCTATACTGGGTAGGCTGCGTCACCAGCTTTAGGTTCCCCGACATAGCCAAGGCGGCGGTGCAGGCCCTAAGGAAGATGGGCGTCAACCCCATACTGCTAGGCGAGGAGGAAGGCTGCTGCGGCGACCTACTACTCTTAACCGGGCAGATGGAGGCAGCTAAGGAGAACGCCAAGAGGGTCCTAAGCGTGATAGAGTCGAGGAAGCCCGACGTCCTTGTAACCGGGTGCTCAGGGTGCTATAGGGCCTTCACCAAGGGCTTCGAGGACCTAGAGCTCAAGCCGAGCTTCAAAGTAATGCACACCTCCCAGTTCATAGAGGAGCTCTTAAAGCAGGGCAAGGTGAAGTTCAAGGAGCTTAAGATGAAGGTAACCTACCACGATCCATGCGAGCTAGGTAGGCTCTCTGGGGTCTACGACGCCCCTAGGAACGTGTTAAAGGCGATACCCGGCCTGGAGCTGGTCGAGATGTCGTCGTCGAGGAACCTAGCTAGATGCTGCGGAGCTGGCGGCGGTCTCTTCGGAATAAGCCCCGACGTAGCCCAGGAGCTAGGCTTGATAAGGCTTAAGAACGACGTGTTACCCACGGGGGCTGAGGCCCTAGTGTCGGCGTGCCCCTCGTGCTACATGAACTTCTACTACATAATAGCCCGCGAGGACCTACCAATAAAGCTCTACGACCTGATGGAGATAGTCAACATGGCCCTCTAAAAATAAAGGAAACCGAAATTTTTACTTCTTTAAATCCTCTTCCAACCACTTAACTGCGGCTTCGCCGTGAAGGAGGTTCTTTAAGTCCTCATCAAGCTTGTTCGGCTTAATGACCACCATCCACCCTCTGCCGTAGGGGTCCTCATTGACCAAGCTAGGCTTCCTCTTAAGCTCCTCGTTAACCTCGTCTATAACCCCGCTCACCGGCGACTCTATGGGCCCTGTCCACTTGGCTGTCTCTATGGTGCCTATAGGCTTACCCTGCTCGACAGTTGAGCCCTTAGGCCTAAGCCTGATGAAGAGTATCTTGCCAGCCATGTCCTGGCCTCTATCCGTCAACCCCACTCTGACCCTTCCATCAGGCTCCAGCTTAGCCCACGTACGCCCCCTAATGCTCCCGTCAGGGTTCCTACCCCAGTAGTAGAGGTCGTCGGGTAGCTCGTACTTGTCCACCTTGACCATCGTCGCCACCTCGCCACCACTTAGCCAAGATAGGCTATTTAACCTTTTAATGGCGCCCTCCCTGTAAGCCCTTTAAGCTTTTTCTAGAGGGCTTAGCCTGGAGCTCTGGCAGAGAGCCTTGGTCGTGGAGATAGACGAGGAGACCGTGAAGCAGCTCCGCGCCATCCTAAGCTCGCTCAGCAAGCCTGTAACGCTCCACCTGTTTACGACTGAGGCGCACTGCCTCTACTGCAACGAGGCTGCGGAGATAATAGAGAAGCTGGCCAGCCTATCAAGCCTCATAAGGGTGGTTAAGTGTAGCTGCGACGTCGACAGCGAGGAGGCTAAGAGGTTTGGCGTTGATAAGCACCCAGCCATAGTCATACACGGCGAGCGCCCATACAACATAAGGTACTTCGGCGTGCCATCAGGCTACGAGTTCGGCGTGCTGGTTGAAGCTATAGTGGCCGCCTCAAGGGGGGAGGCCTCTCTACCGCCTCACGTAGTCGACGTAGTTAGGGGGGTTAAAGGCAGGGTCCACGTACAGGTGTTCGTCACCCCTACGTGCCCGTACTGTCCCTCCATGGCCCTAGCGGCCTACATGTTCGCGGTGGTCAACGAGAACGTGGTGGCCGACGTAGTCGAGGCTATGGAGTTCCCAGACCTAGCCTATAAGTACAAGGTGTTGTCGGTGCCTAAGACCATCATAAACGAGGGCGTAGAGATTGAGGGAGCCGTGCCTGTAGAGCTCTTCGCTGAGAAGGTAGCCGAGGCCTCAAGGTGACCTAGATGTCGCTCTCCCTGCTCCTAAAACCGTCTTGCGACGTGGTGGTGGTCGGGGCTGGGCCTGCAGGCTTAACAGCAGGTATGTACGCTGCGAGCTTAGGGTTAAAGACGCTTATCCTAGAGGGGTCGACTCCTCCCCGCCTAGCGCTAGCCAAGGAGATACGCAACTACCCTGGCTTCCCAGACGGGGTTGAAGGGCGAGAGCTGCTCTCAAGGTTTAGGGAGCACGCGCTTAAGGCGGGGGCCACCATCAAGGAGGGCGAGGTCTTAGCTCTAAGCCTAACGCCCCCCATCAAGTCGTTGACCACGAGGACCGAAACCCACACCTCCTACGCGGTCATACTGGCGGTCGGCGTAAGGAGGAGGAGGCTGAGGATTGAAGGGGAGGAGAAGCTCCTAGGCCTAGGCGTCTCCTACTGCGCTGTCTGCGACGGCCCCTTGTATAGGGGGCGTAGGGTAGCGGTCATAGGCGACGGGGAGGACGCAGTCAAGGACGCTGTGCTCCTAAGCGGCTTAGCCTCAGCCACCACCTTCATCCCCTTGAAGGGGCTTACGCCAACTCAACGTGAAGAGCTAGCTAGGCATGGCGTGTCCATAATGGAGGGCGCACGCCCTAGAAAGGTCGAGGGCGAGGGTAGAGTTGAGAGGCTGATAGTGGAGACGGGCGAGGGGGTTAAGGAGCTGGGGGTTGAAGGCGTCTTCATAGTGACTGAGGAGGTTCCAACTGTAGCCCTACTACGTAGAGCCGGGGTCGAGGTTGACGAGAGGGGCTGCATCAAGGTCGGCAGGGACCAAGGCACTAACATAGAGGGCGTGTACGCAGCTGGCGACTGTACGTGTGGCGGCATGCAGGTCGCGACGGCGGTGGGCGAGGGGGCGAGGGCGGCTATAAGCGCGTCGATGTACGTTAGGCGGGCCGCTAAGCCGTCGTCGATTAAGCTTGGGCGTTAGGCCTTAAAGCAGGCTCGCCTAAGCCCTTAAGGGTTTGAGGCCCGAGGACGCCTTAAAGCTGGGGTTAGACGAGGTGCTAGCTGAGTCTAGGGGGCTTAGCCTAGCTAAGCTAGGCGACGAGGTAGTCTTCTATACGCCTAGCTTCCTTCCAAGCTCGCCCAGCGGCCGTATGACCCCTCCCGCCAGCTTCATCTCAGTCTCAGTTACAGGCTACGCGTGTGCCTTACAATGCGACCACTGTAGAGGCCGCCTGCTTAGAGGGATGACCCCAGCCACCACCCCGGATAAGCTAAGGGAGGTCTGCCGGAGGGTTAAGGAGTCTGGAGGGGTAGGGCTGCTTATTAGCGGCGGCAGCGACGTTAAGGGGAAGGTGCCGCTTAAGCCCTTCCTGGACGTCATATACTGGGCTAAGAAGACGCTGGGGCTAACTGTGGTCGTACACACGGGGCTCTTAAGCGAGGAGGTAGCTAAAGGCCTAGCTGAGGCTGGGGTCGACGCAGCCCTACTAGACGTGATAGGCTCAGAGGACACCGCTAGGCGAGTATATCACTTAGACGTTAAGCTAAGCGACTTTGAGAGGGCCCTAGCCCTCCTGGAGAGGTACAGGGTGCCTACGGTTCCACACGTGCTCGTAGGCCTACACTACGGCGAGCTTAAGGGGGAGCTAGAAGCCCTTAAAATGATAGCTAGGCATAACCCAGCCGCCATAGTGGTGATAGCCCTCATACCCTTGCCCGGCACCTCCATGGAGCACGTTGCCCCTCCGCCCCCTGAACAGGTGGCTAGGATCGTGGCAGCGGCCCGCTTCATAGCCCCAGGCGTACCCATAGCCCTGGGCTGCGCTAGGCCTAAAGGCAGGCATAGGTCCGAGAGCGACGTGTTGGCCTTGAGGGCTGGGGTCAACGCCATAGCCTTCCCCTCCCAAGAGGGGGTTGAAGAAGCCCGTAAGCTGAGGCTTAAGTATAGCTTCCGCCCCACGTGTTGCTCGCAGGTCTACGTCGACCTGAAGAGGGAATCTAGTTGAGGGTTAAGGCTCTCTTTAAGGAGGACCTATGCTACGAGGACAGCCACTCGTGGCTTAAGGTCGAGGGCGACCTCGTCAGGGTAGGCGTGGACGACATAATTCAGCAGGCAGCTGGCAAGCTAGTATATGTCAACCCCCTAAGGCCGGGGGCCCAGGCGCGGCGAGGTATGCCCCTGATAAGCTTAGAGGCTAGCAAGTGGGTAGGCTCCATAAACTCCCCGGTGACGGGGACGGTCGTCGTCGTCAACCAGGAGGTCTTAAGGAAGCCTAGCTTGGTCAATGAGGACCCCTACGGCAGAGGGTGGATCCTGTTAATCAAACCATCAAACCTGGAGGAGGACCTAAGGCACCTACGCTGCGGCGAAGAGGCCCGGAAGTGGTTTGAGAGCGAGGCTCAAAGGCTGCTGAGGAAGGTGGCTTAACCCCTGATTAAGGCTTAATAGCGCTAGCGTCGACCCAGTAGCCCGGTGGTCTAATGTCTAGCTTTGCTAACATAACCTACGAGAAGGAGGACGGAGTGGCCTGGATCACCATTAACAGGCCGAAGGTGTTAAACACCTTAAACTTCGAGGCCATCAACGAGCTGGCCTTGGCCCTAGAGGACGCCGAGAAGGACGACAACGTCAGGGTGGTGGTGCTCACCGGCGCCGGCGATAAGGCGTTCTGCGCGGGCATAGACATAAACCAGTTCATAGCCTTGACCCCCATCAAGCGCAGGGAGTTCACCCTAAACTACAGAGAACGCATACTGAACAGGATCAGGGAAATGGGCAAGCCCGTGATAGCCATGGTCAACGGCTACGCGCTCGGCGCAGGCTGCGAGCTAACCATGACCTGCGACCTCGCTGTAGCCTCTGAGAGCGCTAGGTTTGGTCAGCCAGAGGTCAACATAGCCGCCATACCGGGCGGTGGAGGTACTCAGCTGCTGCCTAGGCATATAGGCGTGAAGAAGGCTATGGAGCTGATAATGACCGGCGACATGATAGACGCTAGGGAGGCTGAGAGGCTGGGCATAGTCAATAAGGTGGTGCCCCCTGACAAGCTGAAGGAGGCGGTCAAGGAGCTAGCCGACAAGCTTAAGTCCAAGAGCCCCGTGGCCCTGAAGATAGCCAAGGCCGCTGTGAATAAGTCGCTAGAGACACTGCTATCGGCTGGGCTGGCCTACGAGACCGAGGCCTTTACGCTATGCAGCACCACCGAGGACTTCAACGAGGGGGTTAAGGCCTTCCTCGAGAAGCGTAAGCCTGAGTGGAAGGGGAGGTAGTTAACCCCCTCTTTTTAATCCCTTTATACACACGAAGCTTTTACCTTCAAGCTCCACGCTGGGCTCCTCAATGAAGCCCACGCTGCTTGGAGGGTAGCTTATGGTGCCTAAGGCTTCAGCGACCTCAAACCCAGCCCTCAACATAGCCTCCTTGAGCTCTTCGACGCTTAGGAGCCTCATCAACCTGTAGACGCCGTCGCCACGCTCCGCGTAGCGCCTACCCCAAGGCGACTCCCTGGGTATTATGCAGGCCACGAGGAAACCTCCAGGCTTAAGCACCCTGTACGCCTCCCTCAAGGCCTCCTCCACGTCCTCAAGGAAGCATAGAGTGGCTGTGGTTAAGACGTAGTCGAAGCCTCCCCCCTTAAAGGGGGTCCTCTCAGCCTGAGCCCTAACCACCTCTAGGCCCCTACTTTTAGCCGTCCTCAACATGCTCAGCGAGGCGTCGAGGCCGACTTCAACCCCCACTTCGCTAGCTATAATCCCGGTGCCCACGCCCACATCCAGGCCTAATCCTCCAGGGACGAGCCTCTTAATCGCCGTGACTTCGTTTCGATACTCGTACGGGTGCTCCTCGTACCACGAATCGTACTTGGCGGCCAGCTCGTTAAACGCCTCTACCGCCTCCCTAAGCCTTCTCAACCTAGGCTCCTCCTAATGTAGGCCGCTTCCACCAGGAAGTGCCTAACGTACTGTTCGTCGCCCTCTAGGTAGGATAGTAGTAGGCTGTTAACGGTGTTCTCGTGTCTACGCTCACTGGGCGACCTAGGGCCCAGCTTGACTCCAAGCATCTCCTCAGCGGCCTTAAGGTCCTCCTCCACCTTGAATAAGGCCTCCCTAAGCCTATCCTCAAGCATTCCAGCTCTACGAGCCACCCCCTCAGCCTCCTCTTCAACCTCCTCCAAGTTCCTCCAAGAGACGAAGCGTCCAGCCTCGCTTAGATCCAAGTCTAGGTTGAGGTAGGCCGATGTCAAGGCTCGCCACTCGTCCTCCTCAAGCTCCCTTAGGGCCCTCAAGCCTAGGAACTCGGGCGGCAGCCCTAACGAGTATAGGGCGCACGTGAAGGGTATGGCCCTAGGCAGCCTGACCCCCCTAACCCCCCTGCTATAGCCGAAGAGGCCTATATGCAGCCTCCTAGCCCTCCTAGGAGGCACGTACATCGAGAGGCTGTTGATTAAGGGGGCCAGGTCCTCGACGACACCTTGATAGGCCTCTCTAAGCTTATCCAGGGCTCTCAGGAGGGCCTCCTCATCCTCCACCTCCATAGCTTCTCTCGCTGGAAGCCTATGGTTAAGCTCAGCTACGGCCCTCCTAGACACCTCCTCCTCGTAATCGTACTTTAAGGCGGACTGCACGGTTACCGTAACCACCCCTCCATACTCGTCGAGGAAGTTAGCTAGGTTGTTAGGGGAAAGGTGCCCTCTAAAGGGGAGACAGCCTACGCCTATAATCGGGTAGGCCTCGACCCCTTCATCTCTAAGCCTACTTAGCTTGTATAGCGCTAGCTTAGCTAGCGCCACGGCGCTGGGCAGGCCATAGTTTAACGCTGGGTCCGACCTAGCTATGAAGACCCGGACCCTCCTAAGGCCCATGGCTTCAGCGTACAGCTTCACTATGTGGTCGGCGGAAAGCAAGCTCGGTAGGTCCTCTATCAACGGTATAACGTTGACCCTTTCAGGCTTAAACTCCCCAAGCCACTTAGCCACCTCCCCTCCAAGCTCAGCGTGTCTCGTCAGCGCCTCATAGTACCTGTGGAGCGCAACTACCTCCTCGTGGCTTGTAGTGAAGGGTAGGATGACCTCGAAGATGGGAGCTACCTCCCTGCCGTAGAACGTTGAGGCTACGTCGAAGCCCACGGCTATGTTCAACAGGGTCTCAGCGACCACTTTACGCTCGGCCTCCTCTATCCTAGGGTTCGGCAGCCTATAGGTCAGGAAAAGGTCTTCACCCAATACATGCTCCCTAAAGAAGTCTCCGTGAGCTGCTAGGAGCTTCCTCACCACCCTGGTATCCACGTCCTTACCCTCAGAGTCCCACATAACCTCGCGGCAGCCCAACGCGCTGTAGGCGTAGAAGGCCTCACGCACCTCGTCCTCGCCCTGTATGACCTCCCCGCTGCACCAGCTAGGAGGCCTAGCGTTGTCTGGGTGTTGGGTGGACATGGTCCTCGGCACCCTTTCGAAGCTCCACTCCATGAACCTGCCACCCTCGCTTAGCCCACGCTCAGGGAGGTTAAACAGAGGATATACATAAACTACTAGGCTAAGAGACCGCTACTCAAGGAGTCACGTCGCGGCTCAGTGAAGCTAGCCTTATTAACCTCCGCCTTAGACTTAAAGGCTGGGCTCCGGCCTCCCCACGCACCCGTCATCGGGTACGGGATGAGGGAGGCACCCGTCGGGCGCCCTCCCACCTTCAACCTCTATAGTACTCACGGCGTATTTTATCGACGCTGCGCTTAACGTCCTCTAGGAAGCTCCACCTAGACCTAACCTTAAGGACGTGGCTTAGGTCCAAGTCAGCCACGTAGACCCCCTCCTCCACGCCTGCATCCAAGATAAGCTCCCCCTCAGGCGACGCTACGAAGCTGCCACCAGCCACTCTTCTACCGTCGGGGTAGTAGGTCATGGTGTTGTTTACAGAGGCTACGAACACCGTGTTCTCAGCCGCCCTAGCCCTCCCCACAGCCCTCCATAGGCTTATCCTATCGGCGGGGATGCTTGAAGGGTTTAGGATCACATCGGCCCCTCTAAGGGTCAATCTCCTAACCACCTCAGGGTACATTAAGTCGACGCACACCACCACACCCACCTTGACCCCGCCCACATTGAAGACCGTGGTCCTCCACCCAGCCCTTATGAAGCTCCTCTCGCCTATGGCCGAGGAGGGGTAGTGTTTATCGTACTCGTATGCCTCGCCGCTCGGAGTCAACGCTACGCCTAGGCTTAGGGCCTCAGAGGGGCCACTTACATAGTGGGCGCCAGCCACCACGACATAACCCCTAGCCTTAGCCAGCTTCCCCAGCTCCTCTACTATGGTGTGGTGCTCATCGTGGGATAGAATTCTCTTAGAGGCCCAGTTCTCAGGTAGAACCACGAGGTCCACGTCCTTAACGCTCGATAGAAGCTCCACGGCGTGTCTCAGGTTCTCGTCTAGCTCCTCCTTCCTAGCGAATTGAAGTAGGGCTAGCCTCAACGCCTAGCTGTGCCTCCCCACTGACCTAGCTAGCTCCTCGACGGCTGATAGGAGCCTCTCAACGTCCTCCTCAGTGTTGTAGAGGTAGACGGAGGCTCTCACCGTGCCCCTAGCTAAGCCGAGCACCCGCTTAATCAGGGGCTGAGCGCAGTGCATCCCAGACCTAACCGCTATCCTAGACGCGTCCAGTATCATGGCCACCTCGTGAGGGTCCAGGCCCTCCACGTTGAAGGAGGTTATCCCGAGCTTATACCTAGGCTCGGGGCCGTAGACCTCTACGCCTGGTAGCTCAGCTAGGCCTTCATGTAGCCTCCTACCCAGCCTTCTCTCATGTTCCTCGACGCTGTCCATCCCCAGCCTCTCCAGGTACTCGACGGCGGCTCTCAGCCCTATGGCCTCGGCTATCATGGGCGTGCCAGCCTCGAACCTAGCGGGGCCGCTTAGGAGAGCGAAGCTGCCGACGTCGACCTCCTCCACCGTGCCTCCCCCTATGAATACAGGGTCCAGCTCGCTCCACGCCTCTCTGCCTATGAAGAGCCCTCCTGACCCTGTGGGTCCACACATCTTATGGCCTGAGAAGGCTAGAAAGTCGCACTTCAACCTTGACACGTCCACCCTGAAGTGCGGCACAGACTGCGCGCCGTCAACGAGCATCAGCGCGCCGTGTTCATGGGCTATCTCAGCTATCTCCTTCACGGGCGTGACCACGCCCAGGACGTTGGACACGTGGGTCACGGCCACGAGCCTGGTGTTGTCGTCTACCACGCGCTCCACCTCGCCGAGGTCGAGGAAGCCCTCGCGGCTAGGCCTAACGACCTCGACCTTGACTCCGTAGCGCTGAGCACACTTCAGCCAGGGGAGGTAGTTTGAGTGGTGTTCAAGCAGCGTAGTGACCACCTTGTCTCCTTTCCTCCACTTTAAGGAGTGAGCCACGAGGTTTATGGCCTCGGTAGTGTTCTTGACCATGACCACCTCCCCCCTCCCCTCAGCGTTTATGAACTTAGCCACCGCTCTCCTAGCCTCCTCGTAGGCCTCGCTAGCTCTCCTAGCCAGCTCGTAGATCCCCCTCCCCACGTTAGCCCTATACTCAGCGTAATACCTATCCATGGCCTCGACGACCTGCCTGGGCGTCAAGCTCGTAGCCACGCTATCGAGGTACACGATGCCTGTCTTAAGCAGAGGAAAGTCCTCTCTAACCCTCGCCACGTCGAGCATGCAGGCCCTCCTAGCACAGGCAAAAACCGTCCCCCAGGCTATTAAGCTGCCGTCGCCCCCCAACTAAGCCGCTTTTAACCGCTACCTGGGGCGTAGAAAGCGCTAAGCGCCGAGGCTCCCAAGAGGGGGGCGTGAAGGGCGAGGTAATTAAGAGCTGCTGTCGAATGTGTGGCCACGGCGGTTGCGGCGTCCTCGTCTACGTGGAGGACG
>CAZVDL010000023.1:0-20767 GCA_964626365.1 uncultured Nitrososphaerota archaeon
ACCTAGCCCTCCTCCCTCGCGCTTCTTGGTTGACGAGGAGTCGCTGGCTAACGCCTTAGTGGTGGACTCTGAGGGTTACGTATGCGGTAGGGTGTATAGGGCTAGGTACGAGGAGGACGAGGTCTTCATAGACGTATACAAGTTGGTTGAACAGCGTGTTACCGGACCAGACTATGAAAAGTTGAAGCTTGAGCTGCTGAAGACGCTGCCGTGGAGGCCGTGGAAGCCTAGGAGCCTAAAGGAACTTGAGGATAAGGTTAGGAGAGAGTTGCGTCTTCCCTCTTCAGCTCCAGTTACTGATAAGGAGCTTTACGAGTACGCTAGGCTTAGGGGGTTACCTATACCAACGAGGTCCTACGAACACAGGGATAAGAAGGTGGTATACTCTTTTAGCCTTAAGCAGATCGAAACGATAGGCGTAAGCGGCCTTGGTACCTGTGTCTTGTTGAAGGAGCCGGTGGAGGCTTTAAGGCTCAACCTTCAGCCGACGTCTAGGGTACCCTTTAGGAGCACGGAGCAGGTCAAGGGCAAGTTAACCATAGATTCAGCGGGCAAGATACTTGGTAGGGCCCAGAAGGTGTTACTGGGGGATACCTTGGTTTTGAGGGTTGACTTGGAGGACTACGTGGTTAAGAAGGTGCCCGACGTCGACTTGCTGCTGTCTAGGTATCAGACTGAGTTAGGAGGTCTTGGAGAAAGGCCTCCCAAGCCTAAGCTACAGGTAAGCGTTGAGCAGCTTGTTGAATGGGCTAGGCGTGAAGGTATGGAGGTTCCCTACAAGGAGGAGCGTAGGGTTGAGAAGGTAGGTGAGCTTGATGTTAAGTGGAGCGAGATTAAGAAGATAGGCGATGTGATCCTGTTATCGAAGAGGTTAGAGGAGCTTAAACCCCTCAAGGCGCAGACGTCTTGACAAGCTCGGCGGGATAGGCCGCACCTTCAACCCCTACCTGTTGATTAATCCAGTAGTACACGTCCTCCATGCTTACCATCGACACCTCGAAGGATAGGATGCCTTTTTTGTTGACTAGCTTCGAAGTCAAGTCCTTAACCTCATCTCTACTGGACAACAAGAACCTAACGACGTTGCCCGTTAACTGATAGGGATAGCCTAGTCTCTCTAAGGTCTCCTTTGATAACTGAGACTTAGAGTAAACCTTAATGTTGAACTGGTACTTGAAGGGGAAGCTCTTAAGTAGGGATTTAGCCTCGCAGCTCTTAATCACGGTGCCTGAGCCCATCAATACGACCTGGTCGCATAGCCTGCTAACCACCTTAGGGTCGTGGTCCACCATGATCACTGTCATGTCCCTCATTCGCTCCCTGAGGTACTCAATTACTAACTCCTTCCTAGCTACGTCTAAGTTGGCGGTGGGCTCATCAAGCAGGAGGAGCTTAGGCTGTTTCATCAACCCTATAGCCAGCCTAACAGCTGCTTTCTGTCCCTCGCTAAACCCTTCTAGGGGCCTATCCCCCAGCCCCCTCATCTTGATGTAGTCGAGGAACCTGTAGGCGGGCTCTGGGTCGGTGCCTTGCACCTTGGCGAAGAACTTAAGGGTCTCATTTAACGTCAGCTTCTTATGGAAGTCTAAGCTAGGCGAAACGAAGCTGATGAGCCTCCTAACCTTACCCACCTCCCTCACTAAATCCATCCCGAAGACGTTCACCTCACCTGAATCGGGGAGGTAGATGGTGGATAACACCTTCAGTAGCGTAGTTTTACCACAGCCGCTTGGCCCAACTAGAGCTACCTTAGCCCCCTTAAGGACCTTAAAGGTCACTCCGTCTAGCACCCTAAGCCTACGGCCTCCCTTCAGCCTCACCTCCTTCACTAGCCTATACACCTTAACAGCCTCGTCGCCCTCTACCTGATTTCGCTTTAGGAGCCTCGATACCCTCCTCAAGGCCGAGCTAATACTGTTCAATGGTCCCCCACCTCATAGTCAGCCTCTCGATCTTTAAGAGGATGGCCGCGGACAACGCCAGTGCCACGAGGGGGGTGACAAGTAATGACCACGCGGGAGTGAAGGGAGTTAGCATAGATGATAAGCTCAGCGCCTTGATCCTTCCGTACACTATGAGCTCCCTCATAGCCGACATGCCTATCGTGGTAGGTATCCCCTCAAGTATCTTCCCAGCTAGAGGCACAGCCTGGACGGGAAAGTATAGTCCTGAGGCTACGCCTAAAGCGTAATGGACGGCCCCAGCTAAGCCCCCTATCCTCTTAAACATCAGTTGTATCGCTGTCAGAGCTATGGCTATAGAGGCCATGAAGAGCCACGGCAGGGCTATGGCTACGGCGGCCTCAAGGAGGCAGATAGGCGATGAAGGGGGCTTAGGGTACGCTCCCCCGCTTAAGAGGTATATGGCGGGTAGAGCTATGGCTGCTGAGATGCCGAGGGCCTCAAGGGTAGATACCACCATCCTACTGAGCGTGATTACAGCTGGCGATACGCCGTTACTTAACAGGAAGCCTATCGTGCCCCTCTCGGCTTCCTCCCTGAGGGCTATGATGCCCGAGTTAAACCCCGAGGCTATCATGGTCCAATACAGAATCCCCGCTAACAGGAACACGTAGTAAGGGTAGTTCACGAGCTCAGCGTTACTGGAAACTACGAAATGTCCTAAGATGCCGAAGCTCACTATGTTAGCCACTAGAAGTAGGGCGTCAACGCCTAACTCAAATCTATACTTAAGGTCGAGCTTTAGGAAGCGTTTCATGGAGGCCAGCATCACGTTTAGCGCCCTAAACATGCCCCCACCTCCACTAAGCACTGCCCCTCGACCCAGCGCTTAATGAGCTCCCTAATTACTGAGCTGCCCTTAACATCCATCTCGGCGCACTTCACCTTGAACTTCCTGAAGAGCTCATCGTCCAGCTGCACGTGTAGGTTTTTGACCACACCACCACCTGATCAAAGGTTGAGAAGGCCGCCTTTTAGGAGGGCGTCTTTAACTTATGTAAAATAGCTCTGAGGCTTCCCCTAAAACTCCCGCTAAAATAAGCGGCTGAGAGAGACGCTTTGGGTTAGGCGTGGTGACCTTAACATATCTCTCAGGGGCTCTCCTTCCCGTAAAACCTAACTAGCTCCTTAACCAACTCCCTTAGCTCGGCCTTAACCTTAGAGGGATCGACCCCACTAGCTGAGGCAGCCTTACTCCACGGCTTACCCTGCAGGCACTTTGCTACCAATAGGTTCTCAGCTGAGGCTGGTAGGCTAAGCCTAGCTGAACCTGTGCTTAGAAAGTGGGTGCGGAGTAATTCCTTAACTGCGTCCGAGGCGGCTTCATAGGTTAAGGTGCCGACAGCGTAGAGAACTACCCTCGACCACTGGGACTTGGTTAGCCTCGAGGGTTCTCTGCGTCTTCTTTTAACCACGTTGGAGAGGAGTAGCCTAGCCACAGAGGCCTCTAAGTTGAAGTAGGGATCGGCCAGGGCGTCTATGAGCCTGGCCTTAAACTCTCTGTTCAGCTTCTCGACCAGCTTCCTAGCCTTGGCGGTTAAAGGTCTAACTACTACGACGCTGAACTCCCCAGAGACCATGTTTCTAGTGGGGCTGACGTGGACAGGGACAAAGTCGTTTTTAATCCAGAAGCTTAAGAGCTCCCGGCTGCCTCCGAAGCCTGCTCCAACCCAATCGTAGCCTCTCTCCTTAGCCTCCTTGCAGAGCTCGTTTAATGCCCTGGAGCCGAAGCCTTTACCCATTAGCTCGGGGTGCGTCGCTATTCTGACCACTCTGAGCCCTCTAAGCTTAGCGAACTCGCTATAGGGCGCATAGTACCTCGCTATGCACACGGGGATTATGTTGCCGGGCGGCTTGTAGCCTCCTGGAACCTTCTCTAACTCCTCGTCGGGCATCAAGCCCTCCTCAGCTAGGTGTAGCGCCACGGCTACCTTGCCGCTGGGTAGCTTGAGCACCCTAGCCTTATGGTGAGGCGCATCGCCTAACAACCCTACGTCGTCCGGCCTATTCCTATAGTGTGCGAACACGTAGATGCCAATGAACTCCCTTAACCTCTCCTCCTCTTCTCCTAGGAACCAGCGGTCTAGGTCAGGTTCCTCGTAGAGGCAGTGCTTAGGCTGAACCACCCGCTCCTCGTTGCTTAGTGCTGGCGGCTCGGCGTCGAGTAACAGCGTGTCGTACAACCACCCCTCTATAGGGTCTCCGGGGGCATACCTTATCGGCTCCTTTAACTCCACTTTCTCTACCTCGAGCCCCCTCTCTTCATTTAAGGCTTTGAGGAACCTAAGCCCGAACCCTCTGCCCGAACCCTCGTAGCCGTGGATGGTCGAGGAGTATATCGTCCTCCTAAAGGACCTTAACACCTTGAAGAGCAGCGGGACAGGTATACCCGCTGCCTCATCCACCATGGCCACGTCGGCCTTTTCATGTATAAGCCTGTAGGGGCTACAGTATTCTATGAAACCTAAGCTCGACCTTAACGCGGTCGCTATGCCTCCACGCTCCTCCACCCTCACCCTTACTCCTAGCGCCTTCAAGGCCTTCTCGGCGAACTCGAAGACCGCCTGGACGTTTCGAGGATCTGGGGCGGTTACCTTAATCGACACGCGGCCTTCTCTGCCGAGAGAGTAAATTATTCCGGCGGCGCCAAGGCCTAAGGCCGCCGACTTCCCTCTTCCTCTGTTAGCTATCAGCACCAGCACTCTTCTGCCGCCGTCTCTCAAAAAGCCCTCAAAACCCATGAGCGCCTCGACCTGATCCTGGGTCTTAGCCATGTCGTATAACTTGAGGGGCAGTGCTGGCTTAGGAGGGGGTATAGGCCTCGGCCTTAAGACCCCCTTAGGCTGGTAGGGCTCTCCGCTGACCAGCCTAAGGCCATCTAGCACCCATATTCCTCGATGCTCCGTTAGCTTCCTGATGAAGCGCCTAATGAACCTCCTCTTCACGTCCTCCTCAGTGTACGGAGGAACTATGAGCTTGCGCTGAAACCTAGTAAGCTTATTTGGCCACTCGCTTAGCGGCGGTGTAAGGAGGAAGATAAGCCCTCCCCCTCTAACTAGCTCCACGAGCCTTCCAAGGTCGTTTGGCCGAAGCTGCTCAGTGAGGTCCATGAAGAGCAGGTCCCATGTAGTGCCGAGTACCTCCTCAGTCTGCTCGTAGAGTAGGGACTTAGTCTTCACCCCCTTGGCCTCCTCAGCGACCTTCTTGTAGAGCGCTCGGTCCCCTTCGATGTTGTCAGCGGCGAAGAGTGCCTCCACTTCTCTACCGCAGGTCTCAGCGTATAGGCTTGCTAGCCGGGGGGCCAGCAACGCAGCTTCGCCGGCTAACACTACCATCCGGCGCTGGGAGGAGCCCACCGCCTCCTCGACGACTCCTCCCAGTACGCGTAGAGCTTCTTCGAAGCTTGTAAGCTCTCTCACCGTTCCTCACCTACTCTTAGCGAACTTGTACACGTTGACCTCGTCGACGCTCCTTATCACTGCCCCGTGGTCGTTTATTATCTTAGCCGCGGCGTCGTAGTCTATATCAGGCCCCCTTATGGTTATCTTGACCGTCTCGGTCCTAGCGTCGACTTCAGTGACAATGGTATCTACCTCCTCTACTCCAGCTACTTCGCATAAAGCCTTGGATAGATCTATGAGCGAGGCCTCCCTAGGCTTAAGCGTGTCTAGCACGAGCCTCCTGATGCTTATCTTGTAGGACATAACTCACCACCTTATTCATAGTGCCTGTATCAATAGCAATAGGGCGGCTGTCACACCTCCTATTAGGAGGGCCTTAACCCCACTTATAAGGACGTTCTCCTCAGAAACCTTACCCATGTAGGCTCCTAGCACGAATAGCGTGGATATTATCAGGGCAGTGGACCAAGCTACGGCCAGGCCGAAAGTCATGGCTCCGAGCAGCGATAACATGAAGGGTAGCGTCGATATAGCTATGGCCACCAACGGCGAGACGCCGTTAACCAAGGCGGCTAGTATAGCTGCTAAGCTTGAGGCTCGACCTATAACCGTGTCCTCCAGGTCGGAGAATAGGGCTCTCTCTAGCATCTTCAACTCCCTGGCTCTCTCAGCTCTCTCAGCTATGTAGGCTCCTGAGAAGCCAGACACCGCCATAGCTAGCCCTACGCCGAGCCCCACCTTGATGACCACCCATGGGTCCGTAACGCTCGCTGCGTAGGCTCCAAGTACAACCCCCAGCATAGCTAGGCTGCCGTCGAACAAGTTCATCACGAAGTACCTCCTGGCTACCTCCTCGACACCTGACACCTTAACGTAGCGCCTTAGCTGACTAGGTAAGCGCAGGAGCTTCCTCAACTCCTCGTTTAATCCTCCTCTTCTAACGCTTTAATCAGGCTTAGGTTATTAAAAGATTTAGGCTTAGATCTTATTAGCTAGGCGAGGAGCTTGAACTCATGCCCACTTTAGTGGTTGTCGATTATAGGGAGGAACACGGCGACGTAGTAAGATGGCTAAACGAGCTAGGGCTTCAAGTAAAGGTTGAGAGGCTCGAGGTGGGGGACTACGTGGTCTCTGATAGGGTAGTGGTGGAGAGGAAGACAGTGATGGACTTAGCCAGCTCCATAGTCGACCGCAGGCTCTTCGAACAGGCCTCGGCCATGTCTAAGGCGTTTCCCATCCCAGTGCTGGTGGTGGAGGGTGACCTGAACGAGCTCTATAGAAGGAGGATGTTTACTCCATCACAGATTCAGGGGGCTATGGCTTACCTCTTAGAGCTAGGCATCCGCATTGCGCCCTCTACAGGGCCTTACGAGACGGCCCTACTAATTCAAAGCCTAGCTAAGAGGGAGCAAAGCTATCATAGGAGGGAGGTGAAGTACTCGCCGCCTAAAATGAAGAGGGCTAAGGGTGGTAAGAGCCTAAAGGAGGCTCAAATAAACTTAGTAGCCTCTATCCCTGGGATAGGCTACGAGCTAGCCGAGCGCATTTTAAGGTTCTTTGGGTCGCCTCGAAGGTTCTTTAAGGCGAGCCCCTACGAGCTCAGGAAGATCCCAGGGATGGGGGAGTCTCGTGTCAATAGGATCATAGAGCTCCTAGACACTAAGTTTGAGGGTATAGAGCTCTAGGAGACCGCCATGCCGTCTATTATCGCGGCGGCCTGTTCTATAAGCCTCCTAATGGTAGGTATGAGGTCTTCGTCGCCCTTGACCCCGTTGAGGAAGCATTTATAGCTCTTTAAGCGCTCGCTTATACCTTTGAGCGTAGCAGCTGGCTTCGAGGTATATTTG
Organism: uncultured Nitrososphaerota archaeon; assembly: GCA_964626365.1. Classification (GTDB taxonomy): domain Archaea; phylum Thermoproteota; class Methanomethylicia; order Nezhaarchaeales; family B40-G2; genus CAZVDL01. The sequence goes on from CAZVDL010000023.1 coordinate 7,210, forward strand.
TCACTTAGCTTAGATAGCTCCTCCACCCTGCCAAGCACCCCTCTAAGCTCCTCTACCTCCCTCTCCTTCAGCTTAACCGTAGCCTTCAATGCTTCTACTTCCTTCTCCTTCTCCATCAACTTAGCCCTAAGCGCGTTTAGGTCCTCCTTTAGCTTCTCCAAGTCTGCCTCCTCAACCCCCTTACGGCTTAAGTAGTAGGAAAGGGCCTCCCTTATGACCCCTGAGACTGAGGTTCCCCGACGTTTAGCCTCCTCGACCACATTCCTATATAGCTCGGGGGAGACGTGACATCCTAGGAACTCGCCTTTGTCTACCATGAACTCCCCCTTACTATAAACTTTTATTGTCTGTAATAGATCTCTACTTTTTCAATATTTTAAAGCCTTTCGCAGAGTATAGTGGGGTCTCCCAATAGCTTTCGACGAGGTTGAATGTGGCAAGATCGTCGAAGATCCTTCACGACACTTGTTTAAGCCTAAAGTTTACTGGAGGTTCGTCTTACTCTGCCTCGTTGCGAGGTCCATTCTCCGCTCTCCATGGTTCACCGTTGCTCGGCTTTATTTAGAGGGCGAAGTGGTTCGATCAACCAATTATATAGCAGTTCAGCTAGAATTAGCGGAAGTGGGCTGTCCCTAAGGAGGTCTGCTATGCCTTACAGCTTCACCTTCGACCTCTCTAAGGCCCCACGTATCCTGCTCGACGAGGTGAGGAGGCTAGCTAAGAGGCTAACTGACGGCGAGTTGAGGGGCTCCATTAGATCGATGGCTAGGGGCCTCGTAAGGAGGTTTAGTCTCCAAGATAGGCTAGGGCTAAATTTAAGGGAGGCCGTTAAGGTGATTGAGGACCTAGTCAGCCTCTTCGCCATAAACGAGAGGCTTAAGCCATTGTTCAGTAAATCGAGGCGTAGAGCTCTCTTATTGCCACACTGCGCGCGCAAGTACATGGACTCAAGGTGTAAGGCGATCTTCGATCCCTCAATACCCACTTACCTATGCACGGGCTGCTCAAGCGATTGCTTAGTCAACATGGCTAAATCCATGGCTGAGCCCATGGGCTACGACGTGTACATACTTCCCGGCTCCTCATGCGTAAGCAAGGTTTTGCTTAAAGGGTATGACGGTGTCGTGGGGGTAGCCTGCCCTGAGGAGGTGTTTAAAGCGGAGGCCTACTTAAAGGAGATGAGGGTTGCAGGGCAGGCAGTGCCTCTTCTCAGAAATGGATGCGTCAACACTTCCTTCAGCCTCGACTTCCTGAGGGAAGTACTTATTCATGGTACCTGATGTTTACCTCTAAACTGACGCCCATAGCCTTAGCCATGTTCTGCAGCCTAATGACCTCCTCTTTAAACCTGGCTAGCTCGTTTAAGCCTTCCTGCAGCCCCATCAAGAACTCCTTATAATCCTCGCCTTGATACCCCTTTAAAGCCTGAGTTAAGGCTTCACATACCTCCTTGAGCCTAGCTAAGTCGAAGCGTTCAGCTATGAGCTTGGCCACCTCATAGCCGTCTTCGAAGCTGAGCATGTCCAGCCCCAGCAAGGCTACCCTGAACAGAGCTAAAAAGCGTTATCTCCTCCTTGACGCCGGTTTAAGCTACAAAAAGAAACTCTTTTAAGCTCAGTTAGCTTAAACCCCATAGGCTCTTCCAGCCATAATTATGGGGGGCTACTCATGTACCCGCTGATAGCTCTAGTAGCATCAATAGTAGCGTTACTAGGAGCTGCAGGCGCTACGGCGATGGTTCTAAGCAGACCTAAGGGCTCCGAGAAGATGATCGAGATCTACGAGGCCATTAAGCAAGGAGCTAAGGCGTATATGAGCAGGCAGTACAAGACTTTGCTGGCTTTCATGGTCATCCTAGCTGTGGTCTTCGCCGCCGCTGTGGATTACGGCTACTTCGTTCAGGGGAGGTATAATACCTACTTCCCTTACACGGGCCTCTCATTCCTGGTAGGTGCCGTGTTCTCGGCCTTAGCCGGCTACATAGGTATGAGGGTGGCCGTTGAAGGTAACGTTAGGACAGCTAACTCAGCCCACAGCGGCTTAAAGGAGGCCCTCAGCACCTCGTTTAAAGGAGGCCTAGTAATGGGCCTCTGCATGGTTGGCTTGGCCCTGCTCGGGGTCACCGCATTCTACTTAGTATGGCGTAATCCCTTCCTCTTCGCGGGCTTTGGCTTTGGTGGAAGCCTTGTGGCCCTCTTCGCTAGGATAGGCGGAGGCATTTACACGAAGTCGGCTGACGTAGGAGCTGACCTGGTAGGCAAGGTCGAGGCGGGCATACCGGAGGACGATCCGCGAAACCCGGCGGTCATAGCTGACGCTGTAGGCGACAACGTGGGCGACGTAGCTGGGATGGCTGCCGATATCTTCGAGACCTACGCTGTGACGCTAATCGGAGCCATGTTGCTAGGCTGGCCTCTATACAAGGCGTTTAATAGCACGGTGTACCTTGAGTACCCACTCCTCCTAGGCGCCATAGCGATCTTCTCAACGATCGTTGGCGCCTTCTTCGTGAGGGTCCGTGAGGGAGGCGACCCTACGAGCGCCATCCTGAGGGGGATAGCTGTAACCGCGGTGCTAGCCATAATAGGCTTCTACTTCGCTACGATCTGGCTCTTTAACTCCTTGGACCTATTCTACGCGGCTATGATTGGCGTCATTATAGTGGTTCTACTAGCCCTCTTCACTAACTACTATACCTCGTACAAGTACTCCCCGACCAAGTCTATAGCTGAGGCAGCTCAGGCAGGCCCAGCTATTAACTTGATTAGGGGGCTGGCCAACGGTCTTGAGAGCACCATACTGCCCGTGATCACCATAGCTTTGGGCGTGGTCGGAGCCTACTGGTTGGCGGGAGGTATGCGTGGCGATGTTATGATGGGGATGTATGGCGTGGCCATAGCGGCCATGGCCATGCTCTCCATAGCCGGTATCATAGTCTCAGTGGATGCCTACGGTCCCATAGTGGATAACGCTGGTGGCATAGCGGAGATGGCAGGCCTCGACCCTAAGGTCAGAGACATAACCGATGCCCTCGACGCTGTGGGCAACACCACTAAGGCCTTAACCAAGGTCTTCGCTATAGGCTCAGCTGGCCTAGCCGCCCTTTCATTGCTGCTAGCCTACATGGAGGAAGTAGCTAGCTACTTAGGTAAGGAGCTAAGCGAGCTAGCAGTTCACTTAACCCTAACTGAGCCCAGCGTGATCCTAGGCTTGCTACTTGGAGGCGGCTTGACCTTTGTCTTCGCGGCTCTATGCATGAAGGCGGTGGGTAAGGGGGCTTTCGGCATGGTTACTGAGGTCAGGAGGCAGTTCAAGGAGATACCTGGAATCATGGAAGGCAGGGCTAAGCCCGACTACGCTAGGTGCGTGGATATAAGCACTAGGGCGGCCTTAAGGGGTATGGCTGCGCCGGGAGCTCTAGTAATCCTAAGCCCCATCATCGTAGGCTTCCTCTTCGGCCCCTATGCGCTCGCCGGCCTTCTCATAGGATGCATAGTCTCAGGCTTAGCCCTTGCTCTGATGATGGCTAACGGCGGAGCAGCTTGGGACAACGCTAAGAAATACATCGAGACTGGGGCCTTTGGAGGCAAGCGTTCACCTGCCCATGCGGCGGCTGTCGTGGGCGACACGGTTGGAGACCCGTTCAAGGACACTGCAGGCCCCGCCATCAACCCCATGATTAAGGCTATAAACATGATCTCCATAATACTGGCCGGTCTCATCGTGGCGCTCGTGGCTGCCTAGCTTTATAACCTCCCTTAACTTTTTAGTTTGATGGTCTTAATGGTGAAGGACTACGGCGCCGAGATAGCCTACCCTGAGCATAGATATCTACACCTGAAGAGGCTGGGTAGGCAGAGGCTGGGGAGATCAACCCCAACCTCATCCTACACGTGTGAGGTGTAGAGGCTCCCTGAGTTTCTTCCTTCTAAGACCTTCTCATAGTCCGCCGCAGCGCGGGTCGCATAACTCAAGGAAAAATTTTCATTGTAACGCCCGCGTTAATGAAAAAGAGTCTATAGAGGAATTTCCGTGCGCGCTTAGGGTTCGATGAGCGCAAGCGTCGGTCTTCCATGCCTGAAGCCGAGGACGCGTAGCGGACCTCCCCAGCTAGGAGGGTTGTGCTTGACTGGCTTAAAGCACCCTAGAGAAGGCCCAGGCAGTAATGCGGCCTCAAGCCACCATTCATCCGCCCCTAGGGCCTCAACGAAAGGCTTAGCCCAGCACTCCATGCAGTACACGCACACGCACTCATAGCCGCCCTAGCAATCAACGCCTTCCTATGGTACATGGTGTAGAGGGGGCTCAATGAACCACCACCCCTCCTCCAGCCTGAACGAAGCTTCAAGGAGCGGACAGCGCCTCTCTTAAACGGCGTCGAGGATCCATCGCTGTATAGGGATTTATTGGCGCTAGCCTCAAGGCTAGGCCTGCCGGCGAGCATAGCGCTGGACGCGTACATGGTGGCTAGGAGGCCGAGAGGGCTTAGGGCGGCAGCTGTCCTTGAAGCCGCTAGGAGGAGGCGTATAATGCTAAGCGTGGAGGACGTGGCTAGGGCCGTGGGCGTTAAGCTGGGCTGGGTCTGCATAGCCCTACAAGCGCTAAGTGTAAAGCACCGCTGGCTTAAGCTCGAACGCTACCTTCCTAGCATAGCCTCAAGGCTTAATGTAAGCGGTGAGCTAAGGGCCAAGCTAGTGTCTGAGGCCCTAAGCATATTAGCGAGCAAGAGGATACAGGGGCTCGCCTAAGAGCCTAGCGGCTCTGGCTATATACGCGGCCGCTAAGAGGCTGGACCTCCACGTATCGAGGGAGGAGGTTGCAGAGGCGGCGGGCATAGGCCTGACAACGATGAGGAGGTGAGGGAGCTGGTAGGAGGTGGCGGACATGGATAGCGAGCCAGTAGCGGCCCCAAGAAATGCCCCCTAGAGCTAAAGCTAAGGATAATGCTTAGGAACTGGTCATACCCAGAATTCAGGGAGATATTGTACAAGGAGGTCAAGGAGGACAGAAACCACAAGGAGGTTAACATCTACAAGCGCATCTATGCATACATGAGAGCCCTCGAGTTGCGTAAGCAAGGCCTAAGCTACCATAAGATAAGGAAGGCTGTGAGGGACGAAATAAGCTACACGCCGTCTAAAAACGAGTTATCATACTGGTTAGGGGGCATACGCACGCCGCTAGGAAGGATGGCAGTGTTTGACACGCGTCAGCCTAAGGTGGGCCTCATCATGGGGCTAGTGCTAAGCGACGGCCACGCACGTCAATACAATTACCATAACAGTAGCCCTCGCGGTGCAAAATTGACATTCTACAATAAAGACGAGGGCTTGCTGGAGATGTTTAAGGGGGCCTGCCATAGGCTAGGTCTGCCAGTCCATCAGGGAGTGGATCAATCAAAGCTTAAGTGCGAGGTACGGAGACTCGACGTAGACTCCACGCTGCTTTACCTGCCGTTGAAGAGGTACGACGAGTTTATTGTTAGGGCGCCCGCCGACGTTCAATGGGCCTTTATCAAGGGCTTGATGCTGGGCGATGGGAGCATAAGGTATGGCGTACTTTACAATACAGATCCTAGGGTCATCGAGACAGCGAGCACGCTATTGAGAGTGCACGGGATAAGACATAGCATATACGGGCCATACCCTTCGAAGGACGCATGGCACAAGCCGATGTACCACATCTACATACGGAAGCGGTCGTGGGAGAGGTTCCTTAAGCTGACAAGGCTTGCCGAAAGTCCTCCACGCCCCATCGCGGCTTTTAGCGTAGGCTAAGCTTGTGGTTACTAGGTCCTTTAAGTCCTCGACCCCCAGCTCCCTTAGGAGCTTGGCGTAGCCTAGCTTTATGGCCCTCTCCTCGTGGTATAGGAGGGTTAGGCTAGAAAGAGAGGCTTTGTAAGCTTTCTCGTCGGTTAACAGGCACCCTAAACCTTAACTGAGCCAGCGTGATTCTAGGTTGATGCTGATGCTTAGAGGGAGGCGCCTTGAATGGCTGAGGCTAGACAACATAGACACTGGCTCGACGAGTTTGTTGACGAGTTATTGAAGAGGGGATTAAACCACGTAGTGGAGAGCGGCACTTCTATTTCGGGGCCCGCTCACATAGGCAACGCGTGCGATGTAATATACGCCGAGGCTGTTAAGAGACTGATTGAGGAGAGAGGAGGTAAGGCCCGTTCTATATGGGTTGCCGACGACATGGACCCCCTAGACTCGGTGCCTTACCCCATAGATGAGAGTTTCAAGAAGTACCTAGGTATGCCTTATATTTCAATACCAGACCCCTATGGTTGCTGTCGCAGCTGGGCTGAACACTTCACTTCAGACTTCGTCGAAGTCTTAGAGAAGCTGGGGTTAAATCCCGAAGTTAAATCAGGCGCTGAGATGTATAGAGATGGCACCTATTTGCCGTTCATTAGAGCGGCCCTCGAGAAAGCCAGCGAGATTAGAAGGGTGTTTGAGGAGGTAAGCGGCGCTAAGAAACCTAAGGACTGGCTCCCCTACATGCCTATATGTGAACGCTGCGGCCGCATAGCCACCACCCACGCCTATAGCTACGATGGAGATAGAGTGCTCTATAGGTGCGAGTTAAAGGTGGGGTACGCTGAGGGCTGCGGCTATGAAGGCGAGGTTGACATTAAAGAGGGTCGGGGGAAGCTTCAGTGGAGGGTTGAGTGGGCGGCTAGGTGGGCTGCCTTCAAGGTCACCATGGAGCCCTTCGGCAAAGAACACGCTGCGGCGGGTGGCTCCTACGATACAAGCAAGGTCATCGTCAGTGAGGTCTTTAGCCATCCACCCCCCTTACCTCTAATTTACGAACACGTGATGATCGGCGGGAGGAAGATGTCTAAGTCGAAGGGTAGGGTATTTACCCCGCGTGAATGGCTTGAGGTGGCCCCTCCTGAGACCTTAAAGTTCTTCTTCTTTAGAGTACACCCCACAAGGCATAAGGATTTCAGCGCCGAGAACATGCCTAGGATAGTGGAGGAGTATGATAGGGCCGAGCGCATATATTACGGCGTCGAGCATCCTCAGGACGCGAAGAGCGCGTCGACGCTTAAGCGGAGCTACGAGCTCTCGTTAATAGAACCTCCACCCCCCTTTATGCCAGCTCAGCTACCCTACGACTTCGCGGCCACGTTACTCCAAGTATATCCAGACCTAACGGTCGATAAGGCGTTGGAGATAATGCGTAGAACAGGCCACTTAGCTAGAGAGCCCACGGAGCTGGACGTTAAAAGGGTGTCTGGGAGGCTAAGCCAGGTCAGGGCGTGGCTATCGAAGTACGCCCCTCCATCATTCAAGGTGACCTTGCTCTCAGATCCCTCGAGCATACGCGGAGAGCTTAGCGAGGGACAGCGCCTAGCCCTAAAGGCTGTAGCTGAGAAAATGCTTAAAAGAGGTGAATGGACCCCTCACGAGCTCAATGAACTCTTCTTCTCAACTTCTAGGGGGCTGGGGGTTGAACCTGCTAAATTCTTCGAGGCCGCCTACCTAGCTTTAATAGGTAAGCGTTCAGGTCCGTGGCTAGCCAATTTCGTCATAGCGCTAGGGGTAGAGAAAGCGGCGAGGATGTTTCTTGAGGCCTGCGGCTAGATCCTTAAGCCTAGGGTGAGGTAGTTATTGAGGGCTCTAAGGAGGTCCTTCTCGGTGATGATGCCTACGGCCTTATCGCCCTCCATGACTATAAGCCTACGTATACCCTTTTCGTTCATTAACTTACTGGCGTCAATAATGTAGGTGTCGGGCTTAATAGTGATTAGAGGGCTGCTCATAACTTCCTTGACCTTAGTCTTGGAAGGGTCTAAAGCCTTAGCCACCACTCTCTTAAGCAGATCTCTCTCGGTAACTATGCCTACAGGTTTACCTTGCTCAACGACGACCACCGAGCCTATGCCCTTCTGTATCATAACCTCGGCAGCTTCTTTAACTGTAGCCTCAGCGTCGACGCTTATAATCGTGGGAGTCATGATCTCTCTAACGAGCACAGGCAAACTCATGATTTACCTCCTCCATCATCTTACCTGTTTAGACCCCTACCCCCTTCAAGGAGCTGAGTTTTTAAGCTTCACCCTCCCCGAAGGAGGATGAGGTTACGATTAAGGAGACTATTAAGGCTAGAATGAAGGAGACCACGGCGGCTGTTCCTCCTCCGCTAAATATCCAGTAGAAGGCTATCAACGTCAGGAGCCATGAAGTTAAGATGGCTACTGCTCTAGCTAGGTCCCTCAGCAAGTTCGAGCCCTTTAGGGGGAAGCTAGTCCGAGGTATTTAACTTTCCTTTACTCGTACCCCGTCTCAAGCTTCACCTTAGAGTAACCCGCTTCTCTGCTAACCACGTACACTACATCGGCCGCCTCCTCAACCTCCCTATCATGAGTGACCAATATAAGCTGAGGCAATACCCTAGGTCCTTCCCTAAAGAACTTCTTAAGCACCTCGACAAGTTCCCTACGTCTCTCCTCGTCAAGGTGTATGGTGGGCTCGTCAAGCATCATAAGCTCAAGCTTAGGTCCAGCTACGGCTCTAGCTATGGCTAGCCTGAGGGCTATAGCTATCGCCACGCGTTCCCCTCCACTAATACTCTCTATGGGTTGCTCGCCGAAGGGCCCCACTATGGTTAGATTGAAGTCTTCGTCCAGCTTAACGTCGCTATATTCAAGGTTAAACCTCTCAAGGTACTCCTTGGTGTACCTCTCGATGAGTGGTCTAGCTCTAGCTCTAATTACCTTCTGTAACCCGTCCTTACCGTAGACTCTCCGTATCCTTTCTAGCAGCTCGACAAAGCTCCTTCTACACTTAAGCTCCCTCTCCTTTACCTTAAGCTCTTCAACCTCCTTGACCTTCTCCTCGAAGAACCTCCTTAGGTTCTTAGCCTCAGCCTCCTTAGAGGCCGCCTGCTTCTCAAGTTCCGCAGCTCTTCGCTCAGCTCCCTCAGCCTCGGCTCTCAGTTTCTCGTGTAACATGGGGTTGTAGTTGAGCTTGCTGCGCTCTTCTTCAAGCTGCCTTAACTTAGACCTTAAGGCCTCCTCCTCGACTCTTCTCACGCTGAGCTTACGTTCGAGGGTGTATCTATCAGGGGAGGCCTTAAGGATCCCTTGAGCTTCAAGGTACTTCTCATAGGCCTTTTTAAGCTCCTTGAGCTTCTCTTCGCATTTAGAGGCCTCCTCTAACGTTCCTTTAAGCCTATCCTCCTCCTCTCTTAACTCTTGAAGCTCTTCCTCAATTCTCCTTAGCTCGACCCTTAATCCCTCTACCTGGTCAACTAGCCCTTCTACCTCTTCAATGTCTATCTGTTCCACTTCGATCGTTAATCGTTCAAGCCTCCTCCACTCCTCATCTAGCCTAGCGAGCTCCCTCTCGACTTCAAGGCTCTTTACCTTAAGCTCCTCGATCTCTTTCGTCAACCTATTTACAAGCCTGGATCTATGCTCATCAGTTAACTCCCTGCCGCACACGGGGCAGACGTTAGGTGATAGGCTTAGTTCTTCAAGTAGCCTCTGTAGCTCGTTGAGCCTACCTCTAACGTTGTTGGCTTCAAGTAGTGTTCTCTCACGTACCTCCTCTAGCGAGGCGCGGTTTCTTCTAAGCCTATCCAGGGTGTCCCACTTAGCTGGCGGTAAGTACTCTACGCTATCCACCTTAACCCCTAAGACCTCAGAATACTGAGCCAACTTCCCCCTTAGCTTAGCCTCGGCCTCGCTTAGCTTAGACCTTAAGTCCTCAAACCTCCTCCTCTGGATATCTAAGCTCCTACCAACTTCTCTTAACCTTCCAGCCTCAACTCTTAGCTGTTCCAGCCTCTTTGTTAACTCCTGGTACTCTTCGTACCCAGCCCTAAATTCCTCTAAAACTCTCTCAGCCACCTCGATCCTCCTCAATTCCTCCTCCATTTTCTTAATGTCAGCACGGGCCAGCGCTAGCTCGCTTTCAACCCTGACCTTCTCGTTCCTCAACTCCTCGTCTTTAGCCCTAGCCTCCTCCATCTTCTCTACGAGTTTCTTCAGGCCATCCGCCTTAATCCTAGCCTCCTCAGTCTTCCTCCTAAGCTCCGCGAGCTCCTTCTCAGCGTGCGTTACGCTTACCTCTAACTCCCTAAGCTTAGCCTCAGCCTCCTCCAGCCTCTTAACCTCGGCCTCGAGCTTGGCTAAGAGGGTCTTATGTTCGTCGACCACCTCCTTCATGTTCTCCCAGGCCTCTTCTAGGTCTTCGATGCCTAGCAGCTTGGCCATGATCCTTTTACGCTCAGCTGGCCTAGCTGCCACTAAGCCCTCGATCTCTCCTTGCCTCACGTAGACAGCCTGTAGGAATAGGTCCTTGTCCATCTCCAGTATCCTTTCGATCTCTGGCACTACCGTCCTCTCTCCGTCGGCCGCTAGGAGCTTTCTCCTACCGTTCTCCTCCTCGTAGAGCCTCGCCCTAGTGCGCTTGCCCTTCTCTATTTCCCACTCAACGAGGTAATTGCGTCCACCCGACGAGAAGCTAAGCCTAACTGAAGCCTCTCTCTCGCTTCGATTAACTACATACTCCTCTTTACCCCTTGAGTGCACCTTGAAGAGGGCGTAACTTATGGCATCGAGGATGCTGGTCTTACCTGAGCCATTAGGACCCACTATTGCTGTAACCCCAAGGTCGAAGGTTATCGAGGTGCTCTTGTGGGATATGAAGTTTCGTAACTCCACCTTGTTTAGGATCAAGCCACGCACAGACTATGAAGACTTTCCTTTATAGCTTTCGGTATCCCTTAGTAAACCCTAACCGACACCATCAGTATAGGTGCGATCGCTCGTAACCTGCAGACGGTAGCTTCACCTTATTGTGGACTAGCCCTCTTCCACCTCTTCTCGTAGAACTCTCTCGTCAGCTTCCTCGCCTCCTCTACCCCCTCATCCCCAGTCTTGAGATGCTTGAAAAGCTCATAAGCGAGGGAGGCTAACTCTACGTCCCCCTCGAAGGCCTCCTTAAACAGCTCCATCCAGTCGAGTCCAGCCTTAACCTCAAGTCTACGCTCAGGCTCAGCCTCCTCCACTACCTCAGGCCTCCATGAAAGCAGGTACTGGGACATGTGGAGCTGTACGGCTTCAAGGACCCTTCTCCTGTCGACGTTCTTACCCTTAACGTAGAGGTGCAGTATGGGCTTCTTAGGTAGGTTTTTAACCTGAGCCTGTAGCTTCTTAAGTTCGTCGATGAGCTTAAGGTAATCCACCTCAGCCTCTATCTGAGGCCTGATGGATGTTAAGTCGACCCTGTGTATCGTAGGCTCGTCTCCTCCTAGGTCCACCACATAGAAACCTTTACCCTGCTTTCTCCACTCCTCTATCTCGTCTCTCCTTGTGATCTCCAAGGAGCCGGCGTAAGCAACCAGCGCTCTCCCCCTATAGGCTTGGGCTCTCCTATGTAGGTGCCCGAGCGCTATGTAAGTGAAGCTGCTAGGTAGGTCCTCGAAGCCAACCTCGTATTCAAAAGGTAGAAACTTATCGACGGCCTGGTGTAACGCTAGTAGGCTTTTAGGGTAATTTGAGGCCTTACTAGCTAGCTGGCTAAGCTTTAACCTTAAGTCTTCCCTGTACCTTCGAGGAACGTGGTGGAGCCCTGCGATGAAGACTTCAAGTCCATCATCCTTAACCACCTCATGGTCCACGGCTAATCCTAGGGTGATGAGCTGTTCGGTGAAGAGGCTATGCGGTGGCATCCCTCTACGCTTAGGCATGTCGTGGTCGCCCATCACCGCGAAGACCTTAACCCCCCTGTCCCTTAGCTTAGTGAACTGTTCCTTAGCCACGTAGAGCGCCTTAACTGGGGGCCTAGGGTTCTCGAAGAGGTCCCCCGTATGCACTACCACTTTAACATGCTCCCTTAAGATAGTGTCAACGGCTTCCTCGAAAGCCTCATAGAAATCAATCTCTCTCTCATCCATGTTGTACTGTCTATAACCTAGGTGGGTGTCAGAGATGTGAGCGATGAGCAAGATTGTCCCCCTACCTTCGGTTAACGAGGCTTCTCAATCAAGTCCTCTAACTCCTCTAGGCTAGCTGTCTTCTTAGACCATTCACTGACCACGTCGATGTCTCCGCCTGCTGGCTTGTATGGGTATAGGTCTATCTTTACGAGAGCTGGAGCCCTAACCATCATCCCGAGCACCACGGCCTCGCCCACGTTAAGTGAGGGTAGCTGGGCGAGTAAGTCGTCGCTTAGGGCCTCGCTAGCCTGCTGGACGTGTCGTTGATCTGTGGGTTCGACCATTCTCAGGACTATCATGTTGTTGGCCTGGGATAGAGCGTCGGGGTCGAGCGCTTTAGGCCTCTGGCTAACTAGGCATAGCCCAACCCCAAACTTACGCCCCTCTCTAGCTATCCTGCTAACCCAGTACTTGGACAACGTGTCTCTGCCGGCAGGAGCTAGTATATGTGCCTCCTCTAGCACCATGAATACTGGCTGAGCTAGACTACCTCTCCCCTCCAAGATGAACCGTTTACGCTCCGTTAAGACCCTCCTTAAGGTGTGACTTACTATTACGTCGGCGGCTTCCTCGTCGACGTGGCCTAGGTCGACGACGTTAGCAGCCCTCAGCCTTATCCTAGCCACTATGTCGTCTGCTCTATGATCCACCACTCCCTCGTATCTATCCCTAAACCCCTCAATCTTGTTTATTAGGGAGGCTACGGCTTTCTTGTCGCTGGAGGATAGGCCTTCAGCCTCCTCTAAGCTCTCTAGGAACCTCTCCATGTGGTCGACGAAACTCCCGCCCTCAGCCGTTACTCTCCTCAAGGCTTCCCTATAGGCTCTCCTAAAGAGCCTCTCCTGTACATGGTAGTGTGGCTCGATCCTCATTAGCTGCATTAGCTCGGTGGCGGTCATGTAGGCTGGGTTGACGGTGGCCTCGATCCTATTAACTAGGCCTCCCAGCTTAGCTCTAGTATATTCTGAGTGCATGTCGAAGATTACCACCGTGCCTCCAAGCCTTACCACTTTGTCGGTTATTACGGCCACCGCGTTGGACTTTCCGGCGCCGGTCATAGCTAATATGGCTAGGTGCCTAGTGACCATGCGGTTCACGTCTATGTACACGGGCACGTCGGGGTGTGAGATCAGGGTACCTATCCTAACTGACCCCGAGCCCTCAAAGCTAAACACCCTCGTTAAGATCTGCCTACTAGCCAACCTCACCTCGGCTCCAGGTTGAGGAGGAGACCTCGGCATGCTCAGTGTCTCAACGTCGCCTAACACCCTAACCTTACCCTTAACGTAGAGGTCTCTCAGGTCACCAAGCCTCCTAACACGCTCCACCACCCTTGGGTCATGTACGTCCACACTGAGGGACACGCTGCCGCTTATTAATGCCTGAACCATTCCTAGAAGTTCACCTTCCTCGTGCTCCACCACCACGTACTGGCCTAGCTTAGGAGGCTTAATGGAGAGGAACGTGGCCTCTGAAGGAGTGGCCTCGCCGATGATATACCCTATAACGCAGTTCTCCTCAGCTTCTTCGGCGGTGGACCTCAACACTCCTCGGTGGATCCAGTGAGCTAGCTTATTTAAGGGTTTTTAATGAAGGT
>CAZVDL010000024.1:0-19820 GCA_964626365.1 uncultured Nitrososphaerota archaeon
GAAAAGCCGGTGGACAGGAGCTTATAGGTCCTCTACGCGTATTACTTGAACAGACACCCCATGGTCAAAGCACTAAAAGAAAACACGTACACGGGCCCTAAAACCTTGGAAGGCCTAGTAAAACTGCACGTAGAAGAGCAACAAGGGTTACTAAACACCCTACTAGCAAGGCCATTAATCAAAGAAGCCCTGATGAAAACACCTGAAGCTGAGCCAAACCTAGACCTCTGCTTAATGATCAAGGAAGCAATGGCGACAGCACCTTCACTCACCGGACACAGCCTCTCTAAATTATTACTCATACCTATAACTAAGACCTATGAACTCTACGTATTGTTGAAAGCCATAGAGGCTCTCGGAGGACCATTAGGCACACAATGGTTTCACTTCTTAAAGACTAGTGAAGCCACGCTACATTATAACAGACCACCTAAAAGGCTGTCAAGGTTCATTTATAGGCTTAGTAGGTCGATACCCCATCCCGACATTTTGATCAAGAAGGACAGCAAAATAATAGTAATTGACGCGAAATACAGAGAACTCCATAGATTGGAGCTAACCGAAGCCATACGTTTAATAGGCTACATGACAGACTTAGCCAAAGACAAGGAGCTCAAAGCGATAATAGCATGTCTAACAAAGAAGATACCAGACGTAGAGGTATTCTTAAATGACTTAAGGGGTACCATAGCCTTAGCTGAAGTCAAAGCCGACATGTATGATCATAAATTACGTACTAGGCTAACTGTGGAGACTAGAAAGTCGTATAGTACAAAGGCTGTACAGCAAAGTTTTTCTCAGAGTATCTTAGCCTGATATTGGGGGCCGCATGAGGCGGGGCCGATCAGCAGAGCCCAGTCGTCTAGCTTGGACTAGGATGCCAGCCTGGGGAGCTACCCCAACCCCGCCCAGAGCGCTGGTGACCCAGAGCCATCTGGGCCAGAGGTCCCGGGTTCAAAAGTAACACGGGTTTAGGAAGCCCGTGTTACTGATAGTCCCGGCGGCCCCATCTACTTTATTACAGTACTAATTGCTTACAGGGCGTAGAGGGCTTTCGGCCTATTCTAGGAGGGAGTAGAAGCGTCTCGAGGGTTTTACTTGTAGTCTATAGTATGGTTTCTTTCCTGGTGGGTTTGGTTTGAAAGGGCCTTGTAGTGTTATGGCTATGCCGAAGTTCTCTAGTAGTTTGCTCACCACTTGTATTAGTCTTAGGTCTATGTTGGTGAAGTACACGTTAACCTCATTCTAGTAGCTTCCTGGGGTCTAGCCCTTTATCGACTAAGTCGGCTACCTCGTCGACGGTGTAGGCCTTGTAGCGTAACACATTGTCGGGTGTCTTTCTGAGCGCTACGATGGTGGCGTCGCTGGGAGCCAGGCTTACGGTCTCCCTTAACACGTCTATGGAGGGAGTTGAAGCCGAGGAGAACCTTGAGAGGGTGGTTTCAAGGCTTGAGAGGGCCTGGAGGAGAGCCTAAGGGTTTCTTGATTAGGTCTGTGAGGGAGAATCGTGATGATGGTTGATGCGTCGGTGCTGGCGGGCTATATAAAGCGGTGGTGGCTAGGTCCTACGGCGTAGAGGTGGTCGTTGTCGATTAGTGGGGTGTTGGGCTTGGACGCCTTGGCCTTGATCCTGCTTGGCTTGCTGCCTTGCCTTGCGGTGTTTGCGTGGCTGGGTAGGAGGGTGTTCGCGTTTATGTTGGGTTTTGCTGGCTGGGTGGCTGCTTTACTGGCTAGGTTGCCGCTTTTGCAGGTGCCTTTATGGCTTTACGGGGAGGAGGTGGCGGTGGCGCCGCTGTACCTGGTTTACGCGTCGCTGTTGGCTGGGGTTTTCGAGGAGGGGGTTAGGTTTCTGGCGGTGTGGAAGGTTGACTTTGTGAGGGGTGATTGGAGGAGCCTGTTGTCCTTCGGCTTGGGGTGGGGTCTCGTCGAGGCTTTACTGCTCTACGCGCTTAGCGCCTGGGTGGCGGTGTACGTGTTTAGGGTGGGGGTTGGCTTCGAGGAGCTTTTGGCCGGTGCGGTAGAGAGGAACCTGGCTGTGTTGATACACGTGTCGCTTAGCTTCGTGGTGTTTAGGGCGCTGGCTAGGAGGATGTGGCTGTTGGTCGCGGTGGCTGTGCACGCGCTCGTCGACGTGGCGGCGACGTTCTCGTTGAGGGTTTTTGGGCTTGGGCTTTGGGGGACTGAGGGGGTGGTGGCGCTCTGCGCGGCGTTCACGGCTATGCTCGCGTGGATCTCAGCGAGGAGGCTCGGTTTAAATAGCCTCCCTGGTTAGATTCAGGCGGCGTTATGGCTAGGTTTACCTGTCTAGGCTGCGCTAGGTGTTGTTCTGGGCTTATCGTGCCCGTCACGAGGTTCGATATGGCTAGGTGGATGTGTAGCGGTAGGCCTGAGCTGGCGGCGTCGGTGGTTAGGGTGGAGGAGTTTGAGGGCGTAGGGTCTAGGGTGGTCTACGCGCTGCCCCGTAGAGAGGATGGTAGGTGTGTCTACCTGACTGAGGATGGGCGCTGCGCCATCTACGAGGTTAAGCCCTTGGTGTGCGAGCTCTTCCCCTACGCCTACAGCTCCAAGCACGATAAGCTCGGCCTACACCCCTGGGCGGCTAAGCACTGCGAGGCGGTGTTGAGGGGCATGGTGGAGCTGGACAGGGATAAAGCAGCTGAGCTGCTAGCTAAAGCTAGGCTGGTGTTCGCCGAGCTTAAGATCGTTGAGGAGGTGGAGGAGGACTACGAGAGGATGAGGATGTGGGCCCTGGAGGAGGTTAGTCGAGGGGCTCAACGTAGACCTCGCGCTTCTTGCTGAAACCGCATATATGCTTGTACTCGCACCACTCGCATTCCTCGGGGCCCCAGAGGGGGAAGGTGGTCTCCCAGCGCTTAATATGGGAGGCCACGTCTAGGTGGACGTTGACGGGGACCTCTATGATGTCGCTGGGCGTCACGAACAGTATGGAGGCGTACTTGGCGTCGGTGAGCCACCTGTAGAGGGCTACCTGGCAGGCGTAGGCCTTATCGACCTTGTCCACCCTCCTGGTCGAGTACTTGATGTCGACCACCTTGAGCGGCGAGCCCCCCTCATAGATCACCACGTCTGGGTGGCCGACTACGCAGTAGCCGGCTACCTCTTTGACGAACTCGCCCTCTATGACGATCGAGGAGCCCTGGTAGAGCCTGGTTAAGGCCTGGAACACGCCTTGATGTATCAGCTCGCCTATCATGAGCCTGGGGTGCCACCGCCTGAGCTCGGCCACCTGCTCCTTCACCGAGTCGAAGTCCACCCTCTTCTTGCACTGGGAGAGCTCGTGGACGAGGAGGCCCTGCCTGGACCTCCTGGCGTACTTGTTGGTCATCTGGCTGTGGAGGTAGTTCCTGAGGTCGCGTCCAACTATGGGCTCGCTCAACTCCCTCAACACCTAGCTCCAGCGAGCCCCTTTAAACCCACCCTATCATAGGGCCCAGTACCTGGAGAGGAGCCTCTTAATCCTACCTAGGAGGCCTTCGACGTAGCTCTGGGTGGCCTCGTCGGTGGAGGTGGACGGCGAGGCGTAGATGGGGGGGCGGCCCATGAAGGCGGCTAGGGTGTTGACGAAGCACCTGGGCATGTACTTTAAGTGGTAGCCTCCCTCCAGCACCGCCACCAGCCTGCCTGAGCAGTGCTCCCTGGCTAGCTCGGCGACGAGCTTGGCCACCTCGTAGTAGCCCCTGACGCTCAGCTTGAGGTTACCTAGCTGGTCGGCGTAGTGGGCGTCGAAGCCCACCGAGGCCACTACGAAGTCGGGCTTGAAGCCGTCGGCTATGGGGGGGAGCAGCTCCCTGAGAGCCTCGAGGTACACGTCGTCGCCTACGCCGGGCGGCAGCGGGAGGTTGACGTTGAAGCCCTCCCCCTCGCCGGCGCCCACCTCGTCGAAGTGCCCTGTGCCGGGGTAGATGGTGCGTCCGTCCTGGTGGACGGAGAAGTAGAGCACGGAGGGGTCCTCGTAGAAGATCTCCTGGGTGCCGTTGCCGTGGTGGACGTCCCAGTCCACTATCAACACCCTCCTCGCACCCACCTCCCTTAGGAGGTAGGCGGCTAGGACCGCGGCGTTGTTGAAGAGGCAGAAGCCCATGGCCTCGGTCCTCGTGGCGTGGTGGCCGGGAGGCCTAATGAGGCAGAAGGCGTTGCTGAGCTCGCCTTTAGCCACAAGCTCCCCCGCCTTAACCGCGCCGCCGGCGGCTAGCAGGGCTACGTTGAAGGAGTCCCGGGAGACCACGGTGTCCGAGTCTATCGGCTGGCCCTCGTCGCAGGCCCTCTTAACCCTCTCCACCAGGGAGAGGGCGTGTACGTAGAGGAGGCGGTGGAGGGCTATGGGCTCCGGCCTGACAAGCTTGACGCTGCGGGTGAGCGAGGACCCCTTAACGGCCTTCACGGCGGCTAGGAGCCTCCTCCAGCTCTCAGGGTGGCCTTCACCGGTGTCGTGTTTAAGGAACTCCCTGCTGTAGACGACGCCGGTGGCCACGCCCACTACACCTGGCGTCTTGAAGCTTCGAGCCCCTCTTTTTAAGAGCTTAGGCGGTGGGGCGCGGCGGTTAAAGGGCTAGGCTGGCCTTCGCCTACGCCTAGGGATTTAAACTCGCCCAGCTTAACTTCTACTTGAGGGGCGAGGTATGCCTATACTCCCCATAGACACGGGTAGGTATGGGAGCAGGGAGATTAGGGAGATATTCGACGAGGAGGCTAGGCTTCAAAGGTACCTTGACGTGGAAGCCGCGTTGGCTAAGGCTCAGGCTGAGCTGGGCATTATACCGGCTGAGGCCGCTGAGGTCATAGCTAGCAGGGCGAGCACTGAGTACGTTAAGCTGGAGAGGGTTAAGGAGATCGAGGCCAGGATCAAGCACGACTTGATGGCGGTGGTAGAGGCCTTAGAGGAGGTCTGTGGGCCGCATGGGAGGTACGTGCACTTTGGGGCCACCAGCTACGACATAGAGGACACAGCCACGGCGCTCCAGCTTAAACAGGCCCTCGGGATCATAGAGGGCAGGCTGCTGGACCTGGCGAGGGAGCTGGCGAGGCTGGCTGAGGTCCACGCCGAGACGGTCATGGTGGGCAGGACGCATGGACAGCACGCCCCGCCGATAACCCTGGGCTTCAAGTTCGCCGTGTGGCTTAGGGAGGTGGCTAGGCACGTGGAGAGGCTTAGGCAGGTCAAGGAGAGGGTGCTGGTGGGGAAGATGTCAGGGGCCGTGGGGACCATGGCGAGCTTCGGGCCCAAGGCTGCGGAGCTCCAGCGCAGGGTCATGGAGAAGCTGGGGCTTAAGCCCGCGGAGATCTCGACGCAGATCGTCCAGCGCGATAGGCACGCCGAGCTGGTCTGCCTGTTGGCGCTCATAGCGTCCAGCCTAGACAAGTTCGCCACGGAGGTCCGAAACCTGCAGCGCCCCGAGATCCTAGAGGTGGCTGAGGGCTTCGGGGCTGAGCAGGTGGGAAGCTCCACGATGCCCCATAAACAGAACCCTATAACCTGCGAGCGCATATGCAGCCTGGCGAAGCTCATGAGGGGGCTAGTGGTCCCAGCCCTGGAGAACATACCTCTATGGCATGAGAGGGACCTGACCAACAGCGCCAACGAGAGGTTCCTGATACCGATGTCGTGCATCGTGGTCGAAGAGATGCTGAGGTGCATGGTGGACGTGTTGAGGGGGCTAAGGGTGTACCCCGAGAACATGAAGAGGAACCTGGAGCTCACCCAGGGGAGGATACTCAGCGAGGCGGTGATGCTACGCCTAGTCCAGCGGGGGATGAGCCGGAGGGAGGCACACGAGAAGATGAGGAGGCTCTCCATGAAGAGCATGGCCGAGGACAGGCCGCTGCTCGAGGTGGCCTTAGAGGACCCCGAGGTGAAGAGCAGGCTTAGCAGGGAGGAGCTCGTGGAGTTGCTGAGCCCTGAGAACTACCTGGGCGAGGCTGTGAGGCTCGCGAGGGAGATGGTGGAGGCGACCCGCAGGGAGCTTGGGCTTTAAAGCCTGCCTAGCTGCTTCAGGATGTCCTTGGCGGTCTCCAGCCCTATGCTGGGCACCTTGACTAGGTCTCGCAGCGAGGCCTTGGCTAGGTCCTCCAGGGACCGGTAGCCGGCGTTGTAGAGCATCCTAGCCCTGACCCTGCCTACGCCTTGGAGGCTGGTTAATGGCAGGAGCTCCTCCCTACAGCCCTCTTTGAGCCTCTGCTCGAGGACGTGGAGGGGGTGGATGTGGGGGTTCAGCCCTAGCACCTTGCTGAGCTCCTTAGCTGAGTACGCCAGCCACCTAGCGGTCTGGGACAGTGTATGTATGTCGCCGGGGCCTACGCCGTAGTCGTCTATGATCCGGTCCTCGGAAGCCTCCTCTATCCAGTCGTGTAGGATCAACGCGGTCTTAAACGAGGCCAGGTAGTCCTCGTAGCCGTAGGGGTCCTCGTCGGGGTCGGGGGGCTTAATGGGCATCTCGTCAACGCAGCCCTCAAGCCTAGCCCCCAGCTTCTTACGCTCCCCCCTCCTCAAGTACATCTTCGGTATGTCGGGGGTGCTAGCTATCAATAGGAGGTAGCCTAGCGGCGACCTAGCCTCGTAGCTCTTCAGCCCGTCGCGTATAATGACCGCGGTGAGGGGGTCTACGTAGAGCTCCGCGGTCCTATGGCCTAGCATGGTGGCCGCGTAGCCGCCCCCCGCCCTAGCTATGAAGCCCTCGCGCTCCAGGAAGCCTAGCACCCTTCTAACCGAGGGGTAGGCGGTGCTGGGGCCATACTGGTAGGCGTAGAACGTGGCGCCTATGAAGCTGGCCAGGTCCTCCTCCGACGTCAGCGCGCTTGAAGCTATGAAGGCGAGTATGTGGGACCTTAAGGCTGGCTCAGTGGCCAGCTTGGACCATATGCGCTCGGGCGGGGCCATTATGTAGTTCTCGAAGAGGGCCTCCACCTCAGCCTGGCTCTTAGCCACCAGGATGGCCTCGCCGTACTCGTCGAACTGGGGCCTCCCTGCCCGCCCAGCCATCTGGTGGAACTCCAGGGTGGGTATGGGGCCGTAGCCTAGGCCCGGCTCGTACCTACGGTAGTCCTGTAGCACCACCCTCCTAGCAGGTAGGTTTACGCCGGCGGCCAGCGTAGGGGTGGCGCACACCACCTTCAACTTGAAGCTCCTGAAGCCACGCTCCACCATCCTTCTATGGCTGGCTGAGAGCCCCGCGTGGTGGAAGGCCACGCCGCTCCTAATACATTCGGCTAGCCTCTGAGCCACCTTGTTGGCCTCGCCCTCAGAGAGCACCTCATCAGCCAGCTCCCTAAGCTCCCTGCGCTCCTCTGGGCTTAGCAGGAGGTCGAGGTGTGCCTTGACGCGCTCGGCGTAGGACAGCGAGGTGTGCCTAGTGTTGGTGAAGACGAGGGCTTGGCCTCCGCGCCTCGCCACGTCCACGGCTAGGCCGGTGACGGGGTCGACCGACTTGGGGATGGCTAGGCTCAGCGTGGAGCCGTCGTTGAAGAACACCTTCCCGGCGTGGTAGACCCCCATCTTGAGGGGGACGGGCCTCCACGAGCTCACTACGAGCTTAGCTGAGAGCCACCTGGAGATCTCGTCGGCGTTCCTGATGGTGGCGCTCAGGGCTATAAACTGGGCTTGAGGGTTCACCTGCCTAAGCTTAGCCAGCACCACCTCCAGCGTGGGCCCCCTAGAGGCGTCGCCTAGCAGGTGGACCTCGTCAGCCACCACGACGGCGATGTCCCTAAGCCACTCCGCCCTGTGGCGTATGAGGCTGTCCGCCTTCTCGTTCGTGGCGACTATAACGTCGTACTTGGAGAGCCAGGGGTCGCTGCTATCGTAGTCCCCCGTGGAGAGGGCTACCTTGACGTCCAGCTCCTCGAGCCCCGAGAACTCCTCGTACTTCTCTGAGGCTAGGGCCCTGAGGGGGACAAGGTATAGGGCCTTG
Source organism: uncultured Nitrososphaerota archaeon (assembly GCA_964626365.1). Lineage (GTDB taxonomy): Archaea > Thermoproteota > Methanomethylicia > Nezhaarchaeales > B40-G2 > CAZVDL01. The sequence goes on from CAZVDL010000024.1 coordinate 7,926, forward strand.
CCCTCCCCCGTCAACACCTTCTTCATCACCGCCATCAAGGCGACGAGGGTCTTACCGGCGGCGGTGGGCACCGCCATAACGATGTTCTCGCCCTCAAGCAGCCCTCTCTCGACGGCCTCAGCCTGCGGGGGGTAGAGCGTGGTTATCCCCTTGGACTTGAGGTACTCCTTGGCCTTAGCGGGCAGCCCGGGCACATCGTCTACTTTTATTGGGGGACACCTCTCAGGCCCGCTTATAGTAGCCGTCCTTAGGCTCGTAGAGCGTGCCCTCGGCTTTAAGCTGCTTTAACGCCCTCTCCACGAACGCTCTATCCAAGCCCTCCTGCTCGGCCCTCTCCATGATAGACTCCTTGCTCACGGGCATGCCGTTGGCTTCGCGCTCGAGCTCAGTTATGATGTCCACGAGCCTCACGAACTTCTCCTGCTGGGACTTAGGCTTGCCCACCATTATCAAGTCTATGTCTATGGCCTTCGACGCTCTGTCGTAGCCCACCTGCCTCAACACCACCTGCATGAGCCTGATGGCGGCCTCGGCGTCCTCCACCGTGGCCACGTCGCGGAGCGCTATCCTAGCCCTCGCCTCAGCCGCCCTGACCAGGGACTCAAGCTGCCTTAGCGTTATGGGGACAGGGGCGTCGGGGGAGTCGCTCTTAGCCCTGAGCTCGAGGAAGAAGGACTTAATGCGCTCCATGGCCTCCCTAGACAGCTTGGGGTGTACGTGGCGGCGCGCGTAGGCGATGTACTTCCTGAGGAACTCCTCGCTGAAGGGCACGCTGATCGTGGGGGTGGGCGAGGTCCTAAGCCTAAGCACGTAGTCGGCCATCTCGGCGTCCCTGGCCGCATCGGGCTTATCGGTGAGGACGAAGATGAAGTCGAACCTAGATAGGATGGTGACGGGCAGGTTTATGTTCTCGGCGATGGGGCGCTGGAACACGTACCTACCGTAGGTGGGGTTGGCGGCGGCTAGCACCGAGGTCCTAGCGTTGAGGGTGGCCACGATGCCAGCCTTAGCTATGCTAACGGTCTGCTGCTCCATGGCCTCGTGGATGGCGATGCGGTCCTCCGACCTCATCTTGTCTATCTCATCTATGGCGGCCACCCCTCCATCAGCCAACACCAAGGCCCCTGCCTCAAGGTAGAAGTCCCCGGTGGAGCGGTCCCTGACCACGGTGGCGGTTAGCCCCGCGGCAGTGGAGCCTTTACCCGACGTGTACATGCCCCTGGGGGCTAGCTTAGCCACGTACTGTAGGAGCTGGCTCTTAGCGGTGCCAGGGTCGCCTATGAGGAGGACGTGGATGTCGCCCCTGATCCTTATGCCGTCGGGGAGGACCTTGGGCTCCCCGCCGAAGAGGAGGTAGGCTATGGCCTCCTTGACCTCCTCCATCCCGTAGATGGAGGGGGCTATGGACTTTATGACCTTCTCCACTATGTTGGGGTCCTTAGCGGCCTCCCTGATCTTAACCTCGTCCTCGGGTGTTATCTCCACCTCCTCTACACCCTTCTCGGAGACCTCGATGTAGTTTAGGTTTAGGTAGGAGGCGAAGGAGGACAGCTTCCCCCTAGGCGAGGACTCCTGTAGGGGCTCGAGCACGCCTATAGCTACGACCCTGTCGCCCGGCCTAACCACGTCCACGAGGTCCTCGGTGGCCACCGCCTCGATGGAGCGGGGGAGCTGGCCTGGAGGAAGCTCCTCAGGTTTCTCCTGTATCGTGAGCCTCTGCCAGTCTATGAACTTGGACTCCTCGAACACCAGGTCGAAGGGCCCCTTACTGTTGCACTCAGGGTTAGTGCACCTCGTGGGAGGCGACAATAAGCGCTCGGTCTGAGGTACAACCATGCGCTCGCCGCACCTTCTACAGTTGAACACGGCCTCGACCACCCTATGCTTGACGTTGCTGGCCCTGGTGAGTATGCCCTCGACGGCTACGAGCTTGTTGAAGAGGTGGGCCCTAATGCGCCTTATAGGGGTGACCTCGGGCAGCTTACGGAACCTGGCGTGGAAGCTCTTCACCTTCTCGGCGTATTGAGGGTTCTCCACCCTCATCACGTCGCCCACGGCCTTGGAGGCCTCGGGGATCACCGCCTTGGGGTTGTCCATTAACATGGCCGCTAGGTCCGAGTTATAGGATAATAGGTCCTCGAAGTCTATCACCAGCGACGTTGAGCCTAGAAGGGGCATCTCGCTTATCTTGTTACGGTACTTGTACTCACCGCTAGTCGTCTTGAAGGTCTTGAGGAAGTCCACGAACATCGACCTTACGTCGGCCTCCAGCTCGGCCACGCAGGGCACCTCCTAGGCGCCTATCGAGGACAGCCACCTATCGATCAGGTGCTTTAGGCGCTCGTAGAGGAAGCGCTCCTCAGGGGTTAAGTTGTCGAGGAGGCCTCTAGGCACCGAGGTGGATAGGGCTGCTTGGACCAGCTTTTGGAGCCTACAGCGCATGATATCCCTCACCCTGACCTCAGCCTGCTTCATGGCCGCGTGGGCCTCTATGTTAGCTGAGGCCTCCTGCCTAAGCCTATCGAGGTACTGCCTTATCTTGGGGTAGAGGGTCTCAGGGGCGGGGAGGAGGTTCGATGAACGCTCCTCCCTCCACGATAGCTTCGACAGCGAGGCTAGGTCTATGGCCTCGCTGTCCACCACCTTAACGTAGCCCTCCTTCTCCAGCACCGAGGCCATCCACCTAGGTATCTCCACCACAGCGCCCACGGGCAGTAGGTGGAGCTGCCTATCCTCGAGTACCTCGGGCAGCGGCTTAAGTATCTCTACTTTCACCTCCTCCACCATTAAGGCGAGCTCCAAGCGCTTTGAGAGGCCAGCTGACAAGGAAGGTCAGCTACGATTAAAGTGGGAGAGGGGATTTTTATAGGCTGGCGCTGCCTCGTGGCGCCCTAGGCTAGGCCGTTTTTGAGTCAAAGGATCGTTGACTAAAGCTTTTTAATTACCACAGCTATCTTGTCGGTTGAAGAGGGGGCTAGGTTGAGCAGTGAAGAACAGCCAGAATTATGGGTGGAGAAGTATAGGCCGAGGGTGCTCGACGAGATAGTTAACCAGAGGGAGACCGTGGAGAGGCTTAAGCAGTTCGTCAAGACTAAGAACATACCCCACCTCCTATTCGTCGGCCCTCCTGGGACGGGTAAGACCACCGCGGCGTTATGCTTGGTATACGAGCTCTACGGCGAGAACTGGAGGCAGTACGTCCTCGAATTGAACGCCAGCGACGAGAGGGGCATACAGACGATAAGGGAGAGGGTTAAGGACTACGCTAGGACGGTGTCCATGGGCGAGGTCCCCTTTAAGGTCATCATCCTGGACGAGTGCGACGCCATGACGGCCGACGCGCAGTGGAGCTTGAGGAGAATCATGGAGATGTTTTGGAGGACCACCAGGTTCACCTTGATAGCCAACTACGGCTCCAAGATTATAGAGCCTATACAGTCCAGGTGCGCCATCTTCAGGTTCTCCCCGCTCTCCAAGGACGACGTCATGGGCAGGGTGCGCTACATAGCTGAGAAGGAGGGAGTTAAGGTCACCGACGACGGGATGGAGGCTATCTGGAACGTGTCGGGCGGGGACCTTAGAAGGGCGATAAACACCCTTCAGGCCGCTGCCGCCTTCGGGGAGGTGGTCGACGAGAAGACCGTGTACCGGGTCGTCGGCAAGGCCACGCCGAAGGAGGTTAGAGAGATGGTGGAGAAGGCACTGGAGGGCAAGTTCCTCGAGGCCAGAGACATGTTATACAGGCTCATAATGGAGTATGGGCTGTCAGGCCCAGACATTGTTAGGCAGGTGCACACCGAGATCTTCAACTTAAAGATACCCGAGGACGCCAAGGCTGAGCTGGCCAACATAGTGGGGGAGATAGACCATAGGCTGGTGGACGGCGCGAACGACGATATACAGCTGAGCGCCCTCCTAGCCCAGCTGGTGAGGTTTGGAAGGGCGCTTAAGAGGGGTTAATAGGTGAGCGAGCCAGCGCCATGGGTGGATAAGTACAGGCCTAAGAGGACGAGCGAGATCATAGGTAACCAGGAGGCTGTCCAGCAGTTCGTTAGCTGGTTGAAGAACTGGAAACCTGGGACTAAACCGGTCTTCCTCTACGGCCCGCCCGGGGTGGGCAAGACCTTAACAGTGGAGGTGGCGGCGAAGGAGCTGGGCTACGAACTCATAGAGCTAAACGCTAGCGACGTTAGGACCGAGGAGGCCATTAGGCGGGCTCTAGGCCCAGCGTCACAGTACGGTAGCCTCTTTGGCTTTAAGGGGAGGCTCATCTTCCTCGACGAGGTGGACGGGATAACCGGGAGGGAGGATAGAGGGGGGCTAGCTGCCATCCTTGAGCTGATAAAGGAGGCTAGGATGCCCATCGCCCTAGCGGCCAACGACCCCTGGGACCCCAAGCTTAGGCCTCTAAGGGAGGCCTGCACCATGATAAGGTTCAACAAGCTCAGGTCGACGCAGATAGTCCCGCTGCTTAGACGCATATGCCAGGCTGAGGGGATTAAGGCCGACGAGAGGGCGTTGAAGATCATAGCTGAGCTGTCGGAGGGCGACGTTAGGTCGGCGATCAACGACCTACAAGCCGTGGCCCAGGGGAGGAAGGTGCTCACGCCCGAGGACGTACAGTGGCTTAGAGCCAGGAACAGACAGTATGGGGCCTTCGACGTGTTAAAGATGCTGTTCATGGCCAGGACGGCTAGGGAGGCCAAGGAGGCCATCAACAGCTCGCTCGTGGACTACGAGACCCTCCTCCAGTGGATACATGAAAACCTGCCTCTACAGTACGAGGACCCTGAGGAGCTAGCTAAAGCCTACGACGCCCTGTCGAAGGCAGACGTCTACTTAGGTAGGGCCAAGAAGACCCAACGCTGGGAGCTTCTACGCTACTTCTTCGACCTTATGAGCGCTGGGGTAGCGCTGGCTAGGCGGGGCAAGTACCACTTCGTCAAGTACCAGTTCCCCAAGAAGATACTGTTAATGGCCCAGACCAAGAAGGCCAGGGAGCTTAGAGAGGAAGCTGCGCGCTTAATAGCAGCTAAGTGCCACGTGTCTAGGAGGGTCGCTAAGACGGATATCATACCCTACCTTAGCATAATGTTAAGCACCCCTATGGGGAAGGGCATAGCTAAGTGGCTTGAGCTAAGCGACGATATGGTTAAAGTACTGGTCCACAAAGGTTAGCGGGGGAGGGGCTAGGCTTGAAGCCCGAGCCCATAGTCAAGACGCCTAAGATAATTAGCAGGGGCGTTATAGCGCCCAAGGTAAGGAAGGGTAGAGGCTTCAGTGTGGGGGAGCTTAAAGAAGCTGGGCTTAGCGTAACCGAGGCTAGGAAGCTGGGGCTCTATGTAGATGAAAGGCGTAGGTCTGTCCACCCGGAGAACGTAGAGGCCTTGAAGAAGTTCCTCGAGGAGGTTAAAGGCAGTAAGGCTCCCTAAGCTCCACGGCTTTTCTAAGCAGCTCCTCTAAGGCTTTAATGTCCCCTCTCTTCATGGCGTCCCTAGCGTCTAGGACGTTGTCCTCCCTCATCAAGCAGGGCTTAATCCTACCGTCCGAGGTCAACCTTATCCTTGTACACCCTCTACAGAAGCCTGGGCCGTGGAGGGGCCTTACCACCTCCACCTCCTGTCCTCCATCCAGCACGTATTTTCTACGGTTGTGTAGCGACCTAAAGATCACCTTGACGGCCTTCTCGCTAAGCCACTCCTCCACCTTTGAGAGGTCGTAGTAGTGCTCGTCGTATAGCTTGGACGCCGCGTTGCCTAGCCTCTCAAGCTCAATCAGCTGTAGGATGGCGGGGACCTCGCCGGTGAACTCTATCATGGCCGGTATCTCGTCGTCGTTAAGCCCCTTAAGCACCACCATGTTTACCTTGACCGGCCAAAGACCTACCTCGACAGCTCTACGTATACCCTTCTTGACCTCCTCTAGGAGGGGGCGGCCGGTTATGTGGACGTAGCGTTGAGGGTTAAGGGAGGGTAGGTTGACGTTAACCCTCTTTAACCCCGCCTCAGCTAAAGGCTCAGCGTACTCAGCTAGCAGGGTACCGTTAGTGGTCATGGACAGCTCGGCTACGCCGGGTATTGAGGACAGCTGCTTAACAAGCTCCACTACGTCCCTCCTTACGAGAGGCTCTCCCCCCGTCAACTTCACCCTACTAATGCCCAGTTTAACCCCAGCCTTAACGAGGTGGAGGAGCTCCTCGATGCTTAGCTCCCCTAGCTTAGCCTCGAAGCCCTCCCTATGACAGTATATGCATTTTAGGTTGCACCTATCAGTTATGGATATACGTAGGGTCGTTATTTTTCTACCATACCTATCTATGAGCACTTGGACGCTCACCTAACACCTTTAATTTCAGCGACTAGATGTCCAGCTTCAGGTAAAATAAGTTTAATCAGAGCCAACCTGGCTGCGTGCGGCGACCCTGGAAGTATAAAGACAGCTGTACCCTTAAAGACGCCTGCTTCAGCTCTACTAAGCATCGCAGCCGAGCCTATCTCGCTGTAGCTTAGGCTTCTAAAGAGCTCGCCGAAGCCAGGTATACGTTTATCGAAGAGGGGGGTCAAGGCGTCCACCGAGACGTCCCGAGGCCCTAAGCCCGTGCCGCCGCTGATAAGCACTATGTCAGCCTCCTTCGCTACGGCGCGCTCTAAAGCCTCCTTGATCTTATCCGCGTTGTTAGGGGACAGCTCCCTTAACACGAGCTGGTGGCCGCTGTCAAGCACTAGGCGTTCCATTAAGTCCCCGGTCTCATCGGCCACGGCCTCCCCCCTCAAGGACCTTTCATAGAGCATGTCACTCGTCACTATAATGGCGAACTTCACCTTGACTGGCGACCTTCCACGGTGCTTATCGACGGTCGAGCTCACCGTCAACCCCCCTTAACCTTACTCTCTACGCGTATGCCTAGTATCTCAGTGTAAGGGTACTGGCCAGCCTCATCCTTCTCCAGCTTCTTCACCATGTCCCATATAGTCAGCAGCGCCACGGTAGCTGCAGTGAGAGCTTCCATTTCCACCCCTGTCTGGGCCACGGTCCTCACCGTGGCCTTAACCTGGACGCCGTCCTCGCTCAGAGTGAAGGATACGTCCACGCTGGTTATGGGTAGAGGGTGGCATAGAGGTATGATCTCCGGCGTCCTCTTAGCGGCCATGATCGCGGCGACCTGGGCGACGGCTAAGGCATCCCCCTTCTCAAGCCTCCCCTCCTTTAAAGCCTTGAGGGTTTCCCTCCTCAGCTTAATGTAGCCCGTGGCTGTGGCCTCCCTGTAGACTGGGGGTTTAGGGGTCACGTCGACCATCTTGACGCTCAACGCGGCCTACCCCCATAGAGCTCGAAGACCTCGAAAAGCCTCTTTAAGGCCTGGACCCTGGGGTCCTCGAGCTTAACCCTCAAGATCCTAATCCTACCGAACACCTTCTCCTCGAGGAGGCCGGCCTTCTTCAAGGCATCCAGGTGAGAGGCCGCGGCGGTGTAGTTCAATCCAGCCCTCTTAACCACCTCCGATATGTTTAGCTCGACGCTGTCTAAAAGCACCTTTAAGACCTTGACCCTCCCCCTCGACGAGAGCACCTCCTCCACAGACATCAACTAGCCCCTCAAGACCTCCATGATCGCCGACTCTAATATAGGTATGGGGATGTCCAAGAGGCCTATCAGCGTGGTCCTACCTCTAGCGGTGGTGGAGACCTTGGAGGTCACGAAGCCCATGGCGCTCAACTTCTTAAGCAGAGACCACACCTGGGTGTGTTTTCTAGGCCTCTCGCCCATGGAGGAGCAGAGGCCAATATACTCCTGCTCAACCTCCCCCGTGGAGGTGTAGGCCCTCCCTGTCTTCTTTAACCGCCTAGCCACCGCCAACAGCAACAGCAGCTCATGTTTCGTTAGCGAACGTAGGTCCCCCTTATTGATTAACGGGTGGGCCTCTACGTAGGCTTCCCTGACCAGCTCGGGTTTAACCCGCTTAAACCCCTTCATCTCGGCTAGCTTGCCAGCCCGCCATAGAAGCTCTAAAGCAAACCTAGCGTCGCCCGTCCCGTGACCATCCACGCCAGCCAGGTCAGCTATCATGGTTAGGGCCTCGTCCTCCACCACCCCCTCCACGAAGGCCTCCTCAACTCGGTCGCGCAGTATGTCGAGCAGCTGCCTCGATGTGTAGGGCTCAAACTTGATGATGTTCCTGGTGGAGCTGCTGACGACGGCGTCGCTTAATAGGTAGGTTGAAGGGTGGCTCCTCGAGACCATTACCATCGACAGCCGCTGAGGCACGTTTAACCTCTCGTCCGATAACCTTAGCAGGGAGTATAACGAGGACTCCCCGGATAGCTTGACCAGGTAGTCCACTTCGTCCAAGACGACCAGCATGTAGGCCTCCTGGTCCTCGAGAGCCCTCCACGCCATGTCTAGGAGCTCCTGAGCTGAGAAGCCGCGCTCGGGCACTGATGGTAGCACCCGCTGAGCCATCCTCTTAGCCACTACGAACAGTGTTCGGTCCCTATAACAGTTCACGTGGAGGTACCTTAGGTTGACCCCTCTACGCAAGGCTTCACGTTCAAGGAGGTGGCCGAAGCGTTTAGAGGTCGCGGTTTTACCCGTGCCTACTCCTCCTACAAGCCAGGCCTTAATGAACATGGAGCCCGGGCTCTCAATCATCGACCTGAACATCTTAGAGAGCTCGTTTACCTGGGGTTCACGGTGAGGAAGCCTTAAAGGGACGTACTCGGGCGAGAGCTTACCCTCGTCCTTGAACAGCCCTATACTCAATGGCGTGCCACCGTAGGCCGTTAAGCCCTCGGTTACCAGTACCTAAAAAGCTGACGCGGTTTAAGTATAGCTGGCTTGCCGGTCGTGATAGTCACCACGGTTCAAGGCAAGGAGCACACAGCGCTAGAGGAGATCCCAGACTGCCTCTACCGCTACGATCAAGGGGTTAGGGTAGAGAAGACGCCCTACGGCGGGGTCTTAAAGGTCTACACCTCCCTGCCTTCAAGGGAGGCCGCGAGGATCATCTCTTCGTGCTGGGTTAGCTTCGTTAAACGCGTAGTCCCCGTGGACGTTGAGGTCGAGGCGAGGCTTGAAGCCATAGTGGACGCGGCTTTAAAGCTGGCACGCGGAGTCGAGGACAGCGTGGCGGTGCGCTGCGTTAAGAGAGGTTCAAGGATACCGTCAAGCAAGGTGGTTGAGGAGGAGGTAGGCGCCGCCCTCAAGGATAAGCTGGGGCTTAAAATTAAGCTGGAGGACCCAGACTACGTGCTTAGAGTCGAGGTGGTAGGGGACGAAGCGTACCTCTCCTTGTTAAGCCGCGAGGACCTTAAACCCGTCGAGAAGAGGTGGCCTCCTAGGAGGCTCAGCGCTAAGATATAGATAGGCGAGCTCCCTTTATATCAGCTAGGCGCTAATACATTAAGGGGTAAACGTGCTAATTAAGGTCAGGAGGGTATCTGTCCCCCCATACACGGTGACCGGGAGTTTAAGGAGGTTTAACCCGAAGTTTACCGTGTTCTCTAGGAGGTTCTGGGACCCGCCCATAAAGGAGCTTATTAAGGGTTACTACGACGCGCAGATGAGGAACATAGCTCTTGGGCGTGAGGGGTACTCCTTAAAGGACTACGCCTTGATGGCTGGAGGCTGGCACGTAGCGAGCTTTCAAGGAGGCTTAATCACGGCTAGTGGGTGTAGAGGCGACTTAGGGGTTTATAGGTGGCGTGAGGAGCCCGCGCCCATATTAGCAAGGCTGGGGTGGCCTCCTCCACAGGGCTACCCCTTAAAGGTGGACGATCCAGGCGAGGCCTCGAAGATTGTGAAGGAGGCCGCTAAGCTGTACGGCGCCTCGGCGGTAGGCATCTGCAGGGTCAACAAGGCCTGGGTGTACTCGCACATCTACGACCCTACGACCGGCGACGAGAAGCCGTTGGAGCTACCTGAAGGCTTAGACTACGCCGTGGTTATACTGGTTGAGATGAACTACGAGGCCGTTAAGACCTCCCCCTCAGTTAGGGCGGCCGCTGAGGTGGGTTTGGGGTACTCCAAGATGGCCTTCATAGCTAGCAGCCTAGCGCAGTTTATCCGAAGCTTGGGGTATGAGGCAGTCCCCTGCGGCAACGACACAGCGCTCAGCATCCCCTTAGCCATCGACGCTGGGCTGGGGCAGCTAGGTAGAAACGGGCTTTTGATTACGCCGTGGTTTGGCCCTAGGGTCAGGATAGCCAAGGTGTTCACGAACCTACCTTTAAAGCCCGACCAGCCAATAGACTTCGGGGTGACTGAGTTCTGCAATAAGTGCAAGCTATGCGCTAAGGCCTGTGAGGCCGGAGCTATATCGAGCGGAGACATGAGCTACGAGGGGCCCACGATCTCCAATAACCCAGGGGCGCTTAAATGGTACATCAACCCGGAGAAGTGCTATGAGTTTTGGAGCAAGAACGGAGCGGACTGCTCCACATGTATAGCCGTATGCCCCTTCAGTGACCCCTCCAATAAGGTCGTCGAGGAGGAGGCCTAAAAAGCATCGGCTCAGCACTCAAGATCCCAGTCACTGGTCTTCGAGGCCAGAGTCATCATCGCCAAGAGAGTTTTTCTATGCGCCCCTTAATAAGGGCTTACGAGCAGTGATGCGGTCAGGGCTTCTCATTAGGCCTATAGCGTTCGAGACCATGGGCGTGAGGGGGATGTGCACCTACGTGGAGACCCCGGATGTGAAGGTGTTGATAGACGCGGGGGCCTCGCTAGGCATGAGGTTCGGCCTCATCCCCCACCCAAGGGAGTATAGGGCTTTAAGCGAAGCTAGGAAGACAATAAGGGAGTACGCAGCTAAGAGCGAGGTGATAACGGTCTCGCACTACCACTACGACCATTACACGCCCGCGTGGAGGGACCGCGAGTATGTGTGGACGTGGAGCTGCCTTGAGGAGGCTGAGGCTGTATACAAGGATAAGCTGGTGCTTGTTAAGGATATAAGGAGCAAGATTAACCTGAGCCAGCGTAAGAGAGGGTGGCTCTTCGAGAAGGCCATAGATGGGATCGCGCAAAGGATAGAGGTGGCTGATGGGAGAGAGTTCACCTTCAACGAGACGAAGCTTAGGTTCTCCCCGCCGGTGCCTCACGGCGAGGGGGGCTCAGGGCTTGGATGGGTTTTAATGCTCTGTATAGAGCACGGAGGGTTTAAGGTGCTGCATACCTCGGACGTCCAGGGGCCTATGAGCGAGGAGGCCCTTGAATGGATACTTTCTCAACAGCCTAGCCTAGTGGTCGTAGGGGGGCCTCCCCTCTACTTAAGCGAGGGCAGGGTTTCAGGGGGCTCTATCGCTAAGGGGTTTAGGGGGCTAGCGGAGCTAGTTAAGGCTACGCGCGTAGCGGTGGACCACCACGTTGCGAGGGACGAAGGGTGGAGGGAGCAGGTGGCCAGTGAGCTTAGGGCGCTGGGCGTGGAGGCGAGGTTTGTAAGCGCCGCTGAGCTCATCGGCTTAAGCGATAACTTATTGGAGGCGAGGAGGAGGAAGCTCTACGAGGAGGAGCCTCCAAGCGAGGAGTTTCAGAGGTGGAGCAGGCTCAGAGGTGAGGAGCGGAGGAGGACGCCTCCACCTATTTAACCTCTCGTTTATCGCTGCCCGAGGTCGATGGGGGGATTAAGCCGCTCCTCTCAAGCCTCCTTATAGCCGACCTTACCCTGCTGGGCTTCTCGTTTATCATCTTAGCCACGTCGCTGGCTGAGAGGCCAGGGTTCCTTTGGAGGATGGAGAGGACCTTTAGGTCTAGGTCCTTCAACGGTTTGAGGCCCGTGAAGAAGACGGCCGCCACGTACCCCCCTGAGACCAGCGCTAAGGGCACCTTCCTACCCTCGCCCACCTCAACGTCCTCCAGTAGGACGTTGAGGAAGTCCGGGTCCACGTTAGCTAGGGT
>CAZVDL010000025.1:0-17991 GCA_964626365.1 uncultured Nitrososphaerota archaeon
AGGGGTGTTAGTCTTGGAGAGAAGGGTAGCGGTTGTCGGTGTAGGGCAGAGCGCCTTCTCAAGGAGCTGCGGCGTATCGATAAGGGAGCTTTGCTTCGAGGCCTTCAAGGAGGCCATGGAGGGCCTAAACCTATCGCCCAAGGAGATAGACGCCTCCATCGTCTGCTCCGCCCCCGAATACGATAAGCAGCGCACCCCCTCAGGCCTCATAGCTGAGTACCTGGGCTTAACGCCCAAACCCACGTTCCTCGTGGAGACCATCTGTGCCTCAAGCACCACGGGCGTAGGAGTGGCCTTTAGCATGATCAAGGCGGGGATAAAGGACGTGGTGGCCGTCATAGGCTTCCAGAAGATGTCTGAGCTAACCTCGGCTGAAGCCCAGGAGAGGATGGGTAGGGGAGGCGACATCATTTGGGAGTCGCCCTTCGGCATCATGATGCCCGCCCAGTACGCCATGTATGCCAGGGCCCACATGAAGACCTACGGCACCACCGAGGAGCAGCTAGCCATGATCAGGGTCAAAAACAGCAAGTACGGCGCCCTAAACCCCAAGGCCGTGTTCAGGAAGGAGGTCACGGTGGAGGACGTGTTGAAGTCTAGGGTTATAGCCAGCCCGCTAAAGCTATTGGACTGCTGCGCCAACGCTGATGGGGCCTCCTGCGTGATCTTAGCCAGCGAGGACAAGGCCAAGAAGATAACCGACACCCCCGTATGGGTGGCGGGCTGGGGCTCAGCCTCAGACACCATGACGCTGGCCAACAGGACCCTCTTCACAGGGCTCACCTGCGCCATAGAGGCGGCTAAGGACGCCTACAAGATGGCTGGCGTCGAACCCAAGGACATACAGGTGGCTGAAGTCCACGACTGCTTCACCATAGCCGAGATCATGGCCTATGAGAACCTCGGCTTCTGTCAGCCAGGCGAGGGAGGTAAGCTAATACAGGAAGGGCAGACCTACGTGGGAGGCAAGATACCCGTCAACACTGATGGAGGCCTGCTATCCAAGGGTCACCCGATAGGGGCTACGGGCGGCTCACAGGTTAGGACCATCATCTACCAGCTAAGAGGAGAGGCCTACAAGATACACCCGAGCATCCAAGTACAGGGAGCCGAGGTCGGCCTAGTACACAACGTGGGAGGGGTTGGGCTATACGCCAACGTGTTAATATTCAGGAGGTGAACGCACATGCCTAAGGGATTGGAGAGGTTTGGGAAAGTTAGCTACACCAGTGAATCTAAGGTAGCTGACTTCGTCAAGTACTTGGAGGAGGGCAAGGTTATGGCTACCCGCTGCAAGAAATGCGGCAAGCTATACTTCCCTCCCAGGGCCGACTGCCCTGAGTGCTTTAGCGACGAGTTTGAGTGGGTCCCCCTCAGCGGGAAGTGCAAGCTGATAACGTACACGGTGGCACACTTCGCTCCTACAGGTTTCGAGTCCGACGTACCCTATGTGCTAGCGGTCGCCGAGTGTGAGGAGGGGGTTAAGGTGTTCACTAGGGTGAGTAAATCCATCAACCCCGACGAGCTGGAACCAGGCATGGAGCTCAAGCTGGTGCCCATAAAGGTAGACGAGGATAAGTACAGCTTCGAGCTACAAAAACCATAAAAATTTTGAAGTTTTTTATTTGCGCTTAAAGTAGGCCACAACCTTCTCGGCGTAGAGCTGGAGGGTTTCCTTAAGGATCTTGGGGGACACCTGGAAGTTCATCACGAAGTGCTTGCAGCCAGCCTTGATGTACTTGTCGAAGCGCTCAATGAAGTCGTCGGGCGTCCCGAACACTATAGGCGACTTCTCTACTACCTCGTCGGGTAGCTCCTTAGCTTTAGCCAGCCAGGCCTCGGCGTCCCTCGGGAACACCAGCTTAAACGTCATCTCGAAGTCGTAGGTTGGCGGCGTGTAGCCTATGGCCTCGAGGATCCTAGGCCTCGTTAAGAGCAGTAGCTTAGCCGGCAGCATTACGTTCTTTCTGGCCTCCTCTCGGTCCTTGGCTATGACGCCGTACATGAAGTGGGCCATGTCTATCTTCTCAGGGTCCCTACCGGCCTTCCTAGCGGCCTCCTTAACCTTCTCGACGCCCTCTTTATAGCGCTCCACGGTTAAGTTAGCTGGCAGCCAGCCGTCGCCGTACTTGCCCACGAGCTCCATGGTTCTAGGCGAGCTGGCCGCTATGTATATCGGTACGTGGGGCTTCTGTATAGGCTTAGGCTGGAGGAAAGCCTTGTTGAGCTTGTAGTAGGTGCCCTCAAAGTCCACGAAGTCCTCAGTCCACAGCCTCTTAATCACTATCAGGGCCTCCTCAGTCCTAGACACAGGCTTATCGTAGGGTATGCCGTAGGGCACCAGGTTCATTGCCTCGCCTATCCCTATACCTAGAATGGCCCTGCCGCCGGAGATGATATCGCAGGTGGTCGCCTTCTGGGCCAGCACGGCTGGATGATACCTGTAAGTGTCGCTGACGCCGCTGGCTAACTTGATGGTCTTGGTCTTAAGGGCCAAGGCGCAGAGGGTACCCCAAGCCTCCAAGGCATCCCAGCGCCTAACGCCCGTAGCCACGGTGTGGTCGGGCATCCAGTAGCTGTCCAGCCCTAGCTGCTCAGCTAATACCGCCACCTCGCTTATGGTCTCCCAGGGGTAGTTTGGTCCCTCGATGCCGAACTTAACCTCGACCTCAGCCATAGAAGGCACCGCTACGACTAGCTGAGCAAGGTTATATAACGCTTAATCGGCTGCTTAAAGCCCCAGCTCCGAGGCCACCGCCTTAAGCGCCTCTAACGATAGCTCGAAGAACTCCTCGCGCGTAAGCCCCAGCTCCTTGCAGCGCTCTATCCTGCCTCGGTCGACGCCCCTAGCGAAGTCCTTGGACTTAAACTTCTTCTCCACGGTCTTAACCGTTACCTCCTCCAACTTCTTGTTAGGCATGACGAGGGCGCAGGCTACGAGAAGCCCTGACACCGCGTCTGCGGCTATCAAGGCCTTTTCCATCAAGCTCGCGGGCTCTACTCCGGTGTGCTCGTAGTTGTGAGCCTTAATGGCCCTCAGCGCCTCCTCAGGTACTAGACCCTTGAGTATTTCCTCAGCTACAAGCCCGTGTCTTGAGGGGTCGTCCTTGGTCCCCTCGAAGTCAATGTCGTGGAGTAGCCCTACGAGCCCCCATAGCTCAGGGTCTCCGCCTAGGCGCTCGGCCAGCCTCCTCATAATGGCCTCCACGGCCAGCATGTGTTTAAGGTACCTCTCGTCTCGGACCTTGGATTTAACTAGGGCTAAGGCCTCATCTCTCGTCAACAAGGTTTAAAACCCCTCTACCTTAGCTCTAGCCAGCCCTTAAGGCTTAGTGGGGCCGCAGCCTTGTACCTCACGAGAGAGGAGGAGGCTCTCCTCGAGGGTGAAGGGGGAGAGCCCCTCAGGATAGCCATGGAGATCCTTGTGGCTCTCGGCGAGATCTACGGCGCCGAGCGCCTCGTAGAGGTAAGGAGCACGCATATCTCTGGCACCTCGTACACCTCGTGCGGCGACGCCGGCATAGACTTCCTGAGGAGGCTGGTTAGCGGAGGCGCGCGTTTAAGGCAGACTTCAACCCTAAACCCAGTCGCCATTCCACTAAACAAGTGGAGGGAGCTCGGTTTCCCGCAGCAGCTGGTCGATAAGCAGCTCGAGATCATATCGCTCTACCGTAGCATGGGCGCCTCCGGCGGCTTTACCTGCCATCCATACTTCGTAGGCAACCTACCCCGCTACGGCGACCACATTTCCTGGGCGGAGTCCTCAGCCATAGTCTTCGCTAACTCGGTGCTCGGAGCTAGGACCAACAGGGAAGGCGGCGTAGGTGCGCTAGCTGCAGCCCTCGTTGGGCGCACCCCCCTCTACGGCTATCACCTAGACGAGAACCGAGAGCCGACGGTGAAGGTGGTAGTCGAGGCCCCGATGCTCAACGACCTAGACTTTTACCTCTTAGGGTATGCTCTCGGTGAAATGGTAGGCGATGGAGTGCCCTTCATCGAGGGCCTCCCTAGGTGGACTGGAGTCGACGAGCTTAAGTCCCTAGGGGCCTCCGCAGCCACCTCCGGGTCCATGGCTCTTTTCCACGCTGAGGGCTTAACTCCCGAGGCCTCCTCGCTGAGGGCTGAGGGGTTAGAGAGGCTGGAGGTTTCATCTGACGACCTTAAGGCCGCCCTAGATAAGCTCTCAGTGCGGGGGGAGGAGGTCGACTGCGTGGCGATAGGATGTCCTCACTGTAGCCTCGACGAGCTTAGGAGGCTTTCCCTGCTCCTCGATGGACGCAGGGTCAGGGAGGACGTAAACCTATGGGTGTTCACCTCCGAGGCCGTGAGGAGGCTGGGCGAAGAAGCTGGATACGTCCAAGTCATCGAGGCGGCTGGAGGTCACGTGCTGACTGGTGGCTGTGTGGTACACACTCCTCTAAGGGAGCTGGGGGTCGAGGTCCTAGCTACTAACTCAACTAAAGCAGCTCACTATTGCTCCTCGCTTCACGGAGTGGACGTTGTGCTGTTGAGCCTCAAAGAATGTGTTAAGCTGGCTTTAGAGGGGTGAACTTCCATAGAGATTAGGTGCCGGGTCATCTCGAGGGGTAAGGCTAGGGGCACAGTCCTAGTGTCGAGGGAGCCATTATCCTTCTTCGGTGGGGTGGACCCTAAGACAGGAGTTGTAATCGAGGAGGGCCACCCTCTCCGAGGGGCCTCGTTGAAGGACAGGGTGCTCGTATTGCCTCGAGGCAAGGGGTCTACCGTGGGCTCTTGGACCCTCTATGAGCTATCCATCAACGGCGTGGCCCCAGCCGCCATAATATGCCGCGAGGCAGACCCCGTAATAGCCGTCGGCGCTATCCTAGCGCGCATACCGGCGGTAGATAAACTTGAGCTCGACCCTCTCGAGGCCCTCAGGGACGGCTTAGTGGTGGAGGTTGAGGCTGAAGGCAAATCTGGGAAGGTGAGGTTGGTGGGAGGCTGAGGTCTTTGGAGCCTAGGCTCTTAACATTGGTCGACAACGTCTCCCTTAAGCCCGGCTTGAGGTCCGCGTGGGGCTTATCCATACTCGTCGACCTGTCCTCGATCAAAATGCTGTTCGACGTAGGTCCCTCCTTCGACCTTCTCTTGAGCAACGCTGAGGCTCTCTCCCTCAACCTCTCTGAGCTAGAGGCCGTGTTCATAAGCCACATGCACGCTGACCACGTGGGAGCCTTAAACGGCCTCCTAGCCTACAACCCTAAGCTCAAAGTGTACCTGCCTGACCCCAAGCTTAAACTGGCCTTCGTGAGGTCGGGGTTTGAGGCTGAATGCTTAGAGGAGCCCGCCCAAATAGCTGAAGGTGTCTACGCCACCGGCGTGTTAAGGGGGGCCATCGACGAGCAGATGCTGCTGATCCAAGCTGAAGGGAAGACAGTGATGTTGACCGGTTGTACGCACCCAGGTATCAAGGAGGCCTTGGAGGCCGCGATCAAAGCTTCTCCAACCAACAGCGTCTACGCCGTGATCGGCGGCCTCCACATAGGCAGCGCCTCAGAGGCGCTTGACGCTTGGGCCTACATGAGGGAGGTCGGCGTAGCTGTGATCTCACCTTGCCACTGTACTAGCCCCCTTGCAAAGTCTATGCTGGCTAAGCTCTTCGCTGAGGGCTACGTTGAAAACGGGGTTGGCTGCGAGATAAGGCTTAACAACATCTAGGCTAATTATTGGTGGCGGGAGACATGAGGTTCATGTGGCTAGGCACTTCCTGTTTCATCCTTGAGGCGGGAGGGCTAAGGATATTGTTTGACCCTTACTTGGAGTCGAGGGCCTCCTTCAACCCGCCTCCTCTTAAGCCGTCTGAGATCAAGGACTTGGATCTGGTGCTCGTAACCCACGGCCACTATGATCACTTCGTTGATGCCCCCTCGCTATTGAGGAGCACGGAGGCTAAGCTCGTGGCTTCAAGGGAGCTCTGTGATTATGCTAAGGCTAAGCTTGGGGTAAGCGAGGCTAGGCTTATACCACTCAATCAGGGCGAGGTGGTCGAGGTCGAGGGGGTTAAAATAGAGGCTACCCGCGGCGAACATATGTCTCCGCTCGACGTGATTAGGTGGTTCATAGGCGACTTCTCCTACACGCCCTCGAGCAGAGATGAGTTGAGGAGGATGTACGCTGAGCGTTTCCCTCAAGAGGTGCTTAGGTTCGCCTCTGAGGTTCCAATGGGCCCCCTTCAAGGCTATCTATTAACAGGCGGTCGAGGTTTAAGGGCGTGGAACCCTAGCGAGACTGTCTTCTTCGAGGGTTTAGAGGAGCTGGCTAGGCGAGCTAAGCCTGAGGTACTCTTCCCATGTGTAGCTGGGGGCTTTGAGAGGGATGCTGTAAAGCTCGTCGAGTGGTCTAGGCCTAAAGTGGTGGTGCCCCACTCTTTCGATAAGCTCTTTGAGCGTCAAGCCCTCCTAGGCGACGTCAACCTCTTCAAGGAGCTTGTGGCCTCAGCGTGTCCAGGCACGGAAGTGTTGATACCTAGGCCGGGTGAATGGTACTCCCTTTAGCGTCACACCTAAAACCCGCGCCGCTAACGCGTTGTTGAATGTCCTCGGTCCTCATAGACCAGGCTCTACGCCAAGGGGCTAGCTACGCTGAGCTCTTCTCCTACGACCTATACTCGGTGGAGTCCGCTATAAGGGGGTACTCAGCCGAGCTCAATAGATCTAAGTCCAAGCTATACTCGTTGAGGGTGCTCCAGGGAGGTTGTTGGGGGGTCTCCTCGAGCCTTAAACCATCCCCCCGCCTCGTTAAGGCAGCCTTAACGGCGGCGTCCTACGCTCAACTCTCAGCTAAGCGTAGGCTTAGGCTTGCTCCTCGTAAACCGGCGCAGGGCAGCTACGCCTACGTGGGCGAGGACCCGCTCAGGTTAGCTGAGCGTATCTCAGCTGAGCTAACCTCGCTCTTCAAGGAGGTTGAGGGTAAGGCGGCGTTCTTCGAGGCCGTGGTGACCGTGAATAGGGTGGGAAGGGCCATGATGTCGAGCGACGGGGTCAACTGCTACGAGCTTAGGGACCTCGTGGACGTATCGGTGAGCGCAGCCGACGAAGGGGGCTTAGTGGCCTCAGCATCGACGGGCTGGTCCGGCCCTGAACCTGCAGGCTGGGCGGACGAGTTAAGGAGCTTAGTCTCAGGGTTAGTTAAGAGGCTCGAGGCTAAGCGCAGAGCTAAGCTGTTAAACCCGCTGTTAAAGGGCTCACGCTTCAAGGTGATACTGGCCGGCGAGGCGGCCTGCGCCTTCATACACGAGGCCATAGGCCACCTCTTAGAGGCCGATGTGCAGCTGGAATACGGCTACCGCTTAGCTAAGAGGCTGAGTTCAGAGGAGTTAACGGTCTACGACGATCCCACCCTGCCCCGTGGCTATGGAGGCTACGCCTTCGACGACGAGGGCGTCGAAGCGAGGCGTAAACCACTGATTGATAGAGGCAGGCTGGTAAATCTCCTACACACGAGGTGGACGGCGGCTGAGCTAGGAGTTGAGCCTACAGGTAACGGTAGAGGGGTCTTCACAGCCCCCAAATCCATGGCCAGCAACCTAGTCGTGAATAGAGGCACGTGGTCGCTCGACGAGATGATCGAGGAGACCGGTGAAGGCTTCTACGTGGAGGGACTGGTTAAAGCCGAGCTTCGAGGAGGGGTGGTCTCAATAGTACCCGACATCGCCTGGTATGTTAAGCGCGGAGAGCTGGTGGAGCCCGTAGCGATAAACGAAGTTAAACTGCCAGCAGCTAAGGCCCTAAGCGCCGTGGACGCCGTGGGCAGGGCCGGCTTCACGCATAGGCCTAGCTCCGAGAGAGGTCTAAACCTCTCAGAGGTCTCACCGCCGCTAAGGCTAGCCTGGGCCTATGTGAGCTAGCAAGCCCTAAAAAAGCTCTCAGCCTCTAGAGTATCGGGTGTCATCCTTGGGGCTAAGCCAGGAGGAGCTATTGAAGTGGCTACGCGAGGCGTACTACGCTGTCGACGGGATATGGTTCCTCACCGTGGAGGAGAAGAGGGGGCTCGATGAGGCCATCGAGGTGGATCTTAAGGTGTGGGAGCGCTTCGCGACGGTGATGGCTAAGCGGGTTAAGAGGAGGTTCAACTTGGAGGGGGACTTGGGCACCATCGTCAAGTCGACCAAGGTCTTCTTCGACATTGAGGGCTGGAGAGTTGACCTTAAACCTGAGGAGGGTCTAATTAACGTGGAGTTCTGTCCATGGTGGGACTACCTCAATAGGGTCGGCAGGGGATGGATAATAGAGAAGGTGTGCCCTAAGGTATGCGAGGTCATTTTCTCGTCGTGGGCTAAGGTCATGAACCCCTCCGCCACGGCCACCATAACCTTTAACCCCCCTCACTGCCAGGTCAAGTTTAGGGTAGAGGGCTATGGAGGTTGAGGACGAGGAGTTAAAGCGGCTATACGAAAAGTTCAGCAGCGATCCTTACTGCAGGCTGCTAGGCATTAAGCTGCTGGAGCTTAAGCGCGGGTATAGTAAGGTGTCCCTGAAGGTGACGGGCGACATGTTAAACTTCCATGGCGTCGCCCACGGAGGCCTTATACTCTCACTGGCGGATGCTGCCTTCGCAGCGGCTAGTAACTCACATAACAGGGTTGCCTTAGCCTTAAACATCAACATAAACTACCGTAGGCCTGTTAAGGCGGGTGAGGAGCTTATAGCCGAGGCCTTCGAGGAAAGCCTCGGTAAGGCTACGGCGCTATACCGGATGATGGTTAAGGACTCGGCGGGCAACATCGTCGCTATATGCGAGGGGTTAGTCTACAGGCGTGATGAGCCGGTGGTAAACTAGCTATCACGTAGCTGATCCCATAAGAATATATCTGACTTCTGACATATCTGAGCCCGATATGAACTTAAGGGTAGTGTTGACGGCCGATAGGACGTTGATGAGCGACTATCTCGGGGGGCTCTTCCTAGGCTTCATGACAACCGCCCCTCGTAGAGGTTTCCCACTACTACACCCTATCATACTGTTTAACTTCATAGCTAGGCCAGTCCCCGTAGACGGTGAAGGTAGAGCTATACTAGCTCCTCATGGACTTAGGAGGGTTGAGGCAGCGCTCATAGAGTCAGGAGTGGTGGCTGAGGACGAGGTGGCCGTAGTCCCTCCTAACGCCCTGCCCAAGGCTATAGGGCCTGAGACCGAGGTAATAGGGGTATCGACCAACGATCCCCTCGGGCTCGGACCATCATCATCCACCTTGGCGGGGCCCTATGGAGTGATCCACGAGGAGCCTATGACAGCGTGGAAGTTCAGGGAGCTCGTCACGTCAAGGTGTATCCAAGAGGCCCGTAGGAGGGGGGCTAAGCTAGTGGTAGGTGGGCCTGGAGCATGGCAGCTAGGGCTCAGAGAGATGAGGGCCTTAGGGATAGACGTAGTGATCGACGGCGAAGGGGAAATAGTAGCGCCGAGGGTGTTCAAGGAACTAATGGAGGGCTCCCTGAAGACCCCATGCATAGTTAAGGTGTCGCCCTCAGAGATGCCCGACCCCTCAAAGATACCTAGGCTTAGAGGGGGAACTATAGGAGGCCTGGTAGAGGTCTCAAGAGGGTGTGGTAGAGGCTGCCAGTTCTGCTTGCCGACGATGAGGAGGCTTAGGCATAGGCCCATAGAGGACGTGCTCGCCGACGTGAAGGTCAACGTTAAGTGCGGTAAACGCGCGGTGTGCCTGCATGCCGAGGACGTACTGAGGTATGGTGGTACCCCGCTCGAGCCTAGGCCCGACAGGGTCGTTGAGCTCTTCACTAAGGTTTCTAGGATGCCTGAAGTTGAGGAGGTTGGGATAAGCCATGCAGCGCTGTCATCAATAGCTAGTAGCCCTAAGCTGGTTGAGGAGATTAGCGAAATTTTAGAGTTAACGGAGAGGAGATGGATGGGCTTCCAGACGGGGATTGAGACGGGTAGTCCTAGACTGATGGAGAGGCTCATGAAGATGAAGCCCTACCCCTTCAAACCTAAGGATTGGCCTGAGGTAGTCGAACAGGCCTTCGCGATAAGCGTAGACAACAACTGGATTCCATGCGCCACCCTTATAGTTAACCTGCCTGGGGAGACAGACAACGACGTGATGGACTCAGTCGAGTTAGTAGAGCGCTTAAAACCCTACAAAAGCCTCATGGCTCCTTTACTGTATGTCCCTCCACCGGGGTCTAAGGGTCATAGAGCGATGAGGCTAATTGAGGACGCAAGCCCATACCATTTAGAGCTATACAGGGTGATAATGGAGCATAACTTAAGGTGGCTCGTCGAGCTAGCAGACGACTACTCCAGGTACCTTTGGCCTCCGGCAAGGGTCTTCATAAGGAGGCTAGCGAGGGCCATTAAGATCTATGTGTCAAGGAAAATGACTAAAGCCTTTAAGGACTGGTCAGCCACAATACATGTCGCTCGAGTGGAACAAATTGCTAGGCGAGGAGTCTCATTAAGCCCGTGATATTGGGGCTCCTCGAAGGGAAGGAGTGCCACGAGTACAGCTTGAACCTGGAGGCTAACGGGCAGATTACTCCACGTCGAAGGGTATCTCGAGGAGCTTCTTGGAGGCCCTAAACCTTGGCTTACCCAGCTTAACTCTACCCACCTGTCCCGTGGTGGAGGTATGTTGTTTGTTACAGGCGTTCACGTTCCAGTCCTCTATGACCACCACGCTTAGCTCCTTAACGTGCTCAGGCACGGGAAAAAGGTCGTACATCTCGTCCCCAAACATACGCTCAGCCTCCTCCCTAGGCAAAGTGTAGACTTTAATGGGGACGTCCTCCTCCACCTTCCTGTTGGCGAGCTCCTCGATCATCCTCACCTCCTCCTCAGTGGGCTTACGGTCGAACTGGACGGTTAGCCTACCGTGCTTGCCGCTGACGTATACGCTGGCGGTCCACTTAGCGCCTAGCACCTTCACCACCGCCCCCTTCACAATATGCAGGGCGGTGTGTGTCCTAATCTCGTCGAGCGGCATACGCAGGCTAGGTACGAGGTGGTAGGGGTTATAAGCGTCTGTGGCCAGTTGAGCTTAGGGATGATGAGTTCCGGCCTTATCGGTCCCCCCTGTTGATAGATGAGAGGCGCCGGAACTACTGACCTAACCTTCAAGCGGTGGTTGCATGCCTCCGGAGCTCTATGTAGGCACGTCGGGCTGGGTGTACGACTGGAACCCTGATGGCTTTGAATGGTACGCCAGCCACTCAGGGCTCAACGCCGTCGAGCTTAACGCAAGCTTCTACCGCTACCCGTTCAAGGCGCAGGTCGAGGGGTGGAGGCGTAGGTCGCCCAGCTTCATGAGGTGGTCGGTAAAGGTACATAGGCTTGTCACCCACGTCTATAAGCTGGCCGGCAAGGCCTACGATAGGTGGGTTAGCTTCCTTGAACTCTTCAAGCCTCTGGACCACCTAATAGACTTCTACCTACTTCAGCTTCCACCGTCAGCTAGGCCCACGTCAAGCTTCGTGGATAGGCTCGAGCTCTTCATTAAGGAGGCTGGGCTTGGGCCGAGGCTGGCTATTGAGTGGAGACACCCTGACTGGTTCCATGAAAGATGGTCTGAGTGGTGCGCTAAGCGCGAGGTGACGGTGGTTTCCGTGGACTCCCCTGAACTGCCTAGCACGATCATCAACACCTCGGGGCTGGTGTACGTTAGGATGCACGGTAGGACCTCATGGTACACCCACGAGTATACGTTAGATGAGCTCTCTGAAGTCCTCGGGAAAATTGTAAGGTCCTCACCCTCCAAGGCCTACGTGTTCTTCAACAACAACCACGATATGCTGCATAACGCTAGGGAGCTCTTAGAGTTAGCGAGGAAGTCGGGCTTGAAGGCCCCAGGGCTATTTTAAGAGCTCTACGGCTATCCTTTCCCCTTCCTCCACCTTACTAAACACGGAGGGGTCCCCTACGATCCTAGCGAAGACGTTGACTGGGCTATAGGCCCTAATGTCCTCGTCGGAGGGGCTGATGGGGGTCCTACCGAAGAAAACGCATATACAACTTCCTTCAGGCCAGTACGCCACTTCTCCTTTCTTAACCTCTACCCTCGCATTCTCGGGGGGTAGCTTCAAGGGGACCTTAAAGTACACTTCATCCCCCCACCTTCTAGCCACGCCTCTAAGCGGTAGGGCCTCCAAAACCTTAGAGGCGGTGACGGGGTTCTCAGAGGGGTCGACTTGAGCCTTAACGGCGCCTAGGTTACGCGACTTGAAGACTATCACCTTGCTCACTTAGCCTTCACCGTCCCCGAGGGGAGTGTGAACAGCGCTCCTCCGAGGTGTAATAGCAGCTTGGCTCTCTCTACGCTCCACGCTCCAGCTTGAAAGAGCTGCGGGTTAGCGTAGGCCTCTACCACCTCACCTATCAGGGCTGTACATTCACCTACCTCTATAGCCTGGTTGAGCTTACATTCAAGGTAGGCGGCGCACCCATCTATTATAGGCGCGTCCACGTTTTTAGCTGGCTTAACCGCGACGCCCATAGCCTTGATTTTATCCCCTCTTCTACCGCTACGCGTACCCGCTACCCACACGGCCTTTAATAGGTCTAGGGTGGGCACGTTGACCGTGAAGTACTTGGACTCCAAAATTAACTGCCTGGTGTAGCTGGTCCTAGCTAGGAAGGCGGCTATGAGAGGAGGCTCCTCGCTAGCTGGCGTTATCCAGGAGCACGCCATTACGTTGGGCCTTTTATCCTTGGAGTAGGCGGCTATTAACACGGTGAGCTTAGGGTGAAGTACCTTGAAAAAGTCTTCCTTCACGTCCACCAAGCTCAACTAGGCCACCGCTTTGTACTCAGCGGCGCGGAGACTAAGCTTTTATTAACCGGGCTTTCTTTCACGTAGCCACGTCTTAGAGGTGGCCTAGTTGAAGCTGTTAAAAGGGCTCTACTGCTACATTTGGCGTGGATGGGAGAACAACTGCAACGCGTATATCATCGATGGGGGGCTCAGGGTCCTAATAGACCCAGGACATAGGAAGTTCTTAGGCTGGCTCTTAAGAAGCATGGAGTCAGACGGCTTCACCCCCCGAGACATAGATTTCATCATTAACACTCACAGCCACCCTGACCACTGCGAGGCCAACGTAGACTTCGTCGACATGGGGAGGGTCAAGGTGGCTATGCATCCACTGGAGGAGGAATACCTTCGTGGGGAGGGAGCGCTGCTCTTTAGGTGGATGGGCTTAGACCCTGATCAGATCACCGTGCACTTCCACTTAGCGGAGGAGCTATCCCTCGACGGCGTCAAGCTTAAGGTCATCCACACCCCCGGCCACACGCCCGGAAGCGTCTGTATCTATTGGCCTGACGAGGAGGTGTTGATCAGCGGCGACTTGATCTTCGAGGGAGGTGTAGGCAGGGTAGACTTACCCGGCGGCAACGGTGAGCTCTTAAAACGTAGCATCAGGGAGATCTCAAGGCTACCGATAAGGTACCTGCTGCCCGGCCATGGAGAAATCGTGGTGGGCAGAGAGGACGTAGCTGAGAACTTCAGGTTCGTCGAGAGGGTGTACTTCAACTGGATTTAAAAACGAGGAAAAACGAGGGAGGGTTTAGAAGGTAAGGTCCTTTATCTTAATGGCCCTGTCAGGGCAGCGGAAGCCACACTCATTGCAGTCCTCGCAGAGGAACTCGGTTACCACGACCTTCTTGCCGGTGGGGTCCTCCCTTATGGTTATAGCCCCGGTAGGGCAGGCGTCCACGCATATCGGCTTATCGTAAGCTCCACAGAACTTGCACTTGGTCATATCGACCTCGGCTACCATCTACGCCACCCCCTACTCCTCGATCCAGAGCCTCCTTAGACAGATGCCGTCTCCCTTAGGTATGGCCTTGATGGTCTCTAGCCTCACCTTGGTGTTGAAGAGGGCGTTGATGTCCTCTATTACAGTCTGGAACCACTTATCGCAGCCTAGCAAGTCCTCCTCCATGGGTGCGCCGTAGCGCCTGGCGAACTCTGGCCATGGACAGCTATCCCACCTTACGTAGACCTCGTTGGGCTTCTCGCCCTTAATTACCTTGGCATCCTCACCCATGGCTTGGGAGCTCATCACTATCAGCTTGGCTATGTCCTCTAGGAAGGTGGGCTTGGACTTGTCTAGTACTGGGAAGTAGCTCTTCGCCGTGTCGTGGCCTACGATCTCCCAGGCCTTCAGCACTAGGTCGAGCGGCTTAACGCCTTCCCTAGCGAACTCCATGGCTGCCTGGCGCCACTCATACCAAGTAGCCCTCACTATGGAGCATAGCGTCTCAAACCTGTTTAGTAACTTCCTAAACTCAGCCTCAATATCCACTCTCGCCATCTACCTCACCCCCTATAACCTCATACCTATCCTATAACCATCATGTATAGCGTTGTGTAACCTCCTAGGCATTAGGGCGTCGCCTATCACGTAGACCTCCGAGCATACTGACTTAGCGGCCTCTATTAGCTCGGTTACAGGTTCGCGCTCAGCGTAGACCACGGTGTCCGCGGCGATGGGTAGCCTTAGGTCGTAGGGTATGAACTTGATTATGACCTCCTTCTCGCCTATCTCCTCTATGGTGGCGTTCCTGTAGACCTTGACTCCGAGCTGCCCTAGCTTCATGATGTATCTCCACACGTAGCTCGGGTTCACGTCCTTGCCTACCTTCCTCTCCCTGGCGACCAGGGTGACCTTCTTGCCCTTGTTGGCTAGGTACAGCGCGGTGACTATGCCTGGACCCTTACCGCCCCACACCACTACGCGCTCGCCCGTCTCCACCTTGCCCTCGAGCACGTCGGCCGCTGAGACCACGTTGGGCCTGTCCCAGCCTGGCACCTTCTCTATGGTGAAGCGGGCGCCCGTAGCTATGACGACTACGTCCGGCATCTCCTCCTCGATTAGCTTCGGAGTGACCTCTACGCCTAGGTGGAAGTTGACGCCGGCTTTCTTGCACTGGGTCACCTGGTACTCTATGACTCCGTAGAGCTCGTCCTCGCCGAAGGGACCCTTCGAGGCCCAGAATACCTGCCCGCCCAGGATGTCGCGCTTATCGTAGACGTGGACCTCGTGTCCTCTCTGAGCGGCGGCCGCGGCGCACTCGAGGCCTGCTGGCCCGCCGCCTATTATCATGACCTTCTTCTTGGTCTCAGCGGGCTTAAGCTGCCACTCGGGGTCCCACTCGTGGCCGCAGAGCGGGTTGGTGGCGCAGGTCATAGGGGCATCTCTGAAGAGCCTGGCTAGGCATAGGTTGCAGGCGATGCACGGCCTTATGTCCTCGAGCCTGCCCTCCAAGGCCTTCTTCGGTAGCAGCGGGTCAGCTATCATGGGCCTGCACATCTCCCATATGTCTATGATGCCCTCGGCGATGGCCTTGTCGGCCATCTCGGGCTTGAACAGCCTGTAGGCCATGGAGATGGGCACCTTGATGCCTGCCTCCTTAGCTCTCTTAGCGTTGAACAACCAGTACCCTTGAGGCACGTCCCTAGTTATGACGGGTACCGTTGACTCCTGCCAGCCTTGAGTCACGCTTATGCAGTCCACGCCCGCCTTCTCGGCCATCTTGTAGGTGACCATGCACTCCTCCGGCGTGTTGCCTCCTACGTCGTCGAGTAGCTCCTGAGCGCAGAGCCTTATTATGATGGGCACATCGGGGCCCACGGCGTCCCTGACGGCCTCTATGATCTCCACCATGAACCTGCACCTGTTCTCAATGTCACCGCCATACTCGTCGGTACGCCTGTTGGTGTACTTGGACAGGAAGTTGGATATCAGGTAGCCGACGATACCGGATATTTCGACTATGTCGAAGCCAGCCTCAACGCCTCTCCTAGCGGCCTCAGCGTGCTGCTTTATGCATAGCTTGATGTCGTCCTTGCTCATCTCAACGACGGGCCTGAAGATCCTAAGCCTCTGGGGTATGGCTGAGGGCCCCACGCAGTAGGGTATCTCAACACCTCCTACCCTGCCGCAGTGCATCAGCTGTATGTTAGCGATAGCGCCCTCCTCGTGGATGGCGTCAGCGATCCTCTTTAACCCGGGTATAAACTTGTCGTCCCAGGCTGCAGCCTGGCCCACGTAGCCTTTGCCCTCGCCCTTCGGGTCCATGAATACTCCCTGCATGGTGCATATGCCGCCCACGACACCCTTGGCCCTCTCCCTCATGTAGGCGACGTCCCTGTCGGTTATGAAGCCATCGTGGGTGTTGAAGTTGTCCTCGGTGGCGGCGTACTTGATGCGGTTGGGTATCGTTAACTTGCCTATCTTAATCGGCTTGAAGAGGTTGGGGAACATCTTGTACCCTGGGTACTGCGAGTAGTCCCATTTCCCAACCTCAGGCATTCGCTCCCCTCCAGGCATCTCCCCCTCAGTTCTACAAGTTTTAAATAGTTTGCTGGGGGGCCTATGAAGGCGTATTCTAAGGGCTCCCCGTCTTCCATATAGTTACCTGGTTAGTCCTTACAGGGTCTCTTAGGCTAGTTAGGTGGATTGCCTTGCTTAACCTCAGGCCTCCACGCACTTGACAGGCCCGAGTTAAGGCCCTCGACCTTGGGCCGAGCCCCTCTAACCTCTACCTACCTATCCTCATACTCTAAATTTTCCTTATACCCTTGTATTAAGAGGTTTTAAAAGCGGCTGCGCAATCCATAAATAAGGGAGGACAATCCTTACAACGTCAACACGTATTAAGCTGGTGAGGCTGGATCCATGCCTGGCTCCGTACTCGTGATAGGTGGGGGGATAGCTGGGATAGAAGCTGCCCTCAACCTAGCTGAGTACGGCATTCAGGTGTACCTAGTCGACGACTCCCCCAGCATAGGGGGGTTAATGGCTAGGCTCGATAAGACCTTCCCCACTAACGACTGCTCCATATGCATAGAAGCCCCTAAGATGTATGAGGTTCAGCGACACCCCAACATTAAGCTCCTAACCTACACGGAGGTTAGGAGGGTCGATAGGGCCGGCGACAAGTTCAAGGTTAGGCTCGTTAAGAAGCCCCGCTTCATAGACGAGGAGAAGTGTAAGGGCTGCGGCAAGTGCGTTGAAGTATGCCCAGTGACCGTCCCCGACGAGGTGGACTGGAAGATAGGCGGCAAGCGTAAGCTCATATACGTTCCCTTCCCTCAGGCCGTACCCAACGTGTATCTCATAGACCCCAGGTGCCGCTACGGCAAGATGAGGGACAAGGGCGCCTGCGTAGGAGGCTGTGTCGTCGACTGTAGCCAGTGCCGTGAGTGCCCCATAGCGCTGTGCGTCAAGGCCTGTAAGGAGGAGGGGGCTGACGCCGTGATGTTATGGCAGAGGGAGAAGCTGATCGACGTTGAGGTCTCGAGCATTATAGTGGCCACCGGGCTCGAGCCCATGGAGCCCCCCGTGGGCACCTACGGTTACGGCGTCTACCCCAACGTGCTCACCCACTTCCAGTACGAGAGGTTAATGAACGCTGGCGGGCCGACGCTAGGCGAGATAGTTAGGCCCAGCGACGGTAAGCACCCGCGTAGGGTGGCTTGGGTCCAATGTGTCGGCAGTCGCGTAGACCCTAAAGCTAAGCCTGGCGTGCCCTACTGCTCCAAGGTATGCTGTATGGTAGCCACCAAGCAGGCCATCATAACCAAGGAGCACGACCCATCCATAGACACCTACGTGCTCTACATGGACCTAAGGACCTACGGGAAGGGCTTCCACGATTTCTACAGGAAGGCTAGGGACCTAGGGGTCAAGTACGTAAAAGCTAGGCCGGCTGAGGTCTACGAGGATCCCTCCACTGGGATGTTAAAGGTGACCTACGAGAACGTGGAGAAGGGAGTCGTGGAGGAGCTTGACGTCGATATATTGGTACTATGCACAGCCTTATTACCTAGTAGCCGCAACGCCAGGCTGGCTAAGATATTGAAGGTTGAGCTCGACGAATATGGCTTCTTCAAGGAGAAGGACCCTGTAAACGCTCCCCTCGAAGCCACCGTCGAGGGGATATACCTCTGCGGCGGCGCCACGGGCCCCATTGATATCTCGGAGTCCGTGGCTCAAGCCGCCGCAGCTAGCA
>CAZVDL010000026.1:0-17691 GCA_964626365.1 uncultured Nitrososphaerota archaeon
TGGCGCGTAGCCCTCGCTAAGAGGCAGGTCCCTCAATGCCGCTATTTTCAGACGGAATCCACGCTCAAAAAGCGAGGGCCAAGTGAGAGAGGCTACATAAAAATGTGGAGGAGGGTCTAGGCTTTCTTAGCAGGCTTCTCCATCAACTTGGTCTTCGTCATAATGGTGCCGTCGCGTGCGTGAGGCTTCCTCACTAAGGTGTCGCCGTACTTCTCAATCTCCCTGGCCTCGTCTGCCAACCTGGCAGCGTTCCTTAACATCTCGTGAGCCGCGGCGGCTATCATCGTGTAGCGCTCCCATTCCTGAATCTTGAAGCAGGCCTCAGTGGTAAGGTCAGCTACGCGGCGGGCTGTCTCAAAGGCGGCCATGGCTTTAGCCTTGGCGTAGGGGTTACTATACCCAGTGGCGGCCGCTGCAGTCTCC
Source organism: uncultured Nitrososphaerota archaeon (assembly GCA_964626365.1). Classification (GTDB taxonomy): domain Archaea; phylum Thermoproteota; class Methanomethylicia; order Nezhaarchaeales; family B40-G2; genus CAZVDL01. The sequence continues at coordinate 424 of CAZVDL010000026.1, forward strand.
TTGTCTACAACTATCCTTGGCAGCTCAGGAGTCTTCCCTTCCTTGAATGCCGAGATCACCTTATCGAAGTACTCCACCAGTATGTTGTAGACGCCGGTAGTCGCCAGCACCTTTATGATGTCGGAGTTGAAGCAGGCCATCTCGACGGGGTCCAAGAACTCCCTCCTAGCACCTAGCATCGCGTCGGCCTCAACTATGATCGCCCCGAAGCCCTTAGATTCTAGGTCGCCTAGGGCCTTCTTAGCTGGAGCGTCAGATAGAACCACTACTGGTAGCCCCGCCTCCTTGAGGACCTCCCTAGCCTTAGTGGGGCCTGGTAGAGCGGCGTTAGGGCTAACCACGATGGCGAAGTGAGGCTTAAAGTCTAGTAGCTTCTTAGCAACCTCCTCAGCCTTCTCTGGATCCATCTTTGCTCCGCACGACACTATCCTGACGTCTATGTCATTCCTGTCGGCCCTCTCGTCAAGCAGGTACTCGAGCAGGGGGGCAGTGCCCACGCAGCCGAGCTTAACTACACCTACCTTAACCACTCCCGCCTTCTCAGCCATATCGCAAACCCCCTACAGGTGAGGTGATTAGGCGTATAAATGCATTCTTAAGCTGAGGGTGTTAGGGAGGATGGGTACGAGAGGAGCCGCGGTCTTAGCAGGAGGAGAGGGAAGGAGATTTAAGGTAGCTGGTGGACGCGGCGATAAGGCGCTCTTTAAGATTGAGGGCAAGCCCATGGTGGTTAGGGTCCTAGAAGCGGTTAAGGAGGTCGTGGACGAGGTTATTGTAGTAGTGGATAGTTGGGAGAGAGCTCAACGATTCGCGCCAGCTTTAAGCGACGTGAGAATAGTAGTGGATGAGGAGGGGCCGAGGGGGCCTCTCACAGGGATAAGGACTGGGCTTAGGAAGCTTAGAGCTGAGAGCTGTCTCATCACTCCTTGCGACGTCCCCTTCATTAAGGGGGCTGCTTTAAACGAGCTGCTTAGGAAACTCGAGGAGGGCGTTGAAGGGGTGGTGCCCCTATGGCCTAACGGTTTCCACGAACCGCTTATAGCTGCCTATAAGCGCGAGCCAGCTCTAAGGGTTGGAGACCTCCTCGGTAAGCTCGGTAGGACGAGGCCAGATGACTTAGTTAGAGCTGGACTTGAAGTCGAGTTCCTGTCGGTCAGAGAGATAAGGAAAGTGGACCCCGACTTAGATACCTTCGTGAACATTAATAAGCCATCCGACCTGGAGTCGCGGAGACCCCTAAAGCTCAGCGGGGAGCTTGATAGCGTAAGGCTAAGACATCCCATGGAGCTACAAGAAGTAGCTAAGTTAGTCGAGGAGGCTGTAGCTCAACGTAGAGCCAGCGTGGTCGATGATGGAGGGGTTCTATTTTGGTCGGCGCTATTGAGGAGAGTTCTAGCTAAGAGCAGCTCGGAGCTGATTGAGGCGGCTACATGGTATAGGAGGGAGGCAGAGCTCTATGACAGCCTAGGTCTACGCCTACTAAGAGCCAGAGCACTCATTGACGCGTATAGGTGTCTCGAGGAGGGAGGAGTAAAAGCTGACCACCTGATGAAAGAGGCGCTAGGGGTTTATAGGGAGCTGGGCGTCGATAGGAAGGACCTATGAGCGGATGGATATGGCCGTGGTCGTGGCTGTGGTAGGCCCTAAGGACTCGTATAAGACTAGGGTAATAGAGCTGCTTATTCAGCGTCTAACCTCGCTTGGGCTTAAAGTGGCCGCCGCTAAACACGTTCACCACGTTGAAACCATCGACCGGCCGGGGAAGGATACATGGAGATACGCTAAGGCTGGGGCCTCCCTTGTGGTTGCAGTTTCAGAGAGCGAGGTGGCCTTGATAAGGAGGGGCGTTAAGGCTGGGCTTAAGGAGGTACTTAACATAGTTGAGGGCGAGGTCGACGTGGTGCTGATTGAGGGCTTTAAGTCCGAGGTACTCGAGGACGAGCATATAATCAAGGTGCTGGCCGCAAGCAAAGTTGAGGATCTAAGGGAGCTGCTCGCTAAAGCTAAGCCGCCCGTCGTGGGCATAGCTGGCCCCGTCGTCCAAGGTTTAACGAACCTTGAGGGGCTAGCCTTAATCGACGTCGACCGTGGAGAGATAGACGAGGTGGTTGAGGCCATAAAGAAGGCGCTGAGAGCTAAGGGGGCTGTGAAGTAGATGGGAGACTTGGATGAACTGACGCTTGAGGACTATCTACCTAAGCCTCACCCACACGTCGTTAGCAGCTTGATTGAGGCTATAAGGGGGGTTAGGTTAAAGCCCGTTAAGTTAAGGCCTCCAGCCTTCAAGCTTAACGGCGAGGCCGCTAAGGTGATCACGGGCGTCGACGGAGGCTTCCAGGTCAAGGAACTGTGTGGAGGCGCATTGATAGTAGCCGCCGCCGTGGCCTACACGTCGCCTCTAGACCTCATAGAGGATAGGGAGCCTGTGGTAGAGGCTGAGGTAAGGTTTGAGGACCTAGACGAGCCGGCTACATGGACCGCTGAGGCCTTAGAGAGACGGTTAATGTTCAGGGCCTCCACGAAGGCCTGCTTGGCTAAGAAGCCTGAAGTGGTATTGATCGATGGAGGACTCCTCCCACACCCCTCCCTGCTAAGGAGCGAGGCTGGTCGAGCGGAAGTTGAGGCTTGCGTAGCCGAACAGGCTAGGTTCATGAAGTTGGCTGAGGGACTGGGCGTCAACGTGGCGGGTGTGGTTAAGAGGGCTAGGGGTAAGCTCTTTGACGGTGTTCACCGCGACGTAGCCCTCTTAGACTTAGAGGAGGGAGAGGCTACGGAGCCTAGGCCTATCGAGGAGGGCTGGGTTAGAAGGGTTGAAGGTCTATTTAGGAGGGTGGGGTTTAAGCCGCCAAGGATCATGGTCTCCTACGTGAAGACCACAGCCAACCGAGAGCCTGTAAGAATAGAATTGCCTGACTGGTGTGACTTGGGCTTAGTTCTATCCACAGTGGCCAGGACCGCAGATCCCGTCACCGGCGTACCTATACACGTGGTTAAGGCAGACTCCTACACAAAGGTACATGGAGGGGTAGTTAAGGCCGTGTACACCAGGTTGTTGCATAAATTAGTGGCCGAATACGGGCTAAAAGCCGAGGACTACCTGAGGCCTATTAGGGGGGAGAGCCTAGAGGAGGGTTAATCGTTGGAACTGAGCAAGCTAGGGGACTTTAAGGGGGCCCTATTAGTGATAGGCCTCTCGGGCTACACAGACGCGGCAGGCGTAGCTAGCTTCTCAGCAAACTACCTCATCAGACAGACCGAGGCCGAAAAACTGGGGAGGCTTGAAGGGGAGTTCTACGTATACGTGGCGTCTAGGCCTACGACCACGATAAAGGAGGGCATAGTCGAGGAGGTCAGGTACCCCTCGCTTGAGCTCTACGCATCACGTAGAGCCAACCTGCTGGTGATGAGGGGGGAGGAACCTAACATTAACTGGGAGGCTTACCTGGAGAAGGTGATGGAGGTGGTCGACGCAGCAAGGGTGTCAGGGGTATACACCCTAGGAGGGCTCATAGACTACCTCGACCAGCCCAAGGTCTCAGCGGTGATAAGTACGCCGAGGCTTAGAAGGGTCGTAGAAGAGGCTGGAATGGAGTTAATAGACTATGAGGGGCCCTGTAGCGTCTACACAGCCTTAATTCATAGATGCAGCTCGAGGGACTTAGAGGCTGTCAGCCTATGGGGACACGTTCCCTTCAGCGTCTACTCAACCCTAAGCCAGTTAAAGTCCCCTGACCTTAAGACAGCCTACCTAACGCTGGAGGCCCTCAGGAGGATATCAGGCCTCGACTTCAACCTAGAGGAGCTAAGAGAGGAAGCTGAGAGGTTAATGGAGCTGGTCGATAGAATAAAAGCTGGTAAGGGAGAGCAGCCATCTAAGTTCTACAACTACATCTACTAAGTCAATACTCCTCCTCTTCCTCCTCAAAGAGCAGCTCAAGCACGTCGTGCGAGTATAGATCCTCGAAGGTCTTGAGGTCGTCACTCTTAATGCCCCTCTTGGAGTAGCGCTTGGTGGTTCTAATGTCATACTTAACGAACTCCTTGGCTATGCGGCTAATCTTATCAGCCAGCTCCCTAAGTTCCTCGTCACTTAAGCTTGACAGTACCTCAGGGTTCTCGAGGCGCTGATACCACCCGATTAGGCTCCTAGCCATGGCGTAGAGCGAGAGGTTCATAAGGTTCAATAGGTCCAGCCTATCCCTCTGTCTCTTAGAAGCTAGGTCGTCTATCAGCTTTAAGGTCTCTTCGTGGATCGCCTTCCAGTTAGCCAATGAGAACACACACCTTAAGCGAGTGGTTGAGGAGGGATCCACTTATCCTTTCCTCCGCTAAATCAAGCTAGAAGGATCCACGCTGCCTCGATTAACCGCCTCAACCTTTAAGCACAGCGCTTTTATACCCTGTAAAGACACCTCTACTCCGGCCTTAATATCTGGAGGTGTTGAGCGGTGTCCTTCTTCAAGGTGAACGAGGTAGACGTCGAGGATACCTTCGCCGAAGCGTTCCCCATGGTGGGCACCAGGATCCTGATAACCGCTAAGGATGAGAAGTGGGCCTTAACTGCTGCTCAAGTAGCCACCGGCTTCGCAAGCTCCATTATAATGTCCCCAGCTGAGGCGGGTGTGGAGAGGCTCGTACCTCCAAGCGAAACACCTGACGGTAGGCCTGGTGTCTTAATACACATATATCATCGCTCAGTGCCCGAGCTAAAGTTTCAGGTCTTAGCTAGGCTTGGACAGTGCATTTTGACCTGCCCCACCGCTAGGGCCTTCGACGGGCTACCTAAGGTCAAGAGGAAGATGCACATCGGCAGCGCTGTGGGTAAGTTCGGAGACGGCTTTGAAAGCATAGAGGAGCTGGGAGGTAGGAAGGTCTATAAGATCCCGGTGATGCAAGGCTGGTTCTATGTCGAGGACACACTAGGCGTAGTTAAAGGAGTCGCCGGAGGAAACCTATTGGTGCTCGGCGAGGACGAGGACTGCACGCTTGAGGCTGCCACTAGAGCAGTGGAGGCCATTAAGAAGTACTGTAGAGGCGTCATCCTACCCTTCCCAGGAGGAATAGTTAGAAGCGGCTCAAAGGTGGGGTCGCTTAAGTACCCTAAGCTCCCAGCTTCGACGAACCACCTATACTGCCCAACCATCAGAGATAAAGTCCCTGACAGCAAGGTCCCTCCAGGAGTCAACAGCGTGCTCGAGATCGTGATAAACGGGCTTAACTCAAACCTAGTGAAGGTGGCTCAGGGCGTAGGTGTATTGGCCGCCTGCGAGGTCAAGGGAGTGAAAATGGTCACCGCCGCCAACTTCGGAGGCAGCCTAGGCCCCTATAAGATATACCATAAGGAGGCCGTAGAGGCCGCTAAGAAGATCTACAAGGGTCTCTAGAAGACCCATCACCTTATTTTCTTAGCCTAGCTAGAGGCTGCGAGTTGAAGCCCTGCTTTCTTAAGTACTTGGACATCTCCTCGGCGTAATAACCCACCGTATAGATAGTCTTAGCTCCTGAAGACTTCACGTACTCCAAGAGTAAGGGGAAGCTGGAGTGGGCGCTTAATGGGAAGGCTTTATCGAAGAGGACGTAGCTAAACACCGTTGCCCAGCCAGTGACTATGGCCGAGGAGGGCTTAGCAGCGCTTATAGCCTTGGGCCTAACCCTCAGGGAGGTGATTAGAGCACAGCCTCCCTTCCTAAGCGAGTCGATGGCCTCTCTATGGCTTAACGGTAAGTAGCTTAGCTTCACGCCAGCCTCCTCGTAGATCTTATTAACTAGGGCTATCCTATTATCGACTAAGGGGTCTAAGCCCAAATATTCATTGATCAACTTAACTAGCTCCTGAGCCTTGCCTATAGGATGAGCATATAGGACCGCGGTGCCACCCTCCTTTACAACTTCTCTAACCCAACTTGAGATCTCATCGTAGAGCCTGTCCCTTGAAGGAAAACGGAGATGTGGATGACCGAAGGTAGCGTCTATCACTATTTCATCACACTCCAGCCTCTCGCCGGGGCCATTAATGATCGTGCCCTCAAGGTTCAGGTCTCCCGTGTACACCAAGGATCCATATTCCCTGTGTTGAAGATGGAACTGGGCTGAGCCCAATATGTGACCAGAGCTATGGAGCTGTATAGCCACCTCGTCGTCCCTAAAGAACCTAGAGAGAACCACGTCCTGGCTAACGAAGCCCTTGTAGTAGGTGGTGTAGAGCCTAACCGTCTCGGGCGTACACAGCTTTACCCCTTTAGACTTAAAGCCAGCCAGGTGGTCTCCGTGGGCATGTGAAATTAGCACTAAGTCGCCTCCCCCCTCATGGGATAAGGGGTCTATGGAAATGGACTCTGAGTCCAATAGCAACAACACTGACTTATACCAGCTGACTGGCCACATAGCGCCCTGTACGTAGAGGAGAACTTCAATGAAACCTATATAAGCGATTAATTAAGCAGTTAGGATAAACCCCTTAAAAGGCCTCCCTAACAAGATGAGAGTGTGAACTTAAGAGAGGTTATCTTCAGGCCCTCGGTCTTTAAGGATGAAGGCAAATTAGACATACACTATGTGCCGCCTAGACTGCCGCACCGAGAAGACCAGTTAAGATACCTTTTAACGCTGTTTAGGAGCGTCATCGTCAGTCCGGGCTCTAAAACCTGCAAAGCTGTGTTGTTAGGGCCTACAGGTACTGGTAAGACGGCTGTGGCGCTTAAGCTAGGTGAGGTCATGGCTGAGGAGGCGAGGAAAACTAAGGTTAACCTGAGGTATGTCTACGTAAACACGAGGGTCTTAAAGGATGGCAGGGAGGTATTAGGCTCGGTCTTAACCGCCATAATACCATCCTTCCCAAGGAGGGGGCTTAGCTACGTGGACCTGTTAAAGGCGCTATGGCATTGCCTCGAGCAGAATGACCTGCAGCTAATACTGACCCTCGATGAAGTACATTATCTAGTGACTAGGCAGGGAAAAGACTTAATCTACGACTTAACGCGGCTACACGAGCAGTTTAAGGGGGCTCGAAGGCTACATCTGATACTAATCTCTAGGGATGACACCTTCCTCTCCCTACTTGACAGCGCCGCTCAAAGCCCGTTGAAAGCGGACATAGTCCGCTTCAACAAGTATAGCTCGTCGGAGCTGTACGACATAGTTAGCGATAGGGTGGAGGAGGCCTTCCAGCCTAACGCTGTTAGCTCGCAGGTGGTCAGCATGGTGGCTGACCTAGCGGCTCCGTGGGGAGACGCTAGGTACGCCCTAGAGCTTATCTGGAGGGCAGGTAAATACGCTGACCTTGAAGGCGCCGAACAAGTGTCCCTCGAACACGTAAGGAAGGCTAAAGCCGAGATACATCCTGAGGTGAGAAGAGAGGAGCTCTACGCTTTAACCCTACATCAAAGGCTGCTACTATTAGCGATAGCAAGGTACTTTAAAAGGGTGGAGAGAGCATACGCCTCGCCCATGGAAGTCTTGCAAGACTACAGACTGGCATGTGAAGAGTATGAGGTTAAGCCTAAGGAGGACCTCGAGGAGGACTTAGCAGCGCTACACAGTCAAGGCTTAATCGCCGTAAAGGATGGGCTAATAGGGCTCCTAGACGCCCCAGCCTCCATGATTGAGTCCGCGCTCGTGGAGTTGCTTAACACTGTTGACAGGTTTAAGGTTTATTAACGAGCTTAAGTGGGCTGCGACCTTCTTATGATTTGAAAGACAGCAAGTCCCGTCACTGGGAGCCTTCAGGGACTTCTAGGGGTTATAGCATAGTAAAGAGGGCGTGGAAAGGGTTTTATGGCGGCTGAAGTATGTTTTAATCTCTAGGTGTTCTCGCTAGAAGATCTAGTTAATTATTACTTAGTTCAAGTGGTCGACATTAAAAGCAGTTAAAGAACTATCAACCCCTTGGAGGTGAAGAATGTGGAAGTTAATGACGTTGAAGGGCGCATCTTAGAGTTCCTCAGGTCTAGGAGGAGAGGGGCTACGGCGCGCTTCATAGCGGTGAAGGTTGGAAGTAGTCTCGAGACCGTGTCTGAGGCGCTTAATAGGCTGCTAACTATGAAAGCCATAGAGAAGAGAGGTAAGTTTTTTAGGTTTCGAGGTAGGCGTAGGTGGATGATAACTAAGAAAGCTGGAATCTAGCTCCTTAAGGTTCTAAGAGGAAGCGTTTATCTCTACCCGAGGCGTAGTCTGCTTTAGAGAGAAAGGTAAGGTGTAAAAGTTGAGTAAGCACGCTAAACCTAGAGACCTAACAGACCTACCAGGGGTTGGGCCCGCCACAGCCGAGAAGCTAATGGAGGCCGGATATAGGACCTTTGAATCCATAGCTGTGGCCTCCCCCCAAGAGCTAAGCGCCGTAACAGGGCTCTCCTTGACCGCCGCCCAGAAGATCATAGCAGCGGCAAGAGAGGCCCTCGATATAGGGTTTAAGACCGCAGATGAAGTCTACGCTAGGAGGCTTAAAGTAGCTAAGCTAACCACTGGGAGCAAGAACCTAGATAAGCTTCTAGGAGGCGGTGTAGAAACCCAGACAATAACTGAGTTTTACGGAGAGTTCGGTACAGGTAAGACCCAGATCTGCCATCAACTATGCGTCAACGTACAGCTACCAGTTAGTGCCGGCGGGCTCGAAGGCAAAGCCCTATACATAGACTCCGAGGGCACGTTCAGACCGGAGAGAATAATATCCATGGCTAAGGCCCTAGGGATAGACCCTCAGCAAGCACTTAAAAACATAATAGTGGCTAGAGCCTACAACACTGACCATCAAATGCTGCTCGTGGAGAAAGCCAAGGAGCTAATACCAGAGCAGGACATTAAGCTCCTAGTCGTAGATAGCGTAACTGGCCACTTTAGAGCTGAGTTCCCGGGTAGAGAGGCCTTAGCAGCTAGGCAGCAGAAGCTAAACCGTCACCTACATGAGCTGGCTAAGCTGGCTGATGCCTTTGAGATGTGCGTGGTAGTAACGAACCAGGTTATGGCCAGGCCTGACATGTTCTTCGGGGATCCCACTGCGGCCGTTGGAGGACATATCTTAGCGCACGCGCCCGGCGCTAGGGTCTACCTTAGGAAGTCTAAGGGGGAGAAGAGAATAGCCAGGCTGGTGGACTCGCCGTATCTTCCTGAAGGAGAAGTGGTCTTTGCTATTACTGACGAGGGGATAAGGGACGCTTAAGTGGAGGAAGGGTCTGTGGCCATTATAAGCTTGGCCTTGCCCGACAACCTACTCTACGAACTGGATAAAATGGTTAAGGATGAAGGATATGCTAGCAGGTCTGAAGTCGTCAGAGCTTCGTTAAGAAGCTTCTTATCTAAGCGTAGATGGCTCTCAGACCTTAAAGGATCCTTTCTAGCCACCCTCATGTTCACCTACCTTAAAGGGAAGGTGAACGTGGAGCTCTTAAACGAGCTTAAGCACGAGTTCGATGACGTGATAGCTACGGAGGTCCACATGCACTTGGAGGAGGAAAACTGCCTTGAAATATTGGTTATTAAGGGTAAGGGCGAGCGCATTAAGGAGCTAACTGGCAGGTTATCGACCCTTAAAGGTATCGAGCAAGTGGAGCTTATGACCATCCCGCTTAAGAGGAGTTAGCCGCGCTAGGAGGCTTAGCCCTCGAGGAGCGCGACCTAAACAATACCACTGGGTAGTGCTTTATGGAGTCGAGCATAGCCCACGTTACTCCGCCCAAGTCTGTATTGAACCTTTCAGCCATCTCGAAGACTGTCCTGCCAGCTCCATAACCCCTAAGCCTATCCGCGAGCTCAACCATGCCTAAAAGCACGTAGAAGGGAGGGGAGGTGCCTGAGACCCCTAAAGGCGTAGCTAACGGCGTAAACCTAGATTTGAGGGCCCTGCCCAGGATAAAGGCTAGAAAGCCTAGATAAATAGTCCTCTTAACCTTAGCCTTCCGAGAAGCTAAGGCCAGGTTTAAGCCTCGATGAAGATATAGCCTATCGCTGTCAGAGACCACTACCGTTACGTCTAAGCCCAAGTGGCGTTTAATCTTAAGCCTTATTACCTCGGCCTCTAGGTCCGGCCTAGGTATAGGCAGGGCCACCAAGTGCCCAGGTAGATTACTACCGTCAATCCCAGCCTCAGACGACGGCTTCAAGGCCTCTAAGGGCCCACCCAGCCTCATAGCCAACTGCTTATGCCTACCTCCTTCATCAACGGGATAGCTCCTAAGCCACCTGGTAGTCCAAGGTTTAAGCGAGCAGAGCCTCGCCAGGAGGCGGCCCCAAATCATCCTCATCCACATGGACCATAAAGAGCTTACGAGACGAGAGACTTTAATTAAAGATTCATCAAAGACTAGGCCCCTAGCGACCGCTAAAGCCTTCTCAGACACCACCACTATGTCTCCTTGAGAGACCCTCCCCTTTAAGGCCTCAACGATGACACCATGAGCGTCTGTCCCAGGCCTCCATATCCTCGAGGATAACCTCAAAGGCTTGTATCTACGTAGGACTAGTCTAATCAGTTCGCTGACATGTACCTTCACCGCCCGCTTCCTCCCTCAATAACTTAATGAACACTCTGCCTATGTACGCCGCCTGATCTTCACTCACCCCTGGATGTACTGGAAGTTGAAGAACTGTCCTAGAAGCTACCTCAGCGTTCCTTAAATCCCCGACTCTCCTAGCCACCTTTTCATGTAGAGGCGTACGGTGTACAGGAATTCTATAGTACACCGCAGCGCCTATCCCCTTAGCGTTGAGCCTCTCCACTAGCATGTCCCGTAGCTCCTCTCTCACCCTCACAGTGTAGAGATACCAGCAGTGCCTGTAGCCACGTGGCTCTATGGGTAAGCTAACCCCTTCAACCTCGCTTAGGGTCTCCGACAGTATTCGGGCATTTCTCCTCCTAGCCTCTAAAAAGTAGCTTATCTTCTTTAGCTGGGCTATTCCTATAGCTGCTTGAAGCTCCGTCATCCTATAGTTGTGTCCCAGCATGTAGGTATCGTAGCCCTCCCTCTGCCCGTGGGTCCTAATGGATCTTAGCTTCTCCGCTAGCTCGTCGTCGTTGGTGGTTATCATTCCCCCTTCGCCAGTGGTGATTACTTTCGTTGAGTAGAAGGAAAAGCAGGCCATGTGACCTAGACTACCAGCTTTACGTCCCATATATTCAGCCCCATGGGCTTGAGCGGCATCCTCAATAACTATTAACCCCTCCTCTTCAGCCACCTCCATGATAGGGTCCATGTCCGCTGTTAAGCCGTAGAGATGTACAGGGATTATGGCCTTGGTCCTATCAGTTAAGGCCCTCTTAACCTCGTCGACCTTAACATTATATGTTTCCAAATCTACATCCACTATCACTGGCCTAGCCCCCACAAGCAGGACAGCGTTAGCGGTGGCTACGAAGGTAAGAGAAGGCACGATAACCTCGTCGCCCTCTCCGATCCCCGCCGCCATTAACGCAGCATGTAAAGCAGCGGTACCTGAGTTTACGGCTATAGCGTGCTTCACGCCGATATACGACGCGAAGGCCCTCTCGAACTCCCTAGTTAAGGGGCCTCCAGCAGGTCTCCACTCCGTCAACCTCCCTGACTTTATGACCTCCTCTACGGCCCTTAATTCCTCGTCTCCAAGCATCGGACGGTTGATGGGTATCAAGGCTAAGCCCCGCTTGATAGTTTAACTTAAGCCCGTTAAAAACAGTCTAGGGGTTCCCTCAGTTGAAAGTCAACGTGTTAGCCTTCGCCTCCCCTCTACACCCAGAGAGGGAGTGGAGGAGGAGACTTGAAGAAGCGCTAAGTAGCCTTAGAGAGGCGGGCCTTAAGTTCGAAGATGTGAGGGTGGTAACGAGTAGAGGAGTGGCTGCTCAAGCAACGAGTGCCATTGTTAGCGGCGTTAAGGGGACGATAGGGATTATCTTGACCGGAGGGACCTCTAAGATAGCTGCGATGGCTTTGAAAGACTGTGTCAAGCCGCTGGTATTAGTCGCTCTTCACGAACATAACGCTCTTCCCTCAGCCCTCGAAACCACCGCGATGTTACGGAGGGAGCTATGTCCAAGGCTCACCTTCATCGAAGGAGAGAGCTGGGCCCAGGGTATTGCCGAGTACCTTAGGAGAGCAAGTGAGAGAAGACAACAACTTAAGTCTAAGCTAGCACTCTTCGGAGGAGCACCAACCTTAGGTCTCAACGAGGCTGGGTTTGACGATTTAAACTCAAAGCTTGGCGTTAAGGTGGTAGAGGAGGAACTTAAAGAGATGGCTGCGGAGATGAAGAGGGTGAGAAATGAACAGGTTTTAAAGGTAGCTACGAAGCTGGGGTGTGTTGAAGAGCGGGTTAAGGAGCCAATTAGGCTCTATTTAGCCTCTAAACGTATACTTGATAGGGAGGGCTATGATGGGGCCCTCTACAACTGCTTTAGCCTATTACATGAACTTAGAACTACGCCCTGCTTAGCAAATTCTCTTTTAAACGATGAGGGCTACGTGGCCGTCTGCGAGGCTGAAGTGCAGTCCACGGCCGCCTCCTTAATTGCCACCAAGCTCCTTAAAGCTAAGTTCTTTATATCTAACATCTCAGCCGTGAGTAGTAGTGAGATAATCCTAGCTCACTGCACTGCGCCTATCTCAATGGGGAGGTCTGTGGAGTTCAAGGATCACTTCGAGTCCGGGCTCCCTGTAAGCTTGGACGTTGAGCTCAGCAAGGAGCCTGTAACCCTCTTCAACCTCAACAAGGACTTAGCCGAGCTATTCGTAGTTAAGGGCGCTATAGTGGAGAGCAGACTAAACTTAGAGAGAATGTGCAGAACCCAAGTTAAAGTCAAGGTAGAGGGAGTTAGCGAGGTCTTGAGGAATGTTCCCGGAGGGCACTTAGTACTAGTCTACGGGGACCGTGTCGAAGAGCTTACAAGGATAGCTGAGGAGCTTAACCTATCGGTAAGGTTATATAAATAAAGGGAGAGGTGACAGTTGAAGGCCGCCTACTTCCTAGCCAACACTATCTCGATGGTAGACACGTTCCTCTCCTGACCGTACTCGCCAACGCGCTCAGTCCCTATCTTGACGTCCTTGACCTCGACTTGGTCCTGTAGGAACCTTAACTGCACTATTTGGGCGGTGTCCACTGCCTTCGATATAGCTCTACCCCTAGCCTTAATGGTCACCTTGTCGGCCCCCTGGTTGAACTGTATCACCGTGGCCAGGACGTAGTTCATGGTGGGCTTATTGCCTACGAGCACTACGTTCTCCCCTATGGGCCTGGCGGCCTTCTCCTTCTTTGCAGCCTCAGCCTCCTTGCTCATGTCGCTTACCTCCGCCTTGACGTGTAAAGCCTCTAAGGATCAGAGGACATTTAAAGCTTCATGCAGGCAGGTTGGTAGAGAGTGGTGTGCAGGAGCAGTTACCGGAAAAGGTCTTCCTCCCTGGGCCTTATCAGCTGCTTAGCGCCCTCGCCTTCCTCAAAGCGTACCCCCCTAATTACGGCTATGGGTGTAGCCTCGTCCGCTTGACCTATCACTAACTCTGCAGCCGACGCTATCTCGTCGGCTATGGCTATCTCCTTTATCTTCAATACGTATCCGTAAAGGTCCCTTTCACCCCTTCTATCCCTTAAAGGGTTTATTCCGGAACAGCCTATCGCCACGTCCACCTGTCCTCTCCTTAAAGGTCTACCCTGAGTATCAGAGATAACTACAGCCACGTTCCTACCAGTCAACCTAGAGATCTCCTCCCTGAGTCTCTTCGCCGAGGCATCTGGGTCAAGCGGTAGCAACGCAGCGTGACCTGGAGGCGCGTTAGAGACGTCAACCCCGGCATTCGCGTTAATGATACCTCTTAGGTCCTCGACCACTATGGTACCTCTACCCATCCTAACAATGGAGGAGGACTCGTTCAGTATTAGCTCAACTACCTCGGGAGGCTTATCAAGTAGCTTTGAAAGCCTCAAGGCGAAGGGCGAGGGTTTAACTGTGCTAAGGTCGACCAGCCTACCTTCAGCCTTAGACACGACCTTGGAGGTAACAACCACCACGTCTCCGTCCTTCAGTCCTCCGATGTCTTCCGCCGCCTGCACTATGGCCTTTGCTAGGTTGAAGCCTGGCTTCACGTCCTCCTTAAGCTTTAAGCCGTAGATCTCCACCTTCACCTAGGCGCCCCAATAGCTTTTTTCTGGGCTGAGGCTTATCGTTTTCCCGGCGATGGCGTATGCTCATGGAGGCTCTAGCTAGCTATAGCGTTAAGGTTGAGGAGGCCCTCAAGGAGTTCTTAGATAGAGAGGTCGCGAGGGGAGGTAAAGTAGGAGGCTTCCATGAAGAGTACTACCTTAACCTAAAGGAGTACCTGTTGAGAGGAGGGAAGAGGTTAAGACCGGTGTCGTTAATCATGGCTTATCGGGGAGTCGGAGGGAAAGACGAGGAGGCCATTGTAAAGGCTTCAATCTGCGTCGAGCTATTACATAACTCAAGCCTAGTGCACGACGATATCATAGACAGGGATGAGCTTCGAAGAGGAGGGCCGACATTTCACGCTAAGTATAGAGAATGGTTTAGCCGGAGAGGAGCTTCAGGGGACCCTCAACACTTTGGGGTTAGCCTAGGCATCCTTGGAGGGGACTCTCTCTTTAACATGGGCTTTAAGTCCCTAGTCAACTCAGGCTTTAGAGAGGATCTCGTTGTCAAGTCACTGAAGCTATACGTAGAAGCCTACGAGCAGCTCATCGATGGAATGCTTTTAGACATGTATCTGCCCATAGCTGGAAGGGTCAGCGAGGAAGACTACTTAGAGATGGTTAGGCTTAAGACTGCAGCCCTCTTCGAAAAGTCTCTCCTAATAGGTGCTACCCTAGGTGAAGCCTCGCAGAGCCAGCTCAAGGCTTTAAGCGAGTACGCGGTGCTATCGGCTCAGGGCTTCCAGATACAGGACGATATCATAGGGCTCTTCGGCGAGGAGGAGGAGATAGGCAAACCGGTGGGCAGCGATATAAGGGAGGGTAAAATGACGCTGCTAGTGATTAAGGCCTTAGAGGAGGCAGATCCTAAGCACAGGGAGAGGTTGAGGGTGATGTTGGGGAAGAGCGACCTAAGCAGGGAGGAGGTTGAGGAAGCTAGAAGGATAATCGAGGAGACTGGCGCCTTAAGCTACGCTCAACGTAAAGCTCTGGAGCTCATAGAGAGGGCAAAGGAGCGTTTAAGGGAAGCTACACCAAAGCTGACGGCTGAAGCCGTGGAGTTCTTCGATGAACTATCCGACTTCTTCATTAAGCGTAGGTTCTAAGGCCACGTTGTTCGAGTAGGCTAAGGAGCTCACATCAGCGCTTTACGTAGACCCCAATCTTTATAAACTCTTAACTTGAGGATCTTTATGGTGGCGTCACGGAGGGTAAAAGTTGAGGGTCATAACCGTTAAGGTTCCTAAGGCTTACCTTGAAGAGCTCAATAAGCTAGTCGAGGCTGGTCTCTTCCCCTCTAGGAGCGAAGCTATAAGGATAGCCATAAGGGACCTCTTAAGGAGAGAGCTTTGGGCTACCCGGGGAGTTAGACAGAAGGAGGTTAGGTTAGAGGGGGTGTAAGTGTCTCCCATAGACAGGGTGCCTACAGGGATTCCTGGGCTTGACGAGATCATCGAGGGAGGCCTCTTAAAAGGAAGGACCCATTTAGTCGCTGGCGAGACAGGTACGGGCAAGACTATACTGTCCCTTCAATTCCTATTACATGGAGTCAAGCTGGGCGAGAGAGGAATCTACATGGCTATAGACGAGGATAAGGAGAACATCATTAAGGGAGCTGAGAGCTTCGGCTGGGACCTCAGTAGGTATGTAGAGATGGGAGCTATCTCAATAATGCAGATAGTCCCAGGTTTTGCTGAGAAGTTTAAGAAGAAATACATAGAGGCTGCAGTCGGCTCCGTGATCACAGGGATTAAGAGAGAGATGGAGCGTATAGGCGCCACAAGGCTAGTAATAGACCCTATAGCACCTCTCCTCACTAAGGAGGAGGACATACCTTTCACGAGGGAGTACATCAGGGAGCTAGTATTAGCTATCGAGCAGCAGCTAGGATGCACGACGCTGATAGTGTCAGAAATACCCACTGGCTCTAATGCTTTAAGCAGGTTTGGAGTAGAGGAGTTCCTCGCTTCGGGTATCATAACGCTCGGACTATTAAGGAAAAGCACCCAAGTATACAGGACCTTGTGTGTTAGAAAAATGAGGTGGACGGCTGTAGATCCCGTGCTCTATAAATTCAAAATAGTTAAGGGTGTTGGTGTAGTAGTGGAGGGACCGTTGGCTGAGTAACTCTTAACGCTCTCTGACTCCCTTGATGAACTCCTCGACCCACTGTCTAGCTACTGATGCTGGAGCATGCACGGGTGGATGCTTAAATGCCCACGCTGAGATGCTGATTAACGGTCCACCTATGCCTCTATCGAGGGCTAGCTTTACAGCCCTTATAACGTCGATTACAACGCCAGCAGAGTTAGGTGCATCCCACACCGATAGCTTGACGTCGAGCGTTAGCGGCGTGTCGCCGAAGTACTTGCCTCTGATCCAAATGTAGCAAATCTTCCTGTTCTCTAGGAAGGGTATGTAATCGCTGGGCCCTATTTTGACTGGGAACTCGTGGCTTGACATCATCTGGACGGCCATGGTCTTGCTTACTTCCTTAGAGGCCAGCCTTTCGCGCTCGAGCATGTTCAGGAAGTCGGTGTCGCCTCCTACGTTGAGCTGGTAGGTTTCTTCGATCCTGACTCCCCGCTCCTCGAGTAGCTTGACTATGGTCTTGTGCAGCACCGTGGCTCCAAGCTGGCTCTGGATATCGTCTCCAGCTACGGGTATCCTCTTATCCTCGAACCTCTTGGCCCAGGCTGGGTCTGAGGCTATGAAGACCGGCATACAGTTAACGAAGGCACATCCAGCTTCGAGAGCTTGCTGAGCATACCACCTGACGGCTTCCTCGGAGCCCACGGGCAGGTAGTTTATTAGCATGTCAGCCTTAACATCCTTGAGTACCTGCGCCACGTCGACCGGTGGTTCATCGGATATCTTTATGAAATCCTTTAGGTACTTGCCGATGCCGTCCATCACTGGGCCCTTCATCACCGTGACGCCGAGCTTAGGTACCTCAGCGAACCTCCTAGTGTTGTTGGGGAAGGCGAATATGGCCTCGGATAAGTCTTTACCCACCTTCTCAGCGTTTACGTCGAAGGCCGCCACGAACTCTATATCGTCTACCCTGTAGCCTCCAAAGTTAGGATATAGCAGTCCAGGTATGTCGGCATCATCCCCGACCCCTCTATAGTAGTATACACCCTGTATCAAAGCAGAACAGCAGTT
>CAZVDL010000027.1:0-2593 GCA_964626365.1 uncultured Nitrososphaerota archaeon
CGGACGTTTAAGGGTAGCCGTAGCTAGCCAGGGACAGGGCGGGCTCGACGACGTGGTCTCGCCGGTGTTTGGTAGGTGTCCCACGTTCACGGTGGTCGACGTTGAGGGCGGCGAGATTAAGGGGGTACAGGTGATCCCCAACCAGGCCATGTACGCTCCCCACGGGGCTGGGATAGCCGCTGTCCAGACGCTGGCTAACCTTGGCGTGAAGATCATATTGGCCGGTAGGTTTGGCCCTTGGGCCTCTCAGGCCACCATGCAGTTCGGCATCCAGACCTTAACAGTGCCGCCTGGGATTAAGGTGAGGGACGCAGTCTATAGGTACGTGCTGGGAAGGTAGTCTTGAAGGAGCTGGTCATCGCTAGCGGCAAGGGAGGTACGGGTAAAACCACGGTAGCTTCGTCGCTGGCCTATTTACTGAACTCTAGGCGTAAGCTGATAGCGGTGGACGCTGACGTAGACGCCCCAGACCTTCTTTTGGCTTTAGGCGGCGGGGAGCTGCTGGAGGAAAGGGCCATAGAGGCCTCGGAGAAGGCTAGGGTAGACAGCGAGCTATGCGATGGCTGCGGGGCATGCGTTAACGCATGCCCCTACGGGGCGATGGTGGTTGAGGGCGGGAAGGCCAAGGTGTACACCTATCTATGCGAGGGCTGCGGCGTCTGCACCCTAGTGTGCCCTAAGGGCGCGGTTAAGGTGGAGCCCTACGTGACAGGCATGTTGACCGCTCAGCGCACTAAGCACGGCTTCACCGTGATCACTGGGAGGCTCAAGGCAGGGGAGCATAACTCAGGTAAGCTGGTGTCGGCGGCTAAGGAGATGGCTAGAAAGAGAGCTGAGGCTGAGGGAGCCGAGCTGGTAATAGTCGACGCGGCGCCTGGAATAGGCTGCCCGGTGATAGCGTCGCTATCGGGGGCTAGCTACGTCGTGGCGGTTGCTGAGCCGACACCCACCTCGCGGCGCAACCTTATGAGGCTTGTTGAGGTGGCTAGGCACTTCAACACCCCCGTGGGGCTAGTCCTTAATAAGGCCGACCTATCCGGCGAGTATGCTAGGCAGATGGAGGAATGGGCCCTCCTAGAGCTAAAGATACCCCTCCTCGCCGAGCTGCCCGTAGACTACGAGGCGGTTAGGGCCCTAGCCGAGATGAAGACGCCCGTAGAGCTCAACCCTAAGTCTAAGATAAGCTACGCTCTTACGCTTCTCGCCGATAGGGTTGAGGAGGAGCTCGCCAGGCTATGACGTTCAAGCTGGCAGTCACTGGAGGTAAGGGAGGCACGGGCAAGACCGTGGTGGCGGTCAATCTAGCGGCGGCGCTCAGCTCCGAGTTCAAAGTGTTGCTCGTGGACGCCGACGTAGACGGCCCCTCCACCACAGCCCTGCTAAGGGCTAGAATGAGACACACCGAGGAGGTTAGGATATTCAAGCCCGTGATAGACCCCTCAACGTGTAAGGCTTGCGGTAGGTGCGCCGAGGTCTGTAGAGAGCACGCTTTAGCCTACGCCAAGGGCGTGACTCCCATCCTCTTCGAGGAGCTATGCTCAGGGTGTAAGGCCTGCCTCCTAGCCTGTGAATACGGCGCTATTAGGGAGGGGTGGAGGGTGTTGGGCTACATCCACGAGGGCGAGGCAGGATCGATACAATTGAGGGTGGGTGAGCTTAAGCCGGGGGAGGCCAGGTCGCCGATAGTCGCTCGGGCCTTGAAGGTTAAGGTGGAGCGAGAGCTAAACGGCTACGACGTGGTGGTGATAGACACAGCCCCCGGCATACACAACGCGGTCGTTCAGGCCCTCTGGGGGGTCGACTTAGCTCTCGCCGTAACCGAGCCTACCCCCCTAGGCCTACATGATCTAAGGATCCTCCTAGACCTCCTGGATGAGCTTAAAATCAAGGCTTGGGTCGTACTTAACAAGTCCGATATACCTGGAGGGTTAAGGGAGGAGGTTGTGGAGGAGTGTAGGAGGAGAGGGTTAGAGCTAGCCGTTGAGATACCCTATGACCAGGAGCTGTTTGAGGCGTATGTTAGAGGGGAACCTCTAATCGAATCGCGGATCGAGACGCCTGCTCAGCGAGCCCTACTGGACTTAGCGTTGAAGGTTGAAAGGGAGGTTAAGCCCTAATAAGCGGGATTCCACACCTAGGGCACATTATACTCCTACAGGGTGTCCCAGGAGCGTGTGGAACCCTATAACCGCACTGCGGACATACACACTCACCTGAAGGGCCTCTACCTCCCCCTCGCCCACCTCCACCCCTACCGAAGCCTCTACCTCCCATGCGCCCCCTACCAGACATCTCGCCTCAATCTCTCTACGACCCACTAACTAATAAGTAGCTATGGAGCCTTGAGGGGCCTCGACTAAGGACTTAGCCCTCCTCCACGAATAGGGGGTTAAGGCTAAGGGCCCTAAACCCAGCAGCACATCGGGCCTTAAGAGGCCTTCGGAGAGAGCGTACTCGGCAGCCTCGCCCGCTAAGCAGGTTAAGGCCGCGTCAGCTACGCCAGCCGCCACGACCAGCAGCTGCATGGCTAAGACCGCGACGCCCACGATACAGCCTACGAGCATCGAGGCAGCGCCCTTAACCGTGCCTGGGT
>CAZVDL010000027.1:2603-17602 GCA_964626365.1 uncultured Nitrososphaerota archaeon
GGATAGAAAAAGTAGGGCAACCGTCAACAGGCTGACCGAGAGCCCTAGGTCGCCGGGGATGGTTAGCCACGCTAGCTTAGCTATAGCCTTTAGGCCCAGCGGTAGGGTTGTTGCTAGCCAGTTAAATAGCGTCAGCGCGGCGAAGGACGCGTAGGTCAAGCCGATCGCTAAGGAGGACAGCTTACACGCCTTCAACTAAGACACCCCCAGGAGGAGACCTAAGCCTATCACTGAAAGGGCTGCCACGTAGGCTAAGGCCAGCTCGTAGGCTATGGCCAAGGCCGCATACCTCCAGCCCAGCTCGCCCTTAATGGCAGCTACGGTGGCTAAGCAGGGGACGTAGAGTAAGACGAAGGTCATGTAGGCTAGGGACGTGAGGGGGGTGAAGGAGGACCTTAACGCCGCGCTCAGCCCTTCTTCGCTGACGCCGTACATTATTGCCATGGCTCCCACGACAACCTCCTTAGCTACGAACCCGAAGAGTAAGGCGGCGGCTGCCCTCCAATCCCAGCCCATCGGCTTAAACACAGCCTCTAGGGCGTGGCCTAAGATACCCATCCAGCTGGACTCGAGGAGCATGGGGTCCTCTAGGGCTGAGGGGCCTAGGTAGCCGCTGGGCCCCGTAACGCTGAGCAGCCACACAGCCATGGCCCCGAGCAGTATCACCGTCCCGGCCTTGTAGAGGAACCTCTTAGTGCGCTCCCACGTCTTAATCGCGACGTTGGAGGTTGAAGGGACCATGTAGGGGGGAAGCTCCATGATGAAGCCGGTTGAAGGCCCCCTAAACAGGGTCTTCCTGAAGACCAGGGCTAACAGTAGGGCTACCGCTACGCCCAGCACGTACATACTCAGGATCACCGAGCCCACGTACCCAGCGAAGAAAGCTCCAGCCAACACCACGTAGACTGGTAGGCGTGCACTACACGAAATGCACGGGGCGACTAGGACCGTGGCCTTACGGTCGTTCTCGTCCTCGATGGGCCTAGCCGCCATGATCGCTGGCACGTTACAGCCAAGCCCGAGGATGAGGGGTATCATGGAGCGGCCGCTCAGCTTAAACCTGTACATGACCCTGTCCACCACGAAGGCCGCCCTGGCCATGTAGCCCACGTCTTCTAGAGCTGAGACCGCTAGGAAGAGGAAGGCTATGGGGGGTAAGAAGACCAGTATGGACCCTATACCCGTGATGAGCCCGTCGGCTATGAGGGATTTAACGAGCTCAGGTAAAGCACTGCCCTTAACCGCGTCGTATAGGAGACCGCCGAAGAGCCAGTCGATTAAGGTTGAGAGAGGGGCGGAGACAGAGAAGGCGAACTGAAAGATCATGTAGAACGTTGTTAGGGCGAGCGGTATTCCTAGCACCTTGTGGGTAACGACGGTATCGACGAGGTCGGTAAAGGTTAGGGCTCTAGGCTTAACCTGGACTAGACATGCCTGAGCAATCCTCGACGCTGCTTCATACCTGCGCTCGACCATCCAGCTCTCTAAGTCTACGCCCAGTTCCTCCTCAAGCATAGCTCTCAGCTCGCCAGCTAGGGATATCACCTCGACGCCGGAGGCATAGCTACGCATTCTCTCCTCGACGTTCTGGTCTCCTTCGAGAAGCTTGATCGCCGCCCATCGAGGGTTATAGAGGGACCTAAGCTCAGGCCTACTCTCAATCAAGGACTGTAGTCTCGCTACGGCCTCCTCCACCTTGGGGCCGTAGTCAACTATCCTTCTAGCCTCGCCTCTGCGCTTCAGGGCCTCGGCTATGGCCTTCCTAAGCCCATCAATTCCGAGTCGCTTGGTGGCCACAGTGGCGACTACAGGTACCCCTAAGAGCCTAGATAGCTTGGAGGAGTCGACGCGGTAACCTTGGCTCTCAGCTATGTCGATCATATTTAGGTCGACGACGAGGTTAATGCCCATCTCAAGCAGCGATAGGGTGAGGTAGAGGTTGCGCTCGAGGTTAGAGGCGTTCACTATGTCGACCACTACGTCCGGCTTCTCCTCAACTATGTAGTTCCTAGCTATGAGCTCATCGACCGTATAGGCAGTTAAGCCGTAAATCCCTGGGAGGTCCACTACTTCGAGGTCTAGGCCGTTGATCTTGGCCCTGCCCACCTTCTTCTCCACCGTAACCCCAGGCCAGTTGCCTACCCAAGCCCTCCCGTGGGTAAGCTCGTTGAAGATAGCCGACTTACCGACGTTAGGGTTGCCAGCTAAGGCTACCTTAACCATCAGCTCACCCTAACTAGGACCTTCATGGCCATCCCAAGCCCTAATACCAACCTCCACGGCGAGGGCGAGGAGCCTCCTTCAAGGGGCCTCTCCACGATTACGGGGCCAGGCCCCGACTTGACGACCCTTAAGACCACGCCCTTCATTATTCCAAGCTCAGCTAGCCTACGAGCTAGCCCCGGCCCAGCCCTGATCTCCTCGACCACCACGTAGGAGCCTTCAGGTGCCATCGCTAGCGGGGCGTACATCGCTACTGCACCTCCTCAACTATCACCTGCGAGGCCTCGCTCTTCCTAACGGACAGGTTATAGCCCCTGACCTCAATCTCCATGGGGTCCCCTAAGGGGGCTAGCCTAACCACTCTCAACTTAACGCCAGGCAGGAGGCCTAGGTCGAGGAGTCTCCTACGCGTTAACCCTGAGCCCTCCACCTTCACTACTACGTAACTCCGCCCCACTGAGGCCTCTGAGAGCTTCATTTTTCGGCGCCCCTAACTTAGGGTAGCCTAAGTTAGGTTTGCCTAACAAATACTTAAACCTATTTATGAGCAAATGCACAAAATTGAAATAAGCGTAGGAAAGGAGGAGCTTAGAGTTGCCGCTTACGAGGAGCTTAGAGGAGTATCTTAAGGCCATCTACCGCATCCAGCTTAAGAGCGGCAGGGCTAGGGTCAAAGAGGTGGCTGAAGCACTCAACGTGAAGTTGCCGAGCGCTAGCGAGGCCGTTAAGAGGCTCGTTAAAGAGGGCTTAGTTAGACATGAAAGCTACGGCTACGTCGAGCTGACTGAGCTAGGTTTAAGGGAGGCTAAGAGGTTGGAGGAGCGCTACCGCAACATACAGTGCTTCTTACGCGATGTACTGGGCTTAGAGCCCTCCTTAGCCGATAGGGAGAGCTGTTTGCTTGAGCACTGCCTAAGCAGCGAGACTGTCAAGAGGTTGTCGATGCTCAGTAGGCACGGCGTGAGGCGCATAAATACTTAGCTGTGACGTTCAAGGACTCTAAGCGGTGAAACGCGTGGACCTCAAGGAGGCCTCATTGAAGGTTGAAAGCCTTCTCAGGCTTAGGGCTAGGCCCGTGGCGCTGGGGCTGCTAAGTGAAAAGCTAAGCGGAGCTGTGAGAGCGGAGAGGCTAGAGCTTAAGGTGCTCAGGCTATGCCAAATGATAACGCTCTCTAGCACTTATGGCTGGGTGGTGGAGGCCGATAGAGACACGTTAGCATACATGTGTAGCTACGTGGTGGGGCTTAGAGACGAGCTGCCCCGTGAACTACGTGAGGAGTACGCTAAGTACTGGTTTAAGAGCTTAGAGGACGGGCTAAACAAGATCGAGGAGCTTTATAGAGTCCCAGCGAGGGGGCATAGCTTGGTCGCCACGTCCCCCCTAGACAGTTCGCCCTTCAACCCGGACGTAGTGATCTTACGCTTAAACCCAGCTCAAGCTTGCATAGCTCTCTCGGCGCTTCAATGGGCGAGGTATAGAAGATTCAACTTCACCTACTCGGGCGAGTCAGCTTGCTCAGATAGCCTGGCGAGGTGCCTCGTCACGGGAGAGCCCTCGCTGAGCATACCCTGCTTCGGTGAGCGTAGGTTTGGACATCTACAGGACGACGAGCTAATAATGGCGTTGCTCCCAAACCACCTTGAAAGCCTAGCCGAGGGCCTGGAGAGGTTATGGAGTCGCGGTGTGAGGTATCCCATACCTTTTCTCGGGGCTAGAGCGGACACAGTTAAGGGCCTCCCAGACAGGTATCGCAGGTTTTACGGCGAGAACACTTAAGGGAAAGGGAAGCTAAGGGTAGTGGGGGGCTCCTTCGGCTTGAAGGTGGTCTTCCACGAGCGATTTAAGGAAGTCTATACGTCGGATCCTGCCGCCGCACCTGGGCGCATGGAAGCCATCCTCTCCGCCCTAGAGGGGGTTTACGAGTTCGTTGAGCCTGCTCCTGCCTCGGACGAGGACGTTCTCTTGGTGCATACTCCAAGCCACTTAAATTACGTCAAAAGCCTACAAAGGATATACCCCATAGCGATTCTCGCAGTCGGCGGCGCTATAAAGGCGGTGGAGCTAGCCCTAGCTAGCGAGCCCTCCTTCGCGCTTATTAGGCCCCCTGGACACCACGCTAGCCCTGGAAGCTGTTGGGGGTTCTGTTACTTTAACAACATAGCCATAGCCGTAGAGAGGGTTCTGAGAAGGAAAGAGATTAGGAGGGTGGTGATAGTAGACTTTGACCTGCACTTCGGCGATGGCACCGCCGAGGCCTTTAAGGGCAGGGGTGACGTCGAGTACCGCCACCTACCAGCCAGAGACTACGTAGCGGACCTAGAGCGCTTCCTTGAAGCCAGGGACTATGACTTAATAGCCGTGTCGGCGGGCTTCGACAGGGCCCTAGAGGACTGGGGAGGGTTGATGAGGAGGGAGGACTATGTTGAAGTAGGCAGGGTATTGAAAGAGATGTCGCTCGCTAAGTGCGGTGGACGTAGGTTTGCCGTGTTAGAGGGAGGATATAACCACGAGGTGCTGGGGGGCTACGTGAGGGCCTTCCTGGAGGGCTTCGCTTAAACACCTCATACGAGCACGCAGCTTGCCTTCCAAGGCGTACGTCAACATGATCACTTAAGACCATACGTCGAGGCAGAAGGCAGCCGTAGTGAAGATTGCCCCAGCGCGCATCCTACCTCCAGTAGACCTTGTCCGACATCTCCCTGTAGAAGGTGCCGTCGTAGTTCCACCAGTAGGCGTGGAATGGTTTAACGTAGACTAGCTTAGCTGGGCTTAACGAGTCGTATACGTCTAAGTAGAACTCGTGGGGGTATCCTCCCTTAGCCATGTAGACCGCTATCCTATACCTACCGTCAGTGAACACCGTCACCCTGACTACGTGGTCCCTCCAATCATCAACCGCCACGGGGTGGTACGGGTTAAAGAGGTCTTCCCAGAAAATCAGGAAGTCCACCTCGACTTCACCCTCAAGGCGCTGTAGGTAGAAACGCCACGTACCGTGGGGGTCGTGCCAAGTGAAGACCCAGTCCTCCTCGGCGTTCTTAGGGTTTACCACAATGACAATGGGGGAATCGACAGGCCTTTGATTCCAAGAGACCCAGCTCTCGGTTATGGTGTATTCGTCCATCCCCTCTAAGATAGGCGCTACGCCTGTGTAGGGGCCCTGTATGGTATTGCTCGTGTTATCGAAGAACCTATACTTCCCCGTGTTATAATCAAAAATTAGCCAGTGGCTCTCATCGTAGCTGTACCTGTAGGCTTTAAGCCCAATGTAGGTCGGCTTGTAGGTCACCACCTCGATGATCTCAGCCGACACGGTGGAGCCCGTGGATAGGCCGCTGTGAGCTATGACCCTCACCCTGACCCTCCTACCGCCCTCCACGGGAGCTATCCTCGATAGCTTCAGGGCCGGAACAGTGATGTAACCTAGCTCGCCAGCCCTCAAGTCTACCTCACACTCTTGGGCGTGTAAGAGCTCTCCAGTCTTCATGTCGAAGATGTAGAGATAATCTACGAGCAGGGGCGCCCTAATAGCCCTCACATACACCTTTAAGCCGCCTGAGGGGAGCTTCTGGACCCCCTCGATCTTAAGGGCGGCGTTGAGGGTGGCTAAGGAGGCTTCACTCCTGGTGCTTGATAGGACCCACGAGTAGGCAGTGGCGCCCGCAATAAGCGTTACCAATATTACCAGCAATATGGACATCGCTGAAGAGAGAGCAGTCTCCCTCCAGCGAATCGTGGTGAACCCTCCACGTCGGTTAGAGCTTAAGGCACGCGGCTATCGAGTCAACTTAAACTTTACGAACCTGGACACCACCCCTTAGCACTAAGGTTTTAGGTCCTCGAGGGGCCTTTTAGTTGATGAGCTCTCATTGGCCACTCGAGGTTGAAGGAGCTCTAAGGAGGGGGGAGCTAGGCTTAGCGGACCGCGTAACGCGCAAGATCGCCGCCAGGGCCTACAGGGAGGTCAGAAACCTGTCATGGATGGAGAGGTTTAAGCTTGTAGACGAAGCTACGGGGGGCATCGGCTATGTTAAGAACAGACTCGATGAGTCGAGAATGACGACGCTAGGTTGCTTAATAGCGTGGCCTGAGGCCGTTAAGAAGGGGGCCAGGGTCTTCGAGGTGGGTACGGGCCTAGGTAGGACGTGCCACGTGGTGACGTGGTCGTCGAGCCCCTCGCTGTACTTAAGCGTAGACGTAAACCCTTACGTGCTGGCGATAGCCCTCTACGATAACCTAGTGCCCACTTACCAGAGGGCTTTATGGAGGCATGAAGTTAAACTAGCGCTTATAGACGCTAGGAAGGCCGTGAAACTGCTAGGTCAAGGCTTTGACCACGTGGTGCATGATGGGGGGCCTAATCCAGACAACAACCCTGAGCTTTGGTCTAAGGAGTTCCTAGCTGAGCTCGTAGGCCTCTTAAGGCCTGGAGGCACAATGAGCGTATTCGCTGGGCGTAACCCTAAGTGGGTGGACCATATCTACAGGGCTTTAAGGGAGTTAGGGTTGAGGGCCTGGACGCAGGCTGCGCCTGGCTTCAAGGTGAGGGTGGTTAGAGCTGAGAAAGCTTAGCATGGGCGCGGTCAGCCCCGCAGATTTAGGTCACCGTTCCCCTCATCCCTTCCTCATCATTCTAAGTTAAGGAGGCCTCAGGGCCCCTTCTTATCCTTGACTTACGTGAGCCTCTTAAGGGGCCTCCCTAGGGCCTCCTTGAGGGCCTCCAAGCTAACCGCACCCTCTCTCACCACTGCTGGTTCATCGCCGCTTAGGTCTATCACGGTGGAGGGCATCCCTATTGGAGCTGGGCCGGCGTCTATAGCTAGGTCGACTGACTCGCCGAGCTGGCTTAGTGCTTCCTCGACGGTCTTAGGTGGAGGACGACCTGAGAGGTTAGCGCTGGTGCCCGTCAATACGCCTCCACAACCCTCAATTAGAGCTATGGCGAGGTCGTGTTTAGGTATCCTAACCCCTACGCTCTTAGCCCCAGCCGTAACTAAGTCAGGAAGCCTGGGCTTCTTGGGTAGGATTATGGTGAGGGGACCCGGCCAAAAGAGGTCCATGAGTCTTAGGGCCTCCTCGTTGACGTAGGCTACTTCCTCCACCTTGTCTCTGCTGGACACAAGTATGGGTAGGGGTTTGGCTTCCCTGCGCTTAGCCTCATACACCCTCTCAACAGCCCTCTCATTGAGGGGGTCAGCCCCAAGCCCATATAGGGTGTCGGTTGGGTAGACTATTAGCCCTCCGCGCCTAACCACCTCTATGGCCTCGGCCAGCACCACGTCGAGGCTTAGGGCTCTGATCACCCTCACCAAGGACTACACCTAAGTCAGTATCGAGTCCCTAATCCTAAATACCCTAATCGCGGTTAGCATTAAGCTAGGCCTGTGTAAGGCTACCTTGACGAAGGCCTTAAGGTACCTCCTGTGTCTAAGGTCCTCGATTAGCCCTCTCCCGCTTATGAGGGCTCTGACCTTGCCGCTCGACAACTTCTCTAGGTCCCTCCTAGCCTTCAAGATCCGCCGATAACCTTTACCCACAGCCTCATCACACAGCTTCTCGTAAACCCTTAACTCTTCAGCTCGTGGATAGCTGAGCTTCTCTGCGATCACTTTCCCAGCTATTAGACCGCATCTAGTGGCTCCTACGATGCCAGCTCCCGTTAGAGGGTTTACCTGGCTGGCTGCGTCGCCAACCAGTAGTATGGCGTTGCCATAGCTCGGCTTGACTGGTCCTCCCACCGGTACACAGCCGCCGAAGAACTTTGTAGGCCTAGCGCCCCTAAAGAGGTGCTTGACTAGGAGGTCAAGGTAATACTTGGCTGGCCTGTCGGCACCACGTACCCCCAAGCCCACTCTAACCCTTCTACCCTCCTCTAACGGTATGACCCAAGCGTAGCCCCCTGGAGCTACGCTGCTTGAGAAGTATAGGTCTATGCGTTCAGGGTCCTCGACCTTAACCCCCTCAAGCTCATACTGTAGGCAGGAGGCCAGCTCAAACCTATGCTTAATCCCAGCCAGCCTAGCTGTGGAGCCGCCGACGCCGTCAGCGGCCACCAGCACCCTGCATTCTTCGACCCTGACCCCCTTAGGGGTGTTGATGAGCAGCCTCCATGCATCGCCTCTACGCTCAACCCCGACGACTCTACTGCTAAGCTCGAGCTTAGCCCCTGAGTCCACGGCTAGGCCAGCCATCCATTGATCGAAGCGCTCCCTGTCCACGACGAGCAGGTTGAGCTTGAAGGGGTCGGTGAGGGGCTCGTTAAGCCCCGTATATATGCACACGCGCTTTATCCAGGTCTGAACGAGGTCGCTAGGCACCTTAAGCCCAGACCTTTCGAAGCTAGGGGGGTGGATGATACCCGCGCAGTGGACAGGGCGGCCGACAAGGCTGTGCTCTTCGAGGAGCAGCGTCTTAACGCCTTCGCGGCTAGCCGCTAAAGAAGTCGCTGAGCCTGCGGGGCCAGCGCCTACGACAGCCACCTCGTACATCAATGAGGGGGAAGGGGGTTGGGGTTAAAGGCTTAATCGGCGTAGGCCATTAACTTCGGGCCGGCCCTCTCCAGCCTTACAACGCCGTAGCGCGCTAGCTTATTGAGCTTCCTATGGACCGTGCTCCTAGGTATACCTAGCTCCTGCGAGATCTCAGCTGCGCTTAAGGGCCCCTTGCGCTTAATGAGGGAAACTATGGCCTTGTCGGTGTCGTCGAGGGACGGGCTAAGCCTCCTACGCCTAAGCACCTTGATGGCGGCGTAAGTGGCTAGCGAGCCTAGACCCACGCCTAAAGCAAGCCACGGTATAAACCAAGCTCCTTCCCCTCCCTCTTCAGGCGGCTCCGCTATCAAGGCGTACTCCAGCCTATAGCTGCCTGGAGGAAGCCACACTACATAGCGTCCATCCTCAACAGCTATGTCGAGTACCTCGTCAGGCACGTAGGTGGGGACTACGTCGCTGGGCATCTTAACCTCCATAACCTCGCCGTGGCTTAACGTGACCTCCCAGAAGCCTTGGCTATAGTTCGCCAGCGAGAAAGTTATATACGTTAGCTCGAAGCTGCGAGGGGGGTAAAACACCTCGGCGAACCACCCTGAGCCGTTGCTAAAGACCTCAGCTGTCAGCGGTCCCTCGTCGCTGTAGACTAACACATAGCCCTCAGGCCTCCCCAACAACTTAACCACGACCACGTCTGCTACCTCATCCAGGTGGACGAAGTGCGTGACTACCGCTGAGCCGTCCCCCTTAAGGTCCACGACTACTCCCGGCTTGAGCGTGTGGCTAGCCGAGGTTATCATCATAGTCAGCGCTGCCGCTACTAGGATCAACGTCAGGCGCATAGTCTAGCCACCTATGTGGAGCAGAGGCCTAGAGAGCGTTAAGCTTCGCGCTCAACCAGTGTCTTTTGGGAGCTCGGAAGGTTTAACTTAGGTTGACGCCTCTATTAGTATTTGATGGCTAGGGTAGGCGTCTTCTTTCACCCCTCCTTTAAGGGTAAGCCGTGGCCCATTATAGGCGATAAGTTCAGGTCGTTTCCTGAGGTTTTCTCTAGGCTCATCGAGGAGGGCAAGGCGGTGTTGATAGAGCCTAGGCCAGCCCCCGATGAGCTCCTGTTGAAGGTACATAGTGAGGAGCTCCTTAAGGACGTGAAGGGGCGGTGGTACTATGAAGGGGCCTCGCTGAGCGTAGGAGGATGCGTGGAGGCCTCAGTGAAGGTGTGGAGGGGTGAGCTTAGCAGCGCCCTGGTTTTCAGCGTAGCCGCTGGGCACCACGCTGGTAGGAATTACGCTTGGGGTGGAACCTACCTTTCCTGCTTTGGGCCTGCCGTGGAGCGCCTACTCGAGGAAGGCGCGTCAAAGGTAGCTATCCTAGATACTGACAGCCACCACGGTGATGGGGACAGGGAAATACTTTCAGGCAACTCCTCAGTGTTACACGTCTGCTTCTGTAGCACCGACAGGGTGGAGGAGGGAGGGTTAAAGGTAGACGTCAATGTGGGCTGGAGGACCACGGACGATGAGTACCTGAGGAAGGTGGAGCTCGAGTTCATTAGGAGGGCCTATGCCTTCGAGCCCGATATTATACTTCACTTCCTTGGACACGATACCTGTCAGGGTGACTACGGCGATAGAGGCCTGACCCCATCGTTCTACCCTAGGCTAGTCGAGCTGGTCAAGTCGTGCGCCGACGACATATGTGGGGGCAGGTACGTCATAGTTACTGGGGGAGGGTCAAGGGCAGACGTGGCCGAGGTCATATTCCCAGCGGCTGTGGAGATCTTAGCCTCTCCCCGCAGAGCCGTCCTTGAGGCTAGGAGGCGTGAAGCTGAGGGGGAGCTTGAGTAAGGAGGGCTCATAGAGCTGTTACTTCATCACCCCTCAGACGCGGCATGCTCATTCACGGCCCTCTATGTGGGTTAGTTGCCGCGAGCCTTAAAGCTTACCTTCAGAGCTTACTAGCGGGGGCTGGTGTACGTGAAGCTCTACTTGGTACAGCATGGTGAGGCCAAGAGGGAGGAGGAAGATCCTGCCAGGCCCTTAACCGACAAGGGGAGAGAAGAGGCGCGCAGGATAGCGAGGTACATAGCCAAGGCGGGCGTAAGTGTCGATAAGATCCTACATAGCGGCAAGCTTAGAGCTGCCCAGACAGCTGAGATCATGGCTGAGGCCCTCTCGCCCCGCGGTGGAGTCGAGCAGGCCGATGGGCTTGACCCTCTAGCCGACCCCCAGATATGGGCCGACAGGCTTAGGACCTTGAAGGAGGACCTAATGTTAGTGGGACATCTACCCCACTTAAGCAGGCTGGCTAGCCTATTGTTAACCGGTAGGACTGACTTGGAACCCATTAAGTTTAGGATGGCCGGCGTCGTGTGCTTAGAGAGGGACGAGTCCGGTAAATGGAGCCTGCTATGGGCTATTAGGCCTGAGCTCGTAGCTTAGCCATAGCTATCTCCTTAAGCCTCCACCTAGCCACCTTGCTCGGACCTGCGCGCGGTAGCTCAGTTAAGAGCTGGACATAGTCGGGCACCTCTATCTTCGAGAGGTGTTGCCTACAGAAGTCAAGCACCTCCTCAGGGGTTAGCGTAAACCCCTCCTTCGGCACGACGAAAGCGTAAGGTCTCTCACCCCATTTCTCATCGGGCACCGCGACCACGGCGACTTCGGCCACCTTGGGATGCTGGAGGATGACCTCCTCTATCTTGGTGGCCAGTATCTTTTCGCCGCCACTCTTTATCACGTTGCTCCTCCGATCAACGATGTACACGTAGCCCTCCTCGTCCATAACGGCTAGGTCGCCCGTGTGAAACCAGCCCTCCTCGTCGACAGCTTCCTTCGTCCTCTCAGGGTCTAACCAATACCCCGTGAACACTGTAGGTCCCCTAATCAACACCTCGCCGACCTCGCCCACCTTAACCTCCTTACCGTGTTCATCGACCAGCTTGACGTCGCAGTAAAACATGGCCTTGCCGGCAGGGAATCTCCCGGTCTCCTTAGCTAGCTTGAACGAAGAGGCCTCCCTATGGGTGGGGGTCATGGCTATGGCCAGCGAGGTCTCAGTGGTCCCGTAGCACGAGGACACGGCTATATGTGGCCACTTCCTCTGAAGCTCCTCAATCACACGTAGCGGTATCGCCTCGCCGCCGAAGGCCCAGAACCTCATCGATCTAAGCCTGTACTCTTCCTCAGCCCCCTGGGCTTGGGCGAGGAGCCTAGCATGGAAGGCTACTCCTAGGAAGTTTGTGGCCCGATGCCTCTCGAGGTTAGACAGCACTCGATGCGGATC
Source organism: uncultured Nitrososphaerota archaeon (assembly GCA_964626365.1). GTDB lineage: Archaea > Thermoproteota > Methanomethylicia > Nezhaarchaeales > B40-G2 > CAZVDL01. Next base: position 14,601 of record CAZVDL010000027.1, read on the forward strand.
GCCACGCACTCTCTTAATCAGTATTACCGTTCCTCCGCTACACAGTGTAGGCACGGCCTGTATGAATAGCCCTCCTGAGTGGAATAAGGGGAGAGCACAGAGAGCCCTATCCTCCTCAGTTAAGCCGAAGCTAAGCTGAGCGTTGAGCACGTTGAAGACCGTCTTCCTATAGGGTAGTATGCAGCCCTTAGGCCTGCCCGTGGTTCCTGCGGTGTACATTAATACCTGCGGGTCCTCAGCATTGAGGGAGACCTCCATCACCCCCTCCTTTAGAAGAGAAGAGTAGTTAGACTCGACTAAAAGCGTGGGCAGCTCCTCGAGAGCTTTGACGCCATCATAGTTCTCCAGCAGCTGCTTAGACGCCACTAAGAGCTTAGGTGAGCAGTGTTTGAGGACCACTTCCATGTCCTGCTTGGACCACCTGAAGCTCAGGGGGGTGAAGAGGACGCCTAGCCTAGAGCAGGCGAAGAACAGCTCGAGGAACTCTATGGAGTTCTCTAGGAGTACCGCCAGCCTATCCCCCTTCCTTAAGCCCTCCGCGTTTATACCGCCGGCTAAGCGTTTAGATTTAGCTGAGAGCTCAGCGTAGGTCGCTGAGAGCCCCTCATCAGCGTCGATAACCGCCGTCTTCAAGGGCCTCTTAAAGGCCCACCTGTCAAGCCAATCCGCAACGTTAAACATCAAGGACATGTACAGCCACCTGGGCGGAGCCGAGAAGGGCCCTTAAAACCTTACTAAGGCGAAGGGTTGATAAGCCCCCATGGAGAGTAAAGGTGGGGGCCTGTGATGCCCTGCCCACCTGCTGACGTATGATGAGACATGAGCGGGATGAGGCCTAAACGGTATCTGCTAGTTCTTCTCGTACCTTGAGGAAAACCCCACGGAGAGGCCTGTTGACTGCCTGTCGTTCCCTCCTTAACAAGTCCCTTATAGCTACCCTTATGGCCTCGCTGCGGTTGCGATACAGTCCTATCTCAACTAGCTTATCGAGAGCCCTGACATATACCTCAGGCAGCTTCAAGCTTATGATCTCGAGGCCTCTCTTCACAGGTAGAGAGTCACGTGGAGCCGGCTTTAAAGCCTCTCGCCGTAGCCTACGCAGCTAGGTTGGAGTGAGCCACTCTGTCTCACGTAGCGTTCACATCACGTCCACATTGTCCACATCTCACGCCTATCTGAGACGCGTATCACTAACTGTCTCCGCCCGTCAGCGATGTGGTGGCGCTAAGTCCTGTAGCGTCCCGCCAGGTATTACCGGGGGGCTGAGACACTTCGCGTCTCACCTTCACGTCGCCCCCCTTAGCCTCCTCAGCTCGTCCTCAAGCCTCTCCACACGCTCCCTAAGCTTAAGGGACTCCTCAAGCTCAGTCCTAGCTGACTTTATCCTCCTCTCAAGCTTAGCCACCCTGCCATCGACCCTCCCCATCAGCCTACTGAGCCTCTTAACGTCCCTCCTAAGCTGGAGCCATAGGTACAGAGACACTGCGATACCTACAGCCAACCATAGGTCTAGGTTTATCGTCGAGGGCAGCAACTTCAAGGAGGCTAAGAGGAGGAGCAGGGCGAAGCCATACACTGCCAACGAGCGTGCGTCCACGAAGATCCTCCTACGCCTAGGCACATCGACCACCCTTTGCTTTAGCGCTCTCTACAGCTTAAGTAGGCTTAAAACTAGGATGAACACCAGCGACGCTGGTACCGCGACCCTTAAAAACCACCTTAGGTACCACCCAGGCAACTTGATCTTGGAGCCCCTCAAAGCCTCCTCCCAGAGGAGAGATATACATGGCGACCACCCTATTGCTAAACTTATCAGCGTGGCGCATAGGATTAGCCCTAAGCTACCGAAGAAGAGGTCCATGAAGTCCAGCACCTTGAGGCCCATTAATGAGGCCTTTAAGGGAGTGTAGCTTAAGGCCGAAGGTAGGCCTAAAGCTAGAAGCAACACGAAGCATACAAGCGACGCCCTCCTCCTGCTTAGCTTAAGAGAGTCTCGTAGGCTAGCTACGACCACTTCAACCCCAGAGACCGCCGAGGTAAGGCGGCTAAGGAAAGTAATAAGTAAAATAACCCGCCTAGAGCTGGGCCCATCCACATGGAGTTGAAGATCCTAGGCAGCGTGACAAAGGCTAGGCTGGGGCCAGTCGACGAGCTGTAGCCGTAGGTAAAGGTTAGCGGGAAAACTATGAAGCCGGCTAGCAGGGCTATTGAGGTATCAGCGAGAGCCACCGCCACCATGGACCCAGGTATATCTTCATCGCCCTTAAGGTAGCCCCCATAGGTCATCAATATCCCCCAGCCAGCTGATAGGCTGAAGAGAGCCTGGCTGGAGGCGAACACCCAGGTCGTAGGGTCTAGGACCTTACTGAGGTCGGGGGTTAAGTAGAAGGAGAGACCCTCAGCGACGCCCGGCGTCGACAGCGAGAAGAAGAGCAGCACGAAGAGTATCGACACGAGCAGGGGCATGGCCACCTTACACAGCCTCTCACTGCCCTCTTTGACACCCAACGCGTTGATAGACAACGTAGCGGCTAAAGCCACGGCGAAGAAGGCTAAGGGGGTGTAGGTCCCTGAGAAGGCCTCGAAGCTTACGTAACGTCCAAAGAACGACTGAGCCAGGTAGGCTAAGACCCATCCCATAATGACTACGTAGTAGCTCATCACGGCCAGGTTGATGGTGGCCGGTAGGAGACCCATCAACCTAGACTTAAAGCCGCTTAGAGCAGCGTTAAAGGCGGTGTAGGGGCTACCCCTAAACATTCGACCGAAGGCCACCTCCCCTATCATTAAGGGCAGCCTCAGTAGAACCAACGAGACTAGGTAGGGCGCTAAGAAAGCTCCACCCCCGTTCATGCCAACGATGTAGGGGAAGCGCCAGATGTTACCTAAGCCTACCGCTGAGCCTATAGACGCTAATAGAAAGCCTAACTTAGACCCCCACTTCTCACTCATGTACAACGCGCTAGGCTAGCCGAAGCGGTATTTAAAGCCTGGCTAGACAA
>CAZVDL010000028.1:0-14353 GCA_964626365.1 uncultured Nitrososphaerota archaeon
GGCAGGGGGGCTTAGCAAGCTGCTTCTTCCACTCATCTCCGAAGGCGACGAGCACAAATACTCCTACGGGGTTAGCTTTAGCCTTCCTGGTCAGGTTTATCAGGGCCTGGATGGTCCTCCCTGTCCTTATTAAGTCGTCGACTATGAGGACGTCGTCCTTGGGAGTGAGGGCGTCCTTAGGTACGTAGAGCGAGGTGAGCATAGCTGGACTTCCCGTTGGGTAAGCCTCCTCTATGAACTCCTTAATCCCTATGTCCTTAGTCCGCTTAGCCACGACTAGCGGTATCTCGAGATAAAGGGCTATCGAGGTGGCGAGGGGTATGCCGTTAACGGCGGCTGTCAACACCTTGGTTAACCTCTTGCCGGCGAACCTCATCGAGGCCTCTATGCTGGCTTGGAGCAGTAGGTGTGGGTCGTGGATTAGGCTGGTGGTGTCGGCGTAGCCGTATTCGTCGAACTTAAGCCTGCTCTTTAAGATCTCTGAGAACTCCTCGAACCTGCTCAGGGCCTCCCATAGCTCCTTGGCTGTCTCCTCTCCAGGTAGTACGTCGCCCTTAACGTACCTGCACAGCACCGTCTCAGGCTTGCCTAGCCTCCTAGCTAGCTCGTTGTATGAGTAGGTCTTCTTTAGCAGCCTAAGCTTCTCCACCACCATGAGCCTGAACTTTAGGTTCTCCTCTTTCCGCCTCGTCGCCCCACACCCCTAGACGACTATGCTAGCTCTGTGTCTAGCGGATAAGCTTTGTGTATCCCTCAAAATAATCAGGGCTTCTAGGGGGAGCGTTAACGATTTACACCCTAACCCCCCTAAAAGCCCCTCGTGTCCAGCGAGGTGGACTCGCTAGTAAGGGAGGCTTACTCGGTCGAGGCAGACACCTTTCTAAACTTACTGGAAGAGGCCTCTAAGCTTCAGGGGGCTGAGGGGGGAGTTGAAGGCTGCCTAGTTAAGCTTAAGCGTAGCGGCGAGCTCATAGTGGTGGGCGACCTACACGGCGACCTCCATAGCCTATCCTTCATATTAAGCCACTCAGGCTTCCTGGAGAGGGTTAGGCGAGGCGAGGATGTTAAGCTTGTGTTCTTAGGCGACTACGGCGACCGAGGCTTACACTCGGTGGAGGTCTATTACGTGGTGTTGAAGCTTAAGGAGCTCTTCCCCGATAAGGTGGTGTTGTTGAGGGGTAACCATGAAGGTCCTCCTGACCTGCTGGCTAGCCCGCATGACTTACCTTTCCAGGTTCAACGTAAATTTCCAAGTAGGGGCGACGAGGTGTACGGTGCGCTTAGAGCTTTCTTCGAGAAGCTACATCTCGTAGCTCTAGTTGAAGGTAGCTACGTGCTGCTTCATGGAGGCGCGCCCAGCGACGCCAACTCGCTCAACGAGTTAGCCTCAGCGAGGGAATTACACCCATCGAGGAGGATCCTCGAGGAGGTTTTATGGAACGACCCCGTTGACCTAGACGGGCTCTACACGTCTCCTAGGGGGGCCGGCATGCTGTTTGGACCCGACGTGACGTCCAGGTTCCTAGGCATCGTGGGAGCTAAGACCCTGATTAGAGGGCATGAACCATGTCCCGAGGGTGTTGATGTTAGACATGGAGGCAGGGTATTGACGTTGTTCTCCAGGAAGGGGCCGCCCTACATGAACCCCTTCGCCGCCTACTTAAAGGTGGAGCTGGACTCCCCCCTTGATGGATACATGCTCGCCAGGTCGGCCGTCAAGTTTTAGTTTATGGAGGCAAACCTACATATACAAAGAACACTGTCGGCATAGAAGGCTATAAGGGATTTAAAGGGTCTCTGCACTGGAGGAAGGTTAAATTGGAAATACTCTACGCCCCCTGGAGGATGCAGTACGTGTCCTCCGTGTCTACGTGTAAGCCTAAGGAATGCATCTTCTGCTCCAAGCCCAAGGAGAATAAGGACGAAGAGAACTACATAGTTTACCGAGGCTCTACCTGCTTCATTATGCTCAACGCCTACCCTTACAACACGGGCCACCTACTAGTGGCCCCCTACGCCCATAAACCCAGCTTAACCGACCTAAGCGACGACGAGCTCCTAGAGCTAATGAAGTGTACCTCGCTAAGCTTGAGGGCCTTAAAGGAGGCCCTCAACCCCGACGGCTTCAACGTAGGGATAAACATAGGTAGGGTGGCGGGGGCTGGAATAGAGGACCACGTGCATATACATGTGGTGCCTAGGTGGGCTGGCGACACGAACTTTATGCCCGTGGTTGCTAAGACCAAGGTGCTACCTGAGATGTTAAGCGACACCTACGCCAGGCTCAAGGAAGCTCTATCTAAGCTCCTCTCAGCATAGATATCAGCTTAGGCATCAGCTCAACTCCTCTCTCCAACACGCCTAGGCCTCCTTTAGCGCATTCTCTCTCAGAGAACTTCTCGACGCTATCTGGCTTGACCTCGCCGCCGGCTATCAATATGGGCACGGGGTCGTCGCTGTGAGCTCTAAGTGAGCATGGAGTAGCGTGGTCTGAGGTTACGCAGATCAAAGCTTCCTCTAGGCTTACCCGCTCCAGCAGAGGCGTTAAGAAGAGCTTGTCCACGGCCTCTATGGCCGCAGCCTTACGTCTAGCGTCTCCGTCGTGTCCGGGTTCGTCGGGGCCCTTTAAATGCACGTACACGGCGTCGTGGCCCTCCAGCGCCTTCAACGCCTCCTCGACTCTTAGCTCGTAGTCCTCCTTAAACCTCCCAGTGGAGGGAGGTAGCTCAACCACCTCCATCCCGGCCAGCTTAGCTATGCCCTTCTCCACGGGCATATCGGCTAGGCAGGAGAACTTGACTCCGTAGCGCTCCTCGAGGCTAAATAGCCCCGGCAGCCTGTCCCCAGCGTCCCTAGCTAGCACCACGTTGGCCTTCAGCTTGCCCTCGGCCTCCCTCCTAACGTTAATAGGGTGCTTCTCTAGGACCCTTCTACTCTTCTCAGTGAACTCGTTTACTAGGTCAGCTGAGGCCTTAGCCTCGGGCTCGTCGACTAAGGGCTCACACCTCTTAACTCTACGCTCAGGCTTCGAGGTAGCCACCCCCATCCCCTCGACCTTGACGTAAGCTGGGTCAGTATTAGTGATCTTGGACGACAGCTTAATGCCCCTACCCTTGATAACGAGCACCGCCCGGTGGCCTATAGTGGTCTTAAACTCAAAGTCAGCTGGGTGGCTCTCCAGCTTAACCTCCTCATTTATAGCCTTACCCAGCTCAGCGGCTTCCTCAGTGCTCAGCGACCTGCCCACCCTCCTATCTATTAGCTCCCAGTCGCCGCCGACAGTGGCAAAGTTGCACCTTAAGGCCAGGTAGCCGTCCTTAAACTCTAAGCCAGCCCCCACGGCCTCTAAGACGCCTCTACCGGTGTGATATAGGTGGGGGTCGTAGCCTAGGATGGATAAGACGGCTACGTCGCTTTCAGGGGCTATCCCCCTTTCAACGGTGTACATCAACCCCGTCAAGCCCAGCTTAGCCAGCCTATCCATAGAGGGGGTGTCGGCGTACTCGAGGGGGGTTAACCCTCCCAGCTCGTCGAGGGGTCTATCCGCCATCCCGTCCACGACTACGTATAGAAGCTTCCTGCTCAGGGTCATGTTACCCCTCTAAACCTGTCGTGGAGCGCGATTTAAGGTATCGTGGAGCGTCAGCGGTCCCCTTCTTGCCTAGTGAAGATGGTCAGCCCACAGGCTCCACAGGCCCAGCGATCGCTGTGCTTAGCCATCACCTTGCCGCACCTGGGGCAGAGCTTATTCTTCAGCTTAATGGTGCCCGTGGAGTAGTCGTATTCATATAGCTTGTGTCTCTCAGCCATAAAGACCCTCCAAACCAGTAGCTCCCTCCTACTTATATAGAGTCCGCCTTTAATAGTCACGGGGAGCCTCAGGCTTGAGCAAGCCTAGCTATGGAAGGGTGGGGCTAAGGGACAAGCTGTCCTTGATGCCACCGAGGAAGCTCAAGCTTCTCGGCGTGGCCTTCTTCGCGGCGGCTGGCGCCATGCTAGCCTTTGGGGCTGCGTTAACCTGGCTTGGGTTGAAGCCTCCTCACCCAGCGCTGGCAATCTCAGCGCCCTTTCTCATCATGGGCCTGGCCGCGGTGGGATTATGGTTAGTGCTCCTCTCCTCGGCTAGGTCCTCCTACGAGAGGAGGATGCTTAGGTACATTAGCAGGGAGGAGCTCGAGAAGGTTGAGAGGGAGGTAGAGGCTGAGCTACCCAGCGACCTAGAGGATAGGGAGCTCGTTAGGAGGGTAGAGGTTAAGCGTAGGATCGAGGCCCTGTACAACGCTAAGGTGGAGGCTGAGTTCTTAGAGAAGCTTAAGCGTAGGCTTAGGTTTAAGGCGGGTGAAGTAGTCCTATCCATGGCCTCCCGTCAATGGTCAGGCTCGACCTTCTTCCTCTTCCTCCTACCGTTAATCCTGCTAGGCGCTATAATCCTGAGCGGGGCCATGGGGTGGATGGTGCTCATTCTCCTATTCTTAGCAGCTATATACTTCTCCTCGTCTAACTACTCCGTTCTCTACGTGGCCACCAATAGGAGGCTGATTAAGAGGGTCTACTCCTCCTCGCTTTTTAGGAGGAGCGAGAGCGGCGAGGAGATAAGGTGGTCGGCGGTCAAGGACCTAAAGGTGACCCGTGGACGTAGAGGGGTTAAGGTGAGGCTTAAGGGCGAGGACGAGGTGGTCGACGTAGATAGGCTGAAGGGGGAGGACGCTGAGAAGCTGATTAAGGTTATAGAGGAGCAGGTGGCTTTAGCTAAGAAGGCCCCCTAAGTAGGTTTAAGGCCTCCTCGAGGCTAACTACCCTAGCCTTGTAGAGGGTCTTCATCACCTCAAGCCCCCTTAGATGAGCTTCCTGGCTTAACGCCTTAACGCAGTCCTCCACGACGACGAGCTTATACCCTCTATAGAAGGCGTCGGCGGCGGTGTGCTGGACGCAAATGTCAGTTGCCACCCCCACCAGTATCAATGTGTCGATCCCTAGCTCTCTTAGCAATAAGTCGAGGTCGGTGGAGTAGAAAGCGCTATACCGCCTCTTATACACTACGTAATCCTTCTCGCTGGGAGCCACCTCCTCGACCACCTCAGCCCCCCACGTGCCCTTAATGGCGTGGGGGCCCCAAGCTTCAAGCTCCTTATCGACCTCGGGGGTGTGGCTGTCGCAGGCGTAGATTACTGGCACCTTCAACCTCCTAGCCTCGTCGAGCAACCTCTTAACCCTAGGCAGTATCTCCTCGACGCCAGGTACCTTAAGCGAGCCCTTAACGAAGTCGTTGAGCAAGTCTATGACCAGGACGGCGGGCTTCAAGCCCCTCACCTGGGCTCCACCCCAAATAGCTTATAGGCTAGGCTTTCAAGCTTCTCGACCTCAGGCTTCCTGAAGCCGATGTATATACCCCCATACTTACCGCCCACCCATGTCCTCGTCGCTTCGCCCGGCCTCAACACCTGGTTTAAGAGCCCGCTCTCCACGATCAATGCCTTAACCCCCTTCCTCGGCGGGTTGAAGCTAATCCTTAGCCCTCCCTTTATCCCTCTAACCTCGAGGAACCTACCTCCCTTAGGCGGTAAAAGGCCGTTGAGCCCCTCGTGCTCTATGTCTAGGTGAGTGACCCTAGCTAAGGAGTAGCCCTTAACGTGTATGAAGACCTCAGGCTGGATCTCTCTAAAACCCTCGTTCTCGAGCTCTAAGGCTGCCCTAGCTGGGAGCTTAAGCTTGCCTTCAGCCTCGCCCGTCATCCATTTAACCTCCTACCGCCTTCCTTAAAAGCTTGTAGCGAGAGGCTTAGAGTGGGCTTAAGCTTTGAGCAGGCTGTTCGCCGCTCTAACCGCTGAGGTGAATAGACTTGCCCCCCGCTACGGGATAGTCTACGCGCTGGTCTTCGGCTCAGCTGCCACTGGGCACTTTAAGGAGTATAGCGACGTAGACCTAGCCGTCAAGTTCAGCGAGGGGGGCAGCGCGCGCTTTAAGGCCTTCGAGCTGGCGCTGGACCTAGAGGAGGCTCTCGGCCTCAACGTGGACGTAGTCCCCTTAAACGACGCCGACTACGTGCTTAGGTTCGAGGCTTTCTCCACGGGCGTACTGGTCTACTGCGCTGACCGCGCTAGTTTCCTGGAGGATAAGGTTAATGCCTTCGACCTCTTCCACGACTTTCAACCCTGCTTTGAGAGGTTTTACCGAGCGGCCGTGGAGGGAATTAGAGGTGCCTCCTCCAGGGATTAAGGCTAGAGTTGAGAGGCTTTGGAGGGCTCTCTCTAGGCTAAAGGAGCTAACCTCCAGGGGCCTAGACGAGTTTAAGAGGGATTTAAACGTCGTCGAGGCCGCTGAGAGGAACCTACAGGTAGCCGTCGAGGCCCTCATAGACCTAGGAGAGTTCCTAATAGCCTCCATGAACTGGGAGCCTCCAAGGTCGTATAGGGACGTGGCTAGAATACTGGCTAGACACGGGGTCATCGAGGACCTAGAGGGCTTCATCCACGCAGTGGCTATGAGGAACATCCTCGTCCATAACTACGTATACGTAGGCCCAGAGGAAGTTTATAGCGAGGCTCAGCGCCTATCTAACACCTTACTGGGCGTAGCCAGATCCATACTAGCCTACCTGGATAGGGCGGGTGTAGACCCATAGCCCTCTGCGGCGTAGGGGAAAACCTTAAGATCCGCGTCTCTCCTCGTGGAACTGCATGAGGGTCATAGTCTACACGGGGAAGGGGGGTACAGGTAAATCCACCATATCCTGCGCCACTGGTATCAAGGCCGCTGAGCAGGGTAGAGACGTGCTGGTTATATCCTCAGACCCAGCGCATACCTTAATGGAGCTCTTCGAGGTCAATATAGGGCCCAAGCCAACTAAGATCTCCGACCATCTATGGGCTGTACAGGTGGATCCTATACAGGAGGTTAGGGAGAAGTACGGGGTTATACAGGAGTATGTGGCCGCAGTGTTTAAGGCTAAGGGGCTGGAGGAGACGCTAGCCTACGAGCTGGCTAGCCTCCCAAACATGACTCCGTTCCTATCGCTGCTTAAGGTGGTCGACTACTTTGAGGAGGGGGGCTACGACGCTCTCATACTGGACACCGTGCCTTCAGGAGAGGCTTTAAAGAACCTCTACCTCCCCTCCCTCTTCGGCTCCATCAGCAGGAAGATATTGAGGCTAGCGGGCAGCCTCGTGGGGGCGGCTAAGCTAATGGAGCCCATAGTGAAAATACCGGCCCCTTCAAAGGAGGTGATAAGAGCCGACTTAAAGCTCCTAGAGAAGCTGGAGAAGCTTAAAGCCATACTCACTGACCCTAAGACCTCGAGCTTAAGGCTCGTGGCTAACCCTGACTTCTTTAGCCTAAGCAACCTTAGGCGAGCCTACATGACGGCTAGCCTCTACAACGTCAACGTGGACCTAGCCGTCATAAACAAGGTCATACCCGACGAGGTCGTAGACCCCTACTTTGAGGAGTGGAGGAGGAGCCAGGCAAAGTATCTAGCTGAGGCTGAGGTCGCCTTTTACCCGCTACCTATCAAGAAGGTGAGGCTCTACCGTGGGGAGCTTCGAGGCCTCGACATGCTTAAAACCTGCGGAGGGGAGCTTTTCGGCGACGAGGACCCTTTAAAAGTGTACTACGAGGGTAGACCCTTTAGGCTCGAGGTGACCGAGGAGGGCATGGAGCTCGTGGTCAAGACCCCATTCCTAGATAAGGAGCGCTGCGAGGTGGAGAGGGTAGGCGAGGAGTTAATGATTAAGGTGGACACCGAGGTTGGCGAGGTCAGATCCTTCATACCGCTGCCATCCATAGCCTACTGTATGAGGCTGGACAGGGCCAAGCTTATTGAGGGGGAGCTCCACATATATTTCGCGAGGGAGTTTTCTTGACGCGTGAAGCCCTAGTCGACGAGCTCGTGGAGGCCGCGAGGGCTTTACTTTCAGGCGTGGAAGGGGCCATAGGCTTAGCCTTAAAGGCCTACGTGTCCTCCCTTAAGTTGATAAGGCAGCTCGTGGAGGTGCAGCTAAGCCTACTTGAGGAGCTAGGGGTTAAAGTTGAGGAGGCTAGGAGGGAGAAGGTTAAGGTGGAGTAGCTCTACTTCAAGCCTCTTAACCTCAATCCCCGCCGCAGCTACGTAGGTTCTCCCCCACGGCGTTCCCCAGGTAAGCTCTGGGAGTATTTGACTTTTTTAAAGCCTCAGGCTCTAAGCCCCGTCATAGCCTTAAGGCATAGGCTAGGTGGCTAAATGAGGCCGTATAGGGTGGGGCTGTCGCGTAGGTACTTAAACTTAGCTCTATGCGCTATTCAGAGGTACCTTAAGCTGGACCTGAAGTACCCCTTCGAGCTAGCCACTAATCTAGCTATCTTCGTGGCCCCCATCGTGGCGCTCAGCTTAGTGGGGTACGTCTTCACGGCGTCCAGCCACGCGCCTCTAGAGGGGATGAGCTTCACTCAGTGGGTGCTTTCAGGCTTCCTCTTCTGGTCCATCATCGGCTGGGGCTATGACGACGCGGTGGCTACGGTGCAGGATGAGATAAGCAAGGGCACAGTCACCTTCCTGATCAGTAGTGGACTCTCACCTTCGCTGCTCGTCTTAGCTAGGTCTGTGGCCTCCACCTTTAAGGCCGCCCTCATATCGCTGCTAATCCTAGTCCCCGCTGCTTCGTGCCTGGGCTTCGCCTTCAACCTCTCACATGGCTCCTCCCTGATACTAGCCGCCGCTCTTCTCTCAAGCTGGCTGTTTATGCTGGCCCTCTCGATGATGTTCTCCTCCATAGCCTACCTGACTAAGAAGCTTGGCACCGCGCCCTACATGTTAAAGTATGCTCTCCAAGTGCTCTCTGGTTTCTTCTTCCCTGTGGGTGCTCTAGGCGCTGTCTTCAGCTCGGCCTTTAACCTCGAGCACATCCTACAGTTCTTCACGCTTAAGAGGTCGCTGGACCTCTTCAGGCTCGTGACGGTCAAGGGAGCTGTGCCCTCGCTGGGCCTAATGGACCTGGTCCCGCTAGCCTTAACCCCCGCCTTGCTGCTGTTATTAGCTTTCTTAGCCTCGATGCTCGTCCAGCGCCTAGCCTTGGAGCTAGGCCTCTTTGAGAGGTATTAGGGGTGGCCTAGTTGAAGGCGGTGGAGGTTAGGAACCTGGTGAAGAGGTTTGGTGGAGGGCTGCTGAGAAGGGGGCTCACTGTACTTGACGGTGTGAGCTTTGAGGTAGATGAGGGCTCCCACGTAGCAGTGGTAGGTCCTCCATCCTCGGGGAAGCTGGTGTTGTTGAAGGTGCTTTCAGCCATGTATAGGCCCACCTCTGGGACCGTCAAGGTCTATGGACACGACGTAGCCAAGGAGCCTAGAAGGGTCCAAGAGCTAACCAGCCTGGTATGTAGGTCCCTACGCTTCCACGAGCGCCTCACCCTCAAAGAGACCCTTAGGTTTGTCGCCTCAGCTCAAGGCAAACGCTTCGAGGACGTGTTGGCTCTGCTAAGGGAGCTCGGCTTTAGGGAGCCCATAGGTAAGCCCATAGCGGTGCTCCCCGAGGACCTCAAGGACCTAGTCAGGCTGGCCATAGGCTTAATGAAGAGGCCTAAGCTGCTGCTCCTCCATAAGGCCTTGGAGATGCTGGACGTGGAGACCAAGGAGAGGGTGGTAGAGTACCTAGAACGTGAAGCGGAGGGCTTAACCTACATCATGGTGGAGAACGACCCTAACGTGGCGGCTAGGCTATGCGACTACGTGTTGATACTGGGCCCAGAGGGTAGGATGCTACGCTTCTGCCCCTTAAACGAGCTGATCGCCTCATTCCCCTACAAGTTTACGGTCAAGGTATTCTTTAAGCCTAAAAAAGCAGCCTCCTTGGCTTGGGCTTCAAGCTACCCACACCGCATGATAGGGGAGGCTCTAGTGCTACACTTATCGAGCGAGGACGAGGTGGCTGAGCTATCGTCGCTACTAAGCAGGGCCCCCGACATACTGTACTTTGAGGTCTCGAGGGCTGGGATGGAAGATATCTACCTCTGGGTGCTTGATGAAGGCTGTTCGAGGGAGGCCTTCGATGCCATATACACCGAGCTAAGCTTTACGTCACAGGCCTCCTCTCTTTAAGAAGCCTAGCCTAGGCCTCTTAACGGCCTCGGCAGCCTCCTCGCGCGGCATGAGGCTGGGGGTTATATCGTCTATGCTGAACCCCCATATAATGGTGGTGATCGTGTAGCCCACGTAATCCTTCTTCTCGAGCACGGTAGGTATCATCTCGGCCACGTTGAACCTGGACTTAAGGAACCTAGTTATGTCCTCGACTAGGCTCTGGGGAAACGCCTTAGCTTTACAGGCTAGGAAGGCGTTGCTCCTAGTTAACACCTTGGACTTAAGCGAGAAGCTTCTTGCTAGCCCATCTCTCCAGGTCCTAGTGAAGTCCTTGATGTTGTCGTAGAAGAGCGTGCTAAAGCCCCCGCACTGGGGCAGCATGATCCTGGTGACGTCTATGATGTCTATGGGGGGTACGGCGAAGTCCTCGCAGGCCACGACGTCTATGAGGGTGGATATCAGCCTAGCGAAGCTATGGTTAGCCACCCTGACCCCCTCGTCTACCGTCCTAGCGAACTCCAAGGTCAGCTCGTTATCGTAAACCAGGGGGTTGAAGCCGAACTCTGAGAGCCTCCTCAGCCCCCTGAGGGCGTTGTCCACTATCAGCCTGCCCTCCCTCCTGAAGGGGAGGGTGACCATGGGTATAACCCTTATCTTGAGGGCCTCGGCTATGTCCTTGCTCAGCTGCGAAATAGCTAGGCTAGCGCAGCCTCCACCTAGGCTGCCCACGGTGAAGGCCAGTCTGAAGTTTAGCTTCTCGTGCACCTCCTTCACGTGGTCTATTACCTTGGAGCGGTCGGCTTCATACATCTTGAGGCCGAGCTCAGCGTCCTTACCAGCGCCGAAGCCCTCCCCCACTACTATGGTCTTAACGTTGTCGTACTCCTTAATGTTGGCGGCCTCAAACCTCCTAAACGTCCTCTCATGGTCGCTCGAGGAGGTGTTGATCAACACGAAGTGATTGCCGAGCCTAAGGTTGGAGTAGGCGATGTAGGCCTCGGTTAAAATCCTCTGGCCTCCGCTGCCGATGGAGACGAAGAGTATGGACAAAGCCGTCGCCGAGATAGACGCGGGGCCCCTAGATAAGTGGCTTACGGGGGCTCTTCCTCCCTTTAAAGAGCCCCACTGGAAACATTAATTAACTAGAGCCTCCGAACAGAAAACGGAGCTAGCGCTAAGTCCAGGGGAGTTTTACCCTTGGGCAAGCCCTGCGAGCCAACCTGTCCCTTCTTTAGGTGCAGCAATAGGGCCATGATCTTCAAGGGAGGGAGGTTCGGTAAACCTGGGCTACAGAAAGGTAGAGCTAGCGGGTCGAAGATGGATCCTCCCATAGTGCTGTGCAGCATGCTCAACGACCCCTGTCAAGGAGCAAAATGCAGATACGCTTTCTGCGAGAAGCGAGCTCTACTGCCTGACGGTACCTGTGGGCTTGAAGATCGCTTAGCTCCCAAGCGCGTGGTTGACATAGAGGCTGAGGCTGCTAAGATGGAGAGGTCATTAATGCAGCTTAAAGGCAGGCTTAAGCGTAGAGGGCTGTTAGAGGAGATCTAAGTGCTTAAACCTGTGAGGTAGAACCTCCGCCTTTATTTCCATGCCCACCTCGGCGAGGTCTAAACGCTTATAGTTCCTCTGAGACCTCTATCTCGCGATGCTCCGTCAAGCAGTGATACTCTGCGGCGGTAGAGGGGTTAGGCTTAGGCCCCTAACTGACGAGGTGCCCAAGGTGATGGTTAAGGTCGCCGGTAAGCCTGTGGTCGAATACATAGTGGAGAAGCTTGAGAGGCTAGGGGTTGAGGAAATAGCCTTAGTGGTCTCCTACAAGAAGGAGGCCATAAGGGAGTACTTTGGCCCCAGGGTCAAGTACTGTGAACAATCCTCCCCTAAAGGGACGGCTGACGCCCTCTACGCTGCCAGGAACTTTGTGAACAGTGATAGGTTCGCGGCGATCCATGGGGACCTCTTCTTCACCGACAACCTGTCCTGGATGGTCGATGAGCAGCCCACCATGGTCTCAGTGTACAGGGTGGAGGACGCTAGTCAATACGGGGTGGTGGAGGTTGAGGGGAACCTAGTAGTGGACATCAAGGAGAAGTCCCACGCAGGCCCCGGACTAATAAACGCGGGCATATACCTCTTCGACCCGTCCATCTTCGATGCCATCGAGCACACCCAGCTGAGCGCTAGAGGGGAATATGAGTTGACTGACTCGATCAAGTTGTTGATTCGTAGGGGGGTTAAGGTGAAGGCTAGGCCTTTAAGGGGCTACTGGAGGGACATTGGGAGGCTGAGTGACCTAAGGGAGGTTGAAGCTTACCTAGCCAGTAAACCTAAATAACGTTGAGCGCTATGCCTAGGTAAAAGACGGTGTACTAGGTTGAGGCTCCTCTTAATCCATGCCGACGAGATAAGCTACAGGGTGACGGGGAAGGCCTTAGACCAGGCTGAGCCGCTCAGCCAACCTGAGGCCAGCTTCAAGGAGTGCCTCGTAGCTTTCTCGGCGGTCGAGGAGGTGGACGAGCAAGACGTAGGCCTAGCAGCCAAGGCGGCGGCCGACGTGATCGAGGACCTGGCTTAGGCTCTGGTTCCTGGGATACAGTTACGAGGACGTGGCGAAGAGGCTGGGGTCGCCGCGGGTAGTCATATACCCCTACGCTCACCTGTCAAGCAGCCTAGCTAAACCCTCGGTGGCCGTGGAGGCCCTAAGGCTTCTCGAATCAGAGCTAGCGTCACGGGGCTTTAAGGTACATAGGGCCCCCTTCGGCTGGTATAAGGCTTTCACCCTCACCTGTAAAGGCCACCCTCTAAGCGAGCTCTCAAGAACCGTGGAGCCGGCCCAAGTGAGGCCCAGCGAGGTTAAGGAGGAGGCCCTGCCCAGCAAGCTGATAATCTTAGAGCCCAGCGGCGAGGAATACGAGCTAAGCCCTGAGAACCTAAACGACATTGAGCCCCTGCGCAGGCACCCACAGCTAAAGCAGCTGGTGCTAAACGAGCTCGGCGTAAAGGAGGGTGGTGGGCAGGCTCCGCCACACGTCAAGTTGATGGTTAAACTAGGCCTCGTGGACTATGAGCCAGCCTCCGACGTAGGCCACTTCAGGTTCTACCCTAAAGGAACCCTGTTAAAGGATCTGCTCGAGTCCTTCGCCAACGACCTAGCAGTCAAGGAGCTAGGGGCCTTAAAGATCGAGACCCCGATGATGTATAGGCTAAGCGAACACGCCATAGCCGAGCAGGCCTCAAAGTTCAGGGAACGCGATTATAGGTTTAGGGTTGGAGGAGAGGAGTTCACGCTTAGGTTCGCCGGAGACTTCGGGCTCTTCAGCATGATGAGGGACGCCACGATAAGCTACCGCCACCTCCCCTTAAGGGTCTACGAGCTCTCTAAATCCTTTAGGCTTGAGCAGCGAGGCGAGTGCGTAGGTCTTAAGAGGCTGCGCTCCTTCACCATGCCTGATATACATTGCTTCTGCCGCGACCTAGCCCAGGGCATGGAGGAGTATAGGAGGCTCTTCGAGGTCTACACTAAGCTAGCTGAAGGCATGAGAGTGAGCTTCGCTGTAGCCTTTAGGGCTGAGGAATCCTTCTACCGTGAGAACAAGGAGTGGTTCCTAGGAATGCTGAGGCTCATTAACCAACCGGCCTTAATAGAGCTCCTACCTGAACGCAAACACTACTGGGTGGTTAAACACGAGTACCAGTTCATAGACTCGGTGGGCGGCAACGCCCAGCTATGCACCGTGCAGCTGGACGTAGAGGACTCTGAGCGCTACGGCATCTACTACGTGGATGAGCGGGGCGAAAAGCGTGGCTGCATCATAGTCCACAGCTCCATGGGCAGCATCGAGCGCTGGATCTACGCTCTCCTAGAGGAGGCGGCTAAAGCTATAAAGGAGGGCAAGCCGCCAATGCTACCCCTCTGGTTAAGCCCGACACAGGTGAGGGTCGTGCCCGTCTCTAAGGAGTACATGGAGCATGCCTTAAACGTAGCAAAGAGGCTTGAAGAGGCTGGGCTTAGGGTGGACGTAGACGATAGGGATGAGAGCGTGGCTAAGAAGGTTAGGGACGCTGAAACCGAATGGGTGCCCTACATAGCGGTGATCGGGCCTAAGGAGGTGGAGCAGGGTTCCTTAACGGTTAGGGTGAGGAGGACTAGGGAGGTTAAGGCTATGAGCCTGGAGGAGCTGCTAAAGCTGGCCTCAAAGGAGGTTGAAGGTAAACCTAAGCTCCCCCTCTACGAGCCCAAGCTGTTATCGCTAAGGCCTAAGTTTAGCTGACATAGCGCTATAGCCCTCGCGACGTCTAGGTGCGT
>CAZVDL010000028.1:14453-16849 GCA_964626365.1 uncultured Nitrososphaerota archaeon
TGGAGCCGAGGCCCTCCTCCACACCCTGGTTAAGGCTAGGACGTTAAATCGGACGGCTAAAATGCGTGGTCGAGGAGGGCAGACTTAATACGGATCCTAGCTCTCTAGGTTACGTGGCTTTAAGCGAGCCGTACAAGGCTTTAGTGGAGGCTCTCCTAGGAGCTCTCTTAAGGAGGTTTAAGGATAAGCTCGTATCGCTCGTCGTCTACGGCTCGGTGGCTAGAGGTGAAGCCCGCCCCGATAGCGACGTAGACCTCTTAATTGTCATTGAGGACCTGCCTAAGAGCAGATTGAGGAGGCAGGACCTCTTCATGGAGGTGGAGGAGGAGCTTAAACCTCTCATCGAGGAGCTTAGGGCTAAGGGCTTAAACGTAGACTTTACGCCTATACTTAAGACCCCCGACGAGGCCTCTAAGATTACCCCTCTTTATCTAGACATGGCTGAGGACGCCGTAATAATCTACGATAAGGGTGGCTTCTTTCACCAAGTGCTCGAGAGGTTAAAGGAGAGGTTAAGGGAGTTAGGTGCCTATAGAGCTAAGCTAGGTAAAAGGTGGTTCTGGGTTTTAAAGAGGGACTATGTCCCAGGGGAGCTGATAACCATTGAATAACAGGGACATGGCCAAGTCCTACCTTAAACAGGCAGCCGAGAGACTAAGACACGCTGAGGAGTCTTCGAGCCTACCCTACATTGTCAGGCAGAGCCAAGAGGTCGTGGAGCTCTCACTTAAAGCCGCCCTTAGAATGGTGGGGGTTGAGCCCCCCAAGTGGCACGATGTCGGCCCCGTCCTTAAACAGGTGGCTGATAGGTTTCCAGAGTGGTTTAAGAATAGAATACCTAGGCTAGCCTCCATCTCTAGGAGGCTTAGACGTGAAAGGGAGCCTAGCATGTATGGTGACGAGGAGACGGGGACTCCTCCTGAAGAACTATACACGGTTGAGGACGCTCGAGAAGCCTTAAACAGCGCCAAGGAGGTCTACGAGGCCTGTAAAGCCCTCTTCCACGAGCTCTTCAACATGGCAATGGACCATTAAAAGGCGGTTAAGGCTTAAGCACCTCGTCTACGATCGTGGTGAAGTAGTTTAAGCCGTAGTGGAATAGGGGTTTAGCAGCTTTAGGGTTTAATAGCTGGTCTTTAAAGGCCTCCTCCTCAGCGTAGGCTGCCACTACCTCCCCTATAAATAGCGTATGGTCCCCAGCCCTAACGTGGTTAACCACCCTACACTCTAAGTGTGCTATGCACTCCTCTATTATGGGGGGCTTAACGACCTTAGCCTTTCCCGGGGTAAGCCCTGTCAACTTAAACTTGTCGACGTCCCTACCACTCTTAGAGCCTACTAAGTAAGTCTGCTTTAAGAGCTCCACGGTCGGCACGTTTACCACGAACTCACCGGTCTCCTCTATGAGACGGTGTGAATACCGCGCAGGGGCTATGCTCACCACCACCATAGGCGGGTTAAACGAGGCAGGCATAGACCAGGCCAAGGTAATAGCGTTCGCCCTGCCTTCACGGTCGCAGCAAGTGACTATAACCACGTGGCGTGGATGTAGCAGCCTCGTAGCGAAGGATAAAGCGTCTACTTTCAACTAGCTCACCGAGCCTAGGCCCTCGAAGCAGGCTTTTAAAGTTTCAAGGAGTCTCCTTTAAGAGGCTATCAGGGTGACGGTCTTAACAACCCCTTCCAAGTTCCTAATAGCGGTCACTACCCTGTCAAGCTCCGCTATGTCAGCAACCTCCACCCTAGCTAAAGCGTCATACTCCCCGAAGAGCAGCTTAGCCTCCACCACCCCAGGTATCCTCAATAACTCCTCCACTATCCTGCGCTCCTTAGCTAGCTCGGTAACCATTAAAATGAAGGCTAGCACCGGCATGAAGACCAGCCTACTTAACAGGTGTCAACAGCCTAACTGGGCCGTGGTCCTCAAGCAAGCCGTAGATCAAGTTAAGGGGCTTCTCATCTTTACTTGAGAAACCTACAGCTACGCTTCCTTCGCCGTGAACCCTAACGTAATGGTCTAAGTCGAAGCGAAGCGTAAACTCACCTGAACCTATAACCACCTTAAAGGGCACCTTAGCCTCAACAAGCCTCTCAGCTAAACTAAACGCGACCTCCCTTAACTCCTTCCTAATGACCTTCCTACCCGCATACTTACGCAAATCACCCAGCTTAACCTTAGCCTTAGAGACCCCCTTAACCTCGCTGATCCTAACCTCAGAACCCTCATAGCTAACCTCAAACCCTTTATTTTGATCAAGTAAACTTTTAATGGTCTCTCTCCACTCCATAAACCTCTCCGCCACCCTAAAAGGGGTGGAACAATATTCTATAAAAGCTTAATATGGATTTTTACTACGCTCAGTTTAAAAAGGAAAAATAACGGTTAAGGTTGGCGT
>CAZVDL010000029.1:0-16106 GCA_964626365.1 uncultured Nitrososphaerota archaeon
AGGACGTGCATGTCGTAGGTGTAGGCTAGGGCTTCGGCGGTGGTTAGGGCTACGTGTGGTGTGATGACTCTTTCGATGGCTGGGTCTTCGGCTAGGTTTAGGAAGGTTACTAGTCGTTCGATGGCTCCTGTGCGTTCGAACTCGTTTTTGAAGAACATGGCTTCTTCGGCTGTTATTCCTAGGGCGGCGAAGACTATGGCGAATTCCTCGGCTTTGCCTGGGATGGTTGCTTGCCTGGCGATTTGGGCGGCTAGGACGTTGTGTGGTAGTCCTGACTCGGTGAAGATGGGTAGTTTTTGTCCTCTGCTTAGGGTGTTCATGCCGTCTATGGTTGAGATGCCGGTTTGTATGAATTCGCGTGGGTATTCGCGGGCGTATGGGTTGATGGGTGCGCCGTAGACGTCTAGTGTCTCGTCTGGTATGATGGGTGGGCCTCCGTCGATGGGTTTGCCTTTGCCGTCGAAGATGCGGCCTACCATCTCCATGCCTACGGGTACTTTTAGGGTGTCGCCTAGGAAGGTGACGGCGGTGTTCTCTACGTCTAGGCCGCGGGTGCCCTCGAAGACCTGTACGATGGCGTATCCGTCGGCTGCCTCTAACACTACGCCTGTCCTTAGCTCGCCGGTGGCGGTTTCGATCCTGACGAGCTCGTTGTACATGGCGTCCTTGACCGACCTAACTATGAGTAGCGGCCCGCTTACGTCTGAGATCGTTTTAAACTTGCGGGCTGACTTGATGAACGCGGAGCTCATGATACAGCCTCCACTAAATGGTGTTTTTCGAGGCGTTTAAAGGTAACATAGCGGTGCTTTTAAAGCTTATGCGGTGGTTAGCTGAGCTATCAAGAACCTCGGTTTTTAGACTTCTACTCGACGAGGGTTGCCGTACGTTAATGCGTATAGAGGTCGTCTGGAGGGTTAAGGCTGCTCTTCTCAGTGGCTGTGCTTCTGGGCTAGCTTTTTAGCGTGGACGCTTAACGTTATGTGTAGCCTCATTAGTTTTGCTCAACTCCCTCGCTTTGCTTCGTCTTTCGTCGTGGTTCTTGGTGGTGAAACCTTGGATCCTAGCTTTTATAGGTGTTTAGGTTAAGTAGTGCGGCTGGAAGGTGTTTGGCTTGGAGGGTTGGTTTGACCGTTTAAAGGTTTGCTTGTTGTTGTCGGCTGCCTTGTTCCTTGGGTCGATGGTGGCTGGCTGGCTTGTGGGTTTGCTTAGCCCTGAGTTCACTGAGGGGTTTGTTGAGGGTTTAGGTGAGGGGTTTGGATGGTTGAGGGGTCAGCCTCGCTACGTGTTGACGATGGTTATCTTAATCAACAACGCCGGTAAGTGTCTGGGGGCGGTGTTGCTTGGGCCTTTGTTTGGCTTGGCTCCGCTTGGTTTAAGCGTAGTTAATGGCTTCGTGCTGGGTTTGGTGGCCTTTGTAGTAGGTAGTGAGCGAGGCGTAACGTTTCTGGCCGCCTCGCTTCTGCCTCACGGGGTTTTCGAGGTACCTGCTTTGCTGGTTAGCGTGGCTGCGGGTTTATGGGAAGGGTGGTTGATGGTTAAGAAACTTAGCGGCGAGCCGGTCAGCTTGCTGGGGGCTTTGAGGGATGGGCTTAGGCTTTACTTTAGGGTGGCTTTGCCGCTACTGGTGGTGGCTGCCTTTGTGGAGGGTTACGTGACCCCTGAGGTTATGAGGTTGGTGCCTTAGAGAAAAAGGTTACTGGGTGGTTAATAGCTGGTTGAACTGTTCCTCCAGCTTGCGTTCTATCTCGTCGTAGACCTCCTTCACTTTGTCTAGGGGGACGATCTTCATCCTGGCTATGTCTTCCTTGACTGGGAGCCTGAGGACCTTGGCTAGGGGTATGCCTTTATCTATGGCCTCCTTCATCCTCGCGGCGAACCTCAATATGATCTTGAGCATCCTGTACATCTTCTCCGGGGAGCAGTATGAGTCGACTGGGTGGTAGGCGTGCTGCATCAAGTAGTCCTCCCTTATCATCCTGGCGGCCTCGAGGGTGGCTCGATCGGCCTCGGGGAGCGCGTCGGGTCCTACGAGCCTGACGATCTCGAGGAGCTCGGCCTCCTTCTGGAGTATGGCCATGGCCTCCTTCCTCACTTCGGGCCAGTCTTCAGCCACGTTCTTCCTGAACCAGTCCTCCAAGGTGTCTAGGTACAGGGAGTAGCTGGTCAGCCAGTTGATGGCCGGGAAGTGGCGTCTAAAGGCTAGGGCGGTGTCGAGGGCCCAGAACACTTTGACCACCCTGAGCGTGTTCTGGACTACGGGCTCGCTGAAGTCACCGCCTGGCGGTGACACTGCGCCTATCACGGACACCGAGCCTACCCGCTCGCCCTTGCCAAGCGTGATTACTCGGCCAGCGCGCTCGTAGAACTCGGCTAGCCTAGCGCCTAGGTATGGTGGGAAGCCCTCCTCGCCTGGCATCTCCTCGAGCCTGCCTGAGATCTCCCTTAAAGCCTCGGCCCAGCGGCTAGTGGAGTCGGCCATTAAGGCTACGTCATAGCCCTGGTCCCTGAAGTACTCGGCTATGGTTATACCGGTGTAGATGCTGGCCTCCCTGGCGGCCACGGGCATGTTGCTAGTGTTAGCTATCATTACGGTGCGCTCCATCAAGGGCCTCCCGGTCCTAGGGTCGGTTAGCTTGGGGAAACGCTCGAGCATCTCGGTCATCTCGTTGCCTCGCTCGCCGCAGCCTATGTAGACGATTATGTTGGCGTCTGCCCACTGGGCTAGCTGGTGCTGGGTCACGGTTTTACCGGTGCCGAAGCCGCCGGGTATAGCAGCGGTGCCTCCCTTAGCTATGGGGAAGAAGGTATCTATGATTCGCTGCCCAGTTAAAAGCGGCGTGACTGGGTCTAACCTCACCTTATATGGGCGGGGCTCCCTGACGGGCCAGCGGTGTGCTAGCTTTAAGGGTATTTCCTCGCCGGCGTCGGTCCTCACAATGGCTACGGTGTCGTCGACGGTGAACTTGCCCTCGTAAACCTCGGCTACCTCTCCTTTAACCCAGGGGGGTACGAGGACCCTGTGGGTTATGAGCTCAGTCTCAGGGACGGTGCCTATGATATCGCCAGGCTCTACTTTCTCCCCTTTCTTCACGGTGGGGGTGAACTCCCACTTGACGTCCCTGGGTAGCGCTGGAGCGGCGGCTCCACGCTTAACAAAGTCCCCGGTCTGCTCCTTTAAGGCGGGTAGGGGCCGCTGGATGCCGTCGTAGATCTGCTTGAGGAGTCCAGGGCCGAGCTCGACGGATAGTAGCTCCCCAGTGGCTATCACCTTGTCGCCTGGGCCTATGCCGGAGGTCTCCTCGTAGACCTGTATGTAGGCTCGGTCCCCCTCGAGCCTGATGATCTCGCCTACGAGGTTGAGCTCGCCTACCTTGACTACCTCGTACATCTTGGAGCCTTTAAGCCCGGAGGCGACGACTAGGGGCCCGGCAATCCTAATAACTTTACCGATACGCTGCACGTGTATCACCTACGGCGGGCTCTACCGGTCGTCCTTCTCGAGACCTCCCTTATAGGGTTTAGGGGGGCGAGGGAAAAATAGCGCGTCTACTTGACGGTGACCTCTATACCTATAGCCCTCCTAAGGAGCTCCCTTATAGGGTCCTCCTTGACCTCCGCCGCGCCCTTCTTGCTTGGGACCTCGACTATGGCCGGGCGGGGTTTAAGGTACATCTCCTGGAGCTTGTGCTTAGCCATGGAGGCAGCCTCCTCGGTTATAATGATTATGGCCACCTCCTCGTCCCTCTCAGCCTCCCTTAAAGCAGCCTCCACCTCGCTGGGAGTCCGAGCCACCCAGCCCTGAGATACGCCGGCGAGCTTAAAGCCGGCCACGGTGTCCTCGTCGCCTATCACAGCTATCTTCAAGCTCGCCACCTAGGCGAAGAGTATCTTGGCCGCGGTGAGCCTCATCTCGTTTTCTCGCCTGGCCAACCTGGACTCCAGAGTGTTGTCGTAAATGAAGCTGCCGTCCCTGCTCATCACCACGGCGCCGCCCATACATGATATTCTCTTATCGGAGAGCTCTATCTTCGTGTCTACTCCGGTCTTCTCCTTGACCCTCCTAGCCACACCCTCAAGGTCCAGGGGCAGCTTGGAGTCCCTCTCGTTGAGCTGGACCAGCAGGTCGCCTCCGCCGATGGAGGCCGCGGCCTCCTCTATCAGCTGCTCGAGGGACTTAACGTAGTCAGGGCTCTCGACGACCTTGGCGAGCCTCTCCTTTACTTTCTCTACCGCTTGCGTTATTAGGTCCTCGCGCTCCTTTAGCCAGCGCTCCTTGGCCTTCACCCTGGCCTCCATTAACGCCCTCTTAGCCTCTTCCTCCCTCGCCGCCCTGTACTTGGAAATCTCGGCCTCTACGGCCTCCTTTGCCTTCTTCTTGGCCTCCTCAATGACCTCCTGGGCCTTAGCCCTAGCCTCGCTGACTATGCGCTCAGCCTCTCTCTTAGCGTCGCTCAGAATTTTCTCCACTATTTTGTCTGGGGAGGACAACTCAGCCACCTCCAGGGAGGACGAGCTTTAGGAGCTCCTCCACCGCCCTCTCCATGTTCCTCGAGGCCCCCTCCCTAAGCTTAGCTAGCTTGGCCTCAAGGTCGGCCTCCACAGCCTTCAACTGCTCCTTCAGCCAGGCCTCAACTTCCTCCGAGGCCTTCTTCTTGGCCTCCTCCACCTCCTTAGCCACGTCCACCTTGAAGGCCTCCGCCTCCCGTTTTATCCTCTCAGCCTCCCTCTTAGCCTCCTCAATAATGCGCCTTGCCTCCTCCTCAGCCTCGAGGACCTTGCGCACACCTTCAACAAGCCCGGTCAAGGCGAGCTCCTCCACGAGCCTCCTAGAGCTTGAGACGTTTAGACCTAACGTGGTGGCGCTTTTAAAGCTTATGGGAGAAGTTTAAACCTCGTATCTATGGGACTTCGTCACCAAGTCCTTCTCTTCAGGGCTCCATAGCGTGGAGGGTTTGTATAGGGCGTCGGCCCTACCATAGTAGGTTAACGTCCTCCCTGAAGAGCCACAAGCAGGGCACTTAGCTCTAACCCCAGGGAAGAGGCCACCGCACACGGAGCAGTGGGTGAAAGTCCTATTGTAGGCGAGCGAGGCGACTCCGTGCTCCTGGAAAAGCCTTCTAGTTAGGCTAGCGAGCTCCTCGACCCCAGCGTCCCCCACCTCCAGGGACATAAAGTGGCCTCCAGGCGAGACAGCGTGTACCATGCCCTCTAACCTAGCCCTCCTCTTAAGCGGGACGTAACTTGACCTGGGGCTTAATGGGTTTAAGGAGTAGTAGGGCCTGTCCTTGGAGCCCTGGTACACTAGCTTAGACTTATCCAGCCTAGCTAGGTCAGCGGAGGCAAAGCGGGAGGAGGGGTTCTCGGAGGGCGAGGTGGAGGGTAGCAGTCTGACCCCTATTTCGCTCGACAGCTTCTCTAAGTGCGAGGAGAGCGACCTTAACACCTTCAAGGTGAAGGAGGCTGCTCTACGGCTCTCGTAGGGGTACTCGCCCACGTGCATCTTAACCGCCTCGGGTAGCCCGACTAAGCAGACGTTACAGCTGCACTCCTCAACCCTGAGGTAAGGACCGTCGTCTAGGGAGAAGCTCAGCAGGGGGAGTAGGCCATCCCTAAGCCTCTCGCCCACCGACTCCCTCTTGACGGCGAAGGCGTTAACCGCCATCTCCACCCTCTCCCATAGAGCCTCGAGGAACAAGCTGTCACTCCCGCCAGCCTCGTAAGCCACCCTGGGCAGGTTGATGGAGACCTCGCCTAGGCACCCAGCCCTCAAGGTGTCGAGCTCCCAGTCACCCTTCCATTCCGAGCCCAGCCTAGTGAAGAAGGCGGCGTAGCTGGCGTTGTCACCCTGCCAGCTTAGGGTCAAGTTGGCGTAGCAGGGTAGGCCTGACCTTAAGCTGGCCTCGTGAGCCTTGAACAGGAGGTCGCTCTCAAACCCCCTAAGCTTAACTATCACTTGGGGGGCCGCGTAGACTACCCCCCGCGCCTCAGCCAGGACCTCAAGGAGAGCCTCGGCGATCAGCAGGGCTTCGTCAACGTAGTCGGAGTAGAGGCCCCCTAGAGGGGTCTTAAGCTCGGCCACCGCTCTAGGCACCGAGAGCTCAAGCGACAGCGAGGGGGCGTAGCCCCGTAACCTCTTGGACTGGAAGAGCCAGTTAAGCTCGGAGAGAAAGAACCTTAGCTCCTCCTTAACCTCCTCCGCCCTCAGCCCCCGGGCGTAAGGAGCTAAGAACATGTTGAAGAAATCAAGGGCCTGCTCCCTGGCTACGTGGCTCTCATAGGCTGTGAGGGCCGAAGTTAAGGCCCGTAGGGCCCTGCCCAGCCTACCCTCCTCCAGCTTCGGCAGGGGGAGGGGGCTTCGTGGGCTCAGTAGGGCCCTGAGGTCGTGGTGTAAGCTGTTGAGCCTCAGCGTCCAGCCTGGGAGGTCGCTTATGTTTATGGCCCCAGAGAGATGGGCATCAGCCACGTGGCGCGGCAGGGCCTTTAACAGCGAGTACTCGGCTAAGATAGCCTCCCCCGCCCTCCTATACAGGTAGTCAGGAGAGGAGTGCCTAGCTGAGTCCTTTATCAGGTTGGTGACGTCATGTACAGGAAGCCCCAGTCTGGTTAAGCTGTGCCGATAATCTTCTAGGCCTCTCTCTATGAGTATGGTGTTAACAAGCTCCCTGATTAAGGGGGCGGTGAGGTACTTGACGTTGAGCCTCAGTATCCTCTCCTCGGCCTCCTTAGCTATATCTACGGCTATCCTCTTGGGGACCCCTGCTTCGCGCTCGAGCGCCTCGGCTATCTTGGACCTGTTGAAGGGCTCCATCTGGAGCCTCGAGGTCCTAACGAGAAGCGACCTGGCGCCGCCCGTGGTGTCCTCGAGGGTGGAGATGAGGTCCGCTACCTGCCTGCCCAGCTCGGTCAGCTCGTACTTTTTAGCTGAGGGGTTGAGCCTGATTACGCCCTCGTCCACCAGCCTCCTCAGGTGGTAGCCGAAGCGGCCAGTGTCGACTTTTACGTCGAGCCCCACCCTCCTCATGAGGTCGGTGAAGGAAAGGAGAGGTTCCTTGGAGAGAGCCCTCACGATGTCGAGCCTTAAGGGATTGGATAAGCATGAGAGAAGCCTATCAGCAGCCCTTTCCCTTCCACGCATCTCGACCGCCGGCAGGATAATGTTGAGGGCTTGGGGCTTTTAGGGGTTCATGGCTAGCTCAGCAGTTCCTTAACTCCCCTCCACTCCTCAATTAAGGGCTCAGCCTCGCTGTCGCTTAACTCGTAGACCTCATATTTACCGGTTTGCTCGGCTAGCCGTTGGGCTTTAAGGTGGTAGCAGCCCTCAGCTTCGCCCCTAGCCACCACGTTAATGTAGAAGTCGTCGCAGGAGCAGTACCTGCCTGGTATAACCCAGTAGTCTCGATGACGACCCACCACTACCCAGTATACTCTGCCGCTGGGCTTAAGCACGTATTTCTTCACTCTGCGCTCCAAGACAGCCTCGAGCGCTCTTCTATCCCTAGACCTAGGCTTCAAGGGTCCCGGGCCTACTGTAAAGCCTGGGAGATAAAAAAAGCTTAGGCTAAGCGCGCTCCTCAACTCTCAGGATGCTTAGGGTTGTGCCTGGGGAGCCAGCGGCGATAGTTAAGGGAAGGCAGAAAGCCTTGGTCGTAGCCGACCTACATATAGGTTTTGAGAGGGAACTCTCCAGGTTGGGAGTTAACATACCCTCTCAGACTGAGAGGATCTTCAGCAGGATCAAGGCCTTAATCGAAAGGTATAGGCCGGACAGGTTGATACTGCTGGGGGACGTTAAACATGGAGTCCCAGCAATCTCGGATCAGGAGTGGAGCGAGCTTCCCTTATTCTTCGAGAGACTCCTCGAGCTTGGGGTGTCGGTGGAGGTGGTCCCAGGGAACCACGATGGTGACATAGAGCCCTTGACGCCGAGGGAGGTGGTGATACATGACTCTAGGGGGGTGGAGGTGGAGGGAGTGGCCATGCTCCACGGGCATACATGGCCTTCACGTAGGTTGTTGGGCTGTAGGGCCCTATTGATGGCCCATAACCACCTCGTCGTGGAGCTCAGGGATAAGCTGGGCTTCAGAGAGGTGACGCCCGTCTGGCTGATGGTGGACCTTAGAAAAGAGGAGGCTGAGGGAATCTACGAGAGGTCTTTTAGGTCGGGGGAGGAGGTTAAGGTTAAGCTTAAGAGATTAGTCGTGATGCCTGCCTTCAACAGCCTCCTTTCAGGTAAGCCCGTCAACTCGGAGGATAGGGAGTTCCTAGGGCCCATATTGGAGTCAGGAATCGTAGATCTAGGGAGCGGAGAGGTGTACATGGTGGACGGCACCTACTTGGGTAGGGTTAGGGACTTACCATCCCAAGCTCCATAACCCTTAAATAGCGTCTCTCCGCTGAGGAGGGAAGGCCACGGAGGGAGAGGTCACGGGGAAGTATAGGCCCCCTAAGGAGAGAAAGTACGGTAAGGGATCTAGGAGGTGCCGGATCTGCGGTACCCATGAAGCCCTGATTAGGAAGTACGGGTTGATGATTTGTAGGCGCTGCTTTAGGGAGGTGGCTGAGAAGCTGGGCTTTAAGAAGTATTGGTGAAAAACTATTAGAGGGGGACTCCCAGCTTAAGCCTTAAGCCGGTGTCAAGAATGACCATGAACGACGTGCTGTCCAACGCCCTCGCCTCGATAATGAACAGCGAGGCAGTGGGTAAAAGCGAGTGTTTGATTATACCTGCGTCTAAGCTGGTGGCTAATGTGCTTAGGGTGTTATTGAAGGCTGGATACATAGGTAACTTTGAGTACATAGATGACGGGAGGCAGGGAAAGATAAGGGTGCAACTGCTAGGCAGAATAAACAAGATAGGGGCCATCAAGCCTAGGAGGCCCGTCAAGGTTAAGGAATACGAGGAGGCGGAGAAGCAGTATCTACCCTCATACAACATAGGCATGCTCATAGTCTCGACCTCCCAAGGAGTCATGTCACACCATGAAGCTAAACAGAGAAACCTTGGGGGGATACTCTTAGCCTACGTCTATTAGAGGTGGAAGTCTTGGTTAAGCTCCTAGCACTCACCGCCCATAGAGAGGAGGTGCCTGTGGAGGAGGGCGTGGAGGTTAAGGTGGAGGGCAACACCGTGGCCGTGAAGGGCCCCCTAGGAGAACTTGTTAAGGACTTCTCGAAGCATCACGTCGAGGTCAAGCTCGAGGACGGGAAGGTAGTAGTCGAGTCCAAGTTAAAGGGCAGGCGCGGTAAGGCGTTGGCGGGGACCATAGCCGCCCACATAAGGAACATGATCAGGGGTGTCAAGCAGGGCTACACCTACAGGTTGAAGATCGTGTACTCACACTTCCCCATCTCGGTTAAGGTGGAGGGGGACAAGGTGGTGATTGAGAATTTCAGGGGCGAGAAACAGAAGAGGATAGCCAAGGTGTTAGGGGGGGCTGAGGTTAAGGTGGAGGGCGACGATATCATCGTCAGGGGCGTCGACCTAGACGCCGTCAGTCAGACCGCCGCTAACATAGAGCTGGCGACTAAGTCCAGAGGCTACGACCCGAGGGTCTTCCTCGACGGCATCTACGTGTACAGGAAGGAGGTGGGCATGCAGTGATTAAGAGGCTGCTCAGGCTTAGGAGGCTGATGAACTCCAAGAGACCTAGGTTCATAAGGATGAACGTGCAGGGCTTACGGAGGATCAAGGATTCATGGCGTAAGCCGAGAGGCTTAGACAACAAGATAAGGATCTGCCGTAGAGGCTACCCTGAAATGGTTAGCGTGGGCTACAGGAACCCCAAGCCAGTCAGAGGGCTGCACCCTTCAGGGCTGGAGGAAGTCCTAGTCTATAACCCAAGCCAGCTGGACGGGCTAAACCCTAAGAGACATTGCGTCAGGATAGCGCGCACTGTTAGTAGGCGTAAGAAGCTGGAGATAGCTGAGAAGGCGGCTAAGCTTAAACTGAGGGTGGTGAACCCGCCGACTGCATAGGAGGGTTGAAGCTTGTCGCTTGACGCCGTTAAGAGAATGGCTGCTGAGATCTTAGGGGTAGGTGTAAACAGAGTTTGGATTGACCCCGAGCAGACAGACAAGGCGATGACGGCCATAACTAGGGAGGACGTGAGGAGGCTGATTAAGGAGGGAATAGTTAAGGCTAAGCCAGAGAAGGGTATATCGAGGGCTAGGTGGAGAAAGGCTAGGAGGCAGCGCCGTAAGGGGCTTAGAAGAGGGCCAGGCAGCCGTAAAGGAGCGCTTAGGGATAGGAAGAGGGAATGGGTGGCTAGGGTCAGGGCCCTAAGGAAGCTACTAGCCAGCTTGAGGAGGCGTAGAATCATAACCAGGGCGACTTATAGGCGGCTGTACACGTTGGTTAAGAGCGGCGTATTTCAAAGCAGGTCGCAGCTTAAACAATATATTAAGGAGAAGGGGTTAGCCAGGACCCTACCGTGAGGTGTAGTAAGTGGCTCGAGGACCTCTTTACAAGGTCAAGTTTAGGAGGAGACGCGAAGGTCTAACCAACTATAAGCTTAGGAGAGGCCTCCTGCTATCAAGGAAGCCCCTGCTAGTGGTTAGAAAGACCAACATGCATACCATAGCCCAGCTGGTGAGGCCTAGACCTCAAGGGGACGAGGTCCTAGCTGCGGCCACCACTATGGAGCTTAGAAGGGACTATGGATGGAAGGGAGCCTGTAAAAACACCCCCGCCGCCTACCTAACAGGCTACCTGCTAGGTTTAAAGGCAGTTAAGCTAGGGGTGGAGGAGGCCGTATTAAACATAGGCCTCCACAGGCCAGTTAAGGGATGCGTGATCTTCGCAGCCCTTAAAGGAGCCCTAGACGCGGGATTAAAGGTGCCTCACGGCGAGGAGATCCTCCCAAGCGACGATAGGATCGTAGGCCGGCACATCGAGGAGTACGCTAGGATGTTATTGAGTGAAAAGCCCGAGCTCTATGAGAGACGCTTCTCAGCCTACTTAGCTAGGGGGCTTAGGCCCGAGAAACTTAGCGAGCATTTCAAGGAGGTACTGGATAGGATTAAGGCTAAGGCGGCCTCCACTAGCAAGGCCTAAAACTTTATTAGGAGACCTTTTGAGGCTTAAGCCTAGCCCACATAGGGAGGTGGTAGTAGACGTCCCACTTAGAGTACTGGGTGCCGAAGACGTCACTGGGTAGGATGGTTAAGGAGGGACTAATAACCAGCATAGATGAAGTCTTCGCTATGAACCAGACCATAAGGGAGCCGGAGATTGTTGACGCGCTGCTGCCAGGGCTATCCCACGAGATCATAGACGTCAGCTTAGTGCAGAAGCAGACGGACACCGCCTAGGCTTAAGCCTAGGCGGCCGTAGGCTGGAGAGCTATCAAGGTTTAAGGTAGTGGTGGCTGTAGGCAATGGCGACGGCTACGTGGGTATAGGCAGCGCGAAGGCTAAGCAGATGAGGAATGCCATCGATAAAGCTATAATAGATGCTAAGCTCAATATCATACCTGTCAGGAGAGCCTGCGGTAGCTGGGAGTGTAGGTGTAACCAGCCTCATAGCGTGCCATTTAGGGTCACAGGTAAGGCCGGCAGCGTTGAGGTCACCTTGATACCAGCCCCTAGAGGCACAGGCTTGGTGGCAGGAGACGTAGCCAAGATAGTGTTGAGGCTCGCTGGGATACGCGACGTATGGACTAGGACTAAAGGTGAAACTAGGACCGCGCCCAACTTCGCTAAGGCCGTGTATGAGGCGTTAAAGCAAACCTATAAGATTAAGACTCCATCTCAGTGGGCTGCGTAGCTATGGCGTTATTAGCCGTAGTGAGGCTTAGAGGAGTAGTCGGCGTGCCTGAGGACATAGAGGCCACGCTTAAGATGCTTAGACTACATAAGCGTAACCACGCCACCATAGTAGAGGACACACCCTCATATCGAGGGATGCTCAATAAGGCTTCAGGCTACATAACCTACGGTGAGGTGGACGCAGAAACCCTAGCAGAGCTGTTAAGAAAGAGGGGTAGGTTGATCGGCAATAAACCCTTAACCGACGACTACGTTAAGAAGCTAGGTTTTTCAAGCATCGAGGAGCTTGCTAGGGCTCTAATAGAGGGGAAGGTAAGGTTAAAGGACCTCCCGAAGCTTAAGCCCGTCTTCAGACTACATCCTCCCAGCGGCGGCTTTAAACGCAGTGTAAAGAAACCCTTCGGCGCTGGCGGGGAACTAGGATATAGAGGTAGCGCTATTAATGAGCTGCTGCGGCGGATGATGTAGGCTACCTCGGCATGTAGTCTTCAGGCTTCGGTAATTCCTTAGGCAACCCTTTACGCTCCCTGACCTTCATGATCGTCGGTATAAGTAGGCTCTCCGGGACAGGTTCCCACCCTCTTATTTCAGTGGCCCAGAAGGCCCTACCAGCCGTGGCGCTCCTGATCTCGTTGGCTAGGTCGAAGGTCTCAGCCACAGGTATCTCGCCCTTTAGCACCATCAACATGCCTGCTGACTCAAGGTTCAATATTTTACCTCTCCTAGTTATGATAACCCTCGTGAGACCCGATATGTACTCAGGCGGGCACTTAGCCTCTATCTTCATGATGGGCTCGAGGAGCGTGGGCTTAGCTGACAGGAAGCCACACATGATGGCGTCTTTGAGCGCCGGCATTAACTGCGCTGGGCCTCTGTGAGCTGGGTCCTCGTGTATTTGGGCGTCCACTAACACCACTTTCAACCCCCTGATGGGCTCATGGCAGAGTGGGCCCTCAGCCATAGTCCAGTGGAAGCCTGAGATCAACGTGTCCTTTACCTCTCTTAGGTGCTGGAGCCCCCTGGTCATGTCCACGAATATGTTTAGGTGCTCGTCTATAGACCAGACGTTCCTGGCCTCGTCCGAGTCCCAGCCCGCTTTCTCCCTTAATATCTTAGCTCTAAGCCTCCACTCTTGCCCATCGTAAATCTCTCCCTTCTCTAAGAGCTCCATGGTGGTCTTGTCTAGGGGCTCTACCTTAATGTATACTCTGTTATGCTTATTCGGACTCTTGCCCTCAAAGGGGCCAGCAGCCTTCCTGATAGTCTCTCTGTATACCACTATGGGCGGCGACGTTATGACTTCCAGGCCGCCGGTACGCTGCTGAAGGTCCCACAGAGCTATCTCAAGGTGTAGCTGTCCCATTCCAGCTATCAAGTACTCCCCGGTCTCCTCGTTGATCTTCACGTGCAGCGTGGGGTCCTCTATAGCCATCCTCCTTAGCGCGTCTACTAGCTTAGGTAAGTCGCTGGTGTGCTTGGGCTCTATCGCTATGGTAACCACAGGCTCGCTTATGTAGCGTAGACGCTCGAAAGGCACCATCACTCCCTTAAGCGACCTCTCAACCACAGTCTCTCCAGCCCTAGCCTTGTCTAAACCTAGCATCGCTACGATGTTGCCGGCGACCACTGAGTCGCATACCTCTCTGTAGGGACCCATGTAGAGGCCTACCTGTTGGATCTTGCCGTCGTCCCTAGCCATGACTAGGTACACGTCTTCACCCGTATAGGCTGTACCTGAAAACACTCTACCAGTGGCTACTAGCCCAGCGTGTGGGTCTGAGATTACCTTGCTAACGCATATCACGGTCGGGCCTTTATCGTCGCAGTTGAGCATAGCCTTGCCTACCTCGCTATCTAAATCACCTTTCCACAGCCTCGGTATCCTGTACTTCTGGGCCTCTATGGGATTGGGTACATGCTCAACCACCATGTCTAGTATAGCCTCGTAGAGAGGAGCCTCCTTAGCTAGCTCCTCTACGTAGCCCTTCTCGTAGGCGTCAACTATGTTTGAGAACTTAAAGCCCTTGGCTTGGGCGATGGGGACCGTTAAGCCCCATTTATGTAGGGCTGAGCCGAAGGCCACTTGTCCCTTAGCGAAGTCCACCTTCCATATCTTCCTGAACTCAGGCTCAGCGTAGAGCTCTATTAGGGAATTGAACTCCTTGACTATGTCTATGAAGCGCTGCTGGATCTCATTGGGAGACAGCTTTAACTCCTTGATTAGCCTGTCCACCTTGTTAATGAATAAGAGGGGCCTTACACGCTCCTCCAGGCTTTGACGTAGCACAGTCTCAGTCTGAGTCATTATACCCTCGACAGCGTCACAGACCACTAAGCCTCCATCCATGACCCTTAAGGAGCGAGTCACGTGGCCGGTAAAGTCGACGTGGCCGGGCGTGTCAACGAGGTTGATTACGTAACCCTTACCGCGCCACTCGTGGTAGAGCGAGATGTTGGCTGCCTTAACTGTCATCTGCCTTAATTGAGCGCGAAGAGGGTTCCACCCTCTTCGCTTTGCTCTATTTCGACGTAGTCGAGAGCCAAGGCCTTGCCTGCGACCTTAGGTGACAGCATACCAGCTGCCATTAACAGGCTGTCGCTCGTGGTGGTCTTACCGTGGTCTACGTGTGCCAGGGTCCCTATGTTCCTTACCCTCTCTCTATCCCTCATTAGCTTCAACACTTCCTCGGTCTGTTTAAACTTCACCAAAGGCTCTCACCCCTCCTTAATTACTCCTTGTGGCTAGAGAGCTAGCCTCCAACGGGTTTTTAAACTTAGCCCGAGAACAGACTTCATAGATCGGGTGCGTCCTAGGAGCCTCACGAAAGCGTTTTTAGGGGATAGATAGACTGCTTGCTAGGGTAGCTATGAGCGCGGGCGGCCTTGAATTTAAACCTACCAGGATGGAGTTAATAGCCCTGAGGAAGAAGCGTAAGCTGGCTGAGAGGGGCTTATCCTTACTGAAGGAGAAGAGAGACGCCTTAGTAATGGAGCTGTTAGAGGTGTTAAGGGAGTATAGGGTCTTAAAGGAGGCTGTGAACAAGTCAATGATGGAGGCCTTTAAGAAGTTAGCTGAGGCTAAAATGGAGCTAGGCTCCCTGAAACTCCTCGAGCTCGCGTCGTCGGCCCCCCCAGTGTACGACGTTAGGCTTAGGCTTAGGAGCATCATGGGGGTGAAAGTGCCCACGTTGACTTTGGTTGAGGTGGCCGATACGTCGAGGCCTCCTTACAGCCTAGCTGGGACATGTAGCAGCCTAGATGAGGCTGTTAAGGTGTTTAGGGAGGTTCTGGGCTCGATAGTAAGGCTAGCTGAGGTGGAAGCCTCGATTCGAGGGCTGGCTGAGGAGGTCAAGAAGGCTAAGAGACGGGTCAACGCCCTCGAGACCGTGATAATACCCAGGTTTGATAGGGCCATTAAGTACATAGAGCTTTACCTGGATGAGCGTGCAAGGGAGGATGTGTTTAGGATAAGGATACTTAAAAGTAGACGCGCTAAACGTTAACCCCTACTCTTAAGCAGCAAAATAGCTCTAGCTAAGTCCCCCTCCACCTCCTTTAACGCCCTACGCGCCTCCTCTAAGCTGACGCCTGCCTGAGCAGCCACCAGCTGGACATCCTCCTCGGGGATCTCGACTTCTTGAGGTGCCTCAGACACCTCCACGGCTTCACCTATAACTTGGTACATGGTCTGCCCGGCCATCTTTACGAGCGATACCTGCGGGTCCTTGATCACTAAACTCTTACCCGGTAGCTTAAACACGACTTCGCTCACCCCTTCGAGAGGGACTATCTCCATCCCCATCCTCTGCATCAACCTACGTATCTCCCTTGAGCTTAACCTCCTCAATCTAAGACCCCCCTCCTAACTTTAACGGCCACTCCCTCCTTAAACCTTAACATCTCCTCACCGTTCAGCACAGATCTACCGACAGCCAATAGCTCGTCGGCGCTATTTACAACTAAGACTTCCTCGCCAGGCCTAATATCGTGGTCAGCCTCCTTTACAAACTTAGCTAGTACGTTCTTGCCCTCAGCGGGGTACCGTTGAAATCTATCATGAATAACAACCCTATATTTAGGTGGACTAAGTATTGAAAGTAGCCTCTTACCTCCCTCAATTGATAGCGCTAATAGTCCATCGCTAGGTCTTAAGGTAGCTAGCAACACACCTTCAAGGTAGATATGGCGTACTCTGCCAGTCTTAGGTGAGAAACGGAGTTCTACATGGTCAGGAAAAAGGAGTTCTCCTACTCCTTCGCCGAACTGATAATCAGCTACCGCCCTCACCCTCCTAAGTGGGTGAGCCACCCTGACTCTTCCTCCGCTCCTTTATGACC
>CAZVDL010000030.1:0-13554 GCA_964626365.1 uncultured Nitrososphaerota archaeon
AGGCCGCTCGCATCCTAGCCTCAGCTAAGTACCCTCTACTGTATGGGTGGAGCTCTACGTCCAACGAGGCCATGAGGCTAGGCGTGGAGCTCGCTGAGCTCGTGGGCGGGGTCGTCGATAACACCGCTGTAGTCTGCCACGGCCCAACCATCTTAGGCACCCAGCAGGTAGGCGTAGTCACTGCTACTCTGGGCCAAATCAAGAATAGAGCCGACCTCATAATCTACTGGGGCTGCAACCCGCTATACGCGCACCCGAGGCATACCGTCAGGTACTCGGCTATGGCTAAAGGCAAGTACGTAGAGGGGAGGAAGGCTAGAAAGGTCGTAGTAGTGGATGTCAGACCGACCCCAACCTCCAAGATAGCTGACCTCTTCGTCAAGGTTGAACCAGGGATGGACTACGAGCTCATAACCGCCCTCCGCATGATTGTCAAGGGTCACACCATAGAGGTCGACGAGGTGGCCGGCGTACCTAGGGAGACTATCGAGAAGATGGCAGACATGATGATGTCGGCTAAGTTCGGTGTTCTCTTCTTCGGCATGGGCTTAACCATGACACAGGGCAAGGGCAGGAACATAGAGGAGGCCATTAAGCTGGTGCAGGACTTAAACGAGTGGACCAAGTTCGTGCTCTTGGCTATGAGAGGCCACTTCAACGTGACGGGGACCAACGCCGTAATGGCCTGGCTAACAGGCTACCCCTACGCCATAGACTTCAGCAGAGGCTTCCCACGCTCAAACCCAGGCGTCACCAGCAGCACTGACGTGTTAGTGAGGGGGGAGGTTGACGCCGCCCTAATAGTAGCCTCAGACCCAGCCTCACACTTCCCTAAGAGGGCGGTGGAGCACCTATCCAAGATACCGACGGTGGTCATCGACCCCCGCTGGAGCCCCACAGCTGCCATAGCCGACGTTTTCATACCGACCACGTACGTCGGAATAGAGGAGGAGGGCACCATATACCGGATGGATAAGGTACCGCTAAGAGCCAAGAAGATAGTGGAGCCGCCGCCTGGTGTGCTCAGCGACGTAGAGGTACTAGAGAGGCTAGTGGCTAGGGTCAGGGAGCTAAAGCTTAAGGCGGCCCAATGAAACAACCCATCAAGCCCATGTAAGGGTTAAATATCCTAAACACATATCTCCCCTCGAGCAATCAAGGTGGTTCTCATGCAGATACTCATCAAGAATGGAATAGTCTACGACCCTATGAACAATGTTAAAGGAGAGAAGATGGACATAGCCATTAAGGATGGCAAGATAGTCCCCGATACGGAGATCGACCCGAAGAAAGCCGAGGTGATAGACGCTTCAAATAAGCTGGTTATGGCTGGAGGAGTGGACTTACATAGCCACATTGCTGGACCGAAGGTTAATACGGGCAGGGTGATGAGACCCGAGGACCACTATAAGACGTTCATGAAGCTCGTGCTGGGCGTACGTAGATCTGGGACCGGCAAGACGACCCCTTCAACCAACATTATAGGCTACAAGTACGCTAGGATGGGGTGGACCACGGTCGTAGAGCCAGCCACGCCGCCCATGGAGACCAGGCATACTCACGAGGAGCTCGACGACATACCTATAATCGATAAGGCCTGCTTCCCGCTCTTTGACTCTAATATCTTCGTCCTAGACTTCATAGAGAACAAGGACTATGATAAGCTTGCCGCCTTCATAGCTTGGATCCTAGACGCCGTTAAGGGCTGGGCTATCAAGATAGTGGACCCAGGCGTAGCTGAAGCTTGGGCTTGGGGTAAAGGCCTCGGCTTAAACTTAGACGACGTTATACCCGGGCGTAACTTAACCCCCCGCGAGATAGTCAGGGGGCTATGCAAGGCCAATGAGATGTTAAAGCTACCCCACCCAATACACGTGCACTGCAATAGGTTGGGCTTCCCTGGGAACTATGAGGTGACCATCAAGACCATGGACGCGGTCTCCGACCTATACACAGGACAGGAGAGACCCATTATACACATAACGCACGTGCAGTTTACAGGCTACGCTGGCACAGGGTGGGCTAACCTAGACACGGGCGCGGATGAAATAGCCGACTACGTTAACGCGCATAAGCACGTGTCACTGGACTTAGGTCAGGTGATCTTTGGAGATGCCACCACGATGACCGCCGACGCGCCCTTCGAGTTCGCTCTCTATCACATGGCCCCAGGTAAATGGGCTGGAGGCGAGGTGGAGTGCGAGGCGGCCTCAGGGATTGTCCCCTACCGCTATAAGAAGAGTAACTATGTGAACTCTATTCAATGGTGTATAGGCCTAGAGGTGGCGCTGCTTGTCAAGGATCCATGGAGGGTCTTTCCCACTACCGACCACCCCAATGCTGGCCCCTTCACCCGCTACCCTGAGATGCTAGTATGGTTAATGAGCAAGAAGGCTAGGGAGGAGATCTTAAGCAAGATCAATAGGAGGGCTGCCAAGAAAGCCATTTTGCCCACTATAGAGCGCGAGTATGACTTCTACGAGGTAGCGATAGCTACCCGGGCAGCCCAGGCTAAGATCCTAGGCTTCAAGGACAAAGGACACCTAGGAGTGGGGGCAGACGCTGACGTAGCCATCTACGACCTTAACCCCTTAGACGTAGATCCGTCGAGGCAACCCGACGTAGTGGTTAAGGCGTTTAAGAGGGCTTACTGCACGATTAAGGGAGGCGAAGTCGTGGTCAAGGAGGGCAAGGTGGTTAAACACTTCTATGGGTCCACCTACTACGTCAAGGCCCAGGTTGAGGAGGACCTACTCAAATCCACGTTAGGCGAGGTCGAGCCTAAGTTTAAGTCCTGGTACACCGTAAGCCTAAGCAACTACGTCATGTCCGACAAGGAGTTAAGGTCACCCGTACCTGTAAGCATTAAGCCTTGAGGGGGGTTGTAGACATGTCTGAGAAGAAGAAAAAGAAGGAGGAAGCCGTTGAGGTAAAGGTTGAGTATAAAGAGGTTAAGCTCAAGCCCAAGTTCACGTTCACAGTCCCAGTAGAGGCCGAACGCATAACTCCCGACAACTTTGCTGGGAAGAGCTTGGACGAAATCTCTAAGCTACCGATCTACGAGGGGAACACCCGCAGGGCTCTAGGAGATCTCTTTAACATAGAGGGCTCGCCAGGCTCCTCGGCCCTCGACACTCTGATAACCATCGAGGGAGACCTCTCCAAGGTCAGGAGGATAGGCGAGAAAATGACCAACGGCAAGATAGTGATTAAGGGCGACGTAGGTCACTACGTAGGCTTCTCCATGAAGGGTGGCTCCATAGAGATACACGGCAACGCGGGACTATGGCTTGGAGGGAAGATGAAGGGAGGCACGATAGAGGTCTTTGGTAATGTGGGCGACTGCGTTGGAGGTGCGCTTAGAGGAGAGCTTCCAGGTAAAGGTATGAAGAAGGGCACTATCATAATCCACGGCAACGCGGGAGCCGAGGTAGGCAGGGGTATGAGCGGAGGAACTATAATCGTAGACGGCAGCGTAGGCCCTCTACCAGGAGTAGACATGAGGGGAGGTAACATAGGTATCAAGGGAGACTGTGAAGGAAAACCCGGAGCTAGGATGGCTGGCGGTAGAGTTATAATTGTGGGCAAGGTACCTGCAATACTACCCAGCTTCTACATAGACGACATAAGGGAGTCCATTAAGGCTGGACCTGAGAAGCTTACAGGTCCCTTCTACGTCTTCATAGGCGACGTGCTAGCCGATGTTAAGTGTGGCGGTAGGCTTTTTGTATCGATACCCAATAACCCTCACCTTAAACACTACGAGGAACTACTAGTCTCAGTGTCTGACGAGGAAGCCTAACCTCCTCTATTTATCCACCCTCTCCTCTAAACTAACCTAGGTGTAAGTAAGCTTGTCCCTTGAAAGATTAGAGGTTAAGGTTATAAACTACGGTTCGAGGTCTAAACCTAAATACACCATAGACCTTGAGCTTAAAGTCTCGTTGACCGCTGAGCCTGACGATGTACACTGCCTATGCGTTGAGGAGAGGTTAATCACGTCTAAAACAGTCCCCACTTCGCCCGTTGTAAACTTCAGAGGAAGCATGGATGGAGAGAGACCTTACTACAGGGCCATACTATTAGGTAAGGATGGCTTAAGCCAAGAATACGTGGTCGAGGCTAAGTATAAGGGCGGTTTCTCCAACATAACCTATGAACCCTC
This sequence comes from uncultured Nitrososphaerota archaeon, assembly GCA_964626365.1. GTDB lineage: Archaea > Thermoproteota > Methanomethylicia > Nezhaarchaeales > B40-G2 > CAZVDL01. The sequence continues at coordinate 4,166 of CAZVDL010000030.1, forward strand.
AATAAAACCTTCCCACTTAAAGTACGTCCACCCAACGCATTTTAAGCAGATGGGCTTTAAAGTCTTAAACTATGAGCTAAACAATTATCGTTTTACCTCGGGTCTTAAGAGGTATGAGGAGTTTCACCTTGAGGTCTACGAGGGGCTAGAGGGAGGTTCGACGCTGATAGCTAGGGCTAAAGAGGCCAGCTTAAACGATCTTAAACCTCCTTGTGAGGAAAACATCAACACGCTTAGTAAGGTATTAGAGGGCTTCGGCCTAGCTAAAATAAAGGAGGCAATTATCGATAGGCTTCAAGGCTAGCTCTTCTTTAAAGCTCCACGGATTTCCTGAGCAGCTCTGGGTTTACCTTACCTCCGATGAAGGTCTTACCCGTCTTCTTGCTAGTTAGGGTCAGCTTACCTATGGTGAAGAACGAGGGGTCCAGCTTCGACCAGTCGAAGTTTACAGCCTTTAGGGCCTCGTATGAAGTCTTACCGTAGTCAGGCCAGGCAGTAGCTGGAGCCTTAACTGAGTAATCCTGTAGCTTAGCATCCTCCTCATCTATCACGTAGCACGCGGTCCCACCATATAGCAGCGCATCCTCCTCCTTGGCAGTCGACACACCTACGTCTGGGTGAGGCGGCATTATTGGGGCTGAGCCGCTGGCAAACACCACCCTACCTGGGTCTAGGCCTAAGTATTCTAAACGGTAGAGCCCGGTCTCAACGACTCTACCTGACACCTGCACCGAGCCAGCCATGGACGCAGTGGTAGTTAAGAGTATGTATAAGTTCTTAGGCTCTACCTTGCAATCCTTAGCCACCTGCTGAGCTACCTCGTCGCTCGGCTTCTTGGCGGTCTCCATCACTATCACGGCCTCATTGTGTTCGTCCTTGTAACCTATCTTCTCGAAGACCTTCTTGGGCTTTAACGATAAGGCCCTAGCAGGCCCTGAGGAGGGGGCGAAGAAGTCTCCTACCTTAACCATCCAGCCAGCTAGCTGACAGCCTAGAAGCGACACGGCGGGGTGGTCAGTGGCCACTACTATGGCGGGTAGCTCCATGTCCCCGTAAGCCTGGTAGGTAAGCCAGCACTGTGCTAGGCCTCCAAGACAGATTTCCGTCAGCCTTAGGCCTGCCAGGTAGCCGCCTAGAGCTTCTAAGCCGGTGTCTATTACTGTGGCCCCACATGGCAGCTTCTCCACCTTAACCCTATACTCCTCCTGATGGTCCAGCAGCTCGCTAACTATCCTCATCGACAGCTTATTTACACTGACCATTCACACCACCGTCCTACCTCTAACATGGTTTCGCTAATAACTTTTCTTGAAGGTTCTAAGGCGTTAAGCGAAGAGCCCTCTATAGGCTACCCTTGTAGCCTTTCACGGCGGGGCAGCCAGGACAGCGATCCTCTTTAAACCTAGAGCAGGATGCGCAGTTCCTTCCACATGGCGCTTCCTCCTTATAATCTGTGGTAACTCTCAGCGGTACGTACCTAGGTAAGACGACGTTGCCCATTAAGTAGATCTCTGTTCTCTTAATGCCTGGAGCGTCCCTAACAGCACAGCACGTGGTTATGCTCTCTAGCACCCTTTCATCCTCCGCCACCATCAACGCAAATAGGTTAAAACCTGCTATGAGGGTTGAAAGTAGGAGCATTCTTGGGCACTCGCTAAACACTTGACATAGCTTATCAAGCACCTCCCTACCTTCAACCTCTATTAGCACAGCTAGTAACCTTAGGTTTAATGGTTTAAGGCCTAGGTTTGCTTGAACCTTAATTACGCCCTGTGCGGTTAGCTTCTCTAACCTCTTACCGACAGCTACGTGGCTGACTCCAAGCCTCCTGCCTATTTCTGTCAAGCTAAGCCTACCATTCTCCTGAAGGATCTTTATCACCTGCTTATCTACAGGGTCTAAAGCGGGCATTGTTTACAATTTGTAACAAAACTCTTATATATTATTTTTCACTTTTTACTTGAGAGGTCTTAACTATGTTCAGTGTTGAAATGATAGCCTTCATGTTGATAGCTGGGTCCTTAGTGGGTTTAGTGAGCAGTTTCTTCGGTGTTGGAGCCTGCTTTATCATGGTGCCTGTGATGATATACTGTTTTGAAACCTACATGGGGGTGAACCCCAGCCTATCGCCCCTTATAGCCTTCGGCACAAACATGGCCGTGGTCGTGCCGACAGCCTTTAGCGGGGTGTTAAGGCATAGAAGAGAGCTGACTAAGAGGGGGCTTTCCTTCCCTCTTAGACACTACATTTACTTTGCTATTCCGGTAGGCATAGGGAGCTTTGTTGGGGCTCTAGCCGCCTTCACCTTCTACTCCTACTATCCTCGCTCAGCGGGCATAATCCTAAAGACTCTATTCGGCTTATTCTGCCTCTTCGGTGCCTACCGGTTTATGAAAGCTAAGCCCATACCCATCAAGGAGATGCCAGCCCCCTCCCTGTCAAAGTATGCTATTAGCGGCGTATTGTCGGCTGTGGCGGCTCATTTCATAGGTATTGGCGGAGGCATCATATATATGCCCGTGTTGAACGCGTTTCTCTCAATACCCGTTCACATGGCTGTACCGATATCGCTAGGCACCATGGTCATAGGGTCAGGTGTAGGTTCTCTCTCATTCATGTGCCTTGGCTTCTTAGACCAAGTTAAACACCCAGATTTATACCCACCGTTAAGCTTAGGCTGGTTTAACCTGATAGCCTTTCTGGGCATAGGCTTGTCCAGCGTAGCTTTTGCTCAAGTGGGCCCACGCATAGCTCATCGAACCTCGCCTCAGCGCTATAAGCTGCTCCTAGCCACGGTTTACGCATATATAGGTATAAGGTTAATGTTACGTGGAGTGTACCAGTTACAGGGCCTCGCGCCCCCTATACCTTAAGGGCCCTTACTTTCCACTCATCCCATAGCGCTGTGTTAAGTTCTTAAGGCTCGTTATAGCATTTAAGTGGCTCCTCCACGCTACTCTTGAGGGACATGAGGATAGGCCTACTAACGAGGAACGTGGACTCGTGGTGTTCTAATCAGCTATGCGAGGCGATGAGAAGGAGGGGCATTGAGCCCGTCCCCTTAAGGTTTCAGCAGTTAGCAGCTTGGGTGGGATTTAAGCGTAAGGTCTCAAGCGGCTCTTTGACGCTGGATGAACTAGACGCCCTGATCGTTAGGCCTATAGGACCAGGCTCACTCGATGAATGCCTCTTAAGGATAGACCTACTTCACAGACTCTATAGAGGGGGTCTCCCCATCATAAATAACCCCTCCTCCATCGAGCGGTGTATTGACAAGTACTTCACCTTAACCTGCCTGGAGGAACACGGTATCAAGGTGCCGAGGACCGTGGTGACGGAGAGCGTAGTTGAGGCCCTCGAGGCCTTTAAGGAGCTTGGAGGCGACGTGGTGTGTAAGCCTCTCTTTGGCTCGAGGGGGATAGGGGTTATGAGGCTCACTGACTACGAGCTTGCCTCGAGGGTCTTTAGGACGCTGGCCTTTATGCACCACGTCATTTACATACAGGAGTTTATACCCCACGGCACCAAGGACATAAGGGCCTTCGTCGTGGGTGACCGCGTAATAGCCTCCATGTACAGGGTGGCTGAGTCCTGGAAGACCAACGTAGCCCAGGGAGGTAGGCCCATGCCTATCAAGCTAAGCGAGGAACTTGAGGAGCTCGCGGTTAAGGCGTGCTCCATTATGGGCTGTGAGGTAGCTGGGGTTGATATAATTGAAGGACGGGACGGCCCATACATAACCGAGATTAATAGCCAACCGGGGTGGAGAGGGCTTCAAAGTGTCTGTAGAGTTAAGATAGCTGACGTCATCGTCGACTACGTGGTCAATAAGATTAAGAGGTAGCTTAAGTAGACCTTAAGCTGGTCACAAACATTCCGCTCGCAACAAGCAGTTTATCAGGCGCTTATGGGGGAGATAAAGGTCCTCGAGGAAGTTGCTTAACTAAGACGTTAACGATGGTTAACTTCCTTTGTCTGCTTGTCAAGGGCTGTTTCAACAGCTTTTCCTTCAGTTGAACTATTATAGGGAACCTATTTTATAGTTTGTGAATGCTTTATAGGGGACTACGTCCTAGGGGGAGGGGGCTTAAGGTGAAAGCCGGGAGGATTAAGGGTATAGAGGCCTTAAAGGTGGATTCTCTTAACGATCTAGCTAGGTTTGCTGCTAGCATGGCAGCCCTTGGACAGCCAGTGTACGTGATACACTTCAAGGACGGTGAACGCCATATCTACGGTGTCTTCGCAGTGTATCACGACTACTATGACCTCTACGGTATACCGTTGTTCTACTACTACGAGAGCGACAAGGAGCTGGACGGCAGGTACATACTGGTTAAGGCTGAGGAGCCCAAAGAGACCATACAGGTGTCTTACGGCACTAGGCCTGGCTGGATAAACATACCTATCGTCAACCTGCGAGAGAAGCCTGGCTTCATAGATGTGGTTTAACGCTTAGAGCTTCTCCACCATCTCTACAAGTATAGGCGTACCCACCTTAACCCCCTTAAAGACGTCTAAGTTCATGGTAACCTTACCTAGCAGGCTAACCTCCTGTCTCACCTTAAGCTTCTTAAGGTAGATGCAGACCGCCCTCGCCTGAGGCCAGTAAGCTAAGGCTCCCTCCTCAACCTCCCTTCTAGGCTTCTCTACACCCATTGATAATGGTACCTGAAAGTAGACGTATCCATCGGCGGGGTAGGCCCTAGCCCTCAGCGGCATAGCCCTGACGAGGGCCTCGACGGTCCTAGGCGCGTAGATCCTAACGAGCTCTCCTTCAGCTTCACCTAAACCCTCAAGCTCTATTTTCACTCTGTAGGCTGTGGGCACGGACATCAATAGAGGTTACGCTGAAGCGGTAAATCAATCTTACCCAGCTGCAAAACCATAAATGTAGCTACTCAGCTTAACACTCGACCCTCTATGCCTAGCTGCTTAGTCTGTGGCAGGGAGGTTGAGGAGGACCTCTGTGAGGAGTGTCTCTCTAAGGTTAAGTCGCTGCGCTGTGCAGTGTGTGGAGAGCCCTTAGAGGAGTTCGAGATTGTTGAGGGGCGCTTAAGGCACTCTTGCGGAATGGAGTACCCGCTAACCTTCCTGGCCAGGGCCTTGCACCTAGACCTTGAGGACGAGCTTAGGAGGCTGTGCGGCGAGTATGACTGTGAAGGCGAGTTTGAGGACTGCGCCTTAACCTGCCCAAGGCTTAAGGAATACATGGAGCTAGGTCCCTCAAAGATAAGGCCCATATTGGAGCCTGTGCTTAGAGGCTCAGGCCTAGACGTAGAGTATGGATGGAAGACCTGCCTGGTCAAGGACGGCGACGGCCTGCTGCTGGTCTTAATTGATCAGCACAATCCCACTTACCTCTCAGAAGGCCTCTCAACCGCTACAGCTGAGGGGCCGGATAAAGCCACTATCATAGGCTCTAAGTTGACGGAGCGCCAAGCAAAGCTGTTAAAGCCGGTCGAGGAGGCTTTGAGGGAGCACGGCTATACGGACCTACTCAAGGTATTTGTTGAGGATACAGGGACGACCGCCGCACCATAAGGCACCACCACGATTCTCCCCTCTACGCCTCCTATTACGTCGTCGAGGTCCTTAGCGTATTCAATGTCCACCTTGGAGAGGAACTTTTCAAGGTCGCTGGGCGCCTTGGGAGCGACCACGACTAGCTTGGTGTACCTGCTGTCCTCCGCCATCCTAGCTATCTTCTGGAACACCTCGTTGAACTCTCCTGCCTCAATCCTCTCCTTGATATCCTTGACCACTTCGTCGGGCTCCATGCCTGCGTACCTGGCATACTCCTTAGCGAAGACCTCGTTGCCCACCCCCTCCTCCATGGAGGCTACCAGCACCACCTTGGTCTTTCCGTCTCTCTTAGCTATGTTCGAGGCGTGATGATATGCCTTCAACGACTGGAACAAGTTCCTTCCCAGACCTCCCTCAGCTACGGTTATCACCATGTCGGCTGGCTTAGACTCGACCATGTATAGTTTAAGGCTTAGCTTGGCGGCCTCACGGTGTTCAATTAAGGGATCGCCGTAGAGGGTGTAGCCTAGCCTACCCTCCACGTCAACTACGAAGTCTAGGGCCCTTAACTTAACCTCCCTTGACACTATGGAAGCTGCCTCGTTCATATCCTCCCTCACAGGATTGCCGTCTATGATGAGCTCTCTCGCCTTAGGGTTGCCCACGGCGTAAGAGTGGTTCCTGGCTATGCTCCTTAAACTGGAGCATCCAGGAAGTATGGCCTTAGCTCCTCCCTCCCACCCAGCGAAGTAATGGGGCCTCACGCAGAGCGTCGACACCACGAGGTCGTAGTTTAACAGCTCCCTGTTAACCTCCACGGGCGTTCCACGGCTCGTATAGCCTAGCAACTTAAACGAGGAGGACTTAGCGCACGAATGCCTAAACCTAAACCAGTGCTCCTCAAACAGCTCCTCGCTCACTAGCTTACGTAGCTGTGAGCACCTAGGCGGTTGATGGGTCCCCCCAGCCACAAACACCGCTACATCCCTAGCTCTTCGGCTAAGCTCCTCAAGAAGGGGCCTTAAGAAGGGGCTTGGAGGCCTAGTGTGATCGGGTATTATCACCGCCGCGCTTTCAAACCTCTCCTCGCTGAGCTTAGCTACGCCCAAGGGGCTGGCCATGGCCTGAGCGTAGGCTTGTTCGACGCCTAAAGGGGCCTCTAGCCTTTTAGGGAGCAACCATTCTACCCTACTTGGATCTACCTTACAAGCCTCGACATAGCCTTCGCCGTAGCTTATTCTAAGCGTCAAACCCCCTCCACCTCAGCTATTACCCCTCACCCAGATCTTAAGTTGGTATGCCTGAGAACCCTATCTTAGAGGCAGCTAAGGAGGTCTTTCCAGAGGAGCTTTTACGCTACGTAATCAAGAGCTTCGACGTGGTGGGGGACATAATGGTGATAAAGGTCCCACCTCAGTTAATGGAGGGTAGGTTTAGGCTAGCAGAGGCCTTGCTTAAAAAGCTTCCCTATGTGAAGGTGGTGGTTCGACAAGCCTCACCCCACGAAGGAGATTATAGGCTTAGGGGCTTAGAATGGCTAGCCGGTGAGCGTAGGACGGAGACCGTCCACAAGGAGTATGGGTGTAGGTACAAGGTGGACTTGGCTAAGACCTTCTTTACCCCCAGGCTCTCCTATGAAAGGTTGAGGGTGGCTAAGCTGGTAAGGGAGGGTGAAGTGGTCTTTAACATGTTCGCGGGGGTTGGCTGCTTCTCTGTCCTCATAGCTAAGCTAGCTGGGGCAGAGGTCTACTCGGTCGACGTAAACCCTGAGGCTGTCAGGCTCATGTATGAGAACGTCAAGCTAAATAAGGTTGAAGGCCTTGTCCACGTGGTCCACGGGGATTCGAGGAGCATAGGCTTATCGTGCCTTGAGGGGAAGGTGGACAGGGTGCTCATGCCTCTTCCCTTAAAGTCCTACGAGTTTCTAGACGCAGCTATCGCTAGCTTGAGGGGTAGGGGGGTGATCCACTACTATGACGTCGAGAGGGGACGTCGAGATGAAGTGGTGTCTAAACTGTGGAGGAGGGTCGAGGTTAAGATCGAGGAGCTGGGAGCTAGGTGTAGGCTCCTTGGGGCTAGGATCGTCAGGGAGGTGGGCCCCAGACTACTGCAGGCTGTCCTCGACGTGGAAGTATCGAGGTGAAGTAGCAGCTAATAAGCTGCCCCTCTACAGTTCCCCAGGGGCTAGAGATGTTGGAGGTCCCAGTAGGAGAAGAGCTTAGGAGGCTTAGGAAAGAGGCTGGGTTAACTCAGCGTGAACTAGCCAAGCTGGCTGGAGTAAGCCAGTCACTCATAGCTAGGATAGAATCAGGCACTGTGGACCCGAGGGCCTCCACGCTTAGAAGGATACTACAGGCCTTAGCCTCAGCTAGGAGGCCATGGACCGTAGCCGACGTAATGCATTCTCCCGTAATAACCCTCGACGCCTCTGAGCCCGTCAGGAAGGCCGTGGAGGTAATGGAAAGGGAGGGGATCTCCCAAATCCCCGTGTTAAAGGAAGGGCGGGTAGTAGGCTGCGTCTACGAGGTGGGCCTTCTCAAGGCGCTTAGGCGCAGCAAGGACCCTAAGACCCTCTTAGACATGAGGGTCGAGGAGGTGATGGAAGACCCTCTCCCCATGCTAAGCTTAAACAGCAGCCTGGACGAGGCCTACGCGCTACTACTTAGCGGCAAGCCAGCCGTGCTCGTAGTGGATGAGGGCAGGGTGGTGGGTATAGTGACCAAGATAGACGTGGTGGCCAAGGTGGTTAAGAGCTAAACGCCTACAACCTTACGCCACAGGCTGACGACTATAGGCACCCTGGAGGCTATGGGAGCCCCCCTCCCAACCCCCCTACACGTGGTGTCTACATACACGTAGAACTTCTCTCCGTCTCTATCCACGTATAAGGCCTCATCCCCTCCCCCTAAATCTCTACGTGAGACGTGAAAGGGGTACATCCTACATACGTAGGGCCTCTCAAAATATATGGCACACCAACATCCGCCCTCGCTCTCCTCGAGGAAGATACAGGAGCCGTCGGCCTTACAGGGCATCACGTACTTAGTGCCCCGCTGCACCACGTAGATACCATACTTCCTAGTTAAGTTATAGGCCTCTCCAGGGGTGAGGGTGACCAAGAACCTCCTACAGCAGTCACCGCACCTAATACACGCCCAGCTATCCACCCTCCTCCAAGGAACATACTTATGCCCCCGAGGAGGAGTTAGCGCCATCATCCACGCGTCTCTAAGATAACCTAGCAGGTATAAACTCTTCCGGGAGGCGGTTCTGTTAACTAGGAGGTTGTTTCCTGCTGGTTGTTACGTATAGTTGGTATACCTCCCAGCTAACTTCCCCTCTTTTGCTCGCCCAGCTTACCCTCACCCCGCGCGGGTCGTTAGGGCTGGGCTCACCGCTACATTCGGGGGGCGTTCGACCCCGAACCGCAGGGTCACATCTGAGGTTTTAAGGAGGTTTAGGCAGGCGGTTACGTGCCTATCGCCGTAGTATCCACACGACCTACACTCAACCCGCCCATTCAGGTATAGCTTGAGCTTCGACCCACATATCGGGCAGGTTGAGCTTGAGCCCTTGGGGCTGACCGCCTTGATTGGTATGCCCTCCCACCTAGCCTTATACTCTAATTGGTTAAGGAGCCTCCTAAACCACCAGTTGTTGAGCCTACGCTTAAGCTCCTTGCTGCGGGTCGATATAGGCTGTATCTTGCCGTTGTAGGGGTTAAACCTCTTCACCTTGACGTTGACGCTACTCCTAAGCCCCTTGAGGTCCTCCACGATTAAGCCATGGCCGCGCTCCTTGCACAGCTTGACTCCTGCTTAGATACCTATCGCTCCACGCATCAAAGGAAGAGCCGAGCGTATTAG
>CAZVDL010000031.1:0-13143 GCA_964626365.1 uncultured Nitrososphaerota archaeon
CTCACCCTCCTAAGTGGGTGAGCCACCCTGACTCTTCCTCCGCTCCTTTATGACCACCACGTCCCCTAGCAGTAACTCGACTTTACCCTGTTTGTACTCGACGTTGGTTCCCGCCTCCAACTTTTCGAGGAGCTTCACTTTTAACACCTGTTCAAGCTTCCTGGCTAGGTCTATGGTTGGCTTAAGCTTACCGAGCTCTATGCGCTTAATGACGGACTCCTTCTCACCTACATAGTTAGCTAGGACCTCTTGCGTAAGCCCCATCTCCTCACGAGCCTTTTTGACACGCTGAGCATAGTCAGGGACTACGTCCCAGGCCTCCTCGGGAGTCTCAAGCCTCTTGGGGGTGGTTTGAGGGATTACAGGAAACGGTTTAGGTTTGGTAGCCGCTGGTACCCCGAATTTAGCGCACCTCCTACATACAAGGAGAGTGGCTGTATCGATCACAACCCTTTGAGGTGGGCCTTGAATAGGCCTACCGCAGACTTCACACCTCAACCGCTACACCTAGCAGTTATCGGGCAGAGGACCTTAAAGTTCTTGTGTTTTTAAGGCGAGTAGTTCGTGTAGCCTGGCTAACACTTTATCCACATTGTCTCCCCTTAAAGCGCTCACTGGTATTACGTCGGAGGATGGGAAGTAGTGTTTGACCAGCTTCTCGGATTCCCTAACTAAATGGTCGTCAGCCATATCTATCTTGTTGAGTAACACTATCATAGGTAAGCCCGCGGCTATGCGGTAGAGAAGGTCCTTAGACGACTCCACCTTCCGTTTCAGAGAGTCGAGAGGCTCGCTGGCGTCAACCACCAGCAACACTGCATCGGATAGGCTTATCTCGCTGAGAGTGGCGTGAAAGGCGTCTAGTATTAAAGGATGTAGGTCCTCTATGAAGCCTATCGAGTCCACCAATATGAAGTCTAAGCCGTCTGCGCTAACTCTCCTCGCGAATGTAGATAGCGTGGTGAAGGGGCCTAGCCCTACGGGCTTAAATTCGCCGGTCACTAAATTAAAGAATGTGGTTTTACCGGCTTGAGTATAACCGGTTAGCGAGACTATAGGTAAACCTGCTTCCCTCCTCTTCCTTATCCTCATTAAGACCTTGTCCCTGGCCTTGCGCAGTTCCTCTCTTAAGGCCCTGATCCTCCTCTTAGCATTGGCCTCGTATACTTTATGTAGATACTCACCCATAGCGCTAAAGCCCACCTGCTCCCCGTAGAGGTTACGGTACCTAACGAACTCCCTAGCCCAGGGAAGCGTGTAGCGTAGCCGAGCCAACTCTATTTGTAGCTTAGCCTCCCTAGTCATGGCCCTCTGTTCGAAGATCTCCAGCACCAGCAAGTTCCGGTCGATGACGTTTACCTTCCACCCAACTTCCCTCCTAATCCTAAAGGCCTGACCCGCTTTAAGGGTGTTGGCGAAGATAACGTTCTCCACGGCCTGTTCCCTGACTATTCTCTTAAGCTCCTCGAGCTTCCCCTTGCCAATTAGGTAAGCTGGATCGGGTTTACCTCTACGCTGCACTATACGTCCTATCACATAGTATCCTCTACTTTTAGCGAGGTCCTCAAGCTCATCTATCTTAGGGGGGACGTTAGGTAGCTGACACTCTACTAATATCGCTGACATCTCCTTAAGGACACTGGTAGCGGAGCCTTTAATATATATGGGACATCTTCTAGAGAGGATGCCTAGAGTAGTGGTCCTAAGGATGGGCCATCGAATACCCAGGGACTATAGGGTAACGACCCACGTATGCTTAACGGCTAGAGCCTTTGGCGCTGAGGGGGTTATCGTGTCGGATGTAGTGGATGAGAGGCTGGAGCAGACCATAGCTAAGGTGGTGGAGACCTGGGGAGGAAGTTTCTTTGTTAAGACTGGGCCTCCTTGGAGGAGGGTAGTCGACGATTGGTTGTCAAGTGGAGGAGAGGTTATACACTTAACACAGTATGGGCTGCCGCTGCCCGAGGTGATATCTAAGATCAAGGAGAGCCAGCGAGATAAGCTAATCGTCGTGGGGGCTAAGAAACAGCCACGAGAGATCTACGAGGTAGCCACCTACAATGTATCAGTGACTACGCAGCCGCATAGTGAGGTGGCTGCGCTCTGTCTATTCCTACATTACTTGTTTAATGGAGCAGAGTTCTACTGGGAGTTTGAAGGAGCAAGACTAAAAGTTATACCTCAAGAGAGAGGAAAGAAAGTAATTAGACTGCGCTAAAATATCTATCAATCCCCCCTAAAAACGTAAGTTGGCTTATAGAGACTATTAAAGCAGCGTATTTAAGATACAGAGAGGATCTCTCTAGCGATTAGAGAGGAGGTGTTAAAGGGATACCTAAGATGAAGGACGGAAAATCCATAGACGACGTGATACTAAGCATAGTGGCTGAAATAGCCGGCCCCGACGCTGTAAAGGTAGCTTCAGTGCTCTTAAATGAAAGTTGGCTAACCGACGAGGTGATAGCCTCTAAGACACTATTGAAGCTTAATCAGGTGAGGAAGATCCTATACAGTCTCCTAGATAACCAGCTCACGGTGTATAAGAAGGTTAGGGATGAGAACAGCGGCTGGTACACGTATTATTGGACGCTGAATAAAGAGGGTATTGAGGGCCTAGCTCTACTTAAGAAGCGGCAAGTTTTGAAGAAACTTAAGGAGAGACTCGAATTTGAGCGAAGCCATAACCTATATTATTGCGCCAACTGTGGGGGAAGATTACTGACCTTCGAGGAGGCTGTTGAGACCTACTTTAGGTGCCCAAGCTGCGGTCAACAACTAAACGCCTACGATAATGAGAAGACCATTAAAGTGCTTGAAAAGAAAATCCGCCTACTTGAGGAGGAATTAAAGAGCTAACAATTTCTGCCTTAAACCATAGAGGACTATGGCTGCTAGGCCTATACACCCCACTTCACCTGGAAGATTCAGCCTAACCGCCTTACCGTGCTCAGTCTCCTTAGCCGAGAAACCTGGCTCCAGCCCTGAGAAGAATAAAGCCACGGTATCACCGCTCTTAACCTTCAAGCATACATCCTCCTCCCTGTAGGGCTCGGCCTTCTTGTTTTCTACGAAGAAAAGGGTTTCAGTAGGTTGTATTAGCTCAATGGCATCTTTGATATCGGGTACGATCAGTAGTCCCCTGCCTAATTTAAACGCCAGCCTACTAGCCTCCGGCACCCCTGTTTGAGCTGCTGCTGAGGTGGGTTTTGATAAGACTAACAAGTTGTAGCCTAAGCCATAAACTAGCTTAGCCATTTGCTTTACTACCTCTACACCATGCGGGGCGTGTAGTACCACTGCCACTCTGTTTAGCGACATACACCTTAACGTTTACCTTGAAGGCTGTTAAATATTGCGCGCCGACAGGTGGCTAATTATTTCACATGCTATGCTATACGACAATGGGACGGGGACTGCCTCGCCTACCATATCATACTGGGATTCACGGCCGCCGAGGAATATATGGTCGTCCGGGAAGCCCATCAACCTAGCATGCTCCCTAACTGTGAGCAGTCTGTTCTCGAAGGGATGAATGAAGCGCGAGTTGCCTAATACAGGTGGTGAGGGTTTAAATGGATGAAGCTTAACCCAGTTGGTATATAGCTTCCCTGACGAGCCTGAGTACTTGATTAACGACGCCCCCCATCTAAGCTTAACGGCCTTCTTGTACTTTCTAGGCGACATAGGCACGTATTCATGGTTCGGTATCTCGCTATCTGGCTCTGGGAGATCACCTATGGCGTCCATCACTGTTATCCTACGGCTTAGGCGTTTAGGTTTGATACGTAGATTGGAGATGAAGACTCTAGTCCTCCTGGACGGTGAACCATAGTCCTCAGCCCTAAGTATATTGAAGTATATTTTGCTGTAACCCACTCTCCTTAGTTCATCCTTCAATGCCCCCTTCAGTGGCCCCTCCATGATCTGTGGGACATTTTCTATGACAAAGACCTCTGGGTTAAGGTCACCTATTAACCTAATAGCATGGAGAGTTAACCTGCCTATGGGGTCAGAGTATAGCCTGTCGAGGGGGTCCTTTAACCTTTTAACATTAGCGGCTGTAAAGGGTTCACAGGGAGGGCTCGCGATGACTACATCCGGTCTACCATTAACTAGCTCTAGCAGCTCCCACCCCTCAACTTCTTGAACATCCCTTTCTAGGAAGACTACTTCAGGGAAGTTATATCTATAAGTTTTAGCTACGGGCGGAGAGTTATCAATGGCTGCTATTATCCTAAAGCCCGCCCTCTTAAAGCCAAGCGAAAACCCCCCTGCACCACTGAATAAGTCTATCACCGTGTACAAGCCTGTGGCCTCCAGCATAAGTGGGTGCAGACGTTACATTAGACGCCGGGTGGGGGATTTGAACCCCCGCACCCCTCACGGGGTACAGGCTTAGCAAGCCTGCGCCCTGCCAGACTAGGCGAACCCGGCACCGTTACTGAGGTTAAAAGCTGCCGGCTAAAAAGTTTCCTTAACAACACCCTTTGTGACTTGCTCTTCCCCCCTAGTCACGTCCCGTGGCCCCCAGCGTCTAGGCAGGCGCTAGGCATCAACTTTTTAGCCGCCCCAGACCTTGAACTACTCAGGCCCCGGTAGCTCAGCTCGGTAGAGCGGCAGCCTTGTAAGCTGTTGGTCGCGGGTTCAAATCCCGCCCGGGGCTCTATACGATAAAGCTAAAGAGGAGGGTTCCTTTAGTGGAGAAGGGGGCCGTAGGCTAGCTTGGTAGACTGCGAGGCTCGGGCCCTCGTGGCCCAGGTTCAAATCCTGGCGGCCCCATCACCATTAAGGAGGTAAGAGGTATGATAGACGGCAGATTAGTGATAGTGTTGATAGTATTATCGATGCTCTTAGCGGTAGTCTACCAAGTCCTAACTGATCTACGTAGACCTTAACGCGAGGACGCTAATTTGTTAAGTAGTATCTTTAGATCCGTAGCCAAGATGGGATCCTTCACTGCTCTAAGCAGTTTTTCCAGATGACTCCGTATCTCATTGATGGAGCTTAGTTTGGCAAGCTCGTTCAGGATAGCCTCGACCTCTCTAATATTATGTAGATACGGGTATACTTCAATGAAAACTTCTCTAAGCTTCTTCTCGACTTCCCGGTTCAAGGTTCACCGCCCCTCAACTTTTTAAGGACCTATTGCCCACCTACTTAAGGGATAAGGATGGGTGGTAGGAAGCGGAGAAGGAAAATTCTGAGGCGGCCGCCTAAGAAAATACCTAAGGTGTTCAGTTGCCCGAACTGCGATGCCAAGAGTGTAACGGTTGAATTAGATCGTAAGCAGGGAGTCGCGGTGATAAAGTGTGGTAATTGCGGGATAAAGGTGGAACTGCGAGACCTACCTGAGGTCTTCGAGGAAGTCCACGCCTTCAATAAGTTCGTAGACCTGTATTATGAAGGTAAAGTAGAGGCTGCTTGAGGGCTTCCCCTTGAAAATAGGTAAGGTCGAGTCGTATCTACTTCGCAAGATAAACGAAGAAGGAGCTATCCACCTAGCCTTAATAGACCCCGACAAGACAAGCCCAGAAGAGGCCAAGCGTATAGCTAATTTCTGTAAGCATGCAGGCTCAGCAGCCATTATGGTGGGAGGCAGCATCGGAGTATCAGAGGCCATCATGGACGAGGTGGTAATGGCCGTAAAGAACGCCGGCTTACCAACCATCATATTCCCCAGCGGTGCGACAACGCTGACTAGACACGCCGACGCTATATGGTTCATGTCGCTCCTTAACTCAACCAACACTTATTACCTCATAGATGCCCAGATGATGGGTGCAGCCATAGTTAGGAAGTACCAGCTAGAGGCCATACCTATGGGGTACATCGTCGTGAGTGGAGACAGCACGGTGGGCTTTGTGGGCCAAGTTAGGCCTATACCATTAAGTAGGCCTGAGATCATATCGCTCTATGCCTTAACCGCCCAATATTTAGGCATGAGGTTCGTCTACCTTGAAGGGGGTTCAGGGGCTAAGGAACCGATACCCCCTGAGGTGGTCTCAAAGGTTAGGAGTACGGTGGACATAAAGATCGTTGTTGGAGGTGGTATTAGGAGTAGAGAGGACGCTAGGCAGCTAACAAAGGCGGGAGCAGACATCGTAGTCACGGGGACAGTAATAGAGGAGGATGCCGAACGAGCCCTACCCGAGATTATTGAGGGAGTGAAGGAGGGGGTAAGGCTACGAGGGGCTCCTTAAAGTAGAGAGCGATGAAGATACAGGTAAGGGAGCTTGTTAGGAAGGCTCTTCATTTAACGGGACTCCTCTACATTATAGCTCTCCAAGTGCTTGGCAGGGAAAAGACCTTAGTTCTCTCCTTCCTCTGCCTCTGCACGGCCATTATACTTGAACTTATTAGGCTAAAATATTGGCATGTTTTTCCGTTTAAGCGGCTATTTGAGGCCTTAGCAAGGGACATCGAGAAGAGAAGCCTCTCAGGATACCTGTACTTCTTTGTTTCATCCACGCTCGTAATCCTACTCTTTAGCCCTAAGGCTACGTCCATAGCGATAACCGCATCCATAATAGGTGACGTGGCCTCAGCTATCGTAGGTATACACATAGGTAAAAGACGCCTAATTAGGGATAGGGATAAAACGTTAGAGGGATTACTAGCAGGAGCGTTTAGCATAGCTTTACTGGCCTTCATATACCCCTTGCCATTGATGATAATAGCTACATTAACCTTCATATTCGTAGAGGTGGTGAATAGAGGCGTAGTGAACGATAATCTCCTACACCCGCTAGCTATAGGGTTAACCATCCAAGGTTACCTACTCCTGCCCTAAAGTAGGTTAGTAATGAATTAAGACGTGTACGCTTCTACAATGGATGTTTTAAGAGCCGCTTAATCAATGAGAAGTCGTATACCATCCCTATAACCGCGCCCCCTGAATCCACAACCGGTATCTGGTTTATATCGTGTCTTCGCATCTTCCTAGCGCATTCGTTTATAGGAGTGAACTCCAACGCAGTCACTAACCTCTTGGTCATAACCTCTGACACAGGTTTGTCAGGTAGTGAAAGCTCACCTTTGCCTATGTATATCATGGTGCTCACGTCCCAGTCCCATTCTTGGCCCTCAGATACTATGCCTGAACTTGAGACCCTCTCCTTGAACACTACTTCGCTCAACTTGACTAAGTCAGCGTCTGTAATTATCCCGCTCAAATTTGCTGAGCTATCGAGTACTAGTAATGCTTGGGTCTTAGCCAACCTCATTATTTTTGAGGCCACTTTAAGAGGAGTTCCTTCCCAGACAGCGAGCACCTTCCTATCGACGTAGTCCGCGATAGGGTCTTTTATGGTGCTCTCAGCCAGTGCCTTGTAGACTAGGTCCGCCACGGTTATAATACCTACTAATTCATCTGCCTCAACTACAGGCAGTCTTCTAATATTGTGTTGTAATAGCACTTCAGCCGCCTTAATTATATTGTCACTGGGCGATACCGTTATAGGGTCCCTAGTCATCAATAAGGCTAGCTGTTCTTCATCAGGCTTATTCATTAAATCGGTTCGAGTCACCATTCCAACGAGCTTCTTGGTCCCCTTCTTAACTACAGGCATTCCAGTAACTCCCTTCTCCTTCATCAATCTAAGAACGTCCCTTCTTGAACCTGGTACCTCCACATAAACGACGTCTGTGGTCATTAAGTCCTTGACCTTAAGTTCACTTAGCTTAACCATCTGTAACACACCCCTTAAGGACAACGGCAAGGAGAGGAGCCACATTTAGGGCATACATTATTGTACTTAGAGGTTGCAGCTTCCTCTATATCGACTCCGAGCACGTTAGCCACAGTTACTAGCCACGCCAACGAATCGGCGAGCTCAGACTTAATGGCCTCCTTATCACCATCAATTATGGCCCTGCCAAGCTCGCCTATCTCCTCTACAAGGTGCATGTAGTTACGCTCTACGCCTCTCTTAGAATCCTTGTGCCAATAGATCCTATGTATCATGGCCTGAAACTCGCCTATGTGCAAGGAAAGACGCCCTCCTCTCTTTCAAGGCAAGCTAACTAGTAGGTGCGCCATCAACGCTGATAGAATTAGAGCTAAGGATAGACCTATTATCACCTGAGGGGTTAATTGAATACCTTTGACTTCTTCCTCGAAGAACCTAACGAGTCCAGCTCCTGTTAAAGGCATAATACCCCTCTCACGTCCTTTTCGCTTTCTTGACTTCTTTGACATGGCCAGCCTGGCCCACGTTAAGTCAGGGAAAACCCATATATAAACGCTTTACCAGGAAAAGTCACTAAAAAATCACATGTGATGATGCTTTCTATATGTGACCTGGATTGTTGATACAATCAACACTACTGCCTCACCATTTCTGGGGTAGAGCACCGTTAACTTACGGAGTCGGTTAAAGAGATTAGAGGTGAGCGTGTAACCCGTAGACGGTGAGCTTAAGTGATTGATTCAAGAAAAGCCGTGAAAAAGTACGACCTATTGTTCCACCTCCCTAGGCCTTCTCTGCTGGCCCTAGCTATCCTGATGATTGGCGCACTCCCAGGGTTTGTGGACGGTTATCTACTGAGAAGTTTAATGATCTTCGTCGTACCCTCTTACGCATACTCCTTGTTACTATTGGGGATGATTAAGGATAAAGGTTTATTAAACATTAGGAGGGCCCTAGGTATCTCCTTAGCTGCGCTTTGCTTTCAAGTACTTTCTTATGGCTTAGCTAGGGCTGCGCTACTATTTAATGTTCTGAGTAATGTTAATCTTAGCTCTGTATTCCTTGCCAGTTGCGCTGTGTTCACAGCAACCAGTTACACCGTAGTCTCAGGGATCTTTGATCAAAAAACGACAACAGCTGCTCCCTCACTTATAAGCCAAGGATTGGGCTTAACTATGTACTCAGCCTTTGGTAAGCTCGACTACAGCTTACTTGGAATGTTCTTGTTAACACAGGCATTGTCGATATGTGTCTCATTAATAGCCTTGATTGTTATAGACCTAGAGGGGGTTAGGATATTAGGTTTAAGAACCTTAAGACTGTTCAATGCGTTCACTAGGACGTGGCTAGCTGACAATCCTTCACCTCTTGAAGCCATATTAAGTAAGCTTGGGGTCCAGAGTACAATCAAAGTCACAACGTTGGTATTCGAATCACAGAGAGGTATAGAAGGAGTTTTTGTAACAACAACTGCTCATCCAGGTCCTTTTAGAAATGTAGGAGGGAGTAAGTTACCAGCTATCCTAGCTAAAAGGATAGAGGAAGAGCATAGAGGATGTGTTGCGTTACCCTTCCATTACACTACTACTCATGACTACGATCTAGCCACGAGAGAGGATTTACTTAAAGTAATTAATTTAGTAAGTAAATCTATTAGTACGGCTAGGCTCATAGAGACGCAAGCATCTCCATTCATATGTGGAGATGGTGAAAAAGCAAGGGTTTGCTGTCAAGTACTTGGGGTACCAGTATTTACTATAACTTGGGCGGCTCGAGGAGCTGAAGACTTACCCTCATACTTGGGAGAACGATTTGAAGACCTAGCTAGAGAATACGGTTTCCCCACAGCCTTGGTCATAGAGGCTCATAACCATTATAGGCCTGAGGAGGCTGAGATGGAGTATAGAATGATGGAGGGTTTAATCGAGGAAGGACGAAAGGTGTTGAAGGAAACGATGCGTAGGGTTATTGAGGGAGTCGAGGTTAAAGCCGCCTTCTCCATTGTTCAATTACCTAAAGAAATCAAGTTAGATGAAATTGGGGAAGCAGAGGTGAGGTTAGCTATAGTAGAAGTTAAAGGATCTAAACAAATCTATGTGTTAATTGACGGAAACAACCTACTAGCAACTTTAAGAAGGCGCATAGTTAATTCTTTAATTGAGGAGGGTTTCGATAGTTGTGAAGTCTATACAACAGATACTCACAGCACCGTAGCCACCAAAGCAATTAAAGGTGGTTATCACCCTGTTGGAAGAAACATTGATCATAAAAAAATGGTTGAGCTCATAATCCAGAGAGCCAGAGAGTTAAAGGAACGTATGGTTAGCGTAAGTTTTAGGTTAGGTTACGCTGAAGATAAAGTCACAGTGTTAGGAGACAAAGGACTAGCGTTACTATTCAAAGCTGTTAATCGCTGTACATTGCTAGCTGGTCTCATCCTCCCTATAGCCTATCTAACATCCTTTACACTAAGCTTGATACTTACATCCCTGTGAGGCGTAAAAAACTTCGTGTTGGTTTGTCTAGCGCTTATAACCTATTCTCCTTAAGAACTCTTTTCTCTGCTGAATATCCTCAGCGCCTTCGATCCCCCTAGGTTTGAATCCATCAATCACTCCTAATACCCCTCGTCCCTGCTCAGTTTCGATAACTATTACCTCAACAGGGTTTGCTGTGGCGCAGAAGATCGTGCAAACCTCTTGAATTAGCTTAATAGCGTTTAGGACATTTATTGGATACGCGTTCTTCATCATTATTATGAAGACGTGGCCTGCCCCAATATTTAGGGCTGCTTTAGCAGCTATCTGCTTAAGCTCTTCGTCGTTACCATCAACCCTGACTAGACACGCACCTGAGGCTTCACAGAAAGCCACTCCAAACTTGGCGGTGGGACAGGAGGTGGTTACTGCTTCATAAAGATCTTCAACCGTTTTAATGAAGTGTGCTTGACCAATTATCACGTTTACATCTTCAGGCTTCTCTATTTTAACGCTTAAAAATTTCAAGTGGATTCCCCAAGTATGCAAGTAAAAGTGAGCTCCTATTAATGATTAACGGTAAAAAGTCACAGATCACTTATAACCTGTGAGCTCTGAGTGCTGATAGAGTCTACATTAAGCTAAGACGCCAGTCAACCTTGGAGACGAGCGCTCTGTGAGACGCTCTTTAATTAACGAGAACTCAACGTCGAGATTCAAAGAACAATCTCAAAGCTTCGCTGACCTCTTTTGGTATAGAGTAAGAGTAGGGTATGCTCGTTTCCTCCCTTATCAATAGGCCTTTTTCACATAGCTTCTTCAAAGTCCTGGCTGTGTGTTCACGAACTTTACCTATTGCCTTAGCTATCTCTGTCGACCCCTTACTGCCATAGCTTGGGTTTTCAAGAAGAAGCCTTAAGATTTTAAGTTCAGTGTCATTCGCCTCAGATTCCAAATAGCGCAAGATGTTTTCTTTAGTGAGCTCGACTTTCCTCTCCCTACTGCGAGCAGTTTTCTGGCGCTTCGATGGGATTCCTTCCTTCTTTATGGAAGGTACCTCGACTACCTCTAGACGTGACTCTTCAACTTGTCGAGGTAATCTACGTAGTAAGGTCTCAAGTACATCACTTATTCTCCGCATCTCTCTCCTAAGATTTAATATCTCACTCTCAAGAAAGAATATACGCTCAATGACATCCCGATAATATTCCACTCGAAGCCGTTCAAGCAATGTTTCAAGGCGAGACAACGTAGCTTTAAGGTCCTCGTTCAATAAATCCTCCCTCACGTCGTGTTAAGTGATAAGCAACAGCATTGGTTATAAATCTTTATGGGGAAACATGAAAAACTTTCTCTCCCTAACGTGACTTAGAAATCACAGAAAGAGTCACATATATGATAAGATCACAGAAGTACTCCATTAATACATAGAATTTCATGGAGAATAGCATAGAAGTGCACCCTACAGTGTACTCATATACTAGGGCTAGGGTGGTGAGAGGGCAGGGGAGGTTGGTTTCAGAGCTCAGAGAGCATTGCTCGCAACATTATCCTCTACCATTGATTTTATGTAGTGAAGAAAAGCTAAAGAAGACGAGGTACATTAACAGCGGTGATTTCATATAGTGAGTACATTCAATAGTGCACTGATATTAACGCTAGGCGAAGAGGTAGCAGCGATTTAGACTATTTGAGGGGATAATACCCACTGCAGTGTAGGGTAAATGGAGGTTATGGTATCCTTAAGGATACCAGCAATGGAGAACCCCCCTCCCCACCCCTACATTTCCACTGGAGTGAATAAAGGGAGAAACACTCATTAGGTCTATGTTCCTCTTTTCCAGTGGAAAAGAAGCCTCCGGCTGTTTATTACACATACCTTATAAAAGGGTAGTTGAAGTTTCAGTGGATATCTGTTGGAGAAAGCTGTCAACGATATTATATCTGAGAAACTGTAAGGAAAGTAATACCTAAGTATTTTCTATGTGTTCCCCCGAGAATACTTTTCAGTGGAAATGTAGGGGTGGGGGCGTTAGAGCTTCTCAGCTAGTTGACGTATTCTTGTCGCTATGTCGAAGAAATATTGCTTTATTTCTCCTGGATGCTTATTATAAATTGCTTCGAGCACTCTAGCCATAACCCTGTCCGAAGGATAATTCTTTCTCTTAGTTATTCCTAAGTATCGATAAAGCTGAGCTTTGGTAATACTAGCAGCTGAAGCCGCTCTGCTTATCGAGTCTCCACTTATCTCAAGCAGCCTTTTAACGAGTAATCTTTTCTCCTCTCTAGGTATGTACGCAGCTAATTGCCGTAGGGTTTCTTTCTTAGACATCCCTTATCATCTTAGATTCTTAATTCTTCAAGCAAGCGAAGTAACTCTCGTTGGTTAAGCTTACTCAGCGTTAACATCAGGTTCCTATCCATTAACGGCGCTAAGTAGACTTCCCCTCCGAACTTTTCAACCACCTTCTTTACAAGCATAGCGGCTGCTAAATCAGGTGCTATCAGTACGCTTTTCTGTATGCGATGAGCTTGAGTGGCTTCTTCTAAAGCTCTTAAATGGTTATAGAAGCTCCTGGGTATATAACTTCCAGGAAAATCCCAAGCTATGAGGAAATTTACATTGAGAGCGCTAGCCTTAGAATGCCGTAATCTCTGGTACTCTCTAGCGTAGTTTTTGATGAGGTTAGAAAGCGGCCTCTTAGCTAAACCCCCCATGTGCGCACCCTTCAGTGAGACTCGACCCCACCATAGAAAAAATTTAATGCCTGCTCTGCGCACCTGCGCAAAGCAATTTGCCACCTCATCCTACAACCATGGGAATTATGTCTTACTTGCTTTTCGCACCTGCGCAAAGCAGCTAATTCTTGTTATGTTTTCATCGGCCAGACTGAGGAGAGAATGAGAAAGGGGGTGGATCATTATATAGCGGGGGGTGGATTTGAACCACCGATCTCGGGGTTATGAGCCCCGCGGGA
>CAZVDL010000032.1:0-8944 GCA_964626365.1 uncultured Nitrososphaerota archaeon
TAATCGCCGAACAATACGCTAAGCCTATACTCCCCATAGTAGACCGAGGCTATATCATAGAGAATGGTGCAGTCACCCTCTCAGGTACAAAGGATGAGTTATTAAACAACCCGGAGGTTAAGGCAGCATACTTCGGAGTCTAGGTTTTTAACTAAACATCGATGACAAGTCGCGCTATGTGAAGTGCATAGCGTTAATTGCCCAGCTAGGCTAAGAGACTTAAAGGATACGCTACACAACTCGGTTTAAGGCGCAATAAACAGTGGTTAATGTGGTCTTTTTCGTTAAACCCTTCGTTGCTGAGGATAAAGCAGTCAAACAAATCGAGAACTCGCTTAAAGGCTTGACGGACAGGAAGGGGGATCTAAAGAGGGGCTTCACGCTATATTATCCATTTTATGAAATCGAACTTAATGCTCGACCTAAACTGTCGAGGCAGGGCCCTAGCCTTGACTGGTCTTTCCTGGTGGACGGCATAGAGGGCTCTCCTTGCAACTACGTACCTAGTGACGGCATCATAAGACTTGGAGACTAGCTAGTCAGTTTATCTGGGGGCTGAGGAGAAAGTAATGGAGGCAATCTTAGACAGGGGTCGCTTAAAGCTGAGGCTCTCGTGGACCTCACAGGGCTTTCAAGGAGGTCTGTTGAGGAGGCTTTAAGGTCGCTGTCGGATAGGTGGTGGCTGGAAGCCGTCAAACGAGCTATTGGCGTTCTTCGATCCTACTTTACTTGCCTCAACTACCCGTGAGCTGGAGCGTTTAAGAGAGCAACCATAGAGAGGGGGATGCCCAAGGGGGTTAAGCTTGAGCCTGAGGTGAGCGCCGAGGAGGTGGTCAGGGCTCTAAGGCTTCTGTGGGCTGAGCCTCGAGTTAAGCTTCAAGTCACCTACTACGTGGTCAGGGTATCCTATAGGAAGGGGGAAGGCCTCGTGGTCATAGACTTGGTCAACGGCAAGGTGTGTAGGGAGATAGCATCTACGCTTAGCTCCCTAAGCCGACTAAGCCCTTAAACCTCCTACTCTCCTTCACTAGCCTGCTCATTAAGTGCACGTAGGGGGGCGAAAGGCGGCCCTCCACCTTAACATCCCCCTTTAAGATGGCTTCTCTGACACCGTCTAATCCTTCAGCCTCCACCAAGACCATAGCCCTGCCTAGCTCTAGGGCGAAATGCGCGTCGCTGCCGGCGGTTACAGGCTTACCCTTAGCCCTTGCCAGCTCAGCAGCCCTCAAGTTGGAGTGCATGGAGAGGCAGCGGGAGTTGAAGACCTCCACAGCGTCTACGATCCTTGCTAGCCTCTCAACTCCTCTAATAGTGCTGCGCCTAGCATAGTCATAGGGGTGGGGGAGCACTACGATGCCGCCAAGTTCCCTAATCCTCTCAGTCACCTCTAAGGGGTCGCCTGGCTTCACTTCCTCTTCCACAAACAGCGCAAGGAGGTCCCCCTCCGTCGTCTTAACCTCCACCCCTGGAATTACTAGGAATTCTTCAGGGCTAAGCTTCCTAACAACCAGACCCCCCTTAACCGTGCCGTGATCGGTCACAGCCACGCCATTTAAGCCCCTCTTAAGGGCCTCCCTAGCCACGTCCTCGGGTTTAAGCCCTGCATCCAGCGAGTAAGCGGTGTGTACATGCAGGTCTAGCTTCAACAACCTGGGCACCGCCACCTAGAGGGGGTCGTCATCCTTAAACCTACTGTAGCCCTTAAGCTTAAAGCTCTCTAGCCTGAGCTTGGGGCTGAGAGGCTATGGGGCCAGTTAAGGTAGGCGTAGCTGGAAAGGGGGGTAGCGGTAAGAGCGTGTTGGCCTGCTTAATGGCTAGGTCCTTGGCTAGGAGGGGCCTCGAGCCTCTATTAATAGACGCCGACGAATCTAATCGAGGCCTCTACTGGATGCTTGGACTTAAGGAGCCTCCGAAACCCCTCATAGAGCTCTTAGGTGGAAGGAAGGGGGTCAAAGCTAAGATGGGGTTTAAGCTCCTCGACGAACGGCTCTTAGACCTCAATGCCCTTAAACCCCCATACTTAGCTGAGGTAGACGGCGTCAAGCTTCTCGTCGTGGGCAAGGTATCAGGTTTCTCTGAGGGTTGCGCCTGCCCCATGGGGGCGCTTAGTAGAGAGTTACTCATTAAGCTTAGGCTGAACGACGGCCAAGCCGCCGTGGTCGACTTAGAGGCGGGAGTGGAGCATCTAGGCAGGGCGGTGGATGAGGGCCTAGACGCCCTCGTCGTCGTGACCGAGTCCTCCTACGAGTCGCTTACGCTGGCTAGGGAGATAGTCTCCATGGCTAGGGCGGGTGGGCTTAAGAGGATCTACGTGACCCTAAACAAGGTAAAGTCGAGGGAGGAGTCTGAGAGGCTTTCTAAGGCTTTAGCTAGGATGGAGGTGGAGACCGCTGCTATCGTTAGATACGACCCCTTAATCTTTGAATCCTGCCTTGAGGGACGCGTGCTCGAAGCTAGGGAAGCCGCGGAGGACGTGGACTTCCTCGTGTCCAAGCTTCTAGCTGAACAACAACTTAGCGTGAGGCCCCGTGGAAAGCCTTTACCTAACTCCACACCCCTACTTTAAAGGGGCTAGCCTTGTCCTCTAAGACCTCAAGGCTACCAGGCTTCCATAAGCTCACCCCCACCGAGAGGCTTAGGGTCGTTAAGGAGTGGGCTGGGCTAAGCGACGAGGAGGTTAAATTGTTAAGCGCTGAGGGAGGGCTGCCGTTGGACGTAGCCGACCGCATGGTTGAGAACGTCGTGGGCTTCATGCCTCTACCGCTGGGCATAGCCACTAACTTCCTGATTAACGGGAAAGAGTACCTCATCCCTATGGCTATAGAGGAGCCCTCCGTGATAGCGGCGGCCAGCAACGCAGCCAGGATGGCCAGGGCTAAGGGAGGTTTCAAGGCAGGGTCCACGGAGCCCATCATGATAGGCCAGGTGCAAGTCGTAGACCTAGAGGACCCTTTCACCGCCCTAATCAAGCTGCTAAAAATTAAGGAGGAGGTGTTGGCCGAAGCCAACCGCAAGGACCCAGTGCTCGTTAAACTGGGCGGAGGGGCCAAGGACCTCACGGGGAGGGTTATAGACACTGAGATGGGCTACATGTTGATAGCCGAGCTACACGTTGACGTAAGGGACGCCATGGGAGCCAACGCAGTGAACACCATGTGCGAGGCCGTGGCCCCCCTCATAGAGGAGGTCACCGGCGGCAGGGTACTCCTACGCATCCTAACCAACCTAGCCGTGGAGAGGCTGGCTTGGGCTGAGGCTGTGTTCGACAAGGAGGTTATAGGTGGCCCCGAGGTAGTGGAGGCGATATTGAAGGCCTACGCCTTCGCCTCCGCTGACCCCTACAGGGCGGCCACCCACAATAAGGGGATCATGAATGGCGTCGTCGCCGTGGCGCTAGCCACAGCCAACGACACTAGAGCGCTAGAGGCAGGTGCTCATGCCTATGCTGCTCGTAGCGGCCGCTATCTGCCCTTAACCTCCTGGTGGCGCACCGAGGACGGCGACCTCGCCGGCCGCATAGAGATGCCCATGGCGGTGGGCGTGGTGGGCGGAGCTACCGCCGTACACCCCGTAGCCAAGGTAGCCCGCAAGATACTCGGCGTCACCTCAGCCCGCGAGCTAGCTGAGGTTATGGCCGCGGTCGGCTTAGCCCAAAACTTCGCGGCCCTAAGAGCCCTAGCCACTGAGGGTATTCAGCGCGGACACATGAAGCTGCACGCGAGGAGCCTAGCTATGGCCGCCGGTGCTCGAGGCCACCTCGTCGACCTCGTAGCCCGCAGGATGGTTGAGGAGGGAGTCATAAGACTAGATCGAGCTAAACAAATACTTGAAGAGCTGACTGGAGGCGGCGAATAATTATCAAGCGTGTGTTGAGCTGGCGGCCCGCTTTTTTCTTTAAGAACCTGCGAGCCTAGGTTGAAGGAGTAGCAAGGCTTAAAGCTGCACATGGCCACTTACTATAACCCGACCGTCGGTGACCTCCGTGCGCTCGGCGGTCCCTCTACTAATCTTAGTTCTTATGTTCTCATTAACCCTAACCGCCTCCGGCAGGCCACACCTTTACCTTGAGGGGCCCTCAGCTCCCCTTAGCTACGAGGAGGTCTCAGCGAGTCACTTTGGTGGAGGAGGCCTAGGAGGCCTCGACTTCGAGGCCATGGAGGAGCTGGGGGTTCACTGGCTTCGAGTCCCCCTCGACATAGTCTACGATCCCTCCAACCCCTACGGCGAGGGGGGATTGAGCCCCCTCGACGAGCTAATCTTAGAGTGCCAGGAGCATGGTGTAGCGGTCTTCATGGTGGTTAGCGCTGTCCGCAACGAGGAAGGTGAGTGGCCTCCTCCAGAGTTCTTTGCTGAGCAGCTTAAGAAGGTTGTTGAACGCTATGACGGCGACGGTGTCGACGACCTACCGGGGCTCATCTACCCCGTTAGGTACTGGGAGATCTTCAACGAGTACGAGGAGGGCATGGGCCCTTGGGTGGATCTAAGCAAAGAGGAGTACCTTGAATATTACAGGCTTGCTTACCAGGCCATTAAGGAGGCCTGTCCTGAATGTCAAGTAGCTCCGGGCTCCATAGTAGGCCCCCACAGCACAACTTTAGAGTACCTAGTGGAGGCTGGAGCCTCCGACCTCATAGACTTCATAAGCTACCACTGCTATGAGGAGTACTTGAGGGTTGACGAGCTCCGCGTTTTCCTTGAGAGGCTGGGCCTCGCTGATAGGCCCATATGGCTCACGGAATCCCAGTTCGGAGGCATGATGCAGGCCTACGGTTCAGAGGAGGACGTGGCCCGCTGGCTAGTACAGAGCTACGTCTACGCCTTAGCTCATGGCTTTAGGGTAGTCATGCCGAGCGAGCTTAGAGCCCAGCCACAGTTCCCTGAGGGGTTAAAGTGGTCGTGCCTAATTGACGAGGACGGGGTTAAAAGGCCCTCCTTCTACGCCTATAAGACCCTAATAGCCAAGCTTGAAGGCTTCACTGAGGTCGAGGTGCTCAGCGTAGGCGAAGTGGAGGTGCCAATGCCTGGTCAAAGCTGTACGCAGGGGCTCTTTGCCTTCAAGTTCCTGGTCAAAGGTAAGCCCGTGTACGTGGTGTGGGGCGAAGGCGAGCTGCCGAGTGAGATCAGGGGGCTCTTAAGGGTCACCAACCTATACGGCGAGGAGAGAGTAGTCGACGCAAGCGAGTTAAAGGTGAGCGAAGACCCAGTTTTCATAGAACCCTTAAGCGAGCAGTCTTCATCCCTAACCTTGAGCGTGGAGCCCCAGTCTGTAATCCTCGGCGGTGAGGTAGTGGTTGAAGGTTATCTAACCCCTCCGCTTAAAGGCGAGGTCGTTGAGCTTACCTTCATCCCGCTTCGAGGACCCCCCTCCACCGTCAGGGTCACAACCGGCGATGGGGGCTACTTCAATTATACCTTCACCTCTGAATCCGCCACCGTGTGGGCTGTGACTGCGAAGTGGCCTGGCTCTGAGCGCTACGGGGAGGCTAAGGCTGAGGCCTTCTTCACGGTCTTTAAGGAGCCAGCTACGCTCCCCTCAAAGCTCGAGATCCACTATAGGCGTAGCTTAGCCGCGACGCTTACGCTGGAGAGGTGGGTGAAGAACTGGGTCAGGGTTAAGAACGTGTGGGGTAAGCCTCTCAGCCTCTCCTTTGACGTAGCGGTGAAGTGCGAAGAAGGCTGGGTTGGCGTATCACCGTTCCCTCAACCCTTCAACCTATACCTGGATCCAGGCGAGAACCAGACCATCTGGTACTTCATAGACTTGACCTATAGGAGCTGCGGTGCAGGTAAAATGGATAGGGGGGAGAAGGCGTTCAAGGCCCTGGTGTTCATAGAGGACGCTGAGCGCCCAGGGGACTACGTAGCCCTCTTCATAGACTACGTCGTCAGGGTGCAGCCTGTCGAGGAGCTTGAGCCTAACTGCGTGGTTCAGGGCTATGTCAGAGACCCTGAGGGTAGGCCCATCGCCCACGCGCGCGTAGAGCTCTGGGGCGCCTACGGTAGCCCTCAGCTGTTTACGGAGGCCGACGATAAAGGCTTCTTTACATTTAGGGCTTACGCCACAACCTACTCGGACACGGGCGAGC
This sequence comes from uncultured Nitrososphaerota archaeon, assembly GCA_964626365.1. Taxonomy (GTDB): domain Archaea; phylum Thermoproteota; class Methanomethylicia; order Nezhaarchaeales; family B40-G2; genus CAZVDL01. Next base: position 6,087 of record CAZVDL010000032.1, read on the forward strand.
CTCACGGCTACAACCTAAGAGTGGAGGCCGACGGCTACCAGGGCATTAGCAGGGCTCTCTTCCCTAAGCCCGGCGAAGTAATCAACCTAGAGGTGACGTTGAAGCCTCTCGAGGAGAGAGCTAACTACAAGCTCGCCGTGAAGGTTGAGACCAGCGGCTACCCTATATGGGAGGCCGCTATGAGCGAAGACGAGGAGTTTATCGTCTTCGCTAACGGCCACCACACCTACGAGAACCCTGACCCCTCCAAGCACGGAATATACTTCCTCTCCACCAACGGCACCATACTGTGGCGATATCTAACCACCGACCAGGTATGGGGGGTCGACGTCTCCAGCGACGGCAGATACGTAGCTGCGGCTTTCCTAAGAGAGGGCGTGGTGAGGCTCTTCGATAGGGAGGGAAGGGTTTTATGGGTTTATCCCTGCGGCGAGACTAGGGAGGTCAGGATAAACCATCGAGGAGACCGTGTAGCGATAGGAACCACTTTCGGTGACTTGATCCTAGTTGACCTAGAGACAGGCGGAGAAGTTTGGAGGACGTTTCTTGAGGGCCAGGTGAGGTGGACCTGCTTCACCAAGGACGACTCAGTGATCTATGCTGGAAGCGGAGACGGCTACCTCTATAAGGTGGACGCGGCCACTGGCTCCATCCTGGGCAGAGCCTACGTGGAGGCTTGGCCTTACCGCTACGGCCTAGCGCTGTCAGACGACGAGCAGTACATAGCCACCGCCAGCAAGATCGGTAGGGTCTACCTAGTTAGGACTAGCGATATGAAGCCTCTCTGGAGCTTCGACACCAGGGGTGGCTGTCACTGGGTAGACATAGCGCCCAACAACGCTTACGTCCTAGTCGGCAGCGGAGGAAGCTACGGTAGAGCGTTGTTTTACCTTAACGGCACCCTCGCATGGTTCGGCCCTGTATCAAGTAGCGGTATGGCCTTAGATGAAAACCACGTGGCGGTGGCTGAGGCCAGCATAGATATCATGACGGTCGACGGGGGCCTTCTATGGAGCTCTGGCCCCCTAGACGCTGGCGTAGTGTTCCTCAGGTTCTCAGAGGACAAGTCTAAGATATACGCGGTCACGGATAAGGCTACGTTTTACGTTTTCAAAGGGGGCTTTGAGAAGGTCGAGGAGAAGGTTAAGCCGCGAGTCGAGAAACTTAAGGCGGACGTTAACGGCGACGGCAAGGTAGACTTACGGGACGTCGAGACGCTAAGGGGATGTTACGGCTCAAGGCGAGGCGAGCCTAGGTTTAAGCCTACAGCCGACCTAAACGGCGACGGCCAAGTAGACATCATCGACCTTGCCATCCTAGCCTCCCAGCTCCTACCATGGGTTAGCGACATAACCCCAGCTCAGGGACCAGGGGCTCCTCCGCCTGACATACCTGAGGGGGCTGATGGACCGTGGAACCACCGAATCCTCATGGCCGTCTCCAGCGACGGCTTAACTTGGTCTAAGACCTATAAGGTGCTAGCCGACCAAGCATCGGTGCCCGACGTCCTAGTGGACAAGGAGGGCTACGTGAGGGTCTACTACGTGGACTACGGCAACGAAGGCCTCTCAGTGGCTATCTCCAGGGACCTCTCCACCTGGGCTTTCCTCAAAGTCAAGGGCCTACCTCCAGAATGGGTCGATCCCTCCGTGGTTATCCTACCTGACGGAAGGTTTAGGCTCTACGCCTCATACATGCCTCTACAAGGCCCCCAAGACAGGATAGTCTCAGCCATATCAAAGGATGGCATACACTTTGAGGTGGAGGAGGGAGTACGCTACCAGGAAGAAGGATCAACTCTAACAGACCCGGAGGTTATCTATGTCGACGGAAGGTGGATAATGTACGTCTGTAAATTAACTGAACCTAAACCGAGGCTCGTAAGGCTAGTGTCCAGTGACGGGCTTAGCTTTACGAAGGAGGCTGAGTTCGAACTTGAGGGCACGGTTCCATGCTTAACCCCCTACGATGGAGGCTATAGGCTATACGTCCACGCTGAGGACGCCACCGCTATACTATCCTATTACTCAACGGACTGTCGAAGCTGGAGCGGGCCGGTAAGGGTCCTTAAACCGGGGCCGCCAAGGTCCCTAGACGAGTATGGAGTGGCCGACCCTGCCGTAGCGAGGTTGCCCGATGGCACTTACGTCATGTTCTATAAGACGTGGATCCAGAGGCCCGTGAAGCTCGGCTCGAAGCCCTAAATGAGCCCCTCTATGGGTAAGGCCTTGGCGCTAAGGCTAAAGCAGTCGTTAAGGCTGAGCTAGCCGCGGAAGTAGGTGCGTTGTGAATGAGGCCACCCTAACAAAAACGGTGCGCCTCAACTTAAAGAACCAACACAGCTATTATCCACCGCTGAACCAGTAAGCAAACCGCGTTAGCTCTACGACCTCCTCAACCCACCAACCGAACCAATTTAAACAAACCAGTAAAAAACCGTACCCCCAGAAGACACATCAAGTAAAAAGCAACCAAACACACGAAACCACGTCCAAAAGACACCAAAACCAAGAACAAAGAAAAAAGAGAAAAAACCACGCTGAAACCAAAACAGAGAACAACAGAAAAAGCTTTTCTTCATTAAAAAACCCTCAGAAACAGCAGAAAACTCAGAAAAAAGAAAAAATTGATGTAAAATATCGTGAAAAAAGAAAAAATCGATGAAATTTAACTAAACCTAAACTTAACGAAACCCTTATATCATACCACGGCCAACCCACATCACGAGGTGAAAAACACATGCCCAAGTGCCCCAAGTGTGGAGCTGAAGTAGCCACCCCAACCAAACAGTGGACCCTAGCTCCAAAAGGCAGGAAGCCCGTCACAATAGGCCTATTCAAGTGCCCCAACGGACACTT
>CAZVDL010000032.1:9044-12395 GCA_964626365.1 uncultured Nitrososphaerota archaeon
CAAAAGGCAGGAAGCCCGTCACAATAGGCCTATTCAAGTGCCCCAACGGACACTTTTTCAGGGCGGGCGTGAAATAGCCTCGTAGATGTGCCACATCAATAAACCTTCAACCTTTTTTATTTAAATGAATAGTCCTAGAAGACTTTTACCCTGTCTTCCCAGTACCCATAAAGCATCGTCTAAATCTTCGGCGGTAAGCAGTACTAAGGGCACGAAGCCTTCTGGGTTATTTTTAAGTGCTACCTTTAACTTTTTAAGCGAGGCGTTTAAGGCGTTAAGGGCAGTTGTTGCCTTGTTGAGATATAACACTTCGTAGTCGTAGCATGGCTTAATAACCTCTAAATCCAACTTAGCGGCGCAATCGTAAGTTAAAGTGTATATCTTTCCTCCAAGGCTACCCTTAACCTCAATTGTCTCGTCTTGAACTACCTTCCTGTTTATTAAGGCTTCAAGAAGTAACTCCCTGGCTAGGGCCTTAAGTGGCTCGGTGACGTCTAAGTACATAGCGTGTTTCTCTGCCCATTTTCCAGCCTTACTTAGCCTATGTATTAGCCCGGTGAAGCCTTTAAGCCATGGCTCTATAGCTTGAACCGTTCTTACTATTTTTAGGTGAACGTAGTTTATCATGGCGTTAATGGGATCATAGGCTGGAGCTACTGCATAGCCTGAAATTACGTCCTCTCTTAGGTACCTGGCCCTTACGCGGTCTAACATGTTAAGGCCGTGCTTCTCAAGCGCAGCTTTGTAAATAGACCAATAGGTTCGCATGATGGCTGACTCGTACTTAAGACTGAAGTCGCGCCTCTCTATAGCCTTCTTAAGGTATCTTGATGGAGGTTTGATGTTGATACGGTAACGCCTTATCAGCCTATAACATGCTATGTAATGGCTAAGCGCGTTGGCTAACCATAGCTTAGCCCGCAGCGCTTCGCCTGCTTTAGCTATGAGCCCTTCATAAGGGGTTAAGCTTTCTTCAGGCGGCCTTTTAATCAAGGTGAAGCCTAAGTCGCTTAGTAGGTCTAGGTCCTGTTGTGGCTTGTCGAGCTGCGTTGACCTGTAGTAAGCCACCTTTCTTTCCACTTCACCTAGCTTAAAGACTAGCCTCCTAGCGCCTCCTATAGGTAACTGCGTCTTGACCACCAAGTTTTCTCCTTCAACGGTAGCTTCGTCTACGTCGCCGAGGAAGAGTCTAGCTTTCGGCATCTCCTCAACCTTAATCTTTACGGGTTCTCCTCCTCTAATCTTTACGAGGTGTTCTACGCCAGGTCTCACTTTGATCCTAGGGTCTCCTCTATCCCAGAACGGGATTCTATAAGAGGTTAAGCAGTTGAGGCAGAAGGTTGGACTGAGTGAAGGCGGCCTAGGTATTGCGGGCTCACCGCATACCACGCATATGTAGCCTTTGGCTGCGCGCCTAAGCCTCCATACATAGAAGCTCCTCCTCTTCTCAATGAATAGCTCGCAGGCTGTAGATCCCGGGGCCACTGGACCCTTAAACCTACACCCGTTTATGGGGTGGTAGAACGCGCATAGCCTGCAGGTTGCTTTAAGGTGCCTTGGAGCCTCGCCTATGTAGAAGAGCTTCCTAGGCCTGCCAGCGCCATGTTTAACCACCGCCGACTTGACTAGCCCGCGCCTCTCTAGCCCTTGAAGGTATAGGCTCAACGTGCCTTTGCTAAGCCCGGTGAGCTCGGCTAGCCTTGAGAGGTCGCATGGACCATGAGTTTCCAATAAACTAAGCAACTTGGAGTACATTTAGTTCTCTCAAATAAACACTTTCTCCGCAGTGTTTATATAGGTTCCGGTTGCGGTTGTTGAGGGGTGTTTAGTGGGCTGGGTGGTTCGTGCTCGTGGTCGGGTTGCTCCTACGTTGCAGGAGGAGGCTGTGATGGATGTTTTGAGGGGTTTGGGGGTGGTTTTTGACCGTGACTACGTGGTTGATTACCGTGGCTGGCTGCTATTCTACGACTTTAGGTTTGTGGTAGGCGGGGTGGAGGTTTTTGTTGAGTGTGGGTTTACTTTGAAGGGTGGTTCTAGGGGTGTTGATGAGGTTGGGCGTAAGGCTGCCCTCATCGACTTTAAGTTTAGGGCTTTGAAGGATGTTAGGCCCCGTGCTCTGGCTGTGGCCTTGCTTGAGGCTCCTAGGGCTGACTTGGAGGCTGTGCGTAGGAGGGCTGGGCTTGTCTTGGTCCACGCGGACCTGGTCTTCCATAGCCTCGGCGAGTTTGAGGGCTGGGTTAGGGGTGTTGTGCGTGGATCTCTGGCTTAGGAGCGCTGCTAGGCGGGTGTTGAGGGTCCCCGACGAGGTTTTAGGCCTGCTTAGCGAGGAGGCTAGGCGGGTGGCTGAGCGCCTCGACCTTAGCGGAGATGAGAGGCTTAAGGCCATCCTCGAGGACCTCTACTGGCGAGCTGGGCTTAGCTCTAGGCAGGTGGCTGGTCTTCTAGGCGTTGACGGTAGGCTCCTGCGCAGGATGATGGCTAGGCTAGGGGTGGAGCGTCGAGGCCGGGTGGAGGCCTTAAAGGCTAGGTTGACGCGCTACGCTAAGAGGCCCTTTACAGGCTCGCCCGCTGAGCGCGTCAGGATACACGCGTTGATAGCTGGGGACGCCCACGTTAGGCCTCATCGAGCCCAGGTGGAGGTGACTACTTCAACGCCTAATCCCTGGCTCATACAGCTGATCCACGACCTCCTACGCCCATACACCGAGCACTTCCACCTATACCCATTCTACAATAAGAAGACTAAGCAGTATTCATGGAGGCTTAGCATACTCCTTGATAGCAGCTTCACCTTCTTAAAGCAGCCTGTAACGGTTGACTTAGAGGATGACGAGCAGTTTTGGGAGTTTATGGCCTCAATCATCGAGGCTGAGGGCTGTATAGAGGTCTACGCTGAGGATGGCTTAGCCTCAGCGAGGATTAGGGTATACAACGACATGGAGTACCTCGTAGACCTGGCATATGGAGGCTTAACGCGTAGGGGCTTTAGCGCTAGAAAGTATACAGAGAAGCCCCGATATAGCCACGGCGAGGTCAAGTATAGCCACGTCATATGCGTTGATGATGACGCGGTCAGGCTATTAAAGACTCTTAAGCCAAGGCTCATGCACTTTGAGAAGCTGTTAAGGGCGCGTCTTGCAATGAAGGTTGTAGGTCTTTCATGGGGGGAGGCGGCCCCCCTAGTAGATGAGGTCGAACGCGTAGTAGCGCTTGGCGTGTCGAGGAGCAAGGACCTAGCGGCCAAGCTAATTAAGGCTAGAGGCGCGCATAAAGACACCTAACTGGGCGTTAAGGCTTCTTCGACCTCGCGCTCCTCTGATGGGTCTAGGAGGGCCCTGGCGCGCATCATGG
>CAZVDL010000033.1:0-12180 GCA_964626365.1 uncultured Nitrososphaerota archaeon
TATATTTTTGTAGTGGAAAATAGCTTTCAGCTGTTTAAGTTCATCGAGGGCTCTACGCTCCCACACCGTGTTGTAGGTGAAGACTGGGTGGGCGTAGTACACCTTCAAGCCTAGGGCTATACGTACTTTAAACCGTAAAAAGCGTTTAACGGGGCTTAAGCGTTAAGGCCGTGTCAGCTCCTCTCCTTAAGGTGCTCCTCTAAGCGTGCCTCGAGCCTCGCTATCCTATCGTAGAGGGGTATGAGACTCTCGAGGCCTTCAACTTTAACCCTTAAACCTCGAACCTCGTCTTCAAGGGAGGCCAGCCTACCTTCTACCTTAGCAAACCAGCTCCGAAGTCTCTCGCCTAAACCTAAAGCGAGGGTAAGCCCCGCTGAGATCCACACGTCGATGCCCACCTCAGGGGGGTCAGGTATAACCTTGAGCACCTTCAGCCATAACAGCGCGATGAACATGTAAATCAGTATTGAGATAATGTCAACGCCCTCTCTGCGCCGCCTAGGCAAATTGAAGCCTCCCTTAACACTTAAACTTCTTTCCGGCTATTCTCCTTATCGATCCCAATCAAGAAAACCTCGCCACCTTCTAATTAAACGAGGACGACGTCTTCCGCTACGCTCGTGGAGGTATAAACCAGGTATCGTTCATTACCTTGACTGCTGTCCCGCCTTAGGCCTCAAGCGCCATCCCTGTCCCGCATTTAGCTCGTGGCCATTAAAGAAGCTTAATTCACCTTAGAGCTGTCTCCTATAGCTCTGGCCTGCTTGTGCTAGCCCTTTTACTAGGCTCGCTACTGTAGACTGGGGCCTCGTAGTCCTTGAGCCTCGACTTAGCGGTGACCTATACGGGGTGGGCGTTTAGGCTCGAGGCTTGAACCCGTAGAAGAGCGTTTAACGTGCTTAAACATTGAGGGCTATTCCCAGCGGTTCACGGAGTTTTCTCGGCGCGTTCGCTATACTCCTTGAGGGCTAAGTGGAGCAGGTAGATGGCCCTGCAGTTCTCGGCGAGGTAGTTTTCGAGGACCTCTTTTAGCTTCGTGGTGTAACGTTGCCAGTCGCCTAGAGGGGCTCTTGAAACCTTTTGTTTGGCTATCTCGGCCTCCATGGCTACGTCGAGTAGGCTCGTGGACCGCTCCATAATCGTGCGAGATAGCTCGTCTAGGGGGGCCATTGCCACACCGAGGGTTTTAGCTGCTTCCTCCTTGACGTCTATTAGCTTGCCCTCCTGGCTTAGGTATTTGAGCATCATGGACAGGGCCCTGAGGTTACATGAAGAGAGCGTGTTCAGTAGGTTGTCGAGGCCGTAGACGGCCACGGTGAAGTCCCTGTCTATCAGCCTGGCTAGGTCTTTGTCGAGGCTCCAGTCGTCCCTTATGGACCCGAAGCTTACGTGTAGGAACTCGCGTTTAACCTCCTCGCCGTCAAATAGAGACAAACACGCTAACCCTACTTTGGCCTCCTCGACTAGGGGTATATAGGCTGCGTCGAGGGATGCTAGCCTCAGCGCTCTTGAGGGTTTAGGTATAGAGAGCTCGACGCCCTTAAAGCTCAGCTTCACCCTGCTCTCGAGCAGGATGTAGTCAAGGGCCTTAATCGCAGCCTCCTTGACTAAGCCCCAGTCCAGGTTCATCGATACTAGGTCGGCGTAGGCGTACTCGTCGAAGGACCTGATTAGGACCTCGTCGAGCTCGCTGGGCTCGTAGGCCTCGACGAGCCTTTTAACCTCAAGCCAGTCTAGGCTGGGTATGAGGCCTGCGCTCTCAGGCTCGTGTAGCCCGAGGTACTTGCGCTCCCCGACCTTGCCTAGGTCGTACATTATGGTCTCGAAGGCTATTCCCTTGAGCTTGCGGAGGACCACCATTACCAGCGCTAGGCCAAGCCTTAGGAGGTTTACGTCCTCGGATGGGTCTAGCTCGTAGAAGCTGCCGTAGGTGTAGTCCTCGTACTTGCCGTGGGTGTGCGTGGGCACGGGGATGACCCTGAAGTCCCTGAAGACCAGGGTCTTATCCCTCAGCCTCTTGATTACAGGCTTGGTCGAGTAGACCCTCCACGTCACCCGGTTAGGTATCTTTAATAGCTTGCCGAAGCCTCTGCGCGGCGGGTAGACGACGCATAGCACGTCGCTGTGGAGCCTGCCGTTGACGTAGTCTGAGACTATGGAGGGCTCCTCCCTCCACCTAGCCTTAACCTCCCTGTACTCCTCAAGGGCCTCAGCTAGGCCTTCACGCCTCCAGAGCGTGGACTCTCGCAGCCTCTCCTCTACGACCGCTGTAACCACTCTACCGCTCCTTCCACCGAGCCTATGCTCGACCACTACGCCGTCGGAGGTATAGTCAAAGCAGCCAACCTGAAACCTCTCGACAAGGTCGCAGTGTGAGATGCCCTCTAGGTACCTTTCACCCTGCTCGTCAACCACCACCCTGTTGACGCCGAAGGGAGGCCCGTACTCGTAGAAGTTTAGGTTGCGCCATACCTCCTTGCCTTTACGTGTCAGCTCCCCTCGCTTAACTAGGCCTAGTTTCTCTAGGAAGTCTACGTCGTCTCGGCTTAGTAGGTGCTTGAGCTTGGGGGACACGAACTTCAGCAGGGACTCGAAGAGCCTGATGTACTCGTTCCCGGGGTTTACGGCGACCTTCTCTATGGGTAGGGTGAGCCACTCCTTCAAGGCGTCGAGGCCCCTCGAAAGCAGCTCGCGGTCCCATCCACCGCCGGGGATTATTACGGTCTCGGAGAACGGTATTACCTTGCGCCTCCCCTTGCGGCCCTCTCTCTGATGGAACTCCCTAACGTCCTCAGGTAGGCCTACGTGCACTATCCTCGCCACGGTGCCTATGTCGATGCCTTGGCTCAGGGTCCTGGGCGAGACGAGCAGCTTAACCTTCCCGCTCCTAGCCCCCTCCTCGACCTCAGCTCTAAGCTCCCTGGAAAGTAGGTGGTGGTGTGAGGCGACCGCCCCCTTAAGCTCCTCGGGGAGGGATTCGCGGAGCCTCCTGGCCAGCTCCTCGGCCTTAGCTATGCTCCTGGTGAAGACCAGGGTGACCCACCGGTCCTCGACGTACCTAGCTAGCAAGTCCACTGGGTCGAGCTCTAAGGGAGGAGGCTCGAGTCCTATGGACCTCGCCGCCTCGACCACCTTGTATAGGTTGGCCTTGAAGACCTCGAAGCTGCTTAGAGCCTCCAGAACGTCCTGGCCCACGCCGCCCTCCTCAAAAAGCCTCAGCTTAGCCCTAAGCTCCTCCCAGGCCTTACGTAGGTCCCTGCCCAGGGCCACGTAGACCCTGTTCTCAACCCTAAAGGGCCTGCCCTCCACGATGGCTGCTTCTCCGCCTAGCACCTCACCAAGGTAGCTGGCTAGGTCCTCGGGGTTCTCGAGCATCGCCGTCAGGACGGCGACCTTGAAGCTCGAGCCCTTAATGTACCTTAACGCCTTGACTAGGGCTAAGAGCAAAGCCACCTCGCGAGGGCCGTAGAAGTCCACCTCGTCTAAGACCAATAACTCAAGCTTCTGTAGGAAGCCTTCAAGCAGCCCACGCTTGCCCAACGCCCACCTCTTAACCTCGTTGAGGAGGAGGGCTGGGTTAGTGACGATCACGTCACAGCCCGTGACCCTAGACCTAGCCTTAAACGCGCCCAGCTGCTTAACCAGTTCGTCCCTCCTAGAGGCGTCTAGAACCTCAACGCTTAGCTTGGCCGCTGAAGCGTACTCCTTGATCCTCTTGACCTGATCGTTGGCTAACGCCAGGGTAGGGTACACCGCCAGCGTAGGAGATCTGGAGGATAAGACATAGAGGAGCCAAGCTTCGGTCTTACCCGACCCCGTACCCGACTTAAGTATTAAGTGACGGCCCGACCTCAAGGCCTCATAGGCCTCAAGCTGATGCTTATAGAGCCTACTGTGAGCTATAGAGGAGGGGCCTAAAGCCGAGAGTGAGGGGATCAGGTCTAGGAACTTAACCTCTGCATGTTCAGGTTCAACCTCGGGCTCGACATAAGAGTAGTACTCGTAGCCTAGCTCTGTGAGCAGTTCGCGTGAGTCCATCACCGTTAAGGTTAAGCGAACCTCCTTCAAAAACCTAATTGGTGTTAGCCTTGAGGGTTAAGGGATCCTACGCCGCTCTGTTAATCACTTGTCCCTCAAGGGAGGAGGGAGAAAGAATAGCCAGGGCCTTAGTGGGGGCTAAGCTAGCCGCCTGCGTAAACATGGTGCCTGGGGTTAAGTCGATATATTGGTGGAGAGGTTACGTAGAGGAGGGAGAGGAGGTCTTATTACTGGTTAAGACTAGGCTGGACCTCGTCGAGGAGCTTGCCAAGAAAGTGCGTAGCCTACATAGCTACGAGGTGCCTGAGATCATAGCGCTGCCCATAGTCTCAGGATCAAAGAGTTACTTGGACTGGCTCGACGAGAGCCTCGCTACTTGATCCTATAAACGTATATTTTATGCGTCGTCCAGCTGTCGTATATCTCCTCGACCTTCACGGGCCTCCAGCCTGGCACCTCGAAGTCGTGAGAGACGACCCTTGTCCCGGGTTTAAGCTCCCTTTCAAGCTTAGGCCTAAGCTTTTCGTTAACACTGGTGAGTAAGTAGAGGGTGACCACGCTGGCTTCGCTTATATCCACCTCGTAGAAGCTACCATGGATAACCCTAACCATCCCATCGAGGCCGAACTCCTTTATTTTCCTCTCAATCTGGTTGAAAAGGTCCTTTCTAAGCTCTATACCAACGGCTCTTGCACCAAACTCGCGGGCGGCCATTATAATGATTCTGCCGTCGCCCGCTCCTAGGTCGTAGACTATGTCGCCGGGTCCTACCTCGGCGAGTTTTAGCATCCTCCTCGCCACGTGCTCTGGCGTGGCGACGAAGGGTACATCGTACATTAGGTAGGCACCAAGCCCCTCCAGCTAAGCGCTTGATTTAAAGCTTTCCTTACACCTAAACCCCTTCAAATAAAAAGGACGCAGCTCAGACAACACTCCAAAGCCCTGTACAAAATAGTAATGCTAGCTAACTCGAGAAGGCGAAGGCTGAACTTTAAAGCCGCGCGAAGCCTATTGTTTTTTGGTGTCCACCTTGAGCGAGAGGCATGGGCAACTTATTGAGGTTGAGGAGGTTGAGCTGGTCAAAGGTAGATTGATCTGCGGCTTTCCTGGACCAGGCCTTGTCGGTAGCTTGGCGGCTAAGTATGTGGCTGGGTACTTAAACATGAGGGAAGTCGCTTATCTGAGGCTTAGGACTGTGCCCCCAGTGTCAATGTTCTATGAGGGGGAATTAAAACATCCGTTTAGGCTGTACGCTGAGCCTAAGAGAAGGCTGGCAGTTTTCATCGCTGAGACCCCGATCCTAGGCAGGGCCCAGTATGAGGTCGCTGAGGCTTTAACTTCTTGGGCTGAGCGTAAAGGGCTCTCCTCGGTAATTTGCATGGAAAGCCTCCCCGCTAAGGATGAGGGTTCAAGGAGGGTCTACGGGGTGGCTGAAGCCAAGACCCTGAGGGAGATGATGAAGAGGGGCATTGAGCCCCTAAGTATGGGGTTGGTCGCTGGTGTGAGCGCGGCTATAATGAACGAGTGCTTAATTAAGAAGGTGGAGGGCGTATGCCTCTTCGCCGAGGCGGACGTTAATAAGGTGGACGTGGAGGCCACGGTCAGCTTAATCGAGGCGTTAAACAAGCTGCTTAGAGTAGACGTCGACATTAAGCCGCTGCTTAACAACGTAGCCAACATAACGAGCCAGCTTGAAGGCTTAATCGAGCACGTTAAACGTGTTAGCGAGGAGCGAGGACTAGCCATGTACGCCTAGGGTCAGGAGCCCCATAAACGCCGACACAAGCAGCGCGGCTATTACCACGCCGGCACTAATAGAGGCTAGGGCCACCCTCCTATCCATGCCTAGTACGTGAGCCGCTAAAGCCGAGGTCCAAGCCCCAGTAAAAGGCAGGGGTATGGCGGTGAAGAGCGCTAGGCCTATGGCTCCATAGCGGTTTACGAAGGGCTTAACCCTGTCACGGGCTCTAAAGGCGTACTTAAAGTAGGCCTTAACGATCTTCGAAACTAGGCCTGTGGATGTGCGCTCCGATAACCTTAAGAGCAGGGCCTCAAAGGCGCTGAGCGCCATCAATAATAGGGGCACAGGCACTATGTTACCAGCTACCGCCACTAGGAACACTGTTAAAGGGTCGAGGCCAGCCAGCACGCCGTAGGGGATAGCCCCTCTAACCTCTGATATAGGTAGAGAGGCCAGCACGAAGACTACTAGTAGCTCGATTTGCATCGCGCTCGAAGCCTCTCTTTAAGGTTTAAGGGCTGGAAAAACTTTATCCGGCGCTCCTCCGCTCCCTGCCATGCATGTCTAAGAGGTTGTTTCTAGGGGTGGATGTGGGGGCCATAACCACTAAGGCCGTCCTCCTCGACAGCGAGGGCAGGGTCGTGGCCTACAAGGTGATTAGGACGGGGGCCAGTAGCAAGGAGGCGTCGTTGAGGGTGTTAAGGGGCCTAGAGGAGGAGGCTGGGATTGATAGAGGGGACATAACGTTTACGGTGGCTACAGGCTATGGTAGGGCCATCGTGCCTTACGCGGACACCAAGGTGACCGAGATTACCTGCCACGCTAAAGGCGCTTATAGGGAGTACCCCAGCGCGAGGACGGTCATAGACGTAGGGGGGCAGGATAGCAAGGTAATAAAGGTCGGGGAGGGTGGAAGGGTTCTAAACTTCGTGATGAACGATAAGTGCGCCGCTGGAACTGGTAGGTTCCTCGAGGTAATGGCCCAGGCCCTGGAGGTTAAGCTGGAGGAGCTTGGCCCCCTCTCCATGAAGTCAAAGGTCAAGGTGAGCATAAGCAGCACCTGCACGGTGTTCGCTGAGAGCGAGGTGGTAGGCTTAATAGCTAAGGGGGTGGCCAAGGAGGACATAATAGCGGGGATACACGAAGCCATGGCCAGCAGGATATACAGCATGGCCATGAACGTAGGGGTGGAGGACGACGTGGTGATGACTGGTGGCGTAGCTAAGAATACGGGCTTCGTCAGGGCCCTCGAGGAGAAGCTAGGTAGACGTATCGTGGTGCCAGCGGAGCCACAGATAATAGGTGCCCTAGGAGCTGCCTTAATAGCCAAGGAAAAAACGGAGGGGTTGAGTTAAGCTACTCGCCTTTGTATGACGGCTTGCGCTTCTCCAAGAAAGCCTTGACTCCCTCCCTCGCATCGAAGGTGGCGAAGAGGAGGCTCCATAGGTCGGCCTCGTAGTCTAGGCCCGCCGTCAAGGTTAGGTCGAGGCTACGGTTAATCTGGTCCTTGGCTATCCTCAACACCACGGGGCTTTTTTCAGCCAGCTTTAAGGCTAAGGCCTCCGCCTCTTCCTGAAGCTTGTCGGGGGGCACCACCTTATTGACTATCCCCAGCCTCTCAGCTTCAGCCGCCGAGATTCGATCTCCCGTCAAGATGAGCTCCTTGGCCTTCCTGACCCCCACGATCCTCCACAACCTCTGAGTAGCGCCCCATCCAGGCGTCAGCCCCACGTTGACCTCTGCCTGTCCAAAGGACGCGTTCTCGGAAGCTATGGCGAGGTCGCAGCTTAAACAGAGTTCCATGCCTCCTCCGAGCGCGTACCCGTTCACGGCGGCTATGACCGGCTTGCTGAGGTTCTCTATCAGCTTGAAGACCCTATGGCCGAGCCTTGATAGCTCCCTGGCCTCAATGGAGCTCTTCTCAGCGATCTCCTTTAAGTCCAACCCGGCGCAGAACGCTTTGTCGCCTGCCCCGGTGATCACCACCACCTTTACGTCAGGGTCCGCTTCAGCTTCCTTAAGGGCCTTCTCAAGTTCCAGGAAGGTCTCCGTGTTTAGGGCGTTAAGTACTTGGGGCCTGTTTAGCGTTATCTTGGCTATGGGCCCCTTCTTCTCGTATAGAATATTGGTGAAGCTCAAGGTAGAACCCTTATCCTATTTCTTTGTGTAATCGTAGAACCCTTTGCCGCTCTTACGCCCTAGCCACCCAGCCCTAACCATCTGCTTCAGGATGACTGGAGGCGCGTACTTGGGGTCGTTGGTCTCGCGGTATATCGACTCTAGCACGTCGAGCGTGGTGTCGAGCCCTATGAGGTCGAGGAGCTCTAGCGGGCCCATGGGCATGTTGTAGCCGAGCTTCATGGCTGTGTCTATGTCCTCGGCCGACGCTATGCCCTGCTCGTAGGCTCTCATAGCCTCAGCGAGGTACGGCAGCGCCAGCCTGTTGGCTATGAAGCCGGGTACATCCTTAACTACGACGGGGGTCTTGCCCAGCTTAACCGAGAGATCCTTAATGAGCTGCACGGTCTCGTCGGAGGTAGCCAGCCCCTTGACGACCTCCACGAGCCTCATGACCGGCACAGGGTTGAAGAAGTGCATGCCCACTACCTTATCAGGCCTCTTAGTGACCCCTCCAAGGGCGGTTATGCTTAGGGTGGACGTGTTGCTCGCCAGCACGGCGTGCTTGGGGCACTTCTCGTCTAGCTCCTTGAATAACTGTTTCTTCAGCTCGAGGTTCTCGAATATGGCCTCCACGACTACGTCGGCGTCCTTAGCAGCCTCCTCAAGGCTGGTGGTGGTCTTAATCCTAGCTAAGGCCGCGTCAGCCTCCTCCTTCTTAAGCTTGCCCTTCTCCACGGCCTTGTAGAGGCCGAAGGGGCCGTTCTTGATGATCTCTAGGCCCCTCTTAAGGTACTCCTCGGATACGTCTCTAGCCACTACATTGAAGCCCGCCTGAGCGAAGACCTGCGCGATCCCAGTGCCCATCACACCAAAGCCTATCACCGCCACGGTCTTAACGTCCTCCACCTTCAGGGCCATAACCACACACCCCAAGCTGACTAAGCAAGTTAAGCTTTTAAGGCTTAATCGACGTGTGGAGGAAAAAAAGGAGGGATATTAAACGCTACGGAGTGACTATGGCCCTTGTAACCTTGCCCTCTTCTAACAGCTTAAAGGCCTCGTTTATCTGCTCGAGGGGCAGCTTATGTGACACAAGGAGCCTTATCTTCCCCGTCCTCACCAGCTCGATGGCTCCGTAGTAGTCTATGGGCCTACAGCCCATCACGCCCCTTATCTCGAGCTCCCTAAACATTATCCTGCCAGCGTTTATGGTTATGGGCTTGTCGGAGTAGCCTACGACTATCAGCCTACCGCCTTGCCTTACGCTCTCAAAGGCCTGCTCTATCACCTGGGGGACTCCTGTGCAGTCGAAGGCTACGTCAACCCCGCCACCCGTAAGCCTCCTAATGGTTCTGACCGGCTCCCTGTCCTCCTTCAGGTTTATGGTCTCCCAGGCGCCCAGCTCCTTAGCTAGCTTTAAGTTCTCCTCCCTCCTACCTAGAGCTATGACCTTGCCTCCTAGGGCCGCAGCTATCTGGACGGTGTTAAGCCCTAAGCCTCCCGTAGCCCCCCAGACCGCCACGGTCTCGCCGGGCTTAAGCTCGGCTCTCCTAACCACGGCGGCGTAGGGGCTGGTGATGGCGTCAGCTATTACCGCGCCCTCCTGTAGAGGTATTTCGTCAGGCAGCTTGATTAGGTCCTTAGCTGGGATCTTAACGTACTCAGCGTAGCCGCCATCGATGTGGTTGCCCACCATCAATAGGTTCAAGCAGATGTTCTCCCTACCAATACGGCAATAGTAGCACTTGCCACAGGGTATAATGGCTGGGACGAGGACCTTGTCGCCGGGCTTAACCTCGGTTACCCCCTCCCCCACCTCAGCCACGGTACCTGAGATCTCGTGGCCCAGTATCATGGGTGGCTTCTTGAAGGTGGGTACGCCCTTAAGGTAGTGTAGGTCGGTGTGGCATACACCGCAGGCCGCCACCTTGACAATGGCGTCGCCGGGGCCAGGCTTGGGGGTGGGATACTCCTCAACCTTTAAGGGCTGGTTTGGACCATAAAACACCGCGGCTTTCATGAGTCGAACCCCGGGGGAGAGTAGGGGGGCTTCGTTTATAGCTTTTCATAACATTCAAAGCTGACGGGGGGCGCCGCTACCTAACCATATTAGTAGGTTGTATACGTATGAGTCCCTGGCATTAAGTGTCTAGCTATAGTACCTATGAGCTTTAAAGTCTCGAGCATGCGGGTAATGATGTTTATAGAGTCCTCTAAACAATACATTGAAAAAATTCTTATATAGGCTGAAGTCGACATGGGCATTGAGGTTATGGGAGGAGGATCAAATGGTTAACGCAGATGAAATACTCAACGAGTTTAAGGAGGTAGTTGAGAAGCGCCACGAGTATGCGAAGGCGTGGAAGGAGCGCACCAACGGGAAAGTCGTAGGTTACTTCTGCACCTACACGCCGGAGGAAATATTCTACGCCGCCGACAACATATTACCCGTCAGGGTGGCCCCCGGACACGCGCTCGAAGGCATGGGTGTCGTGGAGCCCTACATATACTCCATGTTCTGCCCGCTCTGTCGAGACTGCTGCGCTCAAGGCTTCCTCGGCCGCTACGACTACCTCGACGGCATATGTATAGGACAGTCCTGCATCCACATGAGGCAGGCCTTCAACGCTTGGAGACACTATATGAAGGAGGACAGGGGCAAGGACTACGAGTTCAAGTATTACATCTACGTCCCTCATGGCGTCCAGAACCCTCCAGCTGTCCCCTACATGGCGGCTGAGGTGGCTGAGTTTAAGAGGGCTGTAGAGAAGTGGATCGGTAAGACCTTAACCGACGCCGACATGGACAAGGGCATTAAGATCATGAACAGGACGAGGCAGCTCCTAACCCAGCTCTACGAGTTTAGGAAGCGCGACGACCCGCCCATCACGGGCACTGAAGCGCTGTACACCGTGCTGGCGGCCATGTACATGGACAAGCGCGAGTACAACGATAAGCTCGAGCAGCTCGTGAAGCTGCTACCCGATAGGAAGCTTGACAGGCAGACAGGGTTTAGGTTGATGACGTTGAGCAGCTTAAACGACCACGTGGACTTCATCCACAAGGTGGAGGAGTTAGGCTCCACCGTGGTCATAGACGAGCAGTGCACGGGTATAAGGTACTTCTGGGGCGAGGTGCCCGAGAAGCCCGACAGGATGATGGCTATAGCCGAGCGCTACATCTTAAAGAGGATACCCTGCCCAGCTAAGGACTGGCCTGAGAGGTGGAGGCTGGAGCACGTCAAGCGCTTAGCTAAGGAGTGGAACGTGAAGGGGGCCCTCTACCTACAATACAAGTTCTGCGACCCACACGAGCTGGACGTGGTTGCTGTTAGAGATGCCCTAAACGAGATGGGGATACCCATGTACTTCCTTGAGCTGGACGTGACCGTCCCATGGGGCCAGTTTAGGACTAGGGTGGAGGCCTTCTTCGAGGCCCTAGGAGGAATTGAGGAGTTGTTTTAAGGTCATGGAGGTGGTCGTGTTTGGTTAGGAAGGATGTACCTGAATATCCGACTGAACCCCTCAAGTGCTGGGATGAAGCTAAAGCGTTAAGGAGGAAGTACTACGAAGATTACTTGACCGCTAAGGAGAAGGGAGGTATAAGGTGGGCTGGCGGAGCCTGGAGCTTTAGCGCCATACCTGAGGGGCTAGGCGACGACGTGTATTGTATAACTAGCGAGCCATACGGAGCCACCATAGCCTTCTTCAAGGAGTTCGCCATGAAGTGCCAGGAGGCCACCGAGGCGGCTGGCTACGCGAGGGACCTATGTGCCTACATGCGTAACTATTGGGGCTCTGAGCTCCGGGACGAGTACATCTTGGCCGACGGCAGGATCGTGAAGGGCTTCCCGCTGCCCGACTTCATCTGGCAGGACCACATATGCTGCAGCCACGCTAAGTGGTATCAGGTGGTTAGGGAGATCGCCAAGAAGAAGCACGGCAAGGACATACCCATGTACTGCATCGACGTGTCCGTCGGCCCACACATACCCAGGCTACACGACGAGCTTACCGACTGGAGGCTTGAGTACGTAACCAAGCAGCTCCTCGACGGCATAGAGTGGCTGGAGAAGGTAACGGGCAGAAGGTTCGACGACAAGAGGATGATCGACGCCATATACAACGAGATGCGCTCGACCAGCCTATGGGCTGAGATATGCATGCTAAACGCCAACGTGCCGGCGCCCCTCGACGAGAAGACCATGTACTCGCTCTACGTCCTAGGCACCTTGATGAAGCACAAGAAGGAGTGCGTCGAGTTCTACGAGAAGCTCCTAG
>CAZVDL010000034.1:0-11465 GCA_964626365.1 uncultured Nitrososphaerota archaeon
AGCCAGTGGGAGCTGCTCATAACCGACCTTTTTTAAGGGATTCTACGAAGGCCTGTATACGCTTAACCCCCTCTAAGATACGGTTGACAGATACGGTATATGCTAGCCTAAGCCTACCCTCACCTCCAGGGCCAAAGACGTGCCCGGGTATGGAGGATACGTGGGCCTCCATCAACAGCCTATCGGAGAGTTCCTGTGAGCTTAAGCCTAGCTCTGAGAAGTCTGGGAACACGTAGAAGGCTCCTTGAGGCCGCTCACAGCTTATACCTTCAACTTGGTTTAAGGCCTCGACCATCACCTTCCTGCGCCTATCATATTCCTTAACCATCTCCTCCACGAAGCCTTGAGGACCCCTTAAAGCAGTTATCCCTGCCACCTGAGCGAAAGCAGTAGGGTGTGTGGTGGAGGCCTGCTGGATTTTAACCATAGCGCTGACCACATCCTTAGGGCCTACAGCCCACCCCAGTCTCCACCCCGTCATGGCGTAAGTCTTAGAGAAGCCGTCAACTATCACCGTCCTATCCTTCATCCCGGGCAGCGACGCTATGCTGACGTGCTCCGCTCCATCGTATACAAGGGCCTTGTATATCTCATCGGATATCACGGCGAGGTCATGGTCTAAGGCCAAGTCGGCTATGACTCTCAGGTCCTCGAGGGGCATTACACCCCCTGTAGGGTTGTTGGGGGAGTTGATCATGATGGCCCTTGCCTTATCGCTTATAGCCTCCTTCAAGGCCTCCTCGTCCAGCCTATAAGGCGGCTTAGTGGGCACTTCGACGGGCTTAGCTCCAGCCATCAACACACAGGCCTTGTAGGTGGGCCACTCAGGCGTCAATATCAGTACCTCGTCGCCTTCCTCAGCGACCGCCATAACCGCCGCGGCTAGGGCAAACTTAGCTCCAGGGGTAACCAATACCTCCCTCTCAGGGTCTACTTCCAAGCCCGTGTAGCGGGACACGTGTTCAGCTATGGCCTCCCTAAGCTCAGGTATACCTCGGCTCTGCACGTAGTGTGTATATCCTTGGTCTAGGGCTTTCTTAGCCGCCTCCTTAATGAAGCCGGGCGTATCGAAGTCGGGCTCCCCTACATCAAACCTAACCACGTCGTAGCCCCTAGCCATCAATGACTTAACCTTCTCTAGCACCGTTAAGGTCTCTGAGGGAGGTATTCTGGACGCTCTAGAGGATATCTTCAACCAAGGCACCCGTTAACCTTCAAAACGTGGAGGTTTAAAAGCTGTGTGAAGTACATCGCCGTGTAGCGTATACATGTATCTCCTTAAGTTTACCCTCTTCAACTATGCATTTTAGCCTGCCGTTTAACGTCTTAGCTTTAACCAGCGTGTGAAGGAAACCATATAGATCGCCGGCCGACCCCGCTAAGTGTAGGGCGTAGAGAAGGTAGAAGAGAAACCATAGAGGGCCTCTATACGCCCAAGGTAGGTCTACGTACACGTTAAAGGCGACAGATAGCGTCAATAGGACGACTGTTAAGGCTTGAGGAGATAGCACGGTAACAAGGTACTGCTTAATGCTCATTTCGTCGTAGACCACCATTAAGGCCACGGGTACCTTAAAAGCCTTTAACGCCCTAAGCTTAAAGGACCTAACGCCAAGAGCTTTCATAGTAGCTAAGTGCAAAGCTTCGTGTAATAGGGTCAGAGCTAACCATAGTAACGTGAAGAAGAGAAAGTTCAGCTCAAAGCCTTGAAGACCCTTATACACTGCCATATATCTCCCCTGCACTAAGGCTAAGGGGATCAATATTATGGCTAAACACGCGATGTAGAGGGCGTCCTTTAAGCCAAGCTTTAAGACCGCGGCCCTCTCCTCCATAACGGCTCTCCTAGCTAAAACTAGCTTGAGGTTAACAGCTCGCCCTTGAGGAGTTTAAGATTACGCTTAGCTAGCGCTATAGCCTCCTTGAGCTTTTTAACAGCCCTAGGGGGCTCGCCGAGCCTAGCTAGCTCAATGACCTCGGCGACCTCAACTCTAGGTAGGGGGCGCTCTAAACCTGGTAGAAACTTAGGCTTATCTAGGCCTTCCAAAGCCCTAAGGGCCTCCTCAGCTCTATCAGCCTCCAATAACCGTAAAGCTTCCTCAGCCCTCTTAACGTCCACGGCTAAGCTTAGCTCTGGGGCGAAGGACACCTTAAAGGCTCCAGGCTCGCTATAAGGCCCCTCTGATACCGCCTTAAAGAGGATTGAGGCCAACCATCTGTCCCCCCTAACGAGCGCTAAGCGCTTAAGCCTACTAATGAAGCTCTGCCCAACGTTTAACCCGCGTAGCTTGTCCACCAGGCTGTTTAGGCGTCTAGGGCCTCTAACCTTCAACCTACGGTAGGCTAGCTTAACGATAACATCTAGGAGAGCGCTAAGCGAGGAGCGTATGAAGGCGACGTGGACCTGCTCAGCGGTGTCTTTAGTTGAGTGGTAAAACGGTATACATTGATCGAAGGAGTGAAGGGTGCAGGCTGGGAGGCCAGCCATGGTGAAGGAGTAGCTGTCGCAGTAGGGATTATCGAGCTCCACGTTGGGTGTAAGCCCATAAGCCTCAGCGGCCCTCGTCAACAAGCTCTGTAGGTTGAAATCCGAGGCTCCCACGGTTAGGGGAGGCCTAGCCAGCACGTCTACGTTTAAGACCGCCTCCACCCGCTCTAGGTCGCCTCGACGCGCTCTATGCTCAACGTAGCTACGAGACCCGTGAATCCAGTACCAAGACGAAAAGCCAAGAGACCCCTGTTCCTCAGCTCCAAAGGAGATAAGCCGGACCCTCCTCCTAGGGCTTCGCGGCAATAAACGGGCTAGCTCTAAGAGAAAAGCTACTCCTAGACAGTTGTCTGAGAAGCCGGTTAACCAGTGGTCGTGGTGGGCGGTCACCAACACCTCCTCGTCGACCGACCCCTCTAGGGTGGCCTCTAACACCCTTGCTGAGGCTCCGTGAAACACCTCAGCTTCAACCTCAACTCTAACCTTAACCCCTTCCTCAGCCAGCTTTCTAAGCAGGGCGCCAAGCCTCCTCGTAACTGAAGCACAGGGTATAGGTGAAGGCGCGCCTCTACCGAAACCGTAGCCCTCGGCGCCCGTCACCACTATCCTCCTAGATCCGTCGTCTAGGTAGGGGTCGATGAAGATACACGCTGAAGCGCCTGCTTCAGCCGCCGCTAAGCACTGTTCCTTAGCGAGGTCTAAGTCGTCCGAGTTTAGGTCCATTAGAGCTACGCGCCCCTCTAGGCCCTCCTTAGGCCAGGGGCCCACGTAGACTAGGCCTCCCTCAGCAATAGAGGACAACGTGTAGGGCATTGCTAAGCACTCAGCCTCTAAGTCTCCAACTTGGAGGCGAGCATACCTTTCACGCCAAGATAGGCTAACGTAGGAGTATACCTTCACCTCCCAGCCTGAAGCCTCAAAGGACCCTCTAAGCTGCTCGACCACCTCCTCCTCCAGGGAGGAGCCTGACACCAGTTCGCCGAGCGATGAAAGCCTGCGCGCCTCATCTACTAACCTAGCGACGTCGAGCTTTAAGCGCATTTAGGACCCCCCGCTAAGCCATGAAACGCTAAGAGAAGGGTTTAGCAGTTTTACTAGAGATCGCCTTGCCTCGCCGAGCTATAGCTTCAGCCCCTGGTAAGGTGATATTGACTGGAGAGCACTTCGTGGTCTATGGCGAGCCCTCGCTAGTCATGGCTGTGGACAAGAGGGCTAGAGTAGAGGCCTCTGTGGAGGGAGAGGGGCTAAGCATCGAGGCCTTAGACTTAGGGATCTCGTGGAACGAGGGACAAGAGCTGCCTAAGCAGCTAGCACCGATAAAACTCATCGCAGATAGAGTATTGGAGGAGGGATCTAGGCCCAAGGGACTCAAGATTAAGATTACCTCCGAGCTGCCTATGTCAGCTGGTATGGGTAGCTCGGCGGCTGTAGCCGTAGCTGCCGCCATGTCCATAGGAGAGGCTCTAGGCCTAGAGCTCTCCGAGGACGAGGTCTACGAGTTAGCCCTCGAAGCGGAGAAGCTGGTACACGTAAACCCTAGCGGGGTCGACCCCCTAATATCGACGGTGGGCGGGATAGTTGCCTTTAGGAGGGGAGAGGGCTATGTGTCCGTCGAGGCCGCCGTGGAGCCCATAATCGTCGTGGGGTATACTGGTAAGCCTAGGTCCACCGGCAAGATGGTTAAGAAGGTAGATAGGCTTAGGAGAGAGCATCCCGAGGTAATGGCCCCCCTCTTCCACGCTGGAGGGCACCTAACCATAGAGGCTGCCGAGGCGTTGAGGATAGGTGACCTTAAGAGGCTCGGGGAGCTTATGGACATAAACCACGGCCTACTCGTAGCCATAGGGGTGTCCACTCGCAAGCTCGACAAGCTAGTCTACGTGGCTAAGAGGGCGGGCGCCCTTGGAGCTAAGCTCACTGGTGCTGGCGGAGGAGGATGTATGATAGCCCTATGCGCGGACGACCAAGCTGCTGAGAAGGTGGCTAGAGCCATAGAGAGGGGAGGGGCTAAGCCCTTAAGGGTTAAGATGGAGAGCAAGGGAGTGAAGCTCGAGAAGGTTGAGGACTAGCTAAAAGAGGCCCGGCCAATACTCCTTTAAAGCAGCCTTTAAGCTAGCCAAAACCTCCTCCACTCTCCTCAACACCCTATCGCTCGAGGTGGTCTTGGAGGACGTTATGGGTAACCTAATTCCAGCCATCGCGGCCACCGTGGCCGCCACGCTCTCCGCTAGGAAAGGCCCATAGCCCCCCTCGAGCGTCGCCACAAACCTTCCACTACAGAACTCCTCAGCTACGTTTAGAGACTCGGAGAAGAGGTCTACGTAGCCCTGCGTCGAGAGGTTCATCATAGTTATAGGGTCGTCGTGGTGGGCGTCGTAGCCCACAGACATTAACACGAACTCCGGCTTGAAAGCCTCGACAAGAGGTTTAACGACCTCGTTCCACGCCTTCATGTACGCGTCGTCGCCTGAGCCCGGCGGAAGGGGTATGTTGACGTTGAAGCCTCGGCCCTCGTCGACGCCCACCTCGTCGACGTAGCCTGTACCTGGGTATAGCGTCCTAGGGTCTTGGTGGAAGCTTACATAGAGCACCTCCTTTGAGCTATAGAAGATATCCTGGGTGCCGTTGCCGTGATGACAGTCTATGTCTAGGATTAAGACCCTTTGAAGCCCCCTACGCTTGATTAGGTGGGCGGCGGCCACAGCAATGTTATTGAATATGCAGAAGCCCTGCGACGCAGCCCCTAAAGCTCTACCGTAGACCCCTGCATGGTGGCCTGGAGGCCTAACGAGGGCGAAGGCGTTGTTAAAGGACCCTTCCATAACCAGGTCGCAGGCCTTCATAACCCCGCCGGCCGCCATTAAGGCGGCGTCGTAGCTTCTAGGCGATAGGTAGGTGTCCCCGTCGAGGTACCTAGCCCCAGACTCCACGAGCCTCTTAACCCTCGCTACGTAGGACCTATCATGGACTAGAGCTAAATCGTCCTCAGAGGCTGGACTTGGATCAACAAGTAGACAGCGGTCAGAGTCTAGAAGGCCGAAGTCCTTTAAGGCGCTGAGTGCCTCCTCAAGCCTCTTAGGCGACTCAGGATGGTAGCCGTGGGGTCTATGTTCCAGGTATACGGGGCTGTATATCACGGCGGTGGCCATGGGCGACACCTAGAAGCTAGGTAGCCCCGACTTTACAGCTTCCACTAGTAGCTTGACGCAGTTCTCCAGGTCGTCTAGGCTTATCACCTCGCTGAAGCTATGAGTATACCTTGAGGGGATGGAGACCACGCCCGCTGGGACACCGCGCTGGCTTAGATGTATGGCCGTAGCGTCGGTGGTGCCTCCCTCCAACACCTCGAGCTGGTAGGGTACCTTAGCTCTCTCGGCGGCCTCGATAAGCCACTCCCTAACCTTGGCGTTGGCTATCAGACCTCCTGACAGCGAGTCCCTCCTACCGTCAGCTACGAGTATCACAGGCCCCTTTCCGAGCTTAACCGGGGCCTCGTGGTCCTGCGTGCCTGGGTGGTCGGCGGCTATGGTGGTATCGACGGCGACCCCCACGGTGGGGTTCAGGGCAAAGGCCGACACCGTGGCTCCTTTAAGCCCGACCTCCTCCTGGACCGTAAACACTGCGTAGAGCTTGAAGCTCGGCCTCTCGATCCTACGTAGGAGCTCGATGAGCACAGCGCACCCTGCCCGGTCATCAAAGGCTTTACCGCACACCAAGCCTCCTCCTAGCTCAAACAGGTCTACTTTAATTGTAACTGGGTCGCCTACCTTAACCCCCATGGATTTAGCCTCGTCAGCGCTCCTCGCCCCTATATCTATGAACATCTTGTCGTAGGTGACAAGCTGCTTCCTTTCCTCCTCCTTCATCACGTGGATAGCCTTACACCCTATGACCCCCTCTACGACCCCCTTAAACGTGTGTATCTGGACCCTTTTACCTAGGAGCACGTGGTCTGGGACCCCTCCAAGCTTAGCGAACCTTAGGAAGCCCTTATCGTCTATATGCTTAATTATCAGACCCAGCTCGTCCATGTGGGCGGCCAGCATTAAGCTCCTATCGCCCTCCCCCTTCACGGCTATGAGGTTACCCATAGGATCAGAGGTTATCGAGTCCACATAACCCTCAAGCTCAGCTCTAATAACATTCTGGACGCTATGCTCAAAACCGGGCGCGCCGCAAGCCTCCGATAAACGTTTTAGGAGAGTCTTCATAGACAAGGTAAGTCCCATAACCAGGTCGAGGCATCTATCTGATTAAGGTTTCCCCTGAAGACAAGGGTTACTAAAACCAATATCGGTAACACTAAAAACCCTCAACCTTATCTGTGTTTGTTACCCAGAAAACCAGGGGCTTAGATGTCTGAAGAGAGGGAGAGCGGTGTAGTTAGGGCCAGCGTCTCCTTCCCCCCTGAGCTGCTTAAGGAGTTCGATGAGCTAGCGCGCAGGCTCGGCTATAAGAAGAGGTCTCAGGCCATCTGCGACGCCATGAGGAACTTCATAGTGGAGTACTCGTGGAGAGAGGCTAAGGGGAACGTGATAGGGGTCATCTCCTTCATCTACGAGCACGAGGCAGGGTCGGTAGCTGAGAAGCTCCTCGATATAGAGCACTCGTTTAACGACGTGATAGTCTCCACTATGCACGTCCACCTAGACGAGGAGAACTGCTTGGAGGTGTTAGTTAGCCGAGGGCCAGCTGAGAGGATACAGCGACTCTCAAGCTCCTTGATGAGCTTGAGGGGGGTTAAACACCTAAAACTGCTGACCACGGCCGTGGTAAAATAGGGGTAGGTCTACGTTAAAGCTTGCCCGCTTTTTTGAAATGTGAGGGTTAACGGTTCTTCCATACAGGCTTACGTTTCTCTAAGAAGGCTTTAAGCCCCTCAACCGCGTCCTCAGTCTTCATAAGCTCGTCGACGTAGATCCTAGTTACCTCCTCAATAGCCTTCTTAGTGGCGGCTATGTCTATGGCCGTCTTAAGCGCCTTCTTAGTAATCCTCAAGACTATGGGGCTCTTGTCTTTAAGTTTAGCTACGAGCTCGTTTACCGCGTCCATTAATTTGTCGGCCGGCACAGCCCTGTTTATTAGCCCTATCTTAGCGGCCTCCTCGCCCGTAATACGGTCGCCTGTTAATATCAGCTCGAAAGCCTTCATCCTACCTATGAGCTGAGGCATTATAGGTATAGCTACGGGCGGATAGACGCCCACGGTTATCTCGGGCTGCCCTATCAAGGCGTCCGAGGCCGCGATCGCCATATCGCAGGCTATGACTAGCTCGCAGCCTCCACCAAGCGCGTGGCCGTTGACGGCAGCTATGATGGGCTTGTCTACCTCCCACATGGCGTAGAAGACGCCGTTGAAGGCCTTAATGAAGGCGTCGAGCTTCTCAGGCATGTGGTCAGCTACGTCCGCGCCCGCTGAGAAAGCCTTGCCAGCCCCAGTGACTACTATTACTGACACCGAGTCGTCCTGCCCAGCCCTCTTGAAGGCGTCGGCTAGCTCAAGTAGCATCTCGGTGTTCATCACGTTTAGCGGAGGTCTGTTTAAGGTGATCCACGCTACGCCATCCTTAACCTCGTATATTAGAAACTTGTAGCTAGACATAGATGAGCACCAGAGATCATAGACTTGGAAGCTGTATTTAACGCTTTAAGGAACTGCTAGGGGCAAAGCAATTTAGGGAGTTCTACTTAGCTGCTTTAAAACCTCAACCCATGGGAGCTAGCCATGATCGACTTGGAGGTCTTAAGGGTCTCGTTAGGCAGGGCGAAGGCCGACCTAGTGATCAAGGAAGGATGCCTGGTAAACGTGTACACGGGCGAGGTGCTCGAGAAGATGGACGTAGCGATCAAGGGTAGCAGAGTGGCTTACGTGGGCGCTGACGCCTCCCACACCATAGGCCCAGACACCAAGGTCATAGACGTAGACGGGTCGTATGTAGCTCCAGGCTTCATAGACGCGCACACCCACATAGACCTATACTGCACGCCAGCTGAGACCGCGAAGGCAGCGCTCCTCCATGGAACCACCTCCCTAGTCACTGAGCCCGATGAGCTGGCCAACGTGCTGGGCTTTGAAGGCGTCAAGTTCTTCGTGGACCTAGTGAGGAAGCTGCCGCTAAAGGTATATGTATTTATACCGTTGGTGTGCCCCCAAGACCCCCTCTTCGACGATAACCCGCCCTTAACCTTGGAGGAGGTTGAGGAGGCGCTTAGGTGGCCGGAAGTGTTAGGGCTTGGAGAGGTGGTCAGCTGGCTAAGGCTGATTGAGGAGGACCCCGACTACCACGCCAAGGTACTAGCGGCTCAGCGAGCAGGAAAAGTGGTTGAGGGGCATACTGCTGGGGCGAAGGGGATTAAGCTTCAGGGGTACGTGGCGACTGGGATCTACTCCTGCCATGAAGCTATAGCGGCTGACGAAGCCCTAGAGAGGCTTAGGCTAGGGGTCCACGTGATGATAAGAGAGGGGTCATTAAGGCGGGACTTAGCGGGGGTCTTACCGGGGCTAATCAAGAGCAAGGTGGATCTACACAATGTCTCCCTGGTCACTGACCACGTGGACCCCGAGGACCTCGTTAAGCTGGGCTACATGGACTACGTGATTAGGGAGGCCATAGAGCTCGGCCTAGACCCTGTCGAAGCCATAAGAATGGCTACCTTAAACCCAGCTAGGAGATTTAACTTAGACCACGTGATAGGCGGCGTGGGACCTGGACGCGAAGCTGACATAGTGGTCTTAAGGGATCTCGATAGGGTGGAGGTTGAGGCTACCATCAGCCGAGGTAAGCTTGTCTCCCTAAAGGGTAGGCTCCTCATTGAGACCACCCCCGCCGCCTATCCTGACCGCTTCCTAAGGACGGTGAAGGTACGGAGGCTGAGGCCAGACGACTTCAAGATAACAGCGCCGTTGAGGGAGGGTAGGGTGAGGGTTAGAGTGATGGAGCTACTGAGCGAGACCATAACGAGGGAGAGGGTTGAGGAGCTCGAGGTGCTGGACTGGGAGGTCAAAGTACCTGAGGGGTACTTGAAGGTCGCCGTGGTAGATAGACATCAGCTAAGCGGTAGGATATCGCTTGGTGTGATGAAGGGGTTCGGTGCAACGGTGGGTGGGCTGGCTTCAACCTTAAACTTCGATGAAAATAACTTAGTGGTTCTGGGGGCTAACGAGCACGATATGGCGGTGGCCGCCAATAGATCCGCGGAGCTAGGTGGAGGTATAGTGCTCGTTAATGAGGGGAGAATTCTGGAGGAGCTTGACTTACCGCTGGCAGGGGTGATGTCGCTTAAGCCCTTAGAGGAGGTGGCCTCTAAGCTTAGCAGCTTAAACTCGACGTTGAGGAGTCTAGGCTCACGTTTAAGCAAGCCGTTAAATGTGATGCTATTCGTTACCTTCGTCACGCTCCCTGAGCTAAGGCTGTCCGTGAAGGGGTTAGTCGACGTTAAACGTAGGAGGCTAGTGCCCTTAATGGAGGGAGTTTAACGCTTTAAGCTTCTCCATAAGCTCCACGTACCATTTAGGCAGCCTAATGTCCACTTTACATCTCTCCGGCGTGTAGGGCTTAATATCTAGAATAGGGGTTCCATCGTAAGCGTCGAGGCCGCGCACTCTTAAGACCCTGTCACGCCTCTCAAGAAGCTCAACTATGGTTAACCCTATAGGGTTAGGTCTATGAGGAGAGTCTAGGCAGAAGACCCCTACCAACGGTAGCTCCTCGTAGCTAATGCCGCAGCGCTCAGCTAGCCTACGAGGGCGAGCTTTAAGCACCTTGCGCTGTTCATCGGTGACTTTATGCATGTAGAAGATCACCATTATATGCGAGAAGCCCTCTATTCCCGTTAAAGCCTCCTCATAGTCCTCCAGGATCACGAGGTCAGCCTCTACGCCGTTAGGCCAGCTAGCTTTTACCTCTTCGTCGCTTAGCTGAGTTCTCACAAAGCCAATGGGTTTAAGGACCACCTCCATGTTTACCGCCTGCGCATAGCTTAATAAGCTAAGGTTAGGCATAGGTTTAAAGGGTACATGGGTGTCGGCGCCAAGAGACCTCTTAGCGAAGCTCTTCTACCCCGCGTCAGTGGCGGTGATCGGTGCGTCGAAGAACACGAAGAAGATGGGGTACCACGTACTCAAAAGCCTGGTCGAAGGAGGCTTCAACGGATCCATCTACCCAGTCAACCCCGGATACTCGTCAATACTCGGCCTTAAGGCCTACCCCTCGCTTAAGGAAGTCCCAGAAAGGGTAGACCTAGCCATTATAGCTGTCCCCGCCAAGTCGGCCGTCAAGGTCTTAGAGGAGTGCGGTGAAGTAGGGGTTAAAGGAGCTGTACTCATAACGGCTGGGTTGAGAGAGTCTGAGGTTGAGGAGGGGGCTAAGCTACAGGAGGAGCTCCGAAGAGTAGCTGATAGGTGGGGCGTCAAGGTCATAGGCCCTAACACCTTCGGTATGGTAAACCTACACGCTAACTTAAACGCCAGCTTCACCCCCTCCTTCTCCTTGATTAAGAGAGGAGGAGTATCTCTTGTTAGCCAGAGCGGCGGTGTATGTCACCTCTTAATGCCCTACCTCATCGAGCAGGGCATAGGTATGAGCAAGATAGTGGGGCTCGGCAACAGGCTCAACGTAGACTTCGCAGACATGCTCGAGTATTTGGCGAGCGACGAGCACACCAGGAGCATAGCCGTCTATATTGAGGGCGTCGACGAGCCCAGGAGGTTGATAGAGGCCTTGAAGAAGGCGGTTAAGGTTAAGCCTGTGGTGGCCTACAAGGCCGGCAGGTCGAGGGTGGCTGACGCAGCCTCTAAATCACATACAGGCTCCCTCGCCGGAAGCTACAGCCTATATAGGGCCTGTTTCAGGCAGGCAGGGGCCATAGAGGCCGAGGGCTGCCTCGACCTAATATCCAAGGCCAAGGCCCTAGCCCTCCAACCCCCAGCCCGTGGACGTAGGGTGGCCGTCGTTTCGCTGGTGGCCGGGCTGGGCATA
>CAZVDL010000035.1:0-8723 GCA_964626365.1 uncultured Nitrososphaerota archaeon
GCCCTCGTAGGCGTAATGGAGGGCTCCGAGCTCCACCGTAAGCTAGGCCCAGGCAAACACCCCGTGCTACCCTACCTTAGGAGGGCTGCAATAGTCCAGATGCCCTACCTAGGCCCCCTCGACGCAGCCAGGGAGATGGGCGTTAGGATCGGCCGCGAGGTCCAGACCTTCGAGGTCAAGGAGCTAGTGGTGGCTTTCATAGGCTCCGTTAGCGCCCGGGAGCTCCAAGCCTTCCTCGAGGGCATCTTCGAGGGGATAAACTCTAGGTACGAGGTGCAGAGGAGGTCCTACCACCACCAGCCTCACAAGGTGCCCGTGTACGTCCAAGACCTATACCAGCTAGTCAGGGATAGGAGGGGTGAGCCCATAGTGGTCCTAGAGCCTGAAGGGGAGCCTGTGTCTAAGGTAGCTGAGAAGCTAGCGTCCCTCTTCGTTGACCGCCGCGGGAGGGTCAACCTGTTAATAGGCTCTCGCGAAGGCATACCCAGCGGGGTCTATAGGTTCGCGGACCTCGTCGTCGACATATGCCCTGGGGTCACCATAGCCACCGACCTAGCAGCTGCCTCAGCTCTTATAGCGGCCGCCACGGCCATAGAGGACCTATTGCTTAGGAGGGGCGGGCCTAGCCTTAGCCTCGAGGAGCCTTTCCATCCTCCTCTCGAGGAGGGCTAGCTCGTGCTGGATGGAGATGGCGTCGGCTAGGTCCTCGTAGACCTTCCGGTAGCCCTCAAAGGTCTTCCTCTCAGGTATCTCGCCTCTCCTAAGCTTCCTCTCGATATCCTCGGGGCTCTCAGCCGAGTAGGCCTTGAGGATGTCCTCAAGCCTCCTCTTAAGCCCAAAGTACTCGCTTAGAGCCTTAAACAGCTCATCCAAGGCGGTACAGGTGTGTCACCGTAGAGCCCCTTAATAGCCTTGACGGCCCCGCCCAGGTCAGTAGCGCTTAAGTATGAACCTGGTCCTCGTGCCCACCACTCCTCTAACCGCCCTTATCCTGTCTAGGCGCTCGTTAAGCTCGGCTATCGAGTCCGCCGTCAACCTAACCTCCACGTCGTACTCCCCGCTAACCTCGAAAACCTCCTCAACACCGTTGACCCCCTTAATGCGCCTAGCCACTGAGGAGGTGTGCACGTTGCTGGCGCACTGAACCATGACCACCGCCTCCACCCTCCTAGGCACCCTAACCTCCCTTCTCCCCAACGTAGCCTCCACGAGGTCTAGGAGGTCTGAATCCCTCAGCCTAGCCGAGGCCTTAGACCTGAGCGCCTTAAGCACCTCCAAGGCCTGCTCCTCGCTAAGCGCCACCCCCAGCCTGCTCAGCTTCTCCCTAACAGCCCTTATCGAGGAGTGCTTAGAGGCTTCCACCTCAACCCTCCTACCCACCTCGCTGGGCGGTAGAGGCCAGAGAGCGTTTAGGCCGCTGAGCGCCGCGTCAACGTGGGGGCCCAGCTTAACCGTGAAGCTGTGCTCCCCTACCAAGGGGCTATGGACTGGGAGGGGGACCCCGCTATACTTCTCCACGATGGCTGAGAGCCTAGGCAGCAGGTCGAGCTTAACCGTCTCCACCCCTCTAAGCCTGCGTAGAGCCGCCGCCACCTCAGCCATCGAGGCTATCCCAGGCCCCTCACCCAGCCCGTTAACCGACACGTGGACGCCGCTGGCCCCCGCCTCGACCGCGGCCAGCACGTTGGCCACGGCCAGCCCCAGCCCGTTGTAGCACTTAACCTCAACCCCTCCGCCTAGACCCTTCACGAACTCCTTAAACAGGCTTGGATCAGCCACGCTGGCCACGTCGGCCAAGCACACGTCGTCGACGCCCTCCCCCCTCAAGGCCTCTACCAGCTCCTTTAAGTCGCCTAAAGGCGTTTGAGTAGCCCACTCGGCCAGCACTGTAACCTTCAGCCCCCTCTCCTTAACCAGCTTGACAGCCCTCTTAGCCTCACCCAGTATCGAGCTCCACGTCAACCCAAGCTTCGACGCAGCCTCCCTGCTAGCCGGCAAGGCCACGATCAACCTGTCAGCCCCGCTGTCCACCGCAGCCTCCAGATCGTCGAACAGCCAGGCTCTAGCCGCCACCTCAGCTCTCAACCCCTCGCTAGCCACCTCCCTAACCGCCTCGAAGTCCTCGTCGGAGACCGTGGGCCTAGCCACCTCTACTACGTCCACCCCCACCTTATCCAGCTCTCTAGCCACCTCCAGCTTCTGATCCACCGTGAACGCTACGCCGCCAGCCAGCTCGCCTTCACACAGCGTGGTGTCAACAAACCTAACCTTCAAGCGACGACCACCAACGGCTACGCCGTCCTCCCCCAACCTTATAAACTTAACCGCTTCGAAAGTTAAAGCCTAGGAGCTAACAACGACCAGCCACCGAGATTAAGCTCAGCACGGTGGGCCTACCAGATACGCGTCAGCCCCTTAACCCTGTCGAAGCTCCTATCGGTTGAGACCACCACCGCGTCGCACTGTAGAGCCTCCGCGGCGACTCCAGCATCAAAGTACTCTAGCCCATAGTCTTTCTCAATCATAGCTGCGAGGTACAGGGTCTCAGGCGTCAACCCGTGGACCTTAAGGCGCGGGTAGTCCTTCATTAAGAGGGCCTGTAGCTCCATTCTCCTATCAGCCGTCAACCCCCTGCTCTTCAAGACTACGTCGAACTCTAAGAGAGCGAAGCTCGCAAGGTAGGCCTCCTCAGACCTCAAGTAGCTCACAGCCTTACTGTGCCTTGCATCCCTCCTATCCGCCGCGGCGAAGAGCACCACGGTGTCTAAGACCGGCACCGTTCATCCACCCTAAATAGGTATTTAGACGCCTCGTGCCTCTCCTCGTCGAAGCCAAAGCCGTCAAGCGACCCTTCAAAACGCCTCCCCTTAAGCGATAGGAGGACGACCCCTCCACGAAACGGTATAGCTAGGAGCTCCTCACCCCTCTCAATGCCAGCCCTCCGCCTAACCTCCTTATTTAACAAGACCCTGTACTTACCGTCAACTACCACTACGCTCAAAAGCCCACCGGAAGGGAGTGTGCACAGCAGTATAAGTAGCTTCCCACCCTCTCTAAGAGCTCACCCACACTGAGCAGGGCTTGTCTGGCAGCGACCCTCTTTAAGCCACGCGCCTGAGGTAGCCCTAACCGCGAAGGAGGTTATCGGAGGCCTTTAAAGGCCCCGCGCTAGCTCGAGTCGTCGGAGTTGAGGCTATGAGTGGCCGTGTCGTCCTGCCTAGGAAGGGCGCAATAGTGTTGACGTCAGGTGGAGCCGACAGCATACCGTTGCTGTACTACGTGGTGAAGGTGCTGAAGCCAGAACACACCTTAGCGATATGGGCGGACTACGGGCAGAGGATGGCTGAGATGGAGAGGCTAGGCGTAGAGAAGAACGTGGAGTACCTGCGCCAGCAAGGATACAACGTGTCCCTGAAGACCGTGGATATAAGGTGGCTGGGAGAGCTCTCCACGTCGAAGCTTGTATCCAGCGAGCCGCTACCTGAGACGCCTGTAGAGAAGCTGGAGTCCCCTGAAGCGGCGAGGGAGAGGATACTGTGGTGGTGGGACGTGGTGAGGAACCTACAGCTGGTGACTATAGGCCTAGCTCACGCTGAGAGCATAGACCTGAGGAGCTACCTAAAAACGAGGGAGCGATGCGTCTACGACGTCTACATAGGGATAAGGCTTGAAACGCCCGTGCCGATGAAGGATAACACGCCCGAGTTCATAGAGGAGATGAACAGGGTGGCAGAGATAGCCACGCACTTCGGGGGCTACAAGGTCTACGCCCCCTTCATCAACCTACCCAAGGCCGCCGTCATAAGGCTGGGCGACGCACTAGGCGTACGCTGGGCTTACACCTTTAGCTGCTACACCAACGTAGGAAGATGGGTAGAGCACCCCACCTACAAGGACAAGGTACTGCTACACTGCGGATACTGCAGCAACTGTAGAAGAAGAGCGTTGGCCTTCAAGGATGCAGGCGTACCCGACCCCACGCTATATTACAAGAGGCCCTTAACGGACGTAGAGTACGAGGAATTAGCCCCAAACGTATACATTGAGAAAAGAGCGCTAACCTACACCATATAGCCAAGCATAGAGACGATAAAGTGCAGGTAGGCCTTCAACGTCCTCTAGGCTCTGCCATCACTCACGCCGTGAAAATCTAGATGAGTCATATGGACTTTTAGCATACATCGAGGGAAAAAGTAGGGCGGATAAATTTGAGGATGAAGCGCTTAGGCGGGGTAGAGGTTTTTGAAAGATGGTGTCAAGAGTGTGAGAGAAGCCTTAACGGGTAGTTAACGCGGTTGGCGGCTCAATGAAGGTTAGCCGCCTCTCATAGACTTAGGGCGGTCTAAGCACGCGATAACGAATATCGAGGTCGTCTCCGTGTTTACGTCGCCTCGAGGCTTAAGCACACCTTCAACCACGTAATGCGTATAGACCCCACCATTGCCTGCCTGGAGCCTAGGCATTATCTCAACGATCTGTTTTAATAGGTGCTCGTTTATTCTAGCAGCCTTAGCGAGGTAGTAGGCTAAAGCCGGCTTATACGACTCATAGCGCCCGTCGAATGCCTTATCCCTAAAGCCGCAGCCGTCCCACATACTGGTTAAGTTAACCCACGCCCTCCTAGCAGTCTCGAAGTCGCCGCTCCACGTAGCATTAAGCCCCTTATAAGCCACTAGATCAGCGTACTCGTACTAATCCGATATATGCGAGCCGTTAAAGACGTACGCCCTAACGCTATAGCCGCCTACGCTGCCGTAGTCGATCAACGCGGCCGCCCTAAACTCGCTTATCTTCTTGCCGAGAATCACCTCATGTAGGCCATCCCCGCCTTGAAGCTCAGGGTAACAGGCACCTATTGTCGCAGCAACCTCCTCAGCTATATCCGAGCCCAGCAACCTTAAGGCCTCGACAGCCAGCAGGTTATCAGAGGCATCGTGGCGTTATCAGGGTAAGCGTTGACAGCAGTCCTCAACCGACACCCCTTAACGTTTACGCCACACCCTCCACGGCGGAGGCTTTACGCCCCCTTAGTAGCTTGTAGAAGCCGTCTTTTAACTACGACACCCGCGGCAGCTAGGCCGAGCAAAAGGCACATTAAAGCGGCGCGGTCCATGTCCACGCCCATAGCTGATAGCTTAGAAGCGTAGCCGCCGGTGACCTCAAGAAGGTAGAAGGCGGGCTTCAAGCTTGTAGCGTCGTAGTGGGGCTCTATCTGGCTCCTCTCGTGGTACTCGTTCCATGAATATATCGCCACCAGCCTTATCGCACCCCTATTACCCAGCACAAACCTCCACTGCTTCTCATACCAGCCCGCCGCATAGTCGACGTCTAGCCTTCGATACGAGCTCCTGCCCCCCGCCAGGTAAAGGTAGTAGTCGTCGAATCTAGGGGTGAGGGCTACGTAGCCGTCTCTTCGCACCTTTAAGCGCCCGCTTAAAGCCACGTCATAGTCCGGCCATAAGTCCCAGTCTCGATAACCACCATCGTCGACGTCGTTCCCCACGATACGTATAGTGAACCTGTCGCAGCTAGGCTTGTAGACTTCGCCTATGGGGTTGAAGGCTAAGATTAACGGCCTCCCCTCCCACGTAAAGTAAACGTCAGCGTAGGGCTCAACAAAGTGAGTTGATACATGACTTAGGACGTCATCCCACCATGCTTCATCATAATACGAGGCGTTACTGCCTAGGTAAGGCTCGACCAGTATAGCTGCTTTAAGGCCAACCTCCCTAGCCGCTCTAAATGCTTCCTTAGCCGCCCTGTCCTCATAGCTCCCAGGCCCCCACCACGACACAAAAACAACGTCGATGCCCACATCCTTCATCAACTTCATCTGCCTAACAAACACCGTATAGTTGCTTGTATAGTAACCAGCCACCGGCCTATCAACCACCACGGTAACGCTACTATCGTTCCAATGCCTACCATCCGCGCTATACCATACGTAGAAGTACGCCGCCACAATAGGCTCAGCGGGTACATAGATCCACGTAAGAAAGAGGACGCCTACAAGGAAGCCCACGATCAAGACGAGCACGAGGCAACGCGCCACGGCAAAAAGAGGGTCGATAGGCTGCTTAAAAAGCCTCGTCGAGGAGGGCTGGACAGGGCTGAAGGCGTAAAGCGCTACACGCCCATAGCGGGCGCAGCGTTAAAGGGCCTCAGCTCCTCCTCAACGGCTGGCTGCGCCGAGGCGAGGAGCTTTGCAGGAGGACCTAGTCGAGGAGGCAGCTAGGCTGCTAGCAGCGTCAAGGCATGCCGTAGCCCTCACGGGGGCCGGCGTCTCCACCGAGTCTGGGATCCCAGACTTTAGGGGGCCCTCAGGGATATGGACGCGAAGCCCTGAAGCTGAACGTAGAGCCTATAGGACCTACCAGCTCTTCCTAACTGACCCTAAAAGGTACTGGGAGGAGAGGCTTAGCAGACCCTCGCTGCTAGGCGATCTATCTAAGGCTCAGCCCAACCCAAGCCACTACGCCCTTGCTAAGCTGGAGAAGTTAGGGGTCATCAAGTGCGTGATAACCCAGAACATCGATGCCTTACACTTAAAGGCGGGCAGCGTAAACGTCATCGAGTACCACGGCAACGCCTTCAAGCTACGCTGCCCCCACTGCAACGCCAGGTACAACGTCGAAGAGTACGACCTCGAAGGCCTTAAACAGCGAGGAGAGCTACCGCCTAGATGTAGACGGTGCGGCTCGCCGTTAAAGGCCGACGTCGTTCACTTCAACGAGCCCATTCCGCAGGACGTAATGCTACGAAGCCTCCAGGAAGTGTACAGGTGCGACCTAGCCCTCATATGCGGCACCTCAGCCGTCGTATACCCCTTCGCCGAGCTACCACGCATAGCCTGGCGTAGAGGAGCCATAATCATAGAGGTCAACCTTGAACCCACGCCTCTAACCTTAGAGGGGATATCTACGATCTTCATCCAGGGCAAAACAGGCGAAATACTACCCAAGATAGCTGACAAAGTCGAGGAGATAGTGGAGAAGAAGAGGCGAAGCTAACCCAGACAAGGCTGCCAGCACAGCCTAGCCAAACGCGTAGCTTTAAGTTTGAGAGCCCAGCTACGACGTTGGCTGAGCGGTGAACTCTCTTGGAGACCATCAACCTACTATCCCAGGTGGTAGAGGTCGCCGGTAGGATCCACCAGATAGAGCCCAGGGACTGGATGTCCACGTACTCGCTACGCTGGGCGATATACGAGGCGCTACAGACTCTCCTCGACGCTTGCTCCATGATGACAGCTGAGCTCGGGTTAAGGAAGCCTTCATCCTACGCCGAGCTAGCCGACGTACTAGCTGAGGCGGGCGTCCTAGGCAGTGAGGAAGCCTCCAAGCTTAAAGCCCTAGCCAGGGTCAGGAACAGGGTAGCCCACACCTATAGACGGCTAGGCCTAGAGGAGCTTAAAGGGTACGGGGACGAGGCTGCTAAATCCAAGGACCTAGCCTTAAAGCTAATGGAGGAAGCCAGGAAAAGAGGAGTCGACCCCCCGTCAAGCCTCACTGAGGCGTTAACCCCCTTATTCAGGAGGTGGAGGGTGTCGCTAGCCTACCTCTTCGGCTCCAGGGCTAAGGGAGTCGAAGCCGAGGACAGCGACTGGGATATCGCGGTCCTATTCGAGGAGGAGCCCATAGCGCTCGACGAGCTACAGGTCGAGGTAGCCAAGGCCCTAAAGGTAGCCGAGGACAAAGTAGACCTAGTCACCCTCAACGACGCAGACCTACACTTAAAGTTCAAGGTCATCAAGGAGGGCCGCCTACTCTACGAGTCCAAGCCCAAGCTTAAAGCCAAGTTCGAGAGCCAAGTCCTCATCGAGTACCTCGACGCCAGAGGCATGTACGAGATATACCTCAATAAGCTCCTAAAAAATAAAATACCGTCAACCTAAGAGGCCAAAACCTAACCATCAAGGTTAGCTCTTAAGCCATACCTTACCTGTCTCCTTGTAC
Source organism: uncultured Nitrososphaerota archaeon (assembly GCA_964626365.1). Taxonomy (GTDB): domain Archaea; phylum Thermoproteota; class Methanomethylicia; order Nezhaarchaeales; family B40-G2; genus CAZVDL01. The sequence goes on from CAZVDL010000035.1 coordinate 7,956, forward strand.
CCTTAAAAAGAGGTGATTGAAGGATGGTCCTAAGAGCAGGGTTCAAAACCGGATCTATGGAAGTTTTCTTAGATCATACTAAATAGGTTGGTGTTTGGCGCTGGGCCTAAGAGTGTTTGGTGGGTCGTTGACGTGCCTCCATAGCCCTCTCTTCGCGTGGACTATTATGATCCCAAGCTCCTCTATGAGGGCGTCTGACAGCGCTGGCTCATCTAGCCCAGGCTTAATTAAGGGGTATGCCCAAGACCTAGCTAGCACTTCGCCCTGCTCGCCTAGCAGCTCGACTTGAACCTTGGTGAGGGAGACTTAGCCTAGGGTCTCTGCTGAGAACTCCTTGACCGCCACGGTCACGGTCGGCTTTATCCCAAGCTCCTCAGCCAGCCTTAGAGGGAGGGCTATGACTGGCTCGTCGCTCTCAGCTCCAGCGTTAGCTAGCGCTGTGAACTCTAAGCCTTGAACTTTAACGCGGACCCTGACAGCCAAAAACTCGGCCTCTCAGGGGTTTTTAAGGTCGCTTACTTTAATCTTAAACCTCTTAAACGAGATGTTGAAGGGCCTACTTATCCTTAGATCACCCTTAACTAAGGCCTCATACTCGTCTTCGCTTAGGATAAGGGTGACAGTCCTCTTCAACCTTTCACCGAGCGGTATTTTATGGCCCACCCTATTAAACTTGGCGAGGCTGTTTCAGCCTCCTCAGCCTCGTCGTAGGCTTTAATGGTTCAAGAGGCTTCTTAGAGCTTCCTGACAGAGCATTCTCAGCTAGGC
>CAZVDL010000035.1:8823-11403 GCA_964626365.1 uncultured Nitrososphaerota archaeon
CTAAAGCACCATAACCCCCTCGCTTGGGTCTATGATTACCACGGCAAGTAAGCTGATGAACGATAAGTTCATCAGCGAGCGCCTCGCCCCTTCAGCTATGAGCACGTCGGCTACCACGGTTGAAGGTGAATCCCCTACCAGCGACACTTTAACCGAGCTAGGGTACCTTAAAAGCGCGGTTCTCCTACCGTCAGCCGTCAACCTAGCTAAGATACGCTTAAACCTTTCAGCCTTCTTCTCTAGCTCCTTAAGCTCAGCTTCACCTATGGCTCCTCGAAGAACCTCTCCCATCATCTACCTTGATACTGCGCCTCTCAGGCTTACCTCTTCAACTCGTGTAAACTTCCATGTCCTTTAAACCTCGAATAGAGGGCCTTCAAGGCTGGCTAGGTTTTATAAGAGCCCTGCCTAAAGCCATTAATACATGTCGAGTTTAGATCAAGGGAAAATAGAGGCTGTTAAGGAGGCGCTTAAAGAACTTAAAGCAGGGCTACCCCTTGAGGACGTTAAACGCAGGTTGATGGCTACTATAAGCCCTGACGAGATACCCTTAATCGAGCAACAACTGATCAAGGAGGGGGCAGCCCTAGATGACCTTCTAAAACTTTGTGATCTACATCTAGCCCTCTCCAAGGATAGACTAGCTGAGAGGAAGCTTGAAGAGGTGCCTGAAGGCCACCCCTTAAAGCTACTCGTCGAGGAAAATAAACTAATCTTGAAGCTTAACGAAACTCTTAGCCTATACCTAAAGACCTTGGCCAGTGAAGGAGTAAAGGAAGAGCTAACGGCTAAAACCCTTGAAGTAGCCGAGAAGCTGTACGCGGCTTTAAGGCTACATTACCGGAAGGTACAAATGCTCCTCTTCCCCTACCTTGAAAGGCTAGGCATATACGCTGTGCCCAGGGTTTTATGGGGCCGTGAACACGAAGCCATCGTCAAGCTCAGAAAGCTAAGGGTTCTACTAAGAGAGCTTAAAGGGCTTGAAGAGCTCGTTAAGCTTGGAGAGGAGTTATTTCAGAGCATACCCGACATAGCCTTCAGGGAGGACAAGATACTCTACCCAGCGCTATGGACCCTGCTAGATGAAGGAATGTGGGCTGCTATACATGAAGAGGCCCATGAAATAGGCTGGGCAGTAGCCGTCAAGGAGGCGTGGAAACCCTCCTCTAAGCCCACTTATCCATGGCAGGTTAAAGGCGAGATAAAACCTGAAATCCTAGAAAAGCTGCCCACGGAAATTAAGGCCGTGGCCTTAAGCCTTCAAGGAGGCCTCAAACCCGACGACTACCAGCTACTAAGGCAAGACGACATAAACCTAGACACCGGCTTCCTCCAACCTAAAGAAATAGTCAACCTGATATCCTCGCTACCCCTCGAGCTCACCTTCGCCGACAGCGAAGGCAGGATAAGGTTCTACTCCGTAAGCAAGCTACATAAAGGCTTCAAGAGAGTCAAACACCTATTAGGAAGGAAGCTTGAACACTGCCACCCTCCCCAGCTCGAGCGCATAGCCAGCAACGTGTTCAACAACCTTAAACGAGGAGTCAAAGACCAATACACATTCTACACCAAGGCAGGAGACCGAACCATAAGGGTAATAACCGTAGCCATAAGAGATCAAGATGGTAAATTCCTAGGAGCCCTCGAAATAGCCGAAGACATAACCGACATCCTAGAAAACCCAGAGAAAATAAAGAGGAAAATCCAAATCTTCTAGAGAAGCCAGTTCTAGCCGTCAGGATCCGCGTTAAAGCTCAAAGCCTAGAGTTCAAATTCTCTTTCAATTCTCTTTTCTTGAGATTCTATCGCCGAGAGGGTTGCGCCCGCTATCTTGGCTAGGAAGCCCTTAAGTGGGTTCTCAAGAAAAGAGAATTGAAAGATGGTCTGTCTTTGTGCATGGTTAAGGTTTGTTGAGGAGCTTTAAGTTTAGGGTTTCTGTGAGCTCCTCGAGCCTTAAGGTGTCTACGCCGTGTCTTGGAGCCTCCTTCAGAAGGTCTCTGTCCTCGGTGGCTAGCTTGGCCTTTAACGTCTTAGCTAGCACGAGGTAGGATGCGTCGTAGAACGTCGTGCCCGTGTTTAAGGCTATCCTCTCGACCTCCTTTAAGTCGAGTTCGTCAAACCTATGGATTTCACAGGCCCTCGCCGCGATTAAGGTGGCCGTCGACGCTTTAAGCGCGTTCTCCTCGCTGATGCTCTTAAGTTTCAGGCAGGCCTTCCAGTAGGCGTTGCACGCCTCGTAGACCGTTAAGTCGAGCATCGCCACTCTATGCCTGCGTAGCTTGGATAATAGTTGTCTGCCACTTAGTAAGATTAGAGGGGCGAGGACGCTGGCGTCTACGACGATTTTCCCAGCGCCCTCCGTCAACGTTCACCCCTCGACTCCTCGATAAGCTCCGCGACCTTGAAGGGGTCTACCTTTCCACGGCAGCTAGCTGCTACCTCGTCGAGGATCCTACCGGCCTCCTCCTCTTCAAGCTCCCACGCCTTCCTAAACAAGGCCTCCCTGACCACCTCAGCCACGTTCACCTTGGCCTCCTCCAGCCTCTCCTTAACCCATTTAGGGACGCGTACACTTACAAC
>CAZVDL010000036.1:0-10546 GCA_964626365.1 uncultured Nitrososphaerota archaeon
GGTTCGCTGAGGAGGGAGCCGACATCATCGATCTGGGCATGCTCTCGGAGGACCCTAGGCCGTGGGAGGTTAGGAGGCTGGTTAAGGCCGTGAAGAGGGCTGTAGGCCTACCGGTTAGCGTTGACACGATGGACGAGGAGGAGGTCGTTGAGGCGGTTAAGGCTGGGGCTGACATGGTGTTGAGCGTGACCCCGGAGCTGGCTCAGAGGTTTAATCGGGTGGCTGAGGTTGATGGGTATAGGAGGGTGGCCTACGTAGTCGTACCGTTTAGGCCGAGGGAGGGCCCGGTTAGAGGGGCTAAGAGGAGGGTTGAGGAGCTACTGGACACCGTTGAAATGTTGAGGGGTTTCGGCGCGAGGAAGGTTATAGCCGACCCGTTGCTTGACCCTCCTATTGCGCCGGGCTGCTTTGAGGCGTTGGAGGCCTGTAGGCTTCTTAAGGCTAGGAGGCCTAGGCTGCCGGTAATGCTAGGGGCGGGCAACGTGACTGAACTCATCGATGCCGATAGCCCAGGCGTCAACGCTCTCTTGGCGGCGCTTGCAGCTGAGGTGGGCGTCGACCTATTATTGACGACTGAGGGGAGCGTTAAGGCTGAGGGCTCAGTGGCTGAGCTGGCCGTGGCGGTTAGGATGATGGCCCTCGCCAAGATGCGGGGGGCTCCGCCCAAGGACCTGGGTATAGACCTGCTGAGGCTGAAGGAAAAGCGTAAGCGCGACGAAGAGCTGCACCTGGAGGGGGTTGAGGAGGTGGAGGCTAAGGGCGACGAAGCGTTGGAGCTCGACCCTGCTGGGTCCTTTAAGGTGGCGGTCGATAGGGCTAGAGGAGAGCTGGTCCTAGTTCACTATAGGAGAGGGGAGCTTAAGCCTAGCCTGGTCATTAGGGGGAGGAGGGCCTTCGACCTACGCGACGAGGTATTGAGGAGGGGGTTGGTTTTCAGTTTAAAGCACGCGTTCTACCTGGGCTACGAGCTGGCTAAGGCTGAGTTAGCCTTAAAGCTGGGTAGGAGTTACGTGCAGGACGAGGACCTCGCTTAAGAGACTCCCGAACTAGCTCCTTAGCAAGCCTTCGCAGGGTAAAACTGCTAGAACGCGCGCATAACGGTGAGGTTAATTTATGCATGTGCCGCGCCTGACGTGCGTGTACTCCCTTATTCCATACGCGCATGTCCTTCAACTTAAGGTGACCTACACAGTTCTCAGGCTTCTTTAAGTGACACTTAAAGCTGGCTTAAAGGCTACTAATTAGATACCGTGCATAAGATAAGGGGGAACGCGCACTACCTAACTAGTTAAAGACGCACTCCTCTTTAGCTTCGGCCTAGGCCCTTAGGCTGGATAGGATACCGGTCTGCGGAGCTGGGAGATTCTAGCGGTTCTATAGAAACACGTTAGGTTTTTGAGTTTGAGGTGAACTCTTTATTTTGAGCTGGGTGTTGATGTTGGTCAGGGTTGTTGAGGCTGTTTATGAGAATGGTGTTTTGAGGCCTTTGGAGAAGCTTGATTTACGTGAGGGTGTGAGGGTGAGGATTAGAATTGAGGAGGACTTGCTTACGGTTGCACAGCGTATTCGAGAGAAGGCGTTGAGGGAGGGAGTTGAGCCATCCGAGGTTCTTTCAACTGAGCGTGAGAGGCTTTGAGCATTAATGTAGTGCTTGACGCGTCAGTATACGTAGATCTCTTCACTTCGCGAAGCCCTGAAAGAGTGAGGGTGGCTGAGGAGGCGATTAGAGTTATTGAAGGAGTTAAGGCTCGCGTCCACGCTCCTCGACTATTGTTAATTGAACTTGCAGGCGTGTTAGGAAGGTTCTTACCTAAATCGGAGGTAGATGAAGCCTTAACAAAGGTTAAAGAGTCCACCGAACTAGTTTCAGAGGAGTTGCTTTACGAACATGCCTTCGAGGTAGCTAAGTCAACTACTTGTAGGGCCATAGACGCTTACTACATCGCAGCTTCAAAACTTCGAGGAGCCATCCTCGCAACACATGATAAAGTTCAAGCAAGGAACGCGAGGTTAGCCGACGTCAAAGCCTTCTATTTACTTGAGGAGCTAGACTCCTTTAAGGAGTTCATAGCCGCAGCGCTTATCTAAGACCTTACATGTGGCTTTAATCAATAAACCGTCACCTAAGCACTTCATGTTTTCAACTACTGTTTCTTACATCAATTTCTTTACATAAATGTTCACATCCTTATTGTCTGCGGAGCTGGGAGGTTCCAGGTTTGAGCCTCCATAACTTCATCAGGTTCCCTGTAGATGAAGTGCTTAACGGAAGTCTCTTCTTAACCTCTTTATTCATTTCAATTAATCTCTTCAGGTCCCTTCTTAATCCATTTACTCCACCTTATGGGCTCGACTTTCATCACAAACCCTCCATATCATCCCTCTTCTAGAGAAATCTTTCTTGATTAATTCAAGATTTCACTTTCTTGATCCACTTAAATTTCAAGCAACTTATCACTCGTCTTAACCTAGAGGAAGTTAGCTTAGCTGTAGATAAGCTTACTACTTAATGAAGCATGTCAACGCTTTTTCACGTCATAATTTCTACCTAAGCAATTCTAAAATCGATGAAGGTACCTTTACTAAATTACCCCTTCCTGCTGAGAAGTTTTCCTAAAACTTATTCTTCCTCTTTTAGTTAAGCTTGACTTTAACCTTGGGCTTACCTTATCTCTATGATTTTTCTTCTGCCCCTTCTCCGGCAGCATTTACTTCAAGATAACTTGAACTTTTCCCTCTTTGATCTTACTGAGCTCTATATTCCTAGAAAGCCTATTCTTCATTTTTAGCTAAGAACTTCTCGAAGTCAGCTTTTATAGTGTCTTTATCTAAAGGACCTTAAAGGTTCTTCACCAAGATCAGCTCTTGGCTTAACTATAGCTGAGCTGTTAGGTAGGCTTGCTGAGGTATTTGCATGGTTTTAGCTAGGCAGGTTTAAGACCCTGGCCTTAGAATTAGGTTGAGGGGTGGATTTTTGGAGGTTAAGTTTAAGGCAGTGGTGGTGAGCAAGTCCCTCTTCAACGACCCCCTGCTGGGGAAGGGTGTGAAGCTTGAGCTAGCCGAGGAGCGCGAGCTACCCCCACCGGTGATGATAGCTCAGAGCAGGGAGGGAGCTGAGCTGGCGAGGCAGGTAATGCCCATCCTGAGCCAGGTAATGCAGGCGCTTCCCTTCACTAGGCAGGGTAGGGCCACCATACCAAGGATGACGCTGTGGCTGACCGAGGAGGAGTGGGATAACTTGGACCCTAAGCCGGATATAGGGGACGAAGTGGAGGTTGTAGTCGGCGCTGGGGCGGTGAGGCTGAGGACTGGATGAAGGTACACCTGATTAAGGCCTTAACGCTCCCCGACGCTTCTCAGCCCTACGCATCACCATACATCCACGGCGCCACGCGCGTATCGACATGGCGCTTAGGGCCCGTTATGATCTCCTCTTCGCCCTCCCTAACCTCAACCTTAGCCTCCGCAGCCCTCGCTCTAACACCCTCAAAGAGCCCCGTAAGCTCAGCCAGCCTAGCCACACCCATCCTCCCCAGGTTCTTATTGACTATGGTTAGCTCCTTAGGCTCGCACGGGATAGGCTAAGCTTAGAGTTGAGCCACTCAACACTGCTACTCGACGTAAACACGCTCACCTCTACAAGCCAGTATACCATGGTCTACATAAGGAGTCGCTCGAGGAATTCTTCCTCGAGCTAACGGAGCTCGCCGAAAGCCCTCTATGCCTTGCACAGTATGACAGGATCATCTAAGTTAATCAGTCAGGCCTGCCACTTAAGCTAAAGGAGGTTGAGGGCTGAATGAAGGTATACATGGTTAGAGCGTTCACACTCCCTGACGCCTGGTACGAGCTGCTTAAGCTCATAGAGGAGAGGGGGGAGGAGTTTAGGGTTGAGAGGGGGTCTGAGAGGGCTAGGACCAAGAAGGTGGCGGCCTTAATCTTCGTGGAGAGGCCTGAGCTTAGGCCTCTCATCCACGAGAGGGCGCCTTACACCCAGTCCTATATCTATCAGTATTACTTGGAGTACTTGGCTACGGGGGAGCGTAAGCCCGACGAACCTTACACTTACGGTGAGAGGCTTAGGAAGCCCGTGGACCAGGTAGGGAAGGTGGTGGCGAGGCTTAGGGAGGCTAGAGGTGATAGGCAGTGTACGATGGTTTTAAGGCTCCCCCAAGACCTCGACCTCGAGGACCCTCCATGCCTGACCGTCATAGACACCGAGGTGGTTGACGAGAAGCTCAACTTCTACCTGTACTTTAGGAGCTGGGACGCCTACGCTGGCTTCCCAGCGAACATGGCGGCCCTCCAGCTCTTAAAGGAGGAGATGGCGGCTGAGATAGGCGTGGAGCCCGGCTTCACAGCGGCGTTCTCGAAGAACGTGCATATCTATGAGAGGGAGGTGCCCTTCGTTAAGCAGGTGCTTGAGCCCAGCCCTCCACCTAGGAGCTTCGTTAAGACTGCTTAGAGGCCTCCTCGGGCTTTAAGGCTTTGCCCGGCCTGGTCCCTTTACCCTCTAAGAGCCAAGCCAAGGGAACGTCCTGGTAGCGGCCGTTAGGTAGCCTGCGCCTAATCGTTATGGGGAGGAGGCCCAGCTCGAGCTCCATGGTAGCTATCTTGATTGGGTCCGCCCCCTCAGGGGGCACGGGTATCAGGATGGGGGCCCCCATGGCTATCTGCAGCGCCCTGGCCCCTATGATCCTGGCCTTCTCGTACCTTGTTAGGCGGGGGAGCCACACCTTGACCTCGCTGGCCTTTATGCTCTTAGAGGCGCGTTTACTCAATTCCATTCGCCACTGGTCAACCGCTAAGCTAACTAGGGGCGGGCTTTACAAGCATTAAAAGGGGTTTTTAAGCTTTAAAAGAGGTGGCCGGGCGTGGACGATGAGCGCTCCCCCATCCCAGCAGTGGTGATGGCTTGCCTAGCGGCCCTAGTCACCCTGCTTAGGTGGCTGGGGCATCTACCGCTAGCGCTGGACGATGGGTTTTACGTGCTCGTCCTCTACCTGCCTACGGCCCTGCTCTTCCTGGACTGGGCTTTAAGCAGGTTTAAAGGAAGCGGGCCTTAAACTCGCTCATACAGCTTAGCCCTATTAGGTGTAGGTTGCCCACGTGTACGTTCTCTAGGTGCCTCTTAGCTGCCTTGTAGCAGGCTACCACCTGGCTGACTGGGGTTACTGGGAGGTCCCTCATAGCGAAGGCGCCGTAGAAGATGAGGAGGCTATACGGTATGGAGGGGTCTAGGTCGGCTATGAAGCTCGCTATGGCCTCCACCTCCCCCTCGTCCACGTAGCCTGGGACGAGGAGCGTGGTCGCAGTGAGCACAGGGTCTCCAGGCCTCTCGGGGTAGAGCTCCCTGGCTATGAATTCGAAGTTCTCATAGGCCCTGCGGTTGTCGACGCCGCTTAGCGCTACGCTTAGGGTGGGCGAGTAGGCCTTTAAGTCGAACTTGACGTTGCCCCCCGACCTAAGCGATAGCTGAGCTGCCCTCTTAACCAGCTCCTTGTTGCCGCAGCCGTTCCACTCCCAGCATATCTTTAAGCCGCTTGGGCCCCTAGCTAGGGCAGCCTCGCTCGCGTTAATAGCGTAGGGTAGCTGGGGCTCAGGGGACCCTCCGAAGTAACATATGCACCTGACGCTGGGGGTGACGCGGTCAGCTAGCTCCTTAGGCGTCGCTGGGTAGCCCTCGATGAGGTTTTTATGGGAGCTGTTCTGGCAGAAGAGGCAGTTAAAATTGCAGCCGTAGAAGAACACTGCTAGGTTGTAGCCGCTTTCCTTTGAGCCTGGACAGAACCAGGCAGCGCAGCAGTTGGTGGGGAGAGGGTCGTAGTAGGTGTATAGCAAGCCCACGTCCACGCCGGCGACGTGCTCGAGCCTGCCGTTCACGTTTCTACGTAGGCCGCAGTACCCTAGGCCTCCCTCGGGTATCGAGCATTCGTTGCTACATAGGTAGCACTTGACCCCCTTGGGGTCCTTGGGGACGCTTGGAGGCAGCCCTAGGCGCTCCCTAACCCTGGCGTGGGCTTCTAAGGCTACCTTAACCGCCTCCTCGCCACCCTCCCTAGCGCAGCTGGGGCATAGCCTAAGCTCAGACGAGATGAGCCTTCCCTTAGCACCGCAGAGCACACACTCAGGCATCCTGTGAAGGACCGGGAGGCCTGCTTAAAGCCTCTTGGGGGTTAAGTGTCCCTTCGCCTTAAATAAGCACAACGTCGACCCCTTCGTTCTTGGCTGCTTCTGCCTGTTTTTCGTCGGCCGTGGCTAGACTGGTCCTTAGCTTCTTCGCTGCAGCTATGTATAGGGCGTCGTAGACCGTAATCCTATGCTTAAGGGCTACCTCCACGGCCTCGGGTAAAACGGCATCCTGGTCTATAAGTGATACAGCGCTGTAGAGGCCTTTAATTATCTCAAGGACCTTGTCCAGGTTTACTTCCCCCAGCATAGCCTTCTTCCACATGGCGTTGGCGGTCTCCTTAAGCGCTAGCTTCACCGTGTAGACACCCATGGATATTAGCTTCCTCGCCTCCTGCCAGCCCTCTTCTCTCGAAACATACTTTACTAGCACCGAAGCATCAACGACTAGCATCCCTATCCTCCCTGATACTTCGCGCAGCGAAACCAGGTGGGGAGGGTTTCACGGCTTCATCTATAAGCGCGTCTAGCGCCTTAAGCGCCCCCTCTACCTTGACTTTCCTGGCTAGGTCCTCTAGATACCTCCTTACCTCCTCGCCGACGTTAATCCCAGCCTGCTCGAGCCTATCCTTAATCTCCCTCTTCACGCGAACACTAATGACTACGCTCAAATTCTATGCACCCATAAACAGAATCGTAGACAGTTATATAAACGCTAGCTACTAAAGTCTCCTAGCCATTAAGTAGGCATCCTCGCCGTCCACGTAGTACCCCACTAGCCTCCTGACCACCGCGAAGCCTAGTTTACGGTAGAGGTTTATGGCTGGCTCGTTGCTAACTCTGACCTCTAGGTAGACCTCAGAGGCCCCGTAGTCTTTTAGGGCCTCGAGGGTCTTGGTCAATAAGCTGGTGCCTATCCCTATCCTCCTGGCGTGCGGCAGGACGGCTATGGAGATCACGTGGCCCTTCTTAACGAAGGCCATCCTGAAGTTGGAGAAGCCATGCTCCACCCTACTCATGCTGTACCCGACTACTTCTCCCCCCATCTCCGCGACTAGGAAGGCTTTAGGGTGCTCGCGGTGGTGCATAAGGAAGAAGTCGGGCGGGTAGTTCTCGGGGAGGCAGGTGCGGTTGATGTATATGACCCTGTCCAGGTCTGCGGCATCGAAGAGCCTCAAGGTGAAAGCTTTGGATACCTGCTCCACTACCACCTTGCTTACCCGGTGGTAGGGCTTAGGGAAAGCCTTAAAGAATTTTACTAGCTCTACGGCGCGAAGTTTAAATGAAAACCTTTTAATCATCCGGGCTTAGAGGAATAAGCCTCGAGGCTTAAGGTGCCCGCGCTTGTACCTAGGCTTTGCTGTAAACCTAGCTGAGCTGGACCTGCTTGTCAGGTCCCACTTCGAGGTGTTAGATTGGAGCTTAGAGATGGGCTGGCCGGTCTACGTGGTTAAGGAGGGCGATTTAAGGAGGCCCTTTAGGGAGCTGTACGCTGAGCTTAGCAAGACCGGCTTAGCCCCCATGCTTAGGAGGGAAGCTGGGAAAGTTACGCTTAGGATTGTGCCCCTAGCTAGGCGTAAAGGTAGGAGCCGCCTAATACCGCTCGCGCTTTTTATAGCCACCCTGGTCACTGTGGCCGCCACCGGCTACGTGTTGACCGTCCTCGACGAGGTGCTGCGCGAACTGGACGTCAACGTAGCCTTAAACCCGCTCCCCCACCTCCTAGGCTACGCCCTAGCCATGATGGGCGTAGTGGGCATCCACGAGCTTGGACATAAGGTAGCTTGCCGAGTCCATGAAATCAAGGCCTCCCCGCCCTACTTCATACCCTTCCCGCCCATCCTAGGCCTGCCCATAGGGACGCTAGGAGCTGTCATAATGCAGGAGACGCCTCCCCTCAATAGGGATGAGCTGTTCGACATTGGTATATCGGGCCCTCTTCTAGGCTTTGTGGCCTCGACGGTGGTCTCCATCATAGGCCTAGCCCTATCCTACCCGGTGCCCGCCTCCCTAATCGCTGAGAGAGGCGGCATCGTCCTGCCGACTCCACTAATCTACGAGTTGCTTATACCCCTCGTGCGGCCGGATCTAGCGCGAGGCGAGCTGATATACCTACACCCTGTGGCCTGGGCTGGATGGGTCGGCTTCCTCATAACCTTCCTCAACGCGTTCCCCATAGGTCAGCTGGACGGAGGACACGTGCTTAGGTCGGCTACCAGCGAGAAGGTACACCTGGCTCTGTCGATACTCTTCGTGGTGATCATGGCCTTGACGGGGTTCATATTAATGGCGATGCTCGCCGCGGTGCTGGCCCTAAGGAGGCACCCAGGCGCCCTGGACGACGTAACCCCTCTAAGCAGGGCCAGAAGGCTTGGCTTAGCGCTGCTCTTCTTCATGTGGGTGGCCTCGCTTCCCTGGCCTATATGGGGCTGGTTCCAGCTATAACAAAGGTTATATGTCGGCCAGTAGCTAGGTCGACGTGGGTTCTCGTGGATCCGGGTTCTTGGAGCTCCTTCAAGGCCAAGCTGGCTGAGGAGGCTGCGCTCATACTACATAGGTGCTCAGCCATCAGCTTCGGGCACTTCAAGCTCACCTCCGGTCTCGATAGCCCCTACTACATAGATATGAGGCTCATCCCCAGCTACCCTGACCTTTTCGATAGGATCTGCGACATTTACTGCGAGGTTATTAGAGGGGAGGTCGGAAGCTTCGATAGGATAGCGGGCATACCCACCGCCGGGGTTCCCTTCGCCGCGGTGGTGGCGCTCAAGCTTAAGAAGCCCTTCATCTACGTGAGGAAGACCTTAAGGTTTCACGGGCAGCTTAAGACCATAGAGGGCGTGTTGAATAAGGGGGACAAGGTGCTCCTCGTAGACGACCTGGTCTCCACGGGGGACAGCGCCTTAAAGACCATAGAGGCCATCAGGGGCCAGGGAGGAGAGGTCACCGACGTGGTCGTGTTAATCGATAGGGAGCAGGGGGCTGAGGAATTGTTGCGGGCGGCCAGCGTTAAGCTACACGCGCTAATGAAAGTGACCGAGGCGGCTAAAATACTGCTCGAGAAGGGGCTACTGAGTAAGGAGGGCTACGAGACCATCCTAAGCTACGTGGAGCAAGGCAGGTTAAGAGGTAGCCTCGTTGAGGCTGGACCTGGCCGTTAGGGAGTGTAGGGTCATAGTGGGCGAGGAGCTGGTAGAGGCCTCCATAGGCGTAGCTGAGGGTAAAGTCGTGAGGGTGGCTAAGGACCCCAACCTACCTAAGGCTGAGGTGGAGGTTAAAGCGAAGGGGCTCATCGCCCTGCCGGGGATGGTGGACCTACACGTACACCTAAGGGAGCCAGGCTTCACGTGGAAGGAGGACTTCTACACGGGGACCTCAGCCGCCGCCTGTGGAGGCGTAACCACCGTGGCCGATATGCCTAACACGGAGCCCCCCACAGTGACGCTAAGTAGGCTTAAGGAGAAGGCTAGGCTAGCTAAGAGCAAGGCGGTAGTGGACTACGTCCTCTACGCTGGAGCCTCCCCTAGGCATCTAGGTGAGCTTGAAGCTATGGTCAGAGAGGGGGCTGGCGGGATCAAGGTTTACATGGCTACGCACAGCCCAGAACTCCTCGTCCCTAGAAAACAGCTCGGCAGAGTGTTTATGGAGGCATCGAGGATCGGTGCGCTGTGCCTACTCCACGGAGAGGCCCTTGAAGAGGTCGAGGAGGCCCTTCGTAGCCTCCCTCAGGGGTTCAAGGACCCTCTACTGTACGCGAAGGCTAGGGGGCCGAGGATTGAGGCTAAAGGAGTTAAGGCGGCCCTGAAAAAAGCCGCTGAGTCAGGGGTTAGGCTCCATCTATGCCACTTGTCCTCAGCCGGCTCGTTAAAGGCGCTATTGGAGGCTAAGAGGAGGGGGTTAAAGGTGACCGCTGAGACCTGCCCCCACTATTTACTGCTCACCCTAAACGACTTGAGGAGGCTTAAGGCCTACGCTAAGGTCGACCCTCCGCTTAGAGGGTGGAGACACCGTAGAGCGCTGTGGGAGGCCTTAAGGAGAGGCTTGATAGATGCGCTGGCTACTGACCACGCCCCTCATAGCAGAGAGGAGCGCGAGGCGGCTTGGAGAGGCTACCTTGAAGCCCCCTCAGGGTTTGCAGGCGTGGAGATAGCGCTACCGCTTATGCTTACATGCGTAGCCCAGGGGCTATTATCGCTAAGCAAGCTCGTAGAGCTCTACTCCGAGAACCCCTCAAGGATACTTGGACTACACCCGGTTAAGGGGTCGCTGAGTGGGGGGGCGGACGCTGATATAGCCTTAGTGTCCCTGTCTAAGGAGTGGAGGATTAAGGCTGAGAAGCTACACTCTAAGTGCCCTGAAACCCCGTTTGAAGGCAGGGCGGTTAAGGGGGCTGTGGAGGCGACCATCGTCAGGGGGG
>CAZVDL010000037.1:0-10419 GCA_964626365.1 uncultured Nitrososphaerota archaeon
CCGTGGCTCAAGCCGCCGCAGCTAGCATGAAAGCTGCCCTGAGGGCGGTGAGGACAGGTTGAGCGAGGAGCTTAGGATAGGAGTATTCATCTGCCACTGCGGCACCAACATAGGCGGAGTCATCAACGTACCCGAGCTAGTGGAGTATGCTAAGACGCTTGAGGGCGTGGTCTTTGCCGACGAGGGCAAGTGGATATGCTCCGTCGATTACCTAAACAAGCTTAAGGAGAGCATAGCCCAGCATAAGCTAAACCGTGTGGTGGTAGCCTGCTGTACGCCTAGAACCCACGAGCCCATATTCAAGGCGGCCCTCAAGGAGGCAGGCCTCAACCCATACCTCCTAGAGTTCGTCAGTATAAGGGAACAGAGCTCGTGGGTGCATCGAAGCGACCCTAAGGCAGCCACGGAGAAGGCTAAGGACCTCATTAGGATGGGGGTAGCTAAGGCGAGGCTCCTAGAGCCGGCCGAAGAGATTCGGCTGCCAGTGGGCAAGGAGGCACTTGTTATAGGCGGAGGGGTCTCAGGGATGTCGGCTGCGCTGGCGCTAGCTAACCAAGGCTTCAAGGTGTGGCTCGTGGAGCGCAGCGACAAGCTTGGAGGTCTACTAAATAAGCTGGCTAGGATAGCGCCGCTCGACGTAGATGCTGAGAACTTCCTTCAAGGCCTCGTGGAGCGTGTCAAGGCGGAGAAGAACATAGAGGTGCTGCTCAACACTGAGGTCGAGTCTATTGAGGGTTACGTGGGCTCCTTCAAGGTGAAGGTTAGGCAAGGAGACGAAGTCAAGGAGTTCACGGCCTCAACCATCATAGCCGCCACAGGGATGAGGGAAGTAGAGCCCCACGAGCTATGCGGCTACGGCACGAGCCCCAAGGTTATCACTCAGCTGAGACTAGAGGAGATGCTCAGGAGGAAGGAGCTGGGAGGAGCCAAGAGGATAGTGATGATTAACTGCGTGGGCTCAAGAAACGAGCAGAGAGGCTGCTGCAACATCGGCTGCCTGACCTCACTGAAGAACGCCAAGCATATCAAGGAACTTGAGCCTCAGGCCGACGTATACATCCTGTACCGTGACTTAAACCTCAAGGGGCTCGACGAGGCCTACCTCAAGGAGGTCCTAGAGAAGTGTAAGGTCAAGCTCCTCAGGTACCCTGACGATAAGCTGCCCGAGGTCTACGAGGAGAAGGGGCAGCTCGTCGTTAAGTCCTTCGACCTCCTCCTAGGCGAGGAGGTGAAGATCCCAGCCGACCTGGTCGTGCTGACCGTCCCCTTACAGGGAGATGAAAGCGTCGAGCGCCTCAAGGGGCTACTTAAGGTCTCAGCTAACCCTGAGGGCTTCTTCCAGGAGGCGCACATCAAGCTCAGGCCCCTCGACTTTAGCACCGACGGCGTTTACCTATGCGGGGCGGCTAGGTCGCCCAAGACCGTGAAGGAGGCCATGGAGGAGGCCGTGGGGGCTGCCATGAGGGCCTCCATACCCATGAACAAGGGCTACGTCGAGAGCGAGGGCATAGTGGCCGTCGTGGACGAGGAGCGCTGCGTAGGATGCGGCTTATGCGCTAAGGTCTGCGCATACAGCGCCATAAGGATGAAGGAGGTAGCTGAGGGTAAGCGGAAAGCCGAGGTCATAAAGGCTCTATGTAAAGGCTGCGGCACATGCGCTGCCGAGTGTCCAAGGGACGCCATCAACATCGTACACTTCAGCGATCAGCAGATCCTAGCCCAGGTAGAGGCTGCACTGGCCGATAAGCCAAACGAGAAGATAATAGCGTTCTGCTGCCACTGGTGCGCCATGGGCGCCGTCGACGTAGCCGGCGTAAGCAGGTTCGAGTATCCTCCTAACATCAGGATCATAAGGGTCATGTGCTCGGGTAGGGTGGACACCAACTTCGTTGAGAGAGCCTTCGAGCTTGGAGCAGCTGGAGTGCTAGTTGCTGGCTGCGAGTTCCCCACATGCCACTACATAACCGGCAACTACAGATGTAAGGAGAGGATGGAGAAGCTCAAGTCTAAGCTGGCTCAGAAGGGCTACGACCCCAACAGGCTATGGACCGTCTGGTTATCGGCGGCTGACGGGCCCAAGTTCGTGTCGACGGTGAAGAGTATGGTTGAGAAGCTTGGCTTGGCGAGGTGATCGGGATGGAGGACGTGATGGAGAAGCTGGCTGTATGCATGCAATGTGGGGCATGCGTAGGCAGCTGTCCGGTGACCGGGTTAAACGAGTTTAACGTTAGGAGACTGGCTAGAAGGGCGTACCTAGGCTGGGCTGGGCAGGAGGTGTTGAAGGAGGAGGTCTGGCTCTGCCTACTATGTGCGCGATGCTACGAGAACTGCCCGCGCGGCATAAACCTGCCTGAGGTAATGGTGAGGCTAAGGCAGCAGGCTGTTAAGCAGGGCCTAGTCCCCAGGACGGTGAGCTTAACTAGGAGCAACCTATCGAAGTACGGCAACCCAGCTGGCGTTGAAGCGAAGGAGTTAATGGAGTGGGCCAGCGACCTCAACGTCCCCAAGTCCGGCGACCGACTGTTCTACGCAGGCTTCTACCTGCTGGCTGACCACATAGAGTCCATGGTTAGGTCTATGCTGAGAGTGGGGATTAAAGCGGATAGGGTAGCCGCTGCCGCCGCTCTACTTCAGCGTGTCGGCTTAGGAGGGCTGGTTAAGGCTGCGATGAAGGGCGTTGGGCTAAGCTATCGTCAAACCCTGAAGAGATACCTACTAACACTACCTAAGCTCGGCTTAGAAGTCTCCTACCTCTACGACGAGGAGCCTTGGGTAGGCACCGAGCTACATACCTACGGCTTCCTCGAGGACTTCGCTGAGCACGCTAAGCGGGTCTACGCCTTGTTGAAAGAGAGGGGGATTAAGGAGATAGTGACCCCTGACCCCATCGCTGCGGTCACCTTCAAGAAGCTGTATCCCGAGTACGTGGACGGCTTCTCCATCGAGGTTAAGACTGTGGTGGAGGCCCTAGCTGAGAAGAAGCCCGAGTTTAAGGCGCCGGTGGAGGCTAAGGTAGTGTTCCACGATCCATGCATGCTGGCGCGTTACCTTAGAGTAGTGGAGGAGCCTAGGACCCTGCTAACGTCGATACCCGGCCTCGACCTAAATGAGCCCGTTAGGAACAAGCAGTTCACGGTGTGTTGCGGCGCAGGAGGACTCGAGGTGGTCAACCCGTCCCTAGCTAGGGAAGTCGCCGTTAAATCCGTACAAAACCTCCTCTCAACCAACGCTAGCCTGGTGGTTTCAGCGTGCCCCATGTGCACCATGATGCTTAAGCTAGGCGTTGAGAAGCTAGGCGCTAAAGCCGAAGTCGTAGACCTAGGCGACATCCTATGGAAAGCACTGGCCCAGGAGGCTTAGCGTTGCAGTCGCTAACAGCCTTAACCATCGTGGCCCAAGCATCCCTCCTAATATTTATCGTCGGCTCCCTCTATAGGCTAGCTAAGTGGCTTAGAGGCTCCTCAGGTAGCAGTCATTCAAGCCCGCTTGGCTTTGGAGGGTGGCTCAAGGTATTGTTTAATGCAGCCTTGGACCTAGCCTTAATGAGGAAGGTGTTCAGGTCCAACGTCGCCCTGGGCTTCGTGGTCTGGCTAATGCACATGACCGCCCTGGCGCTGATAATCGGCCACACGAGGGCCTTCGGCTTATGGTCAGCCGAGTCCTTGAGTGGGTGGATGAAATGGTTAATGCTCGAGCTCGTGCCCACAACCCTAGGCTGGCTCCTCTTCATCCTCATACTAGCCCTCCTACTTAGACGCCTCCGCAACCCTATATCCAGGCGCCTCTTCACCTTCAGCGACGGCCTCCTCTACGCGCTACTGCTGCTGGGCGTACTATGTGGCAACTTAATGAGGGCTCTCCCAGCCAGTCACGAGCCTTTTACTTGGCAGGTGTTGCCGGGGCTCACGTTATCCTTAGAGCACACGCCCAACTTAACGGCCTTCACTCTCCACGTGCTGATCCTATCAGCCCTGCTAGCCTACCTGCCCTTCAGCCCCTTAATCCACATAGCCTCCGGCGTGATCTCCTCCATCCTCCACTACAAGTGGAGGGCTGAGTCCTTTAAGAGGGGTGGCTAAATGAAGGTTGTTGAGGCTCTACCTAAAAGGTACCACCTAGTCAACGTCGACACCTGCATGAGATGTACCCTATGCGCTGACAGCTGCCCTACCTACACGGCCTCAGGAGACCTTAATGTGGCCCCTGCGTTAAGGGTGAGGCTTCTTAAACAGTTCATTGAGGGCAAAGGCTCAGATATAACGCGTGAGCTATGTAGGGAGGCCTTTAGGTGCACGATATGCGGTAAGTGCATGGAGGTATGTCCCTTCTCCATTAGGACCGCGGACCTATGGTACCTGCTGAGATACTATACCTGTAAGGCCGGCAAGCGCCCTGAGGCCTTAGAGAAGTTCGAGGAGAGCTTGCTATCAAACAAGAACCCCTACGGGACCGACACTAGCCTCAGGGTCTACTGGGCTGAGATGCTAGGCCTAAACGAGCTGCCAGGTATAGCGCCTAGAAAGGCCAACGTGGCCCTCTTCATGGGCTGCACGCCATCGTACAGGTCAGTGGCTCAAGACACGCTTGCCGCCGCTGTCCTCCTTCTCAACAAGGTCAAAGAGTCTTGGACCATACTCGGCGAGGAAGAGTGGTGTTGCGGCTGCCCCCTACTCATGCTGGGCAACCGCGAAGCCGCCGCCGAGTTCGCTAAGCACAACGTCGAACTCGTGGAGTCGCTGGGGGCCACGGTCTTAGTGACCATTTGCGCTACGTGCTACAAGATGTTTAAGCTCGAGTACGAGGAGCTGCTCGGCCGCCCCCTACCCTTCAAGGTCCTACACATGACCGAGCTCTTAGCCAAGTACGTAACCGAGCTTAAACTTGAACTGCCCAACAAGCTGGACGTGAAGGTGGCGTACCACGACCCCTGCGACCTAGCTAGGATGTCAGGGGTCATTGAGGCTCCACGCCTATTAATCAAGGAGGCAGCCAAGGAACTCGTTGAGCTGCCTGAAAACAAGCTTAACACCACCTGCTGCGGTGGAGGTGGGCTTCTCCAAGCCGTAGACAATGAGTTGAGGTTAAAGATAGCAAAAAAGAGAGTTAAAGAGGCCTTAGACGCAGGAGCTGACGTGCTCGCCTCAGCGTGCCCGGCCTGTAAGTCCTCCTTCGTAGAGGCAGTCAGGGAGGAGGGCGTGGACATCGAGGTGACAGATGTAGTTGAGCTGGTGGCTAGGGCTGCAGGGCTTTCATGGTAGCTGGTAGACCTCTCCTGGTTTCAAGACCACAGCCTTAACCTCAGGAGCTCTTTTCTTAACCTCCTCCAAGAACTCGTCAGGGCTCTTCACCAGGACGGGGAAAGTAGCGTAGTGCATGGGTATTACTACCTTGGGCTTAATTAAGCTCACAGCCACGGCCGCCTCCTTAGGCCCCATAGTATAGTAGCCCCCAATAGGTAGCAGGGCCACGTCGGGCCTATAGACCTCGCCTATCAGCTTCATGTCTCCAAACAGCGAGGTGTCCCCTGCGTGGTAGACCGTCACGAAGCCGTCGTTAACTATGCACCCAGCGGGGAAGCCCCTACTACACGTATGGAAGGCCTGAACTAGGGCCACTCTAACACCCTCTACCTCCACGTAGGAGCCCATGTTGATCGCCACGGTGTCTACCCCGCTTAGGCTTGAGGCGAGCTCAGGCACGGCGACTACCTTGGCCCCAGTCCTCTTAGCTATGTCCACCGCGTCGCCTAGGTGGTCGAAGTGGTCGTGCGTGACCACTATAACCTTAACCTCCTTTAAGTCCTCGGCTTTCACAGGCGCCATAGGATTGTTCGTCAGGAAGGGGTCTATCAACACCTTGCCCTTGCTCGTCGAGAGCTCGAAGGCTGCGTGTCCAAGCCACTTTATCTCCATGCCCCAAGCACCCCTCCCTTACATGTAGCTGAAGCTTCTTAAGGCTACCTCCGCTAGGGTGCAGTGAACCGTATAGGTTGAAGCGACGCAGTGAGCATGGAGGGTAGTTTTAAGGACTAGGAGTCCCTAGTCTTCCGCGAGGAGGAGTGATGGTCGAGCCTAATGCCTTAGAGGACATTAAGCGCTTCCTCAAGGAACACTCCATCCTAGGGCTCTTAAACGACGAGGACCTAGGGGTCGCGGTTAAAGAGTCCACGCTTAGGTACTATGCTAGGGGCTCTAAGATCATAGATGGAGGCGCGGCTAAAGCCCTATACGTGGTGTACAAAGGGGTGGTTAGGCTTCAGTCAGGCGGCGTCTACGAGTACCTCGAGGAGGGCGACGTCTTCGGCCTCGACCTCCTCCTTAAAGGCTCGCTCCTCTCCACCGTAGAGGCGGTTGAGGACACCATATGCCTGACCTTAAAGGAGGACGTGTTCTGGTCGATCTATAGGAAGTACCCAGCCTTAGCTAGGCTGCTCGACTTAATGGTTAAAGGTAGGGGCATAAGGGCGTACGAGGAATCCTTTACTGCTTACTCCCCCCTCCTCTATGAGCGGAGAGTGGCTGAGGTCATAAAGAGAGACCCCGTTGTATGCCTGCTCGGCACCCTAGTCAAAGACGCTGCTAAGCTCATGAGCGAGAGGCACGTGAGCTCGATCATAGTCGTCGACGAACAGGGCAGGCCTATAGGCATAGTGACGGACGCTGACCTTAGAAGGGCCCTAGCCTCCATGGATAGGGTCGTCGACAAGCCCGTCGACCTTTTCATGAGCAAGCCCCTCGTGAAGATAGACGGCGACGCTCCATGCTGGGAGGCCCTAGTGACCATGGTTGAGAGGGGCGTCAAGTACTTGCCGGTGGTTAAGGACCATAAGCTCCTCGGCGTGATAACCATATGGGACCTTAGCGGAGCCCAGCTCCAAGGGCCAGCCCTCATAGCCAGGGAAATAGACGACGCCTTCACCGTAGAGGAGCTTGGAGGGGTTATGGGTAGGATCGTGGAGGCGGTCAAGGTAATGCATAGGGAGGGCGTTGATACCAGCCACGTCGCTAAGATGCTAACCAGCCTCTACGACAGGATGGCCGTCAAGGCCATTAGGCTAGCCGAGGAGGAGTTATTGAGGGAGCTATCCATGAAGCCCCCCGTCAACTATGCCTGGGTAGCTATGGGTAGCGAAGGAAGAAGAGAGCAGCTACTTAAGACAGACCAGGATAACGCCCTAATCTACGAGGATCCTCCACGAGACCGTAGAGACGAGGTAGCTGAGTACTTTAGGATGTTAGCGGTCAAGGTAGCGTCAAAGCTAAACCAGCTGGGCTTCCCTAAGTGTCCTCACGGATTTACGGCCGACAACCCAAGGTGGAACAAGCCGCTTAGTGAGTGGTACCTTGAGGTTAAGGACTGGGTCTCCAAACTCCCCTCAAAGCCTGAGAACGTGATGCTCGTCTTCATGTTCTCAGACGCTAGATGCGTATACGGATCAGCCAGCTTGGTCGATAGCTTTAGGAGCTTCCTGGTTAGGTCTATAAACGCCGACAAGAGGCGGCTTACAGACCTGGCTAGGAACGTCCTGGTGGAGTCACCTCCGATAAGCTTCTTCAGGCGCTTCGTCGTCGAAAAGGACGGGACCAAGGAGGGCAGGGTGGACGTTAAGGTGAGAGGGTTAACGATTATAGTCAACGCCGTGAAGGTGCTCTCCATAGACCAGGGGGTCATGGAGACCAACACCCTCGATAGGCTTAATGCCCTCGCCTCGTTGAAGGCCATTAAGCCAGAGTTGAAGGAGGACTTAAGCTACGCCTTCAACTTCCTGATGAGGCTTAGGCTGAGGGAGCAGCTTAAAGGGTTAGAACAACTTAAACGCCTCAACCTTGAGGAGCTACCCTCTGGACGTTACGTCACTCTCGACAACCTAACTAAGCACGAGAGGGCTGCTTTGAGGGAGGTATTTAAGGTTATAAGAGAACTGCAGAGCTTAATAGCTTATAAGTTCGGTATAGAGTTTTCAATAATGTAGTACATGTTAAGAAGACTACTTAGACATAACGGGGTGAATGACTCCACCCCTCTAGACGAGGTTAAGTTCGTCTCCCTCGACTTAGAGACCTCAGGCTTAAACCCTAAGCGCAACGGCATCCTATCCATAGGAGCCGTCGAAGTGGCACGTGGTGAAGTTAAGCTCTCTAACTATTTCTACGCGCTAGTTAAGCCTGAGGGGGAGTTTGATGAGAGGTCCGCATTAATCCACGGGCTAAGGCCAGCTGAGCTACTCGACAAACCCTCCTTTAACGAGGTCTACCCGAAGCTAGCAGAGTTTCTTAAAGGAGCCGTGCTAGTGGGCTACAACATATCCTTTGATGTCGCCTTCATTAACGAGATGTTAAGGAAGCATGGAAAGCCCCATTTAAGGCTTGAACACCTCGATGTACTTTCTCTATCCTATGGCGTGCTCCTCAAGGCTGGCATGGATACAGCCGTCCTCAAGATGGACTATAGGATATTAACGGGCAGAATGGGGTTAGAATATCTAGCCGAGCTCCTATCCACCCCGGTTATCAGGAGGCATACGTCGCTGGGCGACGCGTTAACCGTGGCCTTAATGCTGCTAAAGCTCCTATCCCTAGCTAAGCTATTGGGCGCTAAGACATTGAGAGACCTTAAAGACCTAGCACGCCTAGGTGAGCGTAGAGCCAAGCAAATTAGCTCTCTTACAGCTCTTTCAGGGGGCTTCTAGTAGATGTTACGTCTCTCAAGCTCTCTATTAACCGTCTCGATAAACTCCCCAGCTATTGAGGGTGGCCTAGTCAAATAGCTAACGGCTACTAGCGTCAACGTTGACGCCAACAGCCCCCAGATAGTCATGGATAGGCCTAGCGGATTGAGCTTAAACGAGTAGCCAACGCCCACGAGCACGACCCCCACCACCATGCTCGCTAACACACCGTGGGCCGTAGCCCTCCTCCAAAGGAAGGCAGCGAAGATAGCTGGCACCAACATTAACATCCCCCCCGAGGCCATGGCTGACAGTATCACTATTAGGCCAGGCTTAAGCATGGCGAAGGCAAAGCAGGCGGCCGCGAAGACCGGTATAAAGAGCTTCCCTACGAGGAGCTCTCTCTCCTCAGGGGCCCCCGGCCTCAACGCCCTATAGACGTCCCTCCCCACCATGGAGGACAGAGTAAGTATAATGGAGTTGAGCGTAGAGACCGCTGCTGCAAGTATGCCGACGAAGATCACTAGCGCTAGTAGCCCCGGCACCTTTGAGAGCAGGGCCGGCATAGCCTTATCAGCTACCTTTAGCCCAGGCACCACCAGCCTAGCCATAAACCCTAGCTGCGTGCAGATAACGGTGTAGATGAAGCCGAAGACGGCGAAGCCCCAGATCATCCTCCTAAGCGTAGCCACGTCCCTAGGCACATAGTACCTCTGAAAGACCTGTGGGTTGGAAAGGGCGAAGAAGAACCAGGGGACGACGAGGCCTAAGTACGATAATAGAGGCCACTTAACTTTAAGGTACTCTGAGGCCTTAATCGACAGCTGCTCGACGTAGGGCCACCAGCCTCCAAAGAACCTCGAGACCACGTAGAACACCAGTAGGATAGACGAGGCGAGCATAATCGAGGCCTGAAGCGCGTCGGTCCAAGCCACGGAGCGCATCCCAGCCCAGTAGGCGTAGACGAAGACCGTGGCCATCACCATCAGCGCGCCCACCACGAAAGGCACTGAGCCGCCTGAGATCCCCTCGACGAGGTAGCCTATACCCATGTACTGTACGGAGGCGTAGGGTATTATCATGACTACGCAGATCAGCGTAGCGACCACGCCGATCCACCTGTTCTCAAACCTCTTAGCTAGGAGCTCAGGCGGCGTAATGTAGCCGTAGATTCGGCCTGCAACCCAAACCCTCGGGGCAAAGTATACTAGCAGTATCACGGTGCCGATGAGGTACGTTAGCTCAAAGCCTAGGAGCGAGGAGCCCAGCTTATAAGTTAAGCCCACGAGCCCAACCATCATAAAAGCGCTGTACGTCGTAGCAGCGTACGTCATGGCAGCCGGTATAGCTGTAAGTCTCCTGTTCGCTATAAAGTACTCAGCGACTCCCGGACCCATAAACTTACGGGCGAGGCATGAGAGGAGGCAGCCCGCGGCGAACCATACTGCTACCCCTACGTAGATCCAATCAGCGCGTACGGGCACGTTAATCCCTCCACCTCAACATGTAAACGTAGCCTAACGCTATTGTGATTGCTGTCAGGATGGCCCAGAAGGCATAGGACCCCGCTAGGCTAGCGATGTCCTTAAGCAGGGTGTAGGGTACTACGAAGTCCAGCACTACTATTAGCGAAAACGTAGAGAGCCAAGCCAGCCTCCTACGTCTTGTCCTAGCTATCGGCCTCATTCATTTCACCTGGAACAGTTATATGTTCCACGTAATGATTTATATATCCTCTGCTCTTAAAAAGA
>CAZVDL010000038.1:0-5752 GCA_964626365.1 uncultured Nitrososphaerota archaeon
GAGCCCCCGACAGCTCTCAGAGCTGAGCTATATGCAGGTGAGAGGGAAAGGCTTCTCTAAGTTAAGTAGAGTTGAGGAGATAGTTGAGAGAGTTAGACAGAGGGTTGAGAGGGTCGGTACAGAGGAGCTCCCATTAACTGAGTGTCTAGGTAGGGTTTTGGCGGTTGACGTAGAATCACCCATAGACCTACCACCCTTTAACCGATCAGCCGTAGACGGATACGCAGTAAAAGCACAAGACACCTACGGCGCATCCATAGCTAGGCCGAGGACGTTTAGGTTAAAGGCGAGGGTTAAGGTAGGGGAGGACGTTGACGTAGAGGTGAGGGAGGGGGAGGCTGTTAAGGTCGACACGGGCTCAGCTTTACCTAGAGGAGCTGACGCCGTAGTAATGGTAGAGTACGCGAAGGAGGAAGAGGGCCTAGTTAAGGTCTACGCGCCGGTAGCGCCGTGGCAGAACGTGTCGAGGAGAGGAGAGGATGTTAAGGCTGGAGAGGTAGTGTTAATGAGGGGGAGGCTTCTGGCCCCCCAAGACCTTGGAATGGCGGCAATGCTAGGGCTAGATAAGTTGAAGGTCTTTAAGAGGCCTAAGGTCGCCATCGTGCCCACCGGCGAGGAGCTCGTAGAGCCCGGTAGGCCCCTCGAGCCGGGCAAGGTCTATAACTCCAATGGGTACATGCTCCACGCCCTAGCTAGGCTATATGGCGCTGAACCAACCCTCCTCCCACCTATTAGGGGAGACGAGGCCAGCGTAAGCGAAGCCTTAAACCTCCTAGGCAGCTACGACGCCCTCATATTCACCGGGGGGTCCTCAGCCGGCGAGGAGGACGTAGTACCCGAGGTACTCACTAAGCATGGCGAGTTAATAGCCCACGGGGTGGCGCTTAAGCCAGGCATGCCGGCCGCAGTAGCCCTAGTGGGAGGTAAACCTGTCTTCAGTCTACCTGGGTTCCCAGTGGCCTGCATGATAGCCTTCGAGGAACTAGTAAGCCCGGTCCTAGCCTGGATGGCGGGGATGGATGAAATCCCCAAGAGGGCTTCGGTCAAGGCCGTTATGGCTAGAAGAGTGCCAGGCACGCTGGGTAGAAGGACCTACGTCAGGGTTAAACTAGCGCGTACCCCTCAAGGGTTAATGGCCGAACCGCTGAGGATCAGTGGGTCTGGAGTGCTTAGCAGCGTGGTGAAAGCTGACGGTTACGTAGTGATACCTGAAGACCAAGACGTGGTGGAGGAAGGGGAGGAGGTAGAGGTTAAGCTCTACAGGGGATGGGTCGCTTGAAGGTAGTAAGGCTAAGCGAGGCCCTCAACAAGCTGAAGGAGTCCTGGAAGCCTAGGTTAAAGGTGGAACGCCTACCGCTGAGAGAAGCATTAGGTAGGGTTTTGGCGGTTGACGTAGAATCACCCATAGACCTACCACCCTTTAACCGATCAGCCGTAGACGGATACGCAGTAAAAGCACAAGACACCTACGGCGCAGATGAAGAAAACCCAGCCAGGCTTAAGCTAGCCTTCAAGGTGCCCATAGGGACCATGCCCACCGGCGAGGTTAGAGAAGGCGAGTGCGCCTACGTAACCACGGGCTCAGCTTTACCTAGAGGAGCTGACGCCGTAGTAATGGTAGAGTACACCCACCAGAAAGACGAGGTGGTAGAGGTGTATAGGGCTGTGGTGCCGGGCGAAAACGTGGTGTTGAAGGGGTCCGAGGCTAAGAAGGGAGCTAAACTATTAAGGAAAGGCTCTAAGCTATCGCCCAGTAAGCTAGGGCTCCTAGCCGCCATAGGCCTCAGCCAGGTGGAGGTCTACGCTAAGCCCAAGGTAGCTGTGATCTCCACTGGGCCTGAGCTCGTAGAGCCCGGTAAGCCGCTCGAGGAGGGAAAGGCCTACGACGTCAACACCACCACTATTTCAGCGATGGTGGAGGAGGAGGGGGGCGAGGCCGAGGTTATGGGGCTCGTCCCCGACAACCTAGATGAGCTGCGAGCAAAGCTAAGCGAGGCCCTCAATAAGGCCGACCTAGTCTTAACTTCGGGGGGCACCTCTAAAGGTGAAAGCGACCTGCTGCCTAAAGCCGTAGCTGAGCTGCCAGGCTCCAACATCATAGCCCACGGCCTCGCCCTAAAGCCCGGTAAGCCCACCCTCATAGCCTTGGTCGGCGATAAACCTGTCATAGGGCTTCCAGGCAACCCCACCTCGGCTATGCTGGTTTTCAAGGTGCTCGTCAGACCCCTGATAAGAACCATGCTAGGCCTAGCCGCCGAGGAGAGAGCTGAGAAGGTCAGGGCTAAGGCCTCAGTCAGGATGACCTCGGTTAAAGGCAGGAGGGAGTTCAAGTTTGGCCTCTTAGAGAAGCACAACGGAGAACTATACTTTAAGCCTCTAACTACTGGCTCAGAAGCCGTAGCGACCTACGCTCTAGCTGACGGTTACGTCGAGATACCGGAGGAGGTAGAGTTATTAGATGAAGGAGAGGAGGTGGAGGTGGAGCTTCTTAAGGGCTCTGTGAACCTCGATAACAACATCAGTTAACAGCTTCGTCTATGAAGCGCACATAAAATGAGGCTGAGGATCCTAAGGATAGCGAAGCGATTGCAGCATAAAGCTTATTTCGCCTGCCCTAAGCCTTAATGAAGTGGGCCCGTGGCGCAGCACGGATAAGGGAGTCTCCGTAGAGCGCGGCGGCCTCCTAAGCCGTTGGTCGTGGGTTCAAATCCCACCGGGCCCGTACTTTACGAGGCTGAGCTCGTCCTACCATGCCAGGCTTCGCGTGCCTTCTTAACAGCCTCGCTGAGTGACCTTACGTCGTGGCCCTCGAGCCCTAACTTCTTCGAGAGGACCTCGATTATGGAGGCCGCTATATGCTCAGCAGCTACGTCGTACATCTCCTTTAACACCTGCTCAAACCGATCGATCCTCTTAGGGATCTCCTCCCTAGGTAGCCCAAACTTCTTCTCAGCGTAGAACATGGTTACGTGCTTAACTGAGGGGCCCAGCCGAGCTAGACCCTCGTCCACGGCCTCCAAGATTAGACGGTCTAAGTCCTCCATCCTCTCACACCATGGGCGTGAGGGTCATCCTCCTAACCTCACCCTCCCTCCGTATGTCTAGGTGGTAGGCCTCGGTGGGCGGTTTAATCCCTCTTATAAATATGGCCTTATTGACCTCGAATAGCCTTAGAACGTAGTCGTGCATGGTTATGTACTGATTCAGGAGGGGGCAGGAACGAGGAGCTATATTGACCGCGACATCCCCCTGGTCCCTTACGACCCTCAGCACCTCATCCACCTTAGTCGCAGCCTCCTGCCCATAGAGCCTCATGATAGAGGACATATCTAAGACCACCAGCGTGGGGCCTAGCCGTCTAAGCTTCAAGTAGGAGTCCATTATCGAGGCGAAGTCCTCCTCCAGCTTCAACTTAAGGGGAGCTACCCAGGACTCCTTAACCCCCTCCCTTAGCGGCAGCAGAGCCCTAAGCGAGTCAACGATCTGTTTCTCAGTCAACGAGGTAGTGAGGATTTGCTTAAGCCTCCTAACACCTATGCTAGGTAGCACCAGCACCCTCCTACCTTTAAAAACGGACTGGAAAATCGCTGGAGTCACCACGCAGAGCGGGTTTACGGGTAGCCAGTCGTCATATACCATTAATAGGGCTTTGCCTTGCTCCAGACCTCCCCCTAAGACCTCGTCTAGGCCTTTAATCCCCGTCGAGAACCTTCCCTCAACCTCCTCTACGACCTCGTGGGTTAAGGGCTCGTCCACTACCTCCTTAGCCCTAGTGAACAGTTGAAAGCCGCCGTGTAAAGTGAAGCAGTGCCTCTTGTTCCTGAGGTAAGTGCCCCTAAACTTCCTCACCACAAGCTCCCTTAGGAAGACTCCTTCATCGGTGAAAGACTGCCTAAGCTCTATGATCACGTCAGCCACGTACTCCTCTATCAACGGCTGCTCGTAGGGACCTAATACCTCCAGCGAGATCATAGTGGTGACCTCCTCCCTCTTAAGCGTCTTCAAGAACACGTTGTGCAGGAAGGACCTGACCTCCTGCTCGTTGGCGAAGAGCTCCCTTATAGCTGTGAAGCTGTCTAGTATGAGCCTCGAGGCCCTAAGCTCCTCCACAGCCCCAAGTACCGCCCTCAATAGGCTCTCAGCCCCGAAGACCATGGTAGGCACCTCTTCAACCTTAATCAGCCCCTTAGCTTCAAGCCCAAGGAGGTCTATGTTGAAGCGCTTAGCATAGAATGCTAAGTCGCGCTTGCTCTCAACGAAGGTAACGTACACCACTTTTTCGCCTACCTCAACCCCAGACTTAAGGAAAGCCAAGCATAGCGAGGTTTTACCTGTACCTGGCCCTCCTTTAACCACTATTAAGCTGCCACGTGGATACCTGCCTATCTCCTCATTTAGCCCTAAAGCTCCCGTCGCTATCAAGTTTCCTCACGTTTTACTATTAAGCTCATCAGTTTTAAGCACTCCTCCTTTAAAGGATCAACTGCCGAGCCTCCCTAAGCCTTGAACCATATTCGCGTTTAGCGTTCTCGGCGCTCCACTCCATCTCTTTTAAGCCTCCCTCAACCACGACGAGTTAACTTTTTAAGGATCAGTCGGAGCTCATTATATACCGTCTATAAAAGTTTTTAGGGAAAGCTTTAAATAAGGGGATTATAGCTTTAATCCACCCTTGAAAGGAAACGTGGAGATGGAGTATTCTCTGGAAATTAGGGCCGATTAAAACCGATGGAGGTGATTAAGCCGTGTCGACCACTGGAAAAGGCAAGGAGCAGGGTAGGGCAGCGCAGCCTACTCTACGTTGCCCTGAGTGTGGTAGCCCCTTCCTCAAAAAGGACTATGAGAGGGGCGAGCTTACCTGCTTAAACTGTGGCTTAGTGCTCGTCGATAAGATCATCGATAGAGGGCCTGAGTGGAGGGCCTTTACGCCTGAGGAGAAGGAGCGTAGAGGTAGAGTCGGACCACCTGTCACATCACCCATAACTGACAAGGATCTGACCACCGTCATCGAGTGGATGGGTAAAGACGCCGCAGGCCGTAGGCTCGAGCCTAAGAGGGTCCTGGAGATCTTAAGGTGGAGGCGCTGGCAGATCCGTAGCCGCGTACAGTCCTCCTTAGACCGCAATTTACAGCAGGCTGTAGCCCACTTAGACCGCATAGCGTTCTACGTGAACCTGCCAGCTAACGTTAGGGAGGAAGCCATTAACATATACCGTAAGGCGGTGGATGCTGGCCTCGTTAGGGGCAGGTCTATTGAGTCAATCATGGCTGCCTCCATCTACGCTGCCTGCAGGAAGTTAAAGGTGCCCAGGACCCTTGAAGAGATAGCCCAGTACACCAAGGCTGGACGTAAAGATGTGGCCCGCTGCTATAGGTTGCTATTACGCCACATAAAGCTTGGCGTCCCCATCGCCGACGCCATAGACTTCGTCCCCAGGATCGGGGCTGAGCTTGGCTTAAGCGGCACGCTTCAGCGTAAAGCCATAGAGATCATCCAGGAGGCTAGAAAGCTAGGCATCACAGCAGGTAAGGACCCAGCTGGCTTAGCGGCCGCCGCCATATACATTGCCTCGCTGCAGACCGATGAGAGGAAGACTCAGAAGGAGATAGCTAAGGCTGCACAGGTAACCGAGGTCACAGTTAGGAATCGTTATAAGGAGCTAATTAAGAAGCTAAACATACCAATAAGCATCTAGCTACCACCTCACCACGTGGGACGTATAGCTCATCTCGACCTGATCAGTAGACTGAT
>CAZVDL010000038.1:5852-9126 GCA_964626365.1 uncultured Nitrososphaerota archaeon
TGAGGTTGAAGGGGTTGTGGGAAAGCAAGCGTTTAAATAGATCTCGACGCTACATTAAGCCTCAAAGCGGCTTCGCCTCGCCGTAGGCCTAGTTGAAGATCTTTAGACGCCAGCCATAAAACCCCTTATACTTAGTCCTACTAACTAGCTGGGAAGGGGTTGACTTGGCTTCAACCAGCGAGAGGCTGGTTTACATAGACGGGCGCTTCTACCCTGCAAGCGAAGCTAAGATCTCAGTCTTCGACCACGGCCTACTCTACGGCGACGGTGTCTTCGAAGGTATCAGAGTGTACAACGGCCTCGTGTTCAAGCTAAAGGAACACATAGACAGGCTCTACGACAGCGCCAAGATAATCAAGCTTGACATACCCATGACCAAGGAGGAGATGATTAGGGCCGTGCTGGAGACCCTCAAGGTCAACGGTATAAGGGATGGGTACGTTAGGATCGTGGTCACACGCGGTATAGGGGACCTAGGCTTAGACCCTAGGAAGTGCCCTAAGCCCACGGTGATAATCATAGCCGACGTCATACAGATATACGAGACTGAGGCCAAGGAGAAGGGGCTTAAAGCCATAATATCCTCGGTTAGGAGAGATCCGGTTGACGCTACTACCCACGAGGCCAAGACGCTAAACTACCTCAACAGCATCTTAGCTAAAATAGAGGCTAACGATGCCGGCGTAGATGAGGCCATAATGCTAGACCATAGAGGGTTGGTCTCGGAGGGGACAGGGGATAATATCTTCGTGGTTAAAGCCGGGAAGATATACACTCCCCCAAGGGCGGCGGGGATACTGCCCGGCATCACTAGGGCGCGCGTCATACAGCTATGTAGGGAGCTAGGCTATGAGGTATACGAGCGCGACATAACCGTGGCCGAGCTATTGACCGCCGACGAGGTCTTCGTCACGGGCACAGCGGCTGAGATAACCCCCATAACCATGGTCAACGGGAGGCCCATAGGCGACGGTAGGCCTGGGCCCATAACCAGAAAGCTCATGGAGGAGTTTAGGAGGTTAACGAGGGATCCACGGGAAGGTGTGCTCGTCAGCTACGATTAGCCCTTAAGCCCCTCTTTAAGCCAGTTAAACACGCCTTCAACCTCAGCCCTCCACCTAACCAAGCCCTCAGGCTCAGGGTAGTTAAGGTAGAGTTGGCGGAGCCTCCTCATAGCCTCAGCCGTCCTCCTAAGCTTTAAAAGCAGGCTTAGCCTGCCCACCCCTCTAAGCAGCCTATAGGCCTTATCGGTTAAGCTAAGCTTAAGCTCCTTCCCCATACTAGCCGCTAGTAGATCCCGTTCAGTCACTAACCTAACCTTCATGCCCCAGTCTAGGTCCTCGTCCTCGAGCGACTGTAGGAACACCCTAAAGGCGTCTAGGCAGGCCTGTTTATACCCATAGAGCTCCATGTAGCGCTTAGCGTAGCTCCATAACCCCCTAGCGCTCACATCACCCAGGTCTAGGGCCTGAGAGGCCGCCTCAGCCGCCAATACACCAGCTCTCATAGAGGGGCCTATACCACCCCCGTGGATAGGGTTAGCTTGGCAGGCCGCGTCGCCTATAACCATGAAGCCGTCGCCCACGAGGGGGTCTAAGGGTCTGCGCGTAGGTACGACGCCTCCCCCCTTATGAACCACGCTCGACTTAGAGCTCACCAGGGAGCCAACCACATAGCGTTGGAAGAGCTCTCTAGGGTTGAACCCTCTACCAACCTGTACGCCTAATCCCACGTTAACCTCTAAGCTGCCTCTAGGGAAGAACCAAACGTACCCTCCAGGCGAGATTCTCTGGTTTAAGTAAATCCTACAGTATTCAGGGCGTTCTATAGGCTCCTCTAAGCGCCTAATCTCCCGGTAGCACACCACGTAGTCCTCGGGAGGAGGATTGACCATGAGCCACGAGGAGGGGGCTTTACGCCTAAGCGTTGAGGGATAGCCCGTAGCGTCCACCACTACGCTAGCGTACACCTCGACAACCTCCCCCTTAGTCCTCACCTTAACCCCTAAGGCCCTTCCACCCTCAATTACGAGGTCCAGAGCCGTGGACGAATCCATTAATTCAGCCCCAGCGTCTAAGGCCATTTTAAGTAGGCGCTGGCCAAAGGCCCAGCGGTTAACTATGTAGCCGTGGAGGCCCTCCCCCTCCACCTTAAACACTGCTTCACGGTTAGGTGAGTAGACCTCTATGCCTTTAATCACGTTAGCTAGCTCCTCCCCCCTAGGAGGAGTTAAGCCTAAAGCCTCAAAGTGATGAGCGCCTATAGCGTCTCCACAGACCTTATCCCCTATGCAGCCCCTAGGTTTGTGCTCAACGAGAAGCACCTTAAGCCCCAGCTTAGCAGCCCTCCAAGCAGCTAAGCACCCTCCTGTCCCAGCCCCCACCACAACGATATCGTAGCTGGGCAATAGCAACCCCCCTTAAGCCGGCAGACCTCTTGACAGCTTAGGCTTTAAGCGATGATGAGGTATGGGCTAGCTGCTTAAGGTTTGTGCTAGCTAAAAGAGAGGTATAGAGGATCCAGCCGGCGTAAAGTTTTAAAGACCACCCCCCGCTAACGGCTTAACCGTAAGTTGGTAAATAATTAAAAAGGATGGTTACGATGCCGGAGGAAGTTAAGCGCCTCGTTGAGGCGCTTGAAGCCATAGCCGATAAACTTGATAGGATTTATAATAAGCTAGTCGAACTGGCTACCGAGCAACATAAGGTAACAGAAAAGCTTAAGGGGGCGATAGAGGAGGTAGCGCCCAAAGCCTTAGACGTAGTGGCCCTCTTGAAGCTACCAGACCACCTACGTAAAACAGCCTTAGCGCTAGACAAGCTCGGTGAAGGCACCGCCGACGACGTAGCTAAGGTCACGGGGAGGAAAAGAGCCATAGAGAGCGCCTACCTAAACCAACTAGCTAGGATGGGCTACGTAATCAAGAAGAGAGTAGGCAAGAAGGTGGTGTTCACCGTGAGGTCTTAGGGGTGGAGGCTATGAAAGTCATAACCATCCACTCATTTAAAGGAGGCACCGGCAAAAGCCTGATAGCCACTAATCTAGCTGTGCTCTACGCCGTTAAGGGACACTCCACCTGCCTAGTAGACATGGACTTTAGAGCTCCAACTCTCCACGTAGCCTTCGACCCTCAACAAGTCAAGTACTGGTTTAATGATTACTTAGACGGCAAGTGTAGCGAAGAAGAGGTCCTAGTTGAGCTCAGCGAAAAGCTAGGGTTAAAAGCTAAGTTCAGCGTAGCCTTCGCCAACCCCTCACCTGAAGCCATAAGGGA
>CAZVDL010000039.1:0-8580 GCA_964626365.1 uncultured Nitrososphaerota archaeon
AAGCGTCCTCGCCTTAATGGAGGCTGCTATAACTTCGTGTAGGGGTAAGAGCTTAACGTAGGGCTGAGCGTTACGAAGTCTAAACCCTACCGGCCTATCAGCTAGCTCCTCCACTCGATCCTCCACCCCCTTAGTCAACGGCTTACCGCACACTGGACACTTATAATTCAGCTTAGATGCCTCGCTCGGTGAAAGTGGACCTACACCGCAGCCTCTATGCCCGGAGAAATGGTACTTACCATATTCAGGGGGTACCTCTATGGTTGCCACTCTCTTAGCCTTAATGGCCTCGATAAGCTCTTTATAGCTTAACCTATCTACATTAAATATCGTACATTCCCTTCCAAGCCTCCAGGGCCACGGCGAGTGGCTGTCAGAGAAGCTTAGTAACGTAAACCGGTCTAAGCTGCTAACCCTCCAATTCATGGCTGGGTCGCTGCTTAACCCAGTCTCTAAGGCATATACCCGCTTAACTTGGTCTTCGTAGCACTCCTCCATGGTATCCACCCCGCTAAAGGAGCCGAACACTGAGCGCCAAGGCGTCCAGGCGTGTGCGGGAAATATGAGGCAGTCCTCGTCGACCTCTAAGATAAGCTCCACAAGCTCCGATGGCTTAAGGCTCAGCGTAGGCCTACCATCCCTTTCAAGGTCACCGTAGCTGGAAAGTCTATCAATTAATTGATCAGCGACCTCTAAGCTTGGCATGAAGATGACGTGATGTATCCTCTTAACGGCGCCTTCATGTACATGTACGGTCTCGACCTCGGCTTGAACCAGGAAGAGGACGTCGACCTCTCCTCCTCTAGCCTGGTATAGCCCTGTTTCATCAACCTCCTCGAGGGCTAATTTAAGCTGAGAGAGCCAGGATGGATGTAGGGCATCTCCGGTACCTAGGAGACTTAAGCCTTTAACCTTGGCGAAGCGCGTCAGCTCTAGAGGGTTCATTTTATCGCTGGTAGCTCTCGAGTAGGGGCTATGTAGGTGTAAATCAGCGAAAACCTCCACTTACCTCGCCGCTGAGTAGCGTTAAAAGTCTCACCTTAAAGCTTTGCAGGGTCTCTAGTAGTTGTTAAACGTGGGAGTTGTATCAGGACTTTTAGCGTCAATTACCAAACAACGAGTGTTAAGGAGAGGATTTGTAGTTGAGCAGAAGATACATAGAAGGCGATGATGCGTTGAAAATCTCTATGCTAGCTTTTGACCTTACTTCAGGGCCTTGCGTGCAAATACTAGGTACCCCGTGTGAGCGACCATAAATGTGTGAGGCCGCGTTGCTCCCACCTTTACCTTAAAGCTTCTTAGTATACACTCCACAGCCTCTATGTCGACGAATCCTTCACGCCTTAAAGCCTCCACGGTCTTCTCCACTTGGTTTATAGTAGGGCTGAAGCTGGCGAAGCCTCCACCGCCCTTTAGAGCTCTATAAGCATGAGGTACGACGTCCCACGGTGAAGCCAAGTCGAGCACCACTGCGTCCACTTCCTCCTCGTCTATGCCCTTGGTGAGGTCTTTGTTTTTAAGCTCTACATAATCGATAACTCCCACCTTGGACAGGTTCTTCCTGGCCAGCTCTAACACGTCCTCTCTAACTTCGTAGCTGTATACTTTACCGTAAGGCTTTACGAAGAAGGCTAAGGCTGAAGCTAAAGCGCCACTACCAGTCCCTCCCTCAACGACCCTTGCCCCTGGCCCTATACCTAGCCTAAAAACTATCAGTGCTATGTCCTTATAGTAGAGAATCTGCGTCTTCCTAGCTATCTTACCAATAAAGTCGTTTATCGTAGGCTTCAACGCTATGAAGGGCACCTTTAGGTTGCTTTCAACCCTAACTCCATAGGGCTTGCCGATCAGGGAAGACAGGTCTATGTAGCCCTTATGGGTATGGAAGGTCTTATTCTCTACCTTAATTAGGTACTTCCTCCTCTCATCTAAGTAGAGTAGGACGTAGTCCCCCCTCTTTATCTCCTCGGGCATCCTCTATCTGCCCTTAAGCTACCGGGGCTTTTTCACTATAAGGCTTAACTCTAGACTAATCTCGGTAACCATACTTAAGCCTCCACCTAAGAGAATACTTTTTGAGGTGTCCAGTTTGAAGAGACTACCCATAGACGTTTCCCTGCTTAGGTATCCCACAGTTAAGGAGTCCCCGCTATATGAACGATTGAGAGGCTACAAGGTTAAGTGTAAGGTGTGTGCTAGAGGTTGTTCAATACCTCTTGGCCTTACAGGCTTCTGTAAAACCAGAGCCAACATCGACGGTAAGCTCTACACGCTCGTCTACGGCGACTTAAACGCCGTGGAGTCTAGGCCAATAGAGAGCCTGAGGCCTTAGGGCCCAGGCCTATAAATAAAGCCATTCTATCACTTCTGGCCTGGCTCCACGGCTTTAACCTTCTCTACGTGGTCGTGTAACCTCTACTGTCTATGGTGTCAGAACTGGCACTTAAGCAAGGAGAGCCCTGATCCGCGAAACCATAACTACATACCTCCCGAGCGAGTGGTGAACATGGCCAAGGCGTTTAGGGACGAGGGCCTCTGTGTGTCCTTCACAGA
Organism: uncultured Nitrososphaerota archaeon; assembly: GCA_964626365.1. Classification (GTDB taxonomy): domain Archaea; phylum Thermoproteota; class Methanomethylicia; order Nezhaarchaeales; family B40-G2; genus CAZVDL01. The sequence goes on from CAZVDL010000039.1 coordinate 2,554, forward strand.
GCCCCTTATGCTGTTTGAGTATAGCGTCGACGTCTTTAAGCTCTCTAAGACGGAGGGACTCTACAACACTTATGTAAGCAACGGCTACATGACTACTGAGGCCTTGAGGACCCTGAAGGAGTCAGGTTTAGACGCGTTAAAGGTGGATGTGAAGGGCGACAGAGAGGTATATAGGAGGTACTGCGCAGCACCTAGCGATGAACCCGTCTGGAACACTCTTCGTGAAGCTAAGAAACTTGGACTACACGTCGAAGTAGTTAACCTAGTAGTTACGGGGGTAAATGACGAGGAATACCAGTTTAGGGAGCTAGCTAAGAAGGTGGTTAAGGAGCTAGGACCCTACACACCTATACACTTCACCCGTTACCATCCGGCGTTTAAGTTTAGGGCCCCTCCGACGAAGGTAGAGACTTTAGAGCAAGCCTATAAAGTAGCTGTGGAAGAGGGCGCTAAGTACGTCTACCTGGGCAATGTACCTGGCCACCGCTACGAGAACACCTACTGCCACGAATGCGGTGAGCTAGTAATAGCTAGGAGGGGGTTTAGGATGGTGAAGTGCAGGCTCATTGAGGGTAATAGATGTCCTCGATGTAAAACGAAACTACCTATCACAGGTCGGTGTATAGCTAAACCTGTAAGAAGCTTCCTAGTCTAAGTCTTAGTCATCAACGTGTTCTTGATTTCCTTTAGAAGCCTCTCCACTCTCTCCACTCTCCTGGTTAACTCATCAAGCTTTTTCCCTAACGAAATTAACGCGGGTAGAACTTCATTAAGCCATGGAGAGGCTAATGGAGTTAGCTGTGGAGGCAGATTTTCGTACCTCCTCCTTAAAAGTTCCTCCAAGCTTTCCCCGGCCATCAATCTATTAGCGCTTAGGGGGTTATTTATCTTAACCAAACTTTAACGATCTCCAGGGCTTTCCTTAAATCCTTAAACTTAGCCGGTTTACGCTTAGATGCCCAGTGTACCTCTAAAACAAGCATTCGGCAGCCAGCCTCCTTTAGTAGCCTTAGATTCTCCTTAACGTTAGCCGACCCCTCACCTGGCATTAAGTGGTCGTAGAAGCTCTCGCCTTCAACGTCGTAGTCGTGTAGGTGGCCTACTAGCACCTTGCCTTTAAACCGCTTAATCCAGCCCTCTAAGCTTAAATCCTCCCTAAACTCGTCAAGTCCTCTATGCTCCACTATCCATTTTGAGCACGCAGCATGTCCCACATCTAAGCATAGCTTAACTCCACAGCCCTCGATGATCCTACTTAGCGTGTTGGGGGTTCCAAAGAGAGGCTCAGGGTTATTCTCAACGGTAATCTCTATGCTATATCCTCTAGCTTTCTCAGCTATGTAGTTAATGGAGGCTAGGGCCGCTTCCTCCATTTCCTCTCTAACCCCCTCAATACTCCACGCTTCCCTGGACATTATGTGTAGGTTGAAGTATATGGCTGAAAGCTTTGAGGCGAACTCTAAGCATTGCTCGTAGAGCTTGAGGGCGGCTTCCCTCAACATAGGCCTAGGGCTGGCTAGCGCCACGTCCCTCCAAGGCGCGTGGATAGCCACCTCCACGCCGTACTTAGCCTTGGCGTCCTTGATCTCCTCTATGGCTTTAGATAGCCTCTCAGGCCATGGATAATCGAGGGAGACCTCGACGTAATCAAATCCATACTCGTTCGCTTTCTTAAGGGCCTTAATTATCGAGCCGGCCTTAGGCCACACCGGCAGTGCTACCTTCAAGGTCATCGCCATTCTAGCGTAATCAACCTATAAAGAGTACTGCCCACGCCCAGGCGCTCGGCAACCCTTAAGTGGCTTTTAGGGTCGACCCCGTTCACCTTAGATAGGAAGTTGGGGGGCCTCGCGCTATGCCACGTAACTGAGGCTGCCACGTCTATCAAGTCCAACGCGGCTGCATCTGTTGCTACAGGGTCGAGGGACGCTAGTACACCTACATCTGGCACTAAGGGTCTACCTGCTGGTGTAGCGCAGTCACATAGGGGGGTCACGTCCTGGACGAAGCTGAGCACGGCCAGCCTACCTCTAAAGAAGTTAGCCACGGCGTAGGCTGCGTGCGCTAAGTATACTTGAAACCCAGCCTTACCCTCCTCAGGCCAGCTCCAAGCTCCGTTTGGGCAGGCAAACATGCAGGAGTTGCAATGCATGCACTTAGCTAAGTCCCTCATAGGCCTACCGTCTTCAAGCCTAAGGGCGTCAAAGGGGCACGCCTCGACACATTTGCCACAGCCATTACATAGCTCGGCGTTAAACTTGAGCCCGCAGGCTGCATGTTGCGCTGCTTTACTAGCTTTAGTTACACAGCCCATGGCTAAGTGCTTCAAAGCCCCTCCGAAGCCGGCTAGGAGATGGCCCTTAGCGTGTACTAACAGTAGTAGGGAGTCAGCCTTAGCTATAGCTGGGGCCACCTCTACCTCTCCTAGCTCACATCCTTCAACCTGTCTATCCACCTTCACCTTTACCCCCTGTCCCTCTCCGTCAGCCACTATGAAGGGCGCTCCTAGCTTCTCAGTGAAGCCGTGGAGTTGAGCTACCTCATAGCATCCCTCAGGGGTAAAACGTCTTTTAGGGTAGAGGGTGGTGGTCTCAGTTATGAAAGCGTCGCAGCCTATCTCCTTCAAGGCCTCTAAGGCTACGCGTACAAAGACAGGCCTTAAGTAGGTCGTATTACCCATCTCGCCTATGTGAACCTTAACCGCCACTTTTCCCTTAAGCACCCTCCCAAAGCCAGCTTCCCTAAAGAGCCTCTTTATACCTTCAAGTATGTCGTAGCCCTTGGAGTAGTCTAGGAAGTAAACCTCTGAGGGGGCCATGGGTTTGTCGTTAAAACTGAGGACATCCCCCATATAAGAGTGTAGGTTTATTGACTCAACGGTTTTATGCTGACCCAGAGAAACCTAGAGGCGCGAAACTAAAAGGTCCTCCCTCTCGTTTAAGGCCTGGAGATAAGCTTGCACTTCTTCGACATAATGTGTAGGTCAAAGTCGCGGATAGTGCTGGCATTAGACTTGACGGGCCCCTCGCTGCTTGATAGGGCGTTGAGGATCCTAGACGAAACCTACGAGTACCTGGCGGCTGTTAAGGTAAACCGTCATCTCTCGATACCATTAAGCTTAGAGGACCTCAGCAAACTGACCTCGGCTATCCATGATAGGGGGCTACCAGCCATAATGGACTGCAAGGTCAACGATATAGGCAGTACGAACAGGGTGATGGCTGAGCTTTTCTTTAACGCCGGATTTGACGCTCTAACTGTAAGTCCCCTAACTGGGTGGGAGGAAGGATTAGAGCCGGTGTATGAGGTAGCTAGGAGCTTTAATCGAGGAATCCTGGAGCTAGTCTACATGAGTCATCCGGGGGCCTCAAGGTACTACGAGGCCTTAATCCTCAATAGGTCGACCTTAACCCTCAAGGCGCTATACGAGGTGCTCCTCGAGGAGGCTATAGGTCGAGGAGCTGATGGGCTCATAGTCGCGGCTACGAGGCCTAGCATAGTTTCAAGGGTTAAGAGAGCGGCTCAGGGTAGATCGCACGTATACTCCCCCGGCGTAGGGTATCAGGGTGGATCGGCCAGTGAGGCTGTAAAGGCTGGTGCCGACTTTCTAATCGTAGGTAGGTCCATAGTGCTGTCGTCTAACCCTAAGGAGGAGGCTCTTAAACTTTATAGGCTTGTATCAACTAGCTTGGCTAGGGGCCTTTAATGGAGAGGGTTGAGCCAGGCTCGCTCATAGACATTAGGTCCTTTGAGGGGGGCCAAGCTCACCATAGGTTCGTGGAGGAGTCCCTTAAGCAAAGATTAGCCGTGATAGGCCTCTTAAACCGAGGTGACATGGTCAAGGTAGCTGAGGCTTTAGGGGCTGCGTTGGTAGACCTTAAAATTGATGACGCCACTGAGTGGGCTATTAAGTTCTCGCCCTTTAAAGGCCTCAGCCTATACTTCATCCTCCAGAAGTACTCACCTGAGTTTGAGGATAAACTGCTCGTCCTTTACGGTAAGGAGGCCTTAGAGCTCGGCGTACCTGCTGAGGACGCCTCAGACTTCGCTATACTCTACGCTAACGCCATAATCTACGCCGCTAAAAAAGTCTTAAATAAACAGTTGCCAAGGCTCTCTAGGTACCTTTAACAGGTGGGAGCATGGACATAGTGGTGTGCGTGAAAAGAGTAGCTGAGCATGCTGAAGCCGAGTTTGAGGTCGACGAATCCGGTAAGAGGTTGAGGATTAAGGGTGCCGCCTACGACATAAACGAGTGGGATGACTACGCGCTCGAGGAGGCGTTAAGACTTAAAGAGCGCCTAGGGGGCAGGGTGACGGCTATCACCGTCGGCGGCGACGAAGCTGAAGAGGTTTTAAGGAAGTGCCTCGCTAAAGGGGCTGACGAGGCTATAAGGATCGATGGGGAGGCTGTTGAAGGGGCTGACGCCTACGTGATAGCTAAGGTGTTAAAGGAGGCGATTAGACAGTTAAGCTACGATCTCATCTTAACCGGAGTTCAAGCATCAGACGACTCCTACTCGCTCGTTGGGCAGCTCGTCGCCGAGATGTTAGGTATACCATATGTAACCTTGGTTAAAAGGCTAGAGGTGTTGGAGAGAGGCTGGGTTAAGGTTCATCGTGAGCTTGAAGGGGGGTTAGAAGAGGTTGTTGAGGTAAGGACGCCCACACTATTAACTATACAGACTGGCATCAATGAGCCTAGGTACGTGTCCATAATGGGCATTAGGAGGGCCTCTAAAAAACCGCTTAGAGTGGTTAAGGCTGAGGAGCTAGGGTTAAAGAGGGAGGAGCTGGGCGAGGAGGGGTCGTGGCTTAAGCTCATGAGTCTCTACATACCTAAGGTTGAGCGGAGAGCTGAGCTCCTTGAAGGGCCAGCTGATAAGGTAGCTCAAAGGATCATCGAGATACTTAAGGAGAGGGGGTTGCTAGCTTGACAGTGGAGGCCTTAGTGGTAGCTGAGCATAGGCTAGGCTCGCTACGCGATGTAACCTACGAGCTACTAAACTTACCACTTCAGTTCCCTGGGATCCCAGCTACTGTATGCGCTTTACTAGGCTTCAACGTCGACGACCTAGCCAATGAGCTGGCCAGGTATTCCGATGAGGTTCTATACTTAAGCAACGAGTACCTAAAACATTTTAACTCTGAGGCCTACGTCGAGGCCTTAACGGGCTTAATTAAGGAGCGTAGGCCTAAGCTTGTAATACTCGGGCATACCTCCATGGGCATGGAGCTAGCTCCAAGCTTGGCTATTAGGCTAGGCATGCCTTTAGCCACAGACTGCGTTAAAGTTGAACTGGCTGAGGGCAGGTTAAAGGTTACTAGGCAGCTCTATGGCGGGAAGGTAATGGCTGACTTGGTGTTGCGCGAGGCTGAAGGTTACATAGTTACCTTGAGGCCTGGGGCTGTAGGGCCAGCTAAGCCTAGACAGGCGCCGGGCAAGGTGGTTAAAGTCGACGTAGCGTTAAGTGAACCTAAGGCTAAGAGGACCGTGGGTTACATAGAGCCTCCGCCTACGGAGGTTGATATTACCAAGTCGAGCATCATAGTCAGCGTGGGTAGAGGAATCAAGGACGCCAAGAACATACCCATAGTCGAGGAGTTAGCTAAGATGATGGGCGGTGTTCTAGCGTGTTCTAGGCCCATAGTTGATAAAGGCTGGCTCCCCAAAGATAGGCAGGTTGGTAGCTCAGGTAAAACGGTGAAGCCTAAGCTCTACTTAGCCCTCGGTATTAGCGGTGCTTTTCAGCACGTAATGGGCATGAAGGATTCAGAGCTCATAATAGCAGTCAATAAGGACCCTAACGCCCCAATCTTCAACGTGGCCCATTACGGCGTAGTAGACGACCTGTTTAAGGTCGTTGAAGCCCTTAAAGAACAGTTGAGGAAGCTTAAGGCTTAACGCTCCTTAATAACAGCTCGGCTATATCCATCACCTTCAACCTTTCTTCAACTCCTACTGTCTTAATTGCATCTTCAAGGTTCACTAGGCAGAATGGACAGGCCACAGCTATAATTGAAGCC
>CAZVDL010000040.1:0-7251 GCA_964626365.1 uncultured Nitrososphaerota archaeon
CAGCTGGGCGTGGAGGGCTTTAAGCTGCTCAGCGCCCTCAGCTACGCCTACCCACACCACCCTAGGCCTAGCGGGCGTGGGGAAGGCGCCTAGGCCCTGCAGCCTCATATCGAAGGCTTCGCCGCTCAGCTTATCCAGGGCCTTCTTAACCTCCTCCACTAGGCCAGGGGGTATCTCGCCCAGGAAGCGCAGGGTTAAGTGTATGTTCTCCCTCTCGACGAGCTTAACGTCGCAGCCGAGCCTAGCCATCTCCTCCTGGACTGACAGGAGGCCGCTTAGGATGGGAGGATCGTCGACGTCGATCGCGATAAAGCACCTCACCCTCTCCATCGCGGCTACCTCCAGCCAAGCCTCTTCATAGCCTATCCCCATCCCGCCTATATATCGTTAAGCCCTGGCAGGGCGGCTGAGAAGGCAAAAGGTTTTGAAGGGGGACGTTGGGTAAACCTCAGGTTGTTGGAGTAAGTTAAACGCAAGGTTAGATAGGTTCCTGGAACTTTTCACCCTGGCCAGCGTAATGTGGGGGACGAAGGCCTCCTTCTCGGGCGGGAAGCCTAGAGGCTTAAGCAGGGTGTTCAGCTGGGCGTGGAGGGCTCCTGGCGAGCCCTATCAATTTAAGGAAACTCTCCCTTAACTGCTCCCGTATATGGACGCAGTATATCGGCTTCTTTCCTCGACCGCTTGGAAGGTATGGCCCCCACATAGTGTGTTTCATTCCATGCATTTTCAGTAGCACGCCTACTGTCTTAATGAGTTTTGGGTCAGTGTTATAGAATTCAATGGTACGCCCTACGTATCCGTCACCCAGCCACAGCCCCCTTAAGAAAACCAGCTGCACGTCAGCTGGTGCCTTCACTATAAACTCGTCATATATCTTCAGTAAGAGGTATAGCAACGTCAAAGTGGCTTTGGCTGTCCATGCTCCCTCTCCTCAAGCCTTTCCAAGGGTCTAAAGTTTACGTCAGCCCTCGACGGCCTCCCTTAAGCCCTCAAGAGACTTGAATACTGTCGCGCCATGGATACATGCTTGCTCAAGCTTCTTAAAGACTAAACGTAGCCATATTGGTTATGGAAGGTGAGGTTTTTAGCTCACTAAGCTCTAAGTGCCCGTGGCTGTGGAGCTAGGAGAGCTGAAGAATAGGGTGTTGAGAAGGCTTAGGCCTAGCGTCGAGGAGCGTAGAAGGGTGGAGGAGGTCGTTAAGCTAGTCGAGGAGAGAGCGTTAGAGGAGGCTCGTAGGCTAGGCGTGGATCTAGAGGTGAGCGTGGAGGGGTCGATAGCCAAGGACACCTGGATCAGCGGGGACAGGGACGTCGACGTCTTCCTCAAGCTCCCCAGAGAGCTGGGTAGGAGGGGGCTGGAGGAGGTGGGGCTTAAGATAGCTAGGGCGGCGGCCGGCGGCGACTACATTGAGAGCTACGCTGAGCACCCCTACATACAGGCCTTCATATCGGGGTACAGGGTGGACATAGTGCCCTGCTACAGGCTGGATAGGCTTGAAGGAGAGGTCACCGCGGTGGATAGGACACCCTTCCACACCGCCTTCATCAAGTCTAGGCTCGACGAGAGGCTTAAGGACGAGGTTAGGCTCCTCAAGGGCTTCATGAAGGGCTGCGGCGTCTACGGGGCCGAGATCAAGGTCCAGGGCTTCTCAGGCTACCTCTGCGAGCTGTTGGTGTTAAGCTACGGGGGCTTCGAGGAGGCTTTAAGGGCGGCCTCAGAGTGGAGGCCGGGCGAGGTGGTCTTAGACCCCGCCGGCCACTACCACGACCTCGAGGAGCCGCGGAGGCTGTTTAACCAGCCCCTGGTGGTCGTAGACCCCGTCGACGCTAGGCGCAACGTGGCGGCGGCGCTATCGCTCCAGAAGATGGCCGAGTTCTCGGCGGCTTCACGTTTATTCCTAGCTAAGCCCAGCGAGCTCTTCTTCCACCCTCCTCCCCCTCGAGCCTTAACCCGCGAGGCCCTAGGCAAGGCGTTGGAGGAGAGGGGCACCCACCTAGCCGCCTTGGAGGTCCCCGTAGCCAGGATGGCCCCCGACATCCTCTGGGGACAGCTCCATAAGAGCCTGGAGGGCTTGGAGACTCTGCTGCTAAACGAGGGCTTCGAGGTGTTGGATAAAGGTGCTTGGAGCGACGAGGAGCGCGTAGCGGTGTTCACGTTTGAGCTGGCCCACGTTAAGCTCCCCCGCTTAAAGAGGCAGCTAGGCCCACCCCCCCAGCTGGGCGAGCACGAGTCTAAGTTCCTCTTGAGGCACCTGGGCCGGGACCTTAAGGGGCCTAGGCTTGAAGGGTGGAGGTGGGTTTCATACCCCTCGAGGAGGCTGGTGGACGTAGCCGAGGTGTTGATGAGGGAAGGGGCTAGAGCTAGGCTGGGCAGGGCGGTAGCTGAGGGCTTAAGGAAAGGGAGGGTCTACGTAGACGTGGAGGTGGCTGAGCTCCTAGACAAATACGAGGGCTACCGGGAGCATCTATCCGAGCTCTTAGACGGTAGGCCTCGGTGGCTTAGGGCCTACGAGGAGGCCTCGAGGGGTTAAACGGCCGTGAAGGTAGACGTGAAGAGGTGGAGGAGGGTCCTATGCTACCCTAGGGTCGTGGAAGGGGAGCTCGAGGCTAGGCTCAGGGAGCTTGAGGAGCTGGGGGTTGAGGAGCTCCTCGAGGAAGGCGGGACGCTGATCGACGGGGTGAAGGTGCTAGGCAAGGGCTGCGTAGGGGTCGTCGTGGCGGCTAGGGTGAGGGGGGTTAAGGCGGCGTTGAAGGTTAGGAGGGTGGACGCTGATAGGCCCTCGCTCCTAGGCGAAGCCGAGCTGCTTAGGAAAGCTAACAGCGTGGGGGTTGGGCCGAGGCTCCTAGGGGCCACGAGGAACTTCTTGGCCTCCGAGTACGTAGAGGGCCTACCCATGGCTGAGTGGCTTAAGCGGGGCCCTAAGCCCGAGGAGGTTAGGGAGGTGGCGGGTAAGCTGTTAGCTCAGTGCTACGAGCTGGACCGTATAGGGCTCGACCACGGAGAGCTGGTGAGAGCTGATAAACACGTGATCGTGAAGGGCCTAGACCCGGTGATCATAGACTTCGAGAGCGCCAGCCTCGATAGGAGGCCGGGCAACGTAACCTCCATAGCGCAGTACCTCTTCATAGGGGGCTGGGCCGCTAAGAGGGTGGCTGAGCTCCTAAGGCTCGATGAGAGTTTCAAAGCGAGGACCCTCGAGCTCCTTAAGCGCTACAAGAGGACGTTGAGCCGTGAAAGCTTCGAGGAGCTGTTGAAGGGGCTCGGGTTAAAGTAGGCCTCGATTGAGTAAGGAAAAGCTTAAAGCTTTAAAGTCCTCCTTTAATAGGGAAGGAGCTGAGTAAATGAGTATAGATGTAAAGGACTTAAACGCTGAGCTACTTCTCCACTCCCTCCTATTCGCGTACCAGAAAGCGACCCGGGAGGTCTTAGGGCCCGTCTCTGCGATCTTTGTACCGCCGCTCCTAGACGCGGTGAGGACCATCTCGGAGGCCGTGGGCATCGACCTGGTCAAAGGCGAGGACCTAGACGAGGTCCTCCAAAACTACTTGGGGCTCCTCAAAGATATCGGCCTGGTGGAGGGGGCGAGGCTCGAGAAGCTGGGGCCAAACAAGTACTTGCTGGGCATCGATAAATGCATCTACGCTAAAGCCGTCCACGAGGCTTTAAAGCCTAGCGGCGTAACCTGCCTCCACGGCCTAATAGCCATGGCTATATTCGAGAAGCTCGCGGGGAGGAAGGTTAAGCTAAACGAGTCCCGCTTCCTACCTGAGGGGAGCGAGACCGTCATAGAGTACATGGAGTAGCGCGTCGAGGCCTCCATCCATACAGCCTTTAAGCTTCGGGGGGAGCGGTGTTCTTCAGCCACCCAGCGAAGTCCTGAAGCCTCTCCTCGACATACCTTAACGCCGACTCCACTAATCCCTGAGGCGTGAGCTTAACGCCAGCCCCGCTAAGCGTGCTTAGCAGCCTAGCTGATAGCTCCTCGAGCCTAGTGGAGGGCCTAGCTACCTTCACCACCTCCTCCGCCAACACCCTCAACGCGTCCCTCCTAAAGCCCACGCCGTCTATGACAGTTACCCCCTCGCCCTCCAAGTACCTCTTAACGTCGCCTGGGGTCCTAGCCCTACACACGAGGTACATGGCCCTAGGCCTGTAGAACGACCTGTACAATACGACCACGTGGTCCTCCCTCAACCTAAGCCCACGCTGCTCCTTTACGCGCTCAGCCGCCTTACTGGGAGTCACGCCCAGTATGTCGGCTAGGCCCTCGTAGAGCCCCTGGATCCACTTACTCCTCCACTCCTCGACGGTTAAAGGCTTAGCGAGCGGGCCCTTAACGTCCCTAACCCTAATGTACCAGTCCACGAGCTCCTTACACTCTATGATCACGTCGGGGGGCGCTATGGGCGGGTCGCGCGAGGGATCCACGAGGTTCATGACTAGGCCCCCGTGGACCATTATGTCGGGCCGCAGCGCCACGTAGAGCCTCCAAGCCTTCATTAAGTCCGAGGTGTCCTCCCAGCCCACAGGCCTAGGAGCCTCCAGGAAGAAGCTCAGGGAGCCCCTGCCCCACACGTGTAGGATGAGGTTGGGGTTGATCTCCCCCAGCCTCTGCCTACCCAGCCTCTCTAGGTGTAGGCATCTATGCTCAGGGTAGGCTATCTCGGCGCCGTGGTCCTCCGCCATAATAGACCATAAAGCCAGCAGCACCCAGTCCTGGTACACCGAGCGGAGGTTGGTCATAAGCGACGTGGTAACCGCCGCCCTACCCTTCTCCTCAAACTCCTCCCTGGAGACCCTTCCCCTCAATAGATCGTAGAGGTAGAACTGTAGCTTCTTTTCTAGGTGGGCCTCGGGGTCCTCTATGAAGCTTTTAAGCTCCTTGGATAACAGGAAGCCCCTAGCCCCCAGCGCCCTAGCGCACCTATCAAGCTCGTCCCTAAACGTCTTAATCCAGTCCTTAGCCCTCTTAATCGAGCTAGCGCCCACAGCCTCACGTATAAAGGCCTTTTTAACCCCCCTACTAAGCCTATCGAAGACCTCCTTAGCCTCGCCCTCAAACCTAAAGCCCCTGTTAGGGTCGTGCCTATCGAGGAAGGCTAAGAGCTCCTCGAGGCGCTCAGCCCAGCTAGCTGGCATCCCTAGGCCTTAATAACCCTCAGCTCGACGAGGCACTTAAACATCCATGCAGGCGCTTAAAGCGAGGGCTCATAGGTACTCCACGTTCATCACGCCTCAGCAAGGCGCTTCCATTCATCGCCTATAGACACCTGTAGGAGGACGCCCATATAAAGGTAAGCCTAACGACTGAGGCTCATGGCTTCGTCGATGTCCTTCACGTGTTTCTTAACCTCCCCTACAACCCTCTCAGCGTAGGCTAAGCTGAAAGCCTGGCTAGCGGGGATCCCCTCCCTTTCATAGCCATAGAAAGCTGGCCCTCTAACCGAGGCCAGCTCTGAGACGAGCGATGCAAGATTTTCAACCTTCTCCTTAATGGGTTGAGGAAGCTTATCCCTGTGTCTAAGCAGCACGTCGCTTACATCGTGGGACTTGGGGTACTCGATTCCAAGCATCCTCAGCGTGGCTTTAACGCTTAGCTCTAAGGCCTCTTGAGCCCTCCTCACCGCCATGGGAGAGTCCCCCTCATTGAGGGCGAGCTCAGCCTCCCTTAAACACCGTTTAGCTCGGCTTAAGTAGTCCCTAGCCATCTCCACGTTGTTCACAGCTTAATCACCTCGCCGAACTTAGCGTCGGGCTTTAAGACCCAATACCAACCCTCCCTGCCACGCTCCCTCCTAGCGCCCAGCTCCTCAAGCCTCCTTCTAAGCTCGTCTAGCTGGCGTTGCAGGAAGCCCCCCTTATCCACTAGGATCACGCCCTCAACACAGATATCCAGGAGTATTGGAGGGTGCCTCTCAACTTCCTCTGGGGTTAAAGCCACCTCCGAGAAATGCCTAGGAAGGTTCCTCTCGTAGAACTCCCAATATAAAGGGTGAGATCGAAGCTTAGCTTTAACCCTCGATAGCTCCACCACCCTGCCGTCCACGTAAAAGGGCAGGCCCTCTACCACTAAGAGAAGGTCTATATCGCTCTCAGGCCTAGCTTCCCCCCTAGCCACTGACCCATAGACAGCGGCTGAGACAAGCCTCCCCCCAAAATGAGACCTAAGCATAGATAGGTAGAGGTCGAGGAGAGGCTTAACGTCGTCTACCCCGTACATCTAAGCTTAGAGGTAGGCGTGCCTTAATAACGGTTAGCAGCCATCGAGGACGTTTCAACGCGCACAGCAGAATCAGAGCTCTAGAGAAGCTGTTTAGGGCGGCGTAGACTGTCCCAAGCCGTGTCCATTGAGCGTCCACTTGTCCACGTGGGAGCCGGAAGCTAGCAGTTTTAAGACTTGCGGTTACCCACATAGCCCCCACGTGCACCTCAAGTAGCTCAGACAGGGCTCTAAGTAATACCCAGCCTGAGACAAGGCCCGTCTCCAAGCAAGGATAAACTTAAATACAGGTGTAATACCAGCGTATTACCATTATCATGCGCCTTCAGCCGGACCCTAATAATATATAACCGGTATACTGCTGCGTCGTAGGTTTGAGCAGCAAAGGTAAAGAGCAGCATAGCCTCTAAGCACACGTGATGTCTAGGGGAAACCTTCTTCGTAAACGAGGTATGCGGTGTCCTCGAAATCCTAAAGTTTGAGCGCGGCGAAGCCGTCTGCCGGGTCTATGAAAGCTTCGAGCTCGAGCTCCTCAAGGGGACATGTAAACCCTCCAGCCACCTCATAAGGCGTAAGCTGGCTAAATGGCGCGCCGCCACCCAGGGGTAACGACCGAGGAGGCTAAATGCATAGCCACGGTCTAGGAGGCTAGAGTTAAGCCGGCCGGGAGCCCACGCTTAGCCCGGGGTCCTAGATGGAGGAGGCTGAGGCCTTCGAGGCCATCTCACACCCCTTAAGGCTAAGGATACTCCGCCTCCTAGCCAAAGAACCACTAAGCTTCTCCCAGCTCAAACATAGGCTTAAAATAGACAGCAGCGGCCACCTAGACTTCCACCTAAAGAAGCTCCAAGGCCTAATCAAGGAAGAAGACGGCAGATATACCTTAACTAGACACGGCTACGCCGCCCTACAAGCAGCCCAAACCCTATCAAAGCTAGGGTGGCAGCGAAGAGCCTACATCATAAACTGGCTAGCCGCCATCCTCTTCGCAGCCTACTTCGCCATTACCAAGCCCTCAACGCTATGGCTA
>CAZVDL010000041.1:0-1146 GCA_964626365.1 uncultured Nitrososphaerota archaeon
TTCCTCCTCGCCTCCATCCTAAACCCTCTCCTCTAACTCCTTCTGCTTACCTAGGAGGCCTGACGGCCTTATGATGAGGATTATCACTATAGCAGCTAGCGAAACCACCATTTGATACTGGGGACCTATCAGCTTAGAGACCAGCACTATGGCGTAGCCTAGGACCATAGCGGCTAGGAAAGAGCCCGTCACACTTCCAAGGCCTCCTATAATGGCTACAGCTATAGCGAGTATTAAGGCTCCATAACCCGACTCGACGGTTATAGCGCCTAGTGGAAGCACCGTTAAGGCTGCGAGGGCGGCCAGCGCTGAGCCGAGGGATAGGCCTAAGGCCGCGGTTAAGTCTGAGTCGATACCAAGCATCATAGCCACCTGGTCGTCCTGGGCAATGGCCCTCAGCGCCAAGCCTGCCTTAGTGTGGTGCGTAAAGAGCCATAGCGAGGCGGTCAGGGCCGCTCCCACAGCTATTATAGCTATGCGGTGATAATCTACTGGGACGCCCAATACGTCGAGTTTACCCGTGGCGATGGCGGGGAGCGTAAAGCGGGGGCCTACAAAGCCGAGGTATCTAAGTAGCTCTATGATGACTAGCGAGAGGGCGAAGGTTAAGATGATCTCGGAGGCCTCCATACCCCTAATCCTTATAACCATGAATTCATAGACCGCCAGCCCTATCAAAGCCGTGAGGACGAGGGACCCCAAGAAGGCTAGAGGATAGCTTAAATGAAGAGGTTGGAGTATCGTCCAGGCGGTCAATCCAGCCAGTATATATAGAGCTCCGTGAGCGAAGTTAGCGAGCCTACTAACGCTGTAGCAAAGTGAGAATCCTGAGGCTATTAAAGCTAGGATCACGCCATTTATTAAGCCATATATCAGCACGTCCATCAACTTAACCACCAAAAAATGGTGGTGTTAACCAGCAGCCTTTAGCCAGGGCGGTATCTGTATATCGGATAACCTAACCTCTGGGTTAGGAGGCCATACCTGGACCCTTTTACCGTCAAGCCACTGGAACCAACAAGTTACAGCTCCCTCGTCTGGGTCGTAACTCTGTATTACTTGGTGGCTCTTGGGGTCAAACCTTATCCTACCGTAGGGCCCCATGTAGTCGGTCTCCTCTAAGGCCTTAACCAGCTTCTCAGGGTC
>CAZVDL010000041.1:1246-6720 GCA_964626365.1 uncultured Nitrososphaerota archaeon
CCTGTCGGGTATATGTCAGGGCCCCAGACCTCCCAGCCACCCTCCTCAACCAGCATCTTCTTGAGTATGTTGCCTATGGCCCTAGCGTGAGCTACATCCTGAACCATTATGTAGACCTTGTTAAAGCCATACTTGTCCCTTAGGTACGATAGTATCTCGTGGGCCTCCTTGGATAGCCCAGCGGCTTCATGCGTTATCCTGAAGATCCACTTATACTTGTCGTATTCTTCGGCTATCCTTTTATGTAGCTTAGGCGTTAAGGTGCCGGTGGTGTATATGTGGACTATATGGTACTTAGCGTCTAAGTCCATACATGCTAAGGCTGCCTCAGAGCGTACAGGCCCACCAATAAGTATGTCGGCGCCTTTCTCGGTTATTAGCTTCTCTACCACCATAAGCGCCTCGGATACTGGGACGCCGGGTTCTAGGTCCCTAGTGTCCATGACCTCCAGCTTAAAGTAGTAAGTCTCACCTCCGACTTTAACCCCTCCAGCCTCATTAATCTCCTCCACCGCTAGGCGTAAACCCTTCTCAGCGCTAAAGCCATAGAGGTAGGCTGTACTTAGGGGGGCGCCAAGCACTATGTACTTCTTAGGTGGAGGGGCTCTAGGTAGTGTTAAGTAGTAACCTAAGCCGACAGCTACTGCTATCACTACGATAGCTATGATTGCATACATGACCTTTTTAGGCATCTATCCTTCACCAGAGTCCCTGTTCTTCTATTTCTGAGTTTAAAAGTTTTTATGCTGTCTAATCGCCTTTTGAGACGACTAGAAAATTTATATAGCTTCAACTTTTTTAGAGGTCTGGTGTCAGGGCATGGCAGAGGATGTTGCGAGGGTTTTCGACGGCTTTGATTATGCATGTAACAAATACCCTGATAGAGCCGCCATAATATACCTTGGAGAGGTCTTCACCTATACAAGGTTAAAGGAGCTTATAAACAGGTTTGCTTCAGGGATTTCTGAGCTCGGCGTTAAGCCTGGCGATCGGGCTATACTATACATAGGTAATAGCCCTCAATGGGTTATCGCCTACTTGGGGCTACAAAAAATAGGCGCTATACCGGTGCCCGTATCGCCCATCTATACGCCCTACGAGGTTAGCTATATGGCTGAGAACTCGAGGGCTGAAACCATAATTTGTGGTGACACGAATTTTGGCTACGCCCTAGACGTAATGGGTAAGGCTAAGGTTGTGAAGAGAATTATATGGTCCAATATGGCTGACTTGCTGCCGTGGTGGAAGAGGGTTATAGGCGAGATCTTCGATAGGGTGCCTGAGGGGAAGGTAAAGAAGGGCAAGGATATCTACTGGTTTAAGGATCTACTTAAAAGCTCTTCAAAGCCACCGGAGGTAGAAGTTAAGGACACAGATATAGCGCACATACTTTACACCGGAGGCACCACTGGACTCCCCAAGGGGATACCTCATACTCATAGGTTCGTTGTTACCGGCTTTAAAGACATCGTATCTAGGTACTCTAGGCATATAGAGGAGGCTAAGCATGTATTCGTGTTCGCAGGCCCACTATTCCACATGTTCTGGCAGGATATGTTCTTCGGCACCATCATATATAGGGGCAACACAGCGGTGCTACTACCTAGGGGTGTAGGCACCGACCCTATCCTAGACTCCATCCAGAGGTATAAGGCCACGCTCTTTGCTGGGGTGCCAGCGCTCTACCGTATGCTACTTGAAAACGACAGGTTCGACATGTACGATCTAAGCTCGCTTAAGTATTGTTGGAGCGCTGGCGACGTTCTACCCCTAGAGATCTATAGACGGTGGAAGGAGAAGGTAGGGGTGCCGATACATGAAGTCTATGGCTCGACGGAGATGGTGGTATACTCGGTAACCGACCTTGAACACCCAGACCCTGCCCCACCCTACGTTGGTAGGGCTATGCCGAGCCGGCTCTTTAAGGTCGTAGACCCCGATACTCTAGAACCCGTCCCCGTAGATACTCCAGGCGAGCTCTTAGTTAGCTGCGACGATATGCCTCCAGGCTATATAGATAGGCCGGAAGAGACAAAGAAGTCCTTTATCACCCTTGAAGGTAGAGTATGGTTTAGGACGGGCGACTACGTTAAGATGGACAGTGAAGGCAATATATACTTCGTTGATAGAGCCGCTGACACGATAAAATACAAGGCTTATAGGGTCTCCGCAGCTGAAGTTGAAGCTGTGCTTCAAGACCATCCAGCTGTCTTAGCAGCCTGTGTCGTAGGAGTACCCGACCCAGCTGTAGGCGAGAGGATTAAGGCGTTCGTCGTGTTAAAGGAGGACGTTAGGGGTGTAAGCGCTCAGGACTTAATAAGGTGGTGTAGGGAGAGGCTTGCACCATACAAGGTCCCACACTACATAGAGTTTAGGGACGCGCTACCTAAGAGCAAGGTAGGCAAGCTTCTAAGAAGAGAGTTGAGGGATGAGGAAAGGAGGAGGTTAATGAAGAAGGAGTTAAAGGCTTAAGAGGGACCTTCGACTATAATACAGGGTGCTGAGGGCTGTTAGAGGGTGAGCCGAGAATCTTCGAGGAGAGAGTCGATAAGCTTCAAGGAGAGTTGAGGAGGGAAGGTATCGACGCCGCCCTTATAATGAGCCCAGTTAACCTTTACTATTTAGCTGGGACCGCTCAACGAGGGACGCTGATCGTACCTTCAAGCGGTGAGCCCCAGCTCTTTATAGTTAGGTGGTTTGAGAGAGCACGCATTGAAACTCCCTTTAAATGTTTAAAAGCGAAGGAGTTAAGCTCTATCTTAAGTTACGTTAAGGAACTAAAGGCTAAGGTCGTCGGCGTAGAGGAGGAAGTACTACCCGCCAAGCTATATCGTAGGCTTAATGGTCCATGGAGGCTTACGGACGTATCCGAGGTCATACTTAAGATGAGGATGATTAAGGGCCCTGAGGAGCTTAGCTTAGTGGAGAGAGCGGCTAGGCAGTGCGACGAGGTCTTAGAGGAGGTCCCCAACGTGTTGGCTGAGGGAGTCTCGGAGGTTGACGCGGCTAGCCAGCTTGAGAGGCTGCTTCGCCTCGTAGGCCATGACGGCTACCTGAACATGAGGAGCTGGGGGGACTACATGCCTAACCTCGTAGTGTTGTCTCCGGGTTCAGTTAAACCTAGCAGGTTAAGCTCAGCTGGCGTTGGGCCAGGGCTTAGTAGCGCATGTCCCGTCGGCAGTACGCCGAAGAAGATTAAGCGAGGGGACGTAGTGTGGATTGACTTGTCTGGTAGGTTTAAGGGATACACCGCCGACGTAACCAGGACGTTCGTCGTAGGTAGGGCTAAGCCTGAAGTTTTAGAAGCCTTCAACGCTGTAAGCGAGATCTATAGGGCTCTCGTGGCCGAGAGCCTTAAGCCAGGGGTTAAGTGCAGCGAGGTTTATGGGAGGGCTATTAACATGGCCAGGGAGCTTGGCTTTGAGGAGGGCTTTATGGGTAGAGGTGAAGGGAAGGTGCCGTTCGTGGGTCATGGACTAGGCTTAGAGCTAGACGAGCCTCCAACGCTGGGCGATAACGACTTAGAGCTTAGGGACAACATGGTGGTGGCCGTGGAGCCTAAAATAGTGCTCCCAGGGTACGAGGGGGTTGGACTGGAGTCTACGGTGGTGATTCAGGGAGGAGGGTGTAAGGTCTTAGACCGCTCTCCGCTAGAGCTAATAGAGGTTAGCTAGCCTATACGTTAGGAGAAGATCCTTAAAAGCCTCCGTTCACCTACCTTAAACACTGACCTAGCTATAAGCTTGACCAGGTCGTCGGGAGGAGCCATGCCTTGAGCCCCCATCTTAAGGCATAGAGCTAGCTTAAACGCTTCCTTCTCGCTCCTAGACCTAATTTCGCCGCTAGCTATGTGCTCAGCCGTCCTAAGGGCGACGTAGAATCTCATGAAAGTGAAGAGGTTATGCTTAAACTGCTCCATGTGTTTTAGCGAGGCGTGGAAGACCTTAGCCAAGTGCTCCTCAGGCTCAAAGCCTAACACGACTAACGACACAGCTAGCCTAAGCACCCTAAACACGGCTTCCTGGGTTAGCTCGCCCACGCTCTCCTTAATGGCCTCGGGGGGCGGCGTGCCCGCTAATATGCCGCGGTAGGCCTTTTCGTAGGCCTCCTCCTTCCAAAATATGCTCGATAAATATGGATACTCAGACCAGTCTAGGCCTAATCCGTACTTTCCGAGAGCGTAAAGTAAGGCCATCTCCTTGTCATAGAGGTTGTAGGCGGACCACCCTCTCAGGGGCTCGATGCCCCTACGCTCATAGCTCTCCCTTAAGAGCTCCACCACCCTCTCTCTGCTATCAACCCTCCAAGCCAGCACTTTAGCTAGGACCTCGTTACAGGCCTCAACCCTCTCCCTGTAGGCTGGAGGCGGCAAGTGGAACCCTCTACGCCGCTAAGCTCTTGGTTACGCAGCTAGTCTAGGGTTTCCTAAATCTTTAATTGCAGCAAAAGTAGTTAAGGTTTAACCCCTCGGGGTTCTGTTAACTAGCTGGTTGTTTCAGGCTGGTTGTTAACTTTGATGGTTAGTGGGCAGTAGGTTTTAGTACTGCTTGTCTCTGCTTTGGTGGTGGATGTCCTAAAGGGAGAGGACCACGAGCATAAGGGTCTCCAAGGAGGTTAGGGCCGAGCTAGAGAAGCTTAAGGTTCACCGTAGGGAGCCCTACGACGACGTTATAAGGAGGCTACTTGAGCATTGGAGGCGTACAAGGCAGTAACGGTTCCCTTCAAGCCTCCAGTCGAGCTTCTAAGGGACTTCAGGGACATGATTAATTACTGCATTCAAGCGGGGCTTAGGCACGGCGCGACATCTAGGTTTAAGCTCACTAGGCTGGTCTACCGCGAGCTTTCATCTAGGTACCCGTGGCATTCATGGTATGCGCTGAGCGCCATAGAGGTGGCCTGCGCCATACTCAAGAACTACAGAAAAGCTCTACGGAGGGGCTTAAGCCCTGAGTCCCTGAGGGCTAGGAGGCTCGTAGCCAAGATAGCCAGCCAGGCGTTGAAGGTCGAGGAGAGTAGAGTGAGGATGCCGCTTAGGCCTAGAGAGTGAGTTTATATGCCGCTACATAGGAGGGCCTTGGAGTTCATCGAGGCTGGGTGTAGGCTTAGAAGCGCTACGCTAACGCCTAACGCTTTATGTCTAGCCTTCTCAAAGCGCGTTGACAAGGTGGAGCCTAGGGGCTGGGCCGCGGTTGACGTTAACGAGGACAACGTTACCCTAGCGACCTCTAATGGAGAAGTCGAGGTCTACGACCTATCCAAGCTCAAGGAGGCAGGCTACGGCTACTTCGCTAAGCGGAGAGCCATACAGAGGAGGTATCATGCCGATAGGAGGGTCTTGAAGAAGGTGTTAAGCAAGCTATCGAAGAACTATCGAAGCCTCATTAGCTCAGAGCTACATAAGGTCTCGGCTGCGATAGTTAAGCTGTGCAAGGAGCGCGGCCATGGCTTAATCGTGGAGGACCTCAAGGGGCTTA
>CAZVDL010000042.1:0-6178 GCA_964626365.1 uncultured Nitrososphaerota archaeon
TGTGCACTGCCTAGCTGGCGGACTAGCCCACCTAGTTAACATAGTCCCGGCCGCGTTGGCCATGTTGCTGTGCATAGCCGCCGTGGCTAGCAGGGCTGGAAGCACGAGGCTAGATGCTATTAGAGGGCTGGCTGGACGTATGCCCATAACCACGTTAGCCTTCATAGCTAGCGGCTTAGCCCTTGCCTGTATACCACCCTTCAATACGTGGTGGAGCGAGTATCAGCTCTACGTGGTCCTAGCCGAGATGGGCAGGTGGGACCTAGTCGTAATCGTAGCCTTCTCCACCGTAACCTTGTTAGCCGCGGTGGTTAAAGGGTTTAACAGGGTCTTCACGGGCGAGGTTGGGCCAAGCGCTGAGAAGATCACTGAGGCTACGGGCTTAGCCGCGGTGGCCTTGATCTTAGTCGCCCTCTGCGCCCTCCTAGGTATGATCCCTGACCCCCTGTTTAACTGGGCTTGGATGTTAGCCGAGTCGTTGGCGAGGTGGTGGATGTGAAGGAGATTATCGAGGAGTTAAAGGGTAAGTTTAAGGAAGCTGTCCACGAAGTACAGGAGGTCAAGGAGACCAGGTTTATAGTCCGCGTGGATCCCTCCCAGTTGAAGGAGATAGCGAGGTGGCTTTTTGACGAAAAAAGCGCTAGGCTCACTACGATCTCGGCCGTAGACCTAGGGATGGATTTCGAGCTCATCTACCATATGGCTATAGGGAGGAGTTACGTGAACCTCAAGGTCAAGATTCCGAAGGAGAAGCCGACGGTGGAGTCCATCACTCCCATCATACCAGGGGCGGGGATGATAGAAAGGGAAGTGCGCGACATGTTTGGGATCGAGTTTGAGGGGCATCCAGATCCACGCCACATATCCCTACCCTTCGAGGCTCCTGAGGGGTTTAATCCGCTTAAAGGGCCTATGAGGGGCCCTGTAACGGAGACTCAGAAGCCTGGGATTGAGGGGGTATTGACGACGGGGCTACGCTTCCCCTTAACCTTCGCGGCTAAGAGGCAACGCGTTAAGCTAGGTTTGCCTGAAGCCGTAAAATGCACTGCCGTTGATGAGGCCTCGCTAAACGAGGTACGCAGGCTAATGCAGGACTTCAAGTTTGATGAAAAAGTCGGTTTTGACTGGAAGCGTAAAAAGCTGAGGTATTGAGGTGGTTATGTTGACAGGCTATGCTATGTTTTGGAGCTGCTGGATAGAGACACGTTTCCCGAACATAGAGGCCTCCACTCGCAAAGTGTTGGAGAAGCTGGGCATCCCCTACCGGGATATGGAGGGAACCTCTTGCTGCCCTGAACCCTTCTACACAGGCCTGTTAGATAGGGAGTTATGGTTAACGATGGCCGCTAGAAACCTGAGCATAGCTGAAGGCATGGGGTTACCCGTACTAACCATGTGTAACGGCTGTTACGAGACCTTGTTCGAGGCCAACGAGCATCTTAAGGAAAACCCTGAAGCCAAGGAGAGGGTGAATAAGGAGCTGTCCAAGATCGGCAGAAGGTTCCAAGGGACTATAGAGGTGAAGCATCTAATCGAGGCCCTCTATGAACACGGCCTCGACCGCATCAGACAGGCGGTCGTTAAGCCCTTAACGGGGGTGAAGATAGCTGTTCATCCAGGCTGTCACCTTTATAGATCTAAGAAGCCCGAGGACTGGTACGTTAAGGCGCAGATGTTTAAAGAGCTCGTGGCAGTTACGGGGGCTGAGCTCGTCGACTATAAGCTTGAGCGGTTATGTTGTGGCTTCCCTCAGCGAAGCTTCGATGAAGAGCTTTCACTAAAGGAGACCCTCAACCTAAAGCTTAGCTCCATTGTTGAGGCGGGCGCGGATGTGGTGGCCGTCGCCTGCCCTACTTGTTACCTGCAGTTTGAGGTTGGCCAAGCTGACCTTAAATCTAAGCTTGGGGCTGAGTATAATCTGCCTGTAATCTACATAGCTGAGCTCATAGCCCTAGCCTTTGGCTATAAGCCAGGGGAAATAGGGCTAGACATTCACAGGATACCTTTAACCAAGATCCTTGAGAAAGTGGGGGTGACAGGATGACCACTTGCTCAATACCCATCGGCCCCTTCCATCCGGCGTTGAAGGAGAGCTGTTACATTAGGTTGGAGGTCGAGGGAGAGAGGATCGTAGACGCCGACTTAAAAACAGGATACTTCCATAGAGGCATTGAGTGGCTCGCCTCTAGACGTACCTACAACCAGCTCGTCTTCCTATGTGAACGCATATGCGGGATATGTAGCGATGCTCATGCAACGGCCTGTATCCAGACCATCGAGGATCTATTGGGCGTCGAGCCGCCTGAGAGGGCCAAGTACTTGAGGGCGCTAGTAGCTGAGCTTGAGAGGCTCCACAGCCACTTCCTGTGGTTCGGGGTGGCGCTACACTTAATGGGGTTCGACACCGCATTCATGCATGCTTGGAGGGATCGAGAGGTCGTAATGAGGACCATAGAGGCCGTCACAGGGAAACGTGTAAACTACGCCTACCCCACGATTGGAGGTGTTAGGAGGGACTTAACCCCCAAGCTTGCCAAATTCGTGGAGGCGCAGCTCGTGGAGATAGAGAAGGCCGCTAATAGGCTAAGGGACGTTGTGGTGAACGACCGGATGGTTAGAGCTAGGGCCGCTGAGGTGGGAGTCTTAACTAAGGAGGACGCGAGGAGGCTATGTGTAGTGGGGCCTACGGCGAGGGGCTCAGGCATAGACATAGACGTTCGCCGAGACGATCCGTACGCCAACTACGATAAGCTTGAGTGGCAGGTGCCAGTCTTCGATGAAGGAGATGTATTAGCTAAAACTCTGGTCAGGCTTATGGAGATCTTTGAGTCCATCAAGATGATAAAACAGATCCTAAAGATCCTCCCCGAAGGGCCCATCATGACGGAGGAGATACCCGAGCCCGTAAAGGGCAAGGAGGCCTTCGATAGGGTTGAGGCGCCTAGAGGCGAGCTCTTCTATTACATGAGGAGCAATGGGACCAACATGCCGGAGAGGGTCAGAATCAGGACCCCCTCCGTGGCCAATAACCACAGCGTCCCAGTGATGTTGCTGGGCTACACCGTCGCCGATGCACCTCTAATCTTCGCTAGCATAGACCCCTGCATAGCCTGCACTGATAGAGTAGAGGTGGTCAACGTGAAGGACGGCTCAGTGAAGGTGGTTACCATGGAGGACTTAGCTAGGAGGAGGGTGGTATTATGAAGTACTTGATCCAAGCTGGACTTATAGCTAGCCAAGTAGTCCTAGCCTTTATCTTCGGCTGCATCTTCTACTGGCTCTTCAGGAAGCTTCGAGCACGTTTTCAGTCGAGGATAGGGCCCCCCATCTACCAGCCCATAGCGGACTTGATTAAGCTGTTCTCTAAGGGCTCTATAACGCCGCTCGCCGCGAGCAAGACATGGTTTACCCTCGCCCCCATAATGTTCCTAGCCGGCTACCTAACAGCCTTGGCGCTCATACCCCTGGGCGTAGAGGCTCCGTTAAGCATAGCGGGTGACCTTCTCGTGGTGCTAATAGCTCTATCCATCCCCGGGTTGGCGGTGATAATGGCTGGTTCTAGCTCAGGCAACCCCTACGGCGCTGTAGGTGCAAGTAGAGAGTTAACGCTGCTTGTAGGCTCAGAGATACCATTCGTGGTGTCGGCGCTCGTATTAGCCAGAGACGCTGGGAGCTTAAGCATAAGTAGCATCCTAGCTGCCCAGGCCCAAGCGCCCTTCCTGCTGAAGTATCCTTTCGCGGCTGTGGCCTTCTTCATCGCCCTCGTGTTAAAGCTAGGAAGAAAGCCCTTCGACATACCTGAGGCTGAAGTTGAGATCGTAGCGGGGCCTTACACCGACTATTCTGGACCGTTGCTGGGGATCTTTGAACTGGCTAACGTCTTCAGGTGGATGGTGCTACCTGCACTGGCTGTAAACCTGTTCCTATCAGGTGGTAGGTTCACAGGAGAGCCTTTGATCGACGTAGCCTGCTTCCTAGTGTTATGCCTGGCGGTGGTGTTCATAGTCTCCTTCATAGACACTCAGAGCGCTAGGCTTAGGGTGGACCAAGCCTTTAAGTTCCTCTTAACCTGGGGCCTAGTCTTGGCCCTGGTGGACCTAATTAGAGCCTCGACGGGGTGGTTCATATGGTGAACTTTAGGACCATGGTTGAGAGCCTTAAAGGACTGTTTAAACCATCCACCGTACCATACCCCTACCGTGAAATCCCGCCAGCTGAGGGTTATAGGGGTAAGCCGGTTTACGATAAGGATAAGTGTATAGGTTGTGGGGCTTGTTCGCGTGTCTGTCCAGCCTTAGCCATAACTGTATCCGACGGGGAAGGTAAGAGGGTTGTAAGGGTGTGGTATGGGCACTGTGCGTTCTGTGGACGCTGCGAGGACTCATGTCCC
This sequence comes from uncultured Nitrososphaerota archaeon, assembly GCA_964626365.1. Classification (GTDB taxonomy): domain Archaea; phylum Thermoproteota; class Methanomethylicia; order Nezhaarchaeales; family B40-G2; genus CAZVDL01. The sequence continues at coordinate 4,391 of CAZVDL010000042.1, forward strand.
CAAGAGGCCATTAAATTGTCGAGAGACTACCTAGCTGTCTCATTTAATAAGGAGGAGCTTGAGGATAAAGTGGAGCTTGAGCTGGCTAGGTGTCCTTCGTGTGGATCCACCTTCACCACGGTCCGCCAGCTTGACAAGATATTCGAGTTAGTCTCACAGACCCTGGTTAAGCGCGGAGCTAGCTTGGATGAGTATAGGCGCTTAACCATGCTATGCCCCTCGTGTAGGTCTAAGCCCGCGGCGTTGATGGAGGCTCACAGGTTCATGTTGAAGATGGGGTGAGATTGTGACCTTAGCTGGTTGGGCTAGGAAAAAGTCCCCCTGGGTTATGCACTTCCCCTGCGGAGGATGTAACGGCTGTGACATCGAGGTGGTAGCAGCGTTAACGCCGCTTTACGACGCTGAGCGCTTCGGGGTCCTGTTAAAGGGTACTCCCAGACACGCCGATATACTGCTGGTCACCGGGGTAGTGACCATGCAGATTAAGGATAGGCTTAAGAGAGTCTATGAACAGGTGCCAGACCCTAAAGTAGTAGTAGCGGTGGGTGACTGCGCTATATCAGGCTGCGTCTTCGATGGAAGCTACGCTGTCGCCGGCCCAGTAGATAAGGTGATACCGGTGGACGTATACATAGCTGGGTGTCCACCTAAGCCTGAGGCCATCCTAGCCGGGGTGGTTAAGGCCTTAGAGAAGTTGCCTTAACATGCATAAGGAGGAGCTCGTAGCTAAGCTGGCCGAGAAGCTTAGAGGAGTTAGGAAGCTAGCGGTGCTAGGGGTGGGCAACGAGCTTAGGGGAGACGATGCCGTAGGCCCCCTCCTAGCGAGGAGGATCAAGCGCCTACGTAGCCCCAAGCTGATGATAATAGACTGTGGAGTCGCCCCAGAAAACTATACTGGGATACTTAGGAGGTTTAGGCCTAGCCACGTGGTCGTGGTGGACGCCGTGGATACAGGTTCGCCCCCAGGCACCGTCGAAGTCTTTGAGAGCTGCGAGCTGGTGGGTTTACCACTATCGACCCACAAAGTGCCTTTAAGGCTGCTAGCTGAGTACCTAGAGGCTGCTTTGAGGTGCAAGCTGCTTGTGCTGGGGATCCAGCCAGGTATGTTGGGGTTCACCGATAGGCCTTCGCTATCGAGGGAAGTTGAAGAAGGGTTAAGGCTTGCTGAGGAGGCCTTGGTGGGGGCTCTCTCTAGGCTGAACCTTCTTTGCGCTTAAAGAGCTTCTTGATACCCTTGGCTATGGCCTTAGACCAGTACTCGCCGGTCTCTAAGCCGAACACGAGTATGTCGAGCCCCTTCTCTATCTGCTTCTTTAAGCTCATCCCGGCCATCAAAAGGATGAAGGACGTAAACTCCTTCCTCCTCTCGATGACCAGGGGCTTGAAGGAGTCCGTCCTGAAGAGCCACTTAGTGATCAATATGGTGTTGAGGTTGTTGAGGAGTGATATAGGCACGCTGTCCTTGGAGTCTAGGATGTAGGTCCCACGTATACCTGGCCCTTCGACTATGGGCTTCATGTAGATCGTGGCCATCACGTCGTTGAGCAACTTCTCAGCCGACAGCCCCTCTAAGGAGGGGTACTTAACCATGCCCATCCCGCCGATCTCGCCCTGAATAACGTTCTTTAGGTCTGCCCTGTCTAGCCCCATCATAACGCCCTCAGTGGTGGTTAGGGCCTCAAAGAAGTTAGTTAACATGTGGCTTATCCTCTCGTTAATGTTATTGTAGACCTCGGATAGCTTCAGCTTCATCGGGTCCGTACGGGCCTTAACGCTGGCGATCTGGTT
>CAZVDL010000043.1:0-6154 GCA_964626365.1 uncultured Nitrososphaerota archaeon
CTCCACTTGGGTTTTCTGTGCATATGCACAGAAAACCTCTATTTAAACCTTTCCTTGTAGAGCACGCAGCGCTCCACGAAGCCATATAGTAAGCGGTTCTTAACCACGAGGATCCTAGGCTTCAGTGCTTTTAAATATGTCCTGGCGAGGCTTAAAACCCTCCCCGGGTCCTCGACGCCGCCCACGTCTATCATCACTAGGTCCGCCTCTCCAAGGTAGCGCTTGACGAGGCCTAGCACGCTCCTCACGTCGAAGCCGTCGGCCACCTCCACGTAGGCTCCCTTAAGCTCGCCTAGCCTCCTCTTAGCCTCCTCTACGGCCTCCGGGCTCTTATCGACGCCTAGGACCACGTAGCCAGACTTGGCTAGCACCTCAACAGTCCTTCCAAAGCCACATCCAACTTCAAGTACGCAGCCCCCCGGTTCAAGGAGCCTTCTAGCAGCCCTTCGATACTCCCCCACATTCCTAGTTAAAACCACGGTGGCCTCTCCGCTTCCCATGTTCATTGAGCTCCAACCCAGCCAAGTCAAGGAATTAAGGTCTCCATCTACCTCCTAAACACTTTAGAAACCCCTCCTTAACTACGCTCCCTATCTTTAAGCCTCCACTTATCACCACGGGTAGCAAAGGCTCCTCGACGATTCCTCAGAAGCCTCGTGCACGTAGTAGGCTTTATTGGCGCCAGCATAGCTACTTAAGCGAGAGGCCGAAGGATCCTTGTCATCGCACCGAGGCCTTTACCAACACCAGGAGCTTAAAGAGGGGTTTTCCGCCTGGCCCCTCGATCAAATATGTCGAGTTTACCTTAAGCTCCCTCAGCATGAGCTTTAAGCTTGGTGCATCTCTTTGCCCTACTATGGCTACGCCTACTCCTTCGCTCTTAACTTCAGCTATGAACCTCATTATCGCCTTAATCGGCGGCTCCTTAAGGAAGGGCTTAGGGTGGACGTTGAAGCCCTCTAAGACCATTAACTCGCGTAGGAGCATGTAGACGTGGCGTTTAGGTTTAACGTACGGCGCCTCTATGTACACGGGTGCTTCAAGGTTAAGACGTGACTTAACTACGTCAACGGCCTCGAGGAGGGGTTTATTGGTGGCCTTTATGCTGCTCAGGTAAGCTACGGTTTTCATCATGGACGCGTAGGGCCAAAGCGCCATGAAAGCCAGGGCGGCGAGCGCTAAAAGACCCCTCCTAGAAGAGGGTTTTCCGAGAAGGTCTATGCCGAGCCCGAGGATTAGCGCGGTAAATGGTGCCAGTTGTTGTAGGTAGTGTGGCCCCCAGGCGAAGCCGAAAGGGTTTAACGTCATGGTCCCCTTAGTGCCCACCGCTAAGACGAGGATGGAGGACGCCAAGTAAATCAGCAGCCCCCTACCGAGTCTCGTTGTAGCGGCTAGGGCTAGGGTTGTAACAAGCAGAACGTTGAAGACGTAGTATGCTGGGTCGCGTAGTAGGCGCTGCGTCGAGATGATGGGTATGCCGGTGGGCATCATGGTCCAGTACTCCGAGGCTATGAAGCTAAGCCTCCTCAAGTACTCGGTTAGAGTTAAGCCTCCAGCTAGCCCTGTCCACCTAGCGGTGAGGGCGTAAGTCAAGGAGCCTAAGGGGACTAAGATGTTGTAGGCTAACATGTTAGCGTAGCCTAAGGCGAAACCAGCCAAGATCCAGGTTAAATTGGGCCCACGTAGCAGCTCCTTGACCTTGCTGGGGCCTAGGACATACGTAGCGGCGGCGAGCAACCCTACATAGGACGCTGTAACTGAGGGATGTGCTTGGAGGGCTAAGCCTACACAGAGCCCAGTCAACAACCAGTTAACCCTACCTCCTTCCCTAACAGCCCTTATTGAGGTGTATGTGGATAGAAGTAGGAGGAAGGGTGTCAGGCTGGCCGACCAGGCGACGTGGCTGGCGACAAGTATGTGTGGAGGCATGAAGGCTAAGATCGTCGAGGAGTAGAGCCCCACCCTTCTCAACTTTACAAGCTCCTTAGCGACTAGATAAAGCAGTGGAGGGGTAGCGGCGCCGAAGAGGGCCACCAGCAACCTAAACGCTAACGTGGACTTAAGTGGGAGGTAAGCTAGCGCTGCTAAGTAATTGTAGAGCGCCCCTATGAAGGCAGCGTTATTAGTTAAGGGGAGGTAGCCAGCTTTTAAGATAGCTAGGGCTCGTAGATTCTCAGCTAGCTCGTCCGTCCTAAAGACGGGGTACTCCATCAAATACGGTAACCTAACTAGCAGGGCCGCGGTGAAAATCGCGGCGGCAATGGCTCCATCGTCTCTAAGCCCTAGGCACACAATGCTTTAAACTTGAGTGGAGAGGTTTAGGCTTAAGCCTTAATGCTTGGCGGCCTCGTAGAACGTTATACCTCGGTAAACCTTCTTAGCCGCTAAGCCTTTCTTCACCAGCCTCTCTAGCACCTCTATAACCTCTTTCTCGCTGGCCCCTGTACATAGGACCAGGTCTAAGGCCCTACAAGGCCTCCTACGGATCAGCTCCAAGGCCCGCTCCTCATCGAGGCCTGTGCGGCTCTTCATCTCGGCTGGCTCGGTGAAGGCCTTAACTTTTACCCCAGCCTCCTCAAAGACCCTCTTAGCCAGGTCTACCTTGTAGCTTGGCGGCGGCTTAACGTGGCTCTCGGAAGGTGGCCTCGAGGGGATGCTTAGGTACGCTAAGCCTATGTCAAGGCTCCTTAAGCGCTCAGCTAGGGCTCGTAGATGCTCTTCACCGTCGTTGACGTCCTCCAGCAACATAACCTGCGCGGCCACCCCGTAGCCTCTCTCATGCACTAGGCTACGTATACCCTCGACGATCCTCTCGACGCCCAGGCTGATTATGGGTCGGTTGACGAGGGTGAAGGTGTGATTGCTGGCCGCGTCAAGCTTAGCTACGACTAGGTCCACTGGGTCCAAGGCTCTACGTACCTCCTCCAAGTGTAGCAGTGACGAGTTAGTTAGCACGGCGAGGCGCTTGTCCCCTACGACCTCCCTTATGGCCTTAACCGCCCCGCTCAGCTCAGGGTTTAAGGTGGGCTCCCCAGTCCCAGAGATGGTCACCCAGTCTACGCTGTTGAGCACTTCGCGGTCCACCTTGGCTAGCTCGGCGCGTAGCTCCTCGGGTTTAACGTAGTCCTCGACCTCCCAGGGGCCCTGAACACCCCTCGCCGTCCTACCTAGCTGGCAGTAGACGCAGTTGAAGGTGCAGGTCTTAGGTGGCAGGAGGAGGTCTACGCCTAGCGATAACCCTAGCCTCCAGGAGGGCACTGGGCCGTAGACAGCCCTCACTTCTTGCCCTCCAATATCTCCTCCAGTCTCTCGACGATCTCCATGAACGCCTTGGCCGCTGGGGTGTCTGGGTGCTCGACTATAAACGGCATGCCTTTATCTGAGGCCTCGCACACCCTTGGGTCTAGGGGTATCTTACCTAGGAAGGGCACCCCCATCTCCCTTGAGATCTTTTCACCGCCTCCCGAGCTAAAGATGTCAACGTAGTAGCCGCACTTAGGACACACGAAGCCGCTCATGTTCTCCACGATGCCTAGCACCCTGGCCTGTAGCTGCCTAGCGAAGGTCACTGCCTTCTTGACCACGAGCTGCGATAAGTCCGAGGGTATGGTGATTATGAGCGCGCCGTCCACGCTCGGTATCGCCTGAAACACCGTTAATGCTTCGTCCCCTGTACCGGGGGGCAGGTCTATGAGCAGGTACTCCAAGTTACCCCACACTATCTCGGCAAGGAACTGCCTTATCGCCATGGACTTCATGGGCCCCCTCCATATCACGGGAGTCTCGTCGCTCGGCAGGAGGAAGTCCATGGACACCACCTTAACTCCCAGGGGGCCCATCACTGGGAAGATGCCCGGCGGCCCCGTGGTGAAGCTCCTACCCCTAATGCCCAAGATCTTAGGTATACTGGGCCCTGTTATGTCGGCGTCCAGCACGCCTACGAGATTAGGCCTACCCTTCCAGGCTAGGGCTATGGCTAGGTTCGCGGTGACCGTGCTCTTACCTACCCCGCCCTTGCCGCTCAGTATGACAACCTTATGCTTGACCTTAGACATCCAGGCCTTGATCTTCTCGTCGAGCTCCTGTAGGCTTCTTCTTGGAGCTTCCCTCTCCTCGCCCACGCCACAGCCCTCCATTGTTTCGTGCGATTGCACAAAAACCAGGATATAAAGCTACTGCCGAGGCATAAGCGGCCTCTAAGCCTTAGCGAGCCTCAATACCTCCTTCTCCACGTCCACCCTGACTATCCTACACCCGTCGAGCCTCTTCTCCTCGCCCATAACATTCCTTAAGAGGACCCCTCCATCCCTCTCCTCGGCGTAGACCACGTCGTTAAATACCACTTCCTCGCCAAGGTAAACCTTAAACTCACACATCCCTAAACCCCCCAGAGGTGAGCCTAACTCCCGGTTTTACGTTTTCCTCTCCCGGGGCGTGGTCGTCTTCGAGGTGGAGGTTAAACTCGGCGGCAGGACCAAGAGGTTTAAGGTGATCGAGGACCCCTACCCCCACATAGTAGTGCCTACGCGTAAGGAGGTGGTCCATGGCTGGTTTTACGGGTATAGCGACCGCGGGAAGCGTGAATGTTCAGCTGAGCGCATCCTGCTCAACCCCTACAATGGATGTACGGTCAACTGCCCCATGTGCTATGCTAGGGGGTTTAGAGGGTACTTCGACCTATGGAACGAGAAGGGCGTGGTCACGGTGTTCGAGGGCTTCGACTCCAAGTGCGCTGAGGAGCTGGACCAGCTCTACGTGGCGTCATGCGCCTACCTAAGCCCCATAACGGAGCCCTTTCAGAGCCCCCTAGAGAACAAGTATAGGCTTAGCGAGCGCACCGCCTATGTCTTCCTCGATCGAGGGTTACCGGTGGAGTTCATAACCAAGATGGGGGGTAACGTGCCCGTCAGGCTCCTTGACCGCATGTCCGAGAACCCTCATAGCTTCGCTCAGTTCACGATACTGTCGGCCGACGACGAGGTTCGAAAGGCCTTCTCGCCCGGCGGCTCCACGGTGGAGGAGCAGTTTAAGGCGGTGAGGAGGGCAGCTGACCGCGGACTACACGTCGTAGTCAGGATGGACCCCATGTTCCCCGGGATAACTGACAACAGACGCTCCATAGAGGAGGTCGTAGCGAGGGGGGTTAAGGAAGGTGCCCGCCACTTTATTTTCAGCGTCTGCGACTTAGCCGATGCATGGCTTAAGAGGACGTTAAGGATGGTTGAAGAATGCTTCCCTGAAGCCGTAAACGTATGGAGGAGGGTCTACAGGGAACGCCGCGGAGATAGGCTTGAGGCCGACGTAAAGTACCGAAAGGAGGTGTTTAAGATCGCTCGCGAAGTCTGCGACTCTCACGGCGTAACCATGGCCTTATGCATGGAGTTTGAGGAGGTGGTTAAACCCGATGGCTCCACGTGGTTTAGGGGGCTTAACGAGGACTACATGACCTCTAGAAGCTGCGAGGGAATAGACACTCCTATCTACTATAGAAGGTCTCTCAACGAGCCCTTCAAGCCGTTGGAGGGGTGCAACGGCAATTGTCTAGCGTGCGCTAAAGGCCTTCAGAGGCCTGTATGCGGCTCTCCTAAGCTTGCTAGGGCCGATGCGCTTAAGCTAAGGGATTATAAACGCATGAGGGTGTATAGGTCCATGAGGCTTGAGGAATGGAGATAATAGTATTGTTTGTTCTTTATGGATTTGAATGTAGCCCTCTAAAGCCCTCTTAAGGATACTTTACCCTAGCTATTTTCAGCAAGCATACCTCGATGTAAGTATGGTTACGTCTTTCTGAGGATTTCGGACTCCTTCTCCTGAGAGGGGTTCATGACCTCATTACGTAAGATTTAAACCGCCACCTGGCTAGGCTTACGCTAAGCTTTCACTAAAGCGAGGGGTGGAGGATGCCTGGACTGGACTGGGCCATCTTTAGCGGCTACGTAGTGACGGTAATAGCCCTAATCATAAGCACGATATACAGCGCATATAAGGCCTGCAAGGGGGGTGCCAGCTGATGACCTTTAGTCCCCTAGACGTAGCCATAGTGGTGGCGCTGCTGATAATAGTCATAGTGATGGGCACAAGGGGCTATGGCGTCAGTAGGTCGATGGTGGGTTACTTCTTAGCTGGTCGTGGCCTAGGAGCCTGGGTACTAGCC
>CAZVDL010000044.1:0-1868 GCA_964626365.1 uncultured Nitrososphaerota archaeon
GGCTAGGGAGGTTGGCTTTGAGGCCTAGGCCTGATGGCTTAGTGTTCTTTAACTATAAGGGGGCGGGGTTCTTTGACTACGTTGCTTTATATTGTTAGTTTTATCAGTGTAGCTATGACTGTTGCTAGTATTGGTATGTTTAAGCCTACGATAAGCCTCTCCAAGATGCCTACACGCCTATCAACATAGTACCTTAAATCCTCAAACCTTTTATTTACATCCTCAAACCTATAGTTTAATTCCTCAAACCTTTTATTCACGTCCTCAAACCTGCGGTTTACGTCTTCAAATCTCCGGTTAATGTCTTCGAACCTTTTATCAACGCTTAAAAATCTACGGTTTATCTCCTCAAATCTTTTCTCGGTGAAGGTTTTAAGGTCTTCGAACCTATGGTTTATTTCCTTAAATCTTTTCTCCGTGAATGCTATTACCTCTTCAAACCTTTTATTTATGTCCTCGAACCTTCGATTCACGTCCTCAAACCTATGGTTTACCTCTTCAAACCTTTTCTCGGTGAAGGCTATTATGTCCTCGAACCTTCTGTTTACTTCTTGGAATCTACGGTCTACCATGTCTACTAGCATCTTTAAGTCTTCCTTGGTAGCTAGTTTATCCCAGGGCGTAAGCTTAGCTAACACAGCATAGACTACCTCAGGCCTACTCTCTAAAGCTGAAGCTATAATCTCAGGGTGGTCCCTTAGTACCTTGGCAACCTCGTCAGCCAGCGACATCCACCTAAAACCAGTGATAAAACCTTAAAAACCTAGCTCTACTCGGCGTGTTCTATGTTCTTGGCTGTTTCCTTGTAGCCTTGGTTTTTGTGGTGGGCGGTGTTGTTGAGGGCTTGAAGGTTATCGACGGCCCTTGACTGGGCTGGCTATTATCGTTGTTGAGCGCGGCGGGGCGTTAGGTGGGGGTTGTCGAGGTCTGTGTAGGCCGCTGTGGTTTGAGTTTTAGGCCGCTAGAGGTTCTCTCGGGGTTGTATTCCTTTAGAGCTTGGTTAAAGGCCTCCTTCACTTTTAGGTAGTACTCCTCGTCCATGTATAGGGTTACGCCGTAGGTTAGGGCGTCGTAGGCTGTTAGCCTACAGTTCTTGGCGAGGTCGATGAACTCCTGGGGGGTGTAAGGGTGGGGCTCGATGAAGAGGCTGTCGACTACGCTTAGTAGTTCTCCTAGCCTGTCCTGTATCCTTGGGGGTAGGCTGTCTATGACTATTAGTAGGTCTACGTCGCTGTTGGGGGTGTAGTCTCCTCGGGCGTAGCTGCCGTAGAGTATGGCTAGCTTAAGTCTATCCCCGTACCGTTTTCTAACCTCCTCCACGTACTTTAGCGCTGCTCTAAGAACCTCTTCAGGTATTCTAGTAGCCTCTCGGCGGCTTTTAGGCATCGCTCAGCGTCCTCCCTTGAGTATAGCTTGTGGGCTGGCATATCTATGCTTGGGTGGAGGTTTGGGTATCTTGGAGGCGAGTAGTGCCTGTCGAGTAGCCTTGCGTGGTCGTGGAGCTCGGAGGGTATTTCGATGCCCGCCCTGAGCGATAGCTCCTCGAGCAGCCTTGACACGGAGTGGCCTCTAGCCTCGAAGTGGACGGTGTAGAGAGCTGCTTTAACCGCCTTCTCGGCTGCTTGTTGACAGTGGAAGCAAGCTAGGGCGTAGTGGTGGGTCTGGGTTAAGTCTTTGGCGGCTGCGTAGTCCTCGAACGCGTCTTCAAGCCATCTACGCGCCTCGATCCTCCACCTGTCCTCTAGGCTCATCGGTATGGTCCCCGCTCAGCCTTAAAGGGTCTGGCCACCTCAAGGAATTTTAAGGTTTAAGCCCTTAACGGTAACTGGGGCTTTACAGCGTTGCTCGACGATGAGGAGTACTCGAGG
>CAZVDL010000044.1:1968-5342 GCA_964626365.1 uncultured Nitrososphaerota archaeon
AGGACGCTTAGCTCTGCCAGGGGTGACCTTGAAAGGGGCGACTATAACTGGGCGTGTTTTAAGGCTCAGCAGGCAGCTGAGCTGGCGGTTAAGGCTCTTTTACATGGGTTGGGGCAGCCAGCTTACGGTCATAGTGTGTCCAGGCTTCTACGTGAGGCCTCAGCTAGGGGGGTGGAGGTGCCGAGGAAGGTTGTGTTGGCTGCTAGCGCCTTGGATAAGCTCTACGTCCCTACTAGGTACCCTAATGCTTGGGCTGAGGGGGCTCCACACGAATATTATAGCGAGGAGGATGCTTTAGAGGCTGTGAAGCTGGCTGAGGGCGTGGTTGGGTGGGTTGAGGAGGTATGGAGGTCGTTGAGGAGCGTAGGAGGCTGAGGGAGAGGGTGGTGGAGGAGGCTAGGCGGTGGGCTTTAAGCTTGCCGTTTAAGTCTACGGCTATACTCGTCGGCTCCTATGCTAGGGGCGACTTTAACCTGTGGAGCGACGTGGACGTCCTCTTGGTAGCTGAGTTTGAGGGGCGGCCTCCTCAGAGGCTTAGGGGGTTGGAGGTTCCGCCTGGCTACCAGGTGATTCCGGTGACCCCCAGCGAGTTTAGGAGGATGGTTGAGAGGGGGGATCCTTTAGCGGTTGAGGCGTTTAAGCGTGGGATCTTCCTTAGGGACGACTTAGGCCTTAGCGAGGGGGGCTTTAAGGGGTCTTAGGTATATTCGCCTGCCTTCTAAGCTCATCGAACTCGTCTAGCGTTAGGTCGGCTATCTTAGCGGCTTTATAGGGGTCTCCGGTCTCAACGTAGTAGATTAGCGCGTACTTTATTTTTGGTGGCTGCTGATTTATGAAGCTCCAATCCGCCTCTCTACGCCTAATACGCCTAGCCTCCTCATCCTCCAAACGCCACCTCTCAACTAGGTGTATGGGGGGTTCCATCAAGCCTCGCCTACCTCCCTTAAAGCCTCCTCAACTCTTCTACTCGAGAACCTATGCTTTGTGTCCTCCTCGTACTCGGCTATTAACTGCCGTAATTTAGGCTCGCCTTTAGCCTTAACGATGAGCGCCAGCACGTCGAGGGCGGTATACACCTTGACCTGGGTGTAGCTGGGCACGTATTGGCACACCCTTAGTACGCCTAGGTTCTCGCTTAGTAGGGCGGCGTTCATCTTCCTGGCCGATACGAGCGATTTAAGGTCGGGCCTCTCGAGGGTGGGTATCCTGGTGTTTGACTCCACTATGGCTCTAAGCCTGCCGAGCTCCTCTTCGTCCAGCGTGGACCAGGCTCTTAGAGTTAGAAAGCCCTCACCCATCCACCTAGCTATCAGCTCTAGGACGGCCTCGCTTCTAAACTGGGCCAATACCTCCTCGTCTACGTAGAGCCTCTCGAAGACCTCCTTGATTAGCTCGCGCCGCCTAAACCTACACCAGTCGATTAGGAAGCAGGCGTCGACGACGCCTATCAACTACACCACGACCGGTATGTTGGCCTTCCTTCTAAGCTCATCGAACTCGTCTAGCGGCAGCCCCGCTATCTTGGAGGCTACGTATCGATCTCCAGCCTCGACCAGGTAGATTAGCGCGTACTTTATTTTTGGTGGCTGCTGATTTATGAAGCTCCAATCCGCCTCTCTACGCCTAATACGCCTAGCCTCCTCATCCTCCAAACGCCACTTTTTAACCAGGTCCTCGAGGTTCATCGAGTTATTAACGCACGCTCTGGGCTAAAAGGTTCTCCGCGACATTTATATCCGCCTGCTAGGCCTACTTGCCGCTAGTCACGGTTTTTGGCGGGGCTTGCCTTTATAATAGGCCTGGGAGCTAAGGTGTATGGGGCTGGGTTTTGCCTAGGATAGGCCACGTATTCGTGGTGGCTAGGAGGCCAAGGGTAGGCCATATATAGGCTTAAGGGGTCTCCTGCCGATGGCTGTGAGAGTAAGGCTTAGGGTTAGGGTTGGCGGTAGGGCGCTGGACGTCGTGGCTCTTGTCAATAGCGGCTTTGAGGCCGATGAGCCTCAGCTTTTGGTGCCTGAGGCTGTTGGTGGTTAACGGCGTTGACATAGCTAGCCTTCCCGGCGGGCCGTATTGGAGTATGGTACTGCTGGAGGGGCTATATCGATGTACGTGGCTAGGAAGGCGTGTAAGGTGTCTATTATCGAGCCTGATAGGGTGGGGAGAGGTTGACCTCGCTACCTCGCCTATTGAGAGGTGGTGTTAATAAACGGCGCTCTAGCTGAAGAGCTTGGAGTAGTGTTGATGAGCCGTAGGAGAGGGCTTTGAAGGTTTATCGATGACCTCCTGGTAAAGGTTAGAATACCCACATAGCGCAGTGCTAGTAGGGCGTTGGTTAAGGTACGCTACTAGTCGTCGAATACGGCTAGCCAGTAGGCTATGATTATGATTGTTAAGAGGGGTATTAGGTCGAGAAGATTCTCGAGGTTCATGTGGGCTGTTATAGCTTGGTATCGCCCGAGCTTAAAAGTCTTAGTCTCTAAGGCTCCGTTAGCTAGCTGGTTTGTTTCAGGAGTGGTTGTCGACTTTGATGGTTGGTGGGCAACATGCCTAAACGCCTGTTATTGCCTAGGCAGTAGACGTCTCTTAGGGATAGGATTACTAGTATAAGGCGTCGAGGGGGTTAAAGCTGAGCTTGAGGGGGCTGGCTATGGCTACTTCGCTAAGCATGGGGTCGTAGCCGCTCTCACCCATAATTGCTGACGACCGCTGTGCAGAACGTTAAGAGTAGTGAAGTGCCGTCTAGGCCTCTCGTTGCTTATCGGCTTGCTGGGAGAGTTAGCCTTTAAGCCTGTGTAGCCTTTATTCGTCGGCGGGCGGCGTGAAGGTCCTGGTGGTTACTGGGCTTTTAGCGGCGCCTAGGGTTAAGGCGGAGGTGGAGGCTAGCGGTGTAGAGGCTGATGTGGTAGTCCTGCCTAGGCCTGTTGCGGCCTTAATGAGCTTAAAGTATATTGCTGAGGAGCTTAAGGGGCTTGACCTTGCGCGCTATGGCTGCGTGCTCGTGCCTGGTATGATACCTGGCGACGTAGGGCTTGTAGAGGAAAGGTTGGGGGTGCCTGTGTTTAAGGGGCCTAAACACGCCTCTGACCTCTCCCCAGTCCTTAAGGCTTTGAAGGCTGGGCTTAAGCTGTCTAGGGTTCAGCCAGCCTGTGAATTGCTCCGTGAGGAGCTGAGGAGGAAAGCTTTAGCTGAGCTTGAAGAGGCGGAGAGGCGGGTTAGGGCGCTGAGGGTGGGCCGTGGGAGGAGGGGTGTATGGGTGGGTGGAGAGTCGAGGATTAAGGTGGCCGCTGAGGTTCTAGACGCGCCTAGGCTGAGCGATGAGGAGCTGGTGGCTAGGGCGGCTAGGTTCGCTGAGGAGGGGGCTGACATCATCGATC
>CAZVDL010000045.1:0-3004 GCA_964626365.1 uncultured Nitrososphaerota archaeon
GTGCTCGTCGCCTTCGGAGATGAGTGGAAGAAGCAGCTTGCTAAGCCCCCCTGCCCCGTCGAGGTCGCCCTGACATTACCTCCACCTAGAGCTGAAGCTATGAGCTAATCTTACTGAGCCTCTAGGCCGACGCCAACTCTCCTTTTGAAACTCAGCACGTCTCTAAGGCGCCGCCTACTGCCTCGAAGATTCTAGGATCACGCTCCTAGAACATGAAAGCTAGGCGATCCATCTCCGAGGACGTTAAGCCAAAGAGCTCAGCCAAATAAGGTGCCACCATTCAAGGTTCAACAGCCTCAAACCGACGCTTATTCCCTGTCCGTCCTCTGATAACCTTTAAGCTTAATCCCTGCCTTCGTAGGAGCTAGCTCCCTTAAATATCCGCAGCTAAATACTGTGAGCTTGCGGCGGTAGGCTTAAACGTGGCTTGGAGGGGCCCCCTCTGTGAGGGAGGTCGAGGAGTTAAGCCTTAAGCTCAAAGAGGCCGCGATTGAGCCGAAAGTGGCAGTGATGCCCGACTTCTTTCTAGACCGCATCGTTAGGTACGGGTCTGACCTGGAGGGTTTCATAGAGGACGTTAAGCGCATAGCTAGCCAAGGAGGCGGGAGCCTAGGGTTCAAGAAACAGCTCCTAATTAGGGGTGGCAATGCAGCTAACATGGCGTCGGCGATAGCGATGCTTGGGGCCAAGGTGACCTTGATATTGAGGACAAGCTGGGTGGGGTTAAAGCTGCTCGAGATATTTATGCCTAGCAACGTAGACCTTTCAAGGGTTAGATGCGACGGCGAACTCTCCATGACCGTGGCCCTCGAACTAACCCTTCACGGCAGGCTATGCAACGTCATGATAAGCGACCCAGGCTCCCTAGCCCACTACGGCCCAGAGGACCTAAGCCAGGAGGACTACGAGGCTATAGCCTCCTCTGACTACGTGTGCGTCTTCAACTGGACCTCCAATAAGAAGGGGACCCAGTTAGCTGAGGAGGTCTTTAGAAGGGCTAAGGAGGCCGGTAAAGCTAAGACCTTCATGGACACCGCCGACCCTTCACAGCGGGCCGAGGAGATACCTGAACTCATTAAAAGAGTGTTTAAGCGAGATCTCCTCGACGCGTTAGGGGTTAACGAGAACGAAGCTCGATGGTACGCCAGATACCTTGTCGGCGAGAGCCTAGAGGACCCGTTAAAGTGCGCTGAGATACTACATAGGGAGCTGGGTTTAAGGGTAGACCTGCACACCGTGGACTACGCGGCCACCTTAGAGGGCGGGGAACTATACTTAGCGCCCACCTTCAACGTGGAGCCGCTTAGAGTTACGGGGGCAGGAGACGCCTGGAACGCAGGTAACATCTATGGCTGGGCTCTAGGTTTAAAGCCTAAGCTGAGGCTGTTCTTAGCCAACGCGGTGGCCGCCTACTACATAACTAGCCCGGATGCATCCCACCCCACGAGGTTCCAAGTAGCTGAGTTTCTAAGAGGAACAGTGAGCTTTAAGGCTCTACCCACCCGTCATCTTTATTGAGCCCTCAAACACGTTAGCTTTAGGTACCTCTAGCTCCCTTGAGAGCCAAGATTTAATGAGGGACTTGACCTCAGGTAGCGACCCTGAGTACACCAGCAACATCCTACCTTTCAAGACCTCTATCTCAAGTATCTGCTCCTCGTCCTCTTCCCTTATAACGTAGGAGACAGCTTCACCGCCTGAAGCCATCTCCTTGAACTCCTCCCACGACTTGAACCTTAAAACCGAGGGAGGACCTTGAGAAGGAGGAGGCCTTTCAGCCTCAACTACGATCGGCTTAGCTGGCTCCACGGTCCTCGCCGCTAGCTCGATGGAGGAGAGCTTCCTATCTAGATCCTCCACCTTCCTAACAAGCCCCTCGAGCAGTGAAAGCCTCTGTACGAGTCCTTTAAGCTCGTTCACTAGTTTATCGAGCTCCTTTTCATGGTCCTTAAGTACATTTATAATGAGGTCTAGGGCGTTGAGAGCGTTCTCACCATTGCTCAAGCCCCCTCCCCTTGACTCGCTTATCATGTCCTTCTTACCGCGCTGTTCGAGCACCCTTTAACCACTTAATAAAAGTAGCGAAGCTGTAGTAGAACTTAGCCTTCAAGGTTGTTAAAAGATAAAAGGAGTATTTAGGAGGACTCTTTACGCTTTACTCTTAATCTCCTAGCTATGTCATTTAGGCAGAAGTCTAGGAACTCCTTAAGCTCTTTAAAGGACATTCCTTATCACCTAGGTTTAATTCGGAGCAAATGATAATTAAGGCATACCTGGTAAACTGAGTAAAGCGAGCCAGAAGAACACGTAGGGATTACCTAGAGAATAAGACCCCAAGAAGGAGATTAGTGGAGGAGGTTTAAGCCTCCTTAACTAGTATCCTCTCGACCTCTAACATGTTCTTAAGCTTCATGAAGTAGCTAAGCGCAGTCAATCCACGTTCAGTTACATAGTACCTTCTACCTTTATCTTCAACGACCTCCTTAACGAGTCCCTGGCTGACCAGTAAGTCTAAGTATTTTCTAAGCGAGACGTAGTTAACATTAACCTCCAACGACAGGCGCGTTAAGCCCATGGACTTCCTAGCCAACGCGCCCAGTATATCGAGGCAGACCTCAAGTTTAGATCTTCTCATCAGGGACGGCATGCCTTTAAGCCACCGAGCTTCAGGGGAGAGAGGCGACATAAAAGCGTTACGACCTCAGAATCTACTGGACCTCTCTATCAACTCGCTGCCCGCGAAACTAAGGGTGGTGGGCGCTCTATACGTTCTACGCCTCCTACGTACCCCCGTAGTTATTAGAGCTACGACTACCAGGAAGATAGCCACGTAGAGGGACAACGGAGCTACGAAGGCGCGGGTTTCATAAATCGCCTTCACTCCATTGACCGGCTCTACAGTGACCTTGATCCTCTTATACCCTATGGTTAAGGGGTCTAAGTAGAAGGTCGTAGTGAGCTTGGAGGGAGCCATCTCGATGAACAGCGTTTTACGCGCGTAAGC
>CAZVDL010000045.1:3104-4817 GCA_964626365.1 uncultured Nitrososphaerota archaeon
GTCGCTGAACCTAGGCTCCGTGAAGGTACCTAAGACCTCGCCGTCTTTATAGACCGTGTACTCGTAGCTCTCAACAGGCTTACCATCGTACTCGTAGGACAACACGACAACGAAGGTGAGCTTTTCGCCAGCCCTAGGCCTCTCCTTATCGACGTACCAGGACACCGCTACTCTATCCACGACGAGGTCAAGTAGTACCTCCTCGCCAACCTCCTTTAACTTTAACTTATAGACATACTTGCCCACCTTGCTCGGAGCCTTGAAGATAAAGCTGAAGAAACCCTTCTCATTGGTCCTAGTCGCTAGGCTCCTACCTTCACCCTCTAATAGTACTTCGAGCCCTTCAGCCGGCACCTCGTACTCCTTAAAGTACACGTAGCCCGTAACGTTGACAAGCTGGTCTGGAGGACAATAACTAGGGTTTATCAGGTAGTCCTTTATGTAAACCTCCTTAGCTACGGTTATAGCCGAGGCGTAGTAGGCTGAGCTAGATAGCCCAGCGTGGTCTAGGGCCTTCACCGCCACGTCCAGCTTCCCAGGGACCATGACCCCCCAGCTTAAAGCTAGCTTGAGACAGACCATGACTTTACCCAGGCCCAAGTCCCTTACCTCCACGTCGAGCACTGAGGCCAGCTTAGAGCTCACCGTGAAGCCTTTCTCCCTGCTCCAAGAGATGACGATTGGCTCCTCAAGGCCGCTAATCACGGCCTCGATGTAGCTTAAATCCTCGGCGGGGTCCCACGCGGTCACGTTAACCCAGAAGCCCTTACCCATGAGGGCTGGAGATTGAATAGAGGCATCCACCACGATGGGTTTATGATCCTCCACGAGCCCTACCCTCACCACGGGCTCAGGTCTAGCGTAACCCCTAACTCTAACCCAGTAAACCTCCACCCCGCTGTCGACGCCGTCCCATAAGATAAAGCCGAAGCGCCCCACGTCTCGGCTTACATTGAACGTTAGCTGCCTAACCCCATCAACGTAGAAGCTAGCTTTACCCTCAGCCACCTCCAGCCTATAGAGGTGGAGGTCTCCATCGGAGGTCCCAGCGCTACCAAGCTCAACGCTTTGCCCAGCCCTATAGACGCCGTAGGAATAGTCACCGTAGAAAGGAATCCTAGCTATTACGTAGTAAAAGGTGTCTTCATCCACTATGAAGGCTACCCCCGCATATGTCCCCTTAAACCTACCATACCACTCAAAGATACGTGATTCATAAGTCCTCATAACGTATAGAACATCCCAGCTCTCTCTAAGCTTTAACGACGAGCCTACGAGCTTACCGCCGCTTATAGTCCAGTTACCGCCCAGGTAAGACCATTCCTCAAGGCTATCCGTGGAGGTGAAGTCCTGGAAGAAGTTGAAGGTAGCCTCTCCGCTGCTTAGGTCCTCAGCCTCGCTATTACCATAATAGACATGTAGGGTGGTGGTCCCCTCAGGTACATAGGGCACTTTAACCCAGAGCTTACCCGGCTCCTCTAACCAGTAACTTAACAGCTCCCCCTCCATAACAGGTCTTAACGCCCCGGTTACACCTCTAGGTAGCTCGATGAGGACTTGGTAGTCCCTTAGAGGAGGACCCTGGTTCTCTATGGATACCTCTATTCGACGAGGCCATGAAGAGTCCCACCAAGGAGTATAAGCATAGGCCAGCGAGGTAAGCAAGCATAGATGGATAAGCAGGAAGATGAAAAATAGGGTTAACCTCAAGGC
>CAZVDL010000046.1:0-4801 GCA_964626365.1 uncultured Nitrososphaerota archaeon
GGTCACCGCGATGAAGACGTCGGCCTTATCGACCTCCGCGTCCCTCAAGGTCTCAAGCTTGGTGGCATCCCCCTTGATGATCAGGGCGTCCACCTCAGCTGATAGCTTAGAGCATCTTTCCTCGTCGTAGTCTATGATTATGACTTCGTTGCCTCTCTCAATCAACATCTTAGCTAAATTGCTTCCTATCTTCCCAGCGCCTACGACAACAATCCTCAATGGTGCTTCCCCGATGGCCTATTAAGCCGCGTATGTTCCTATCTCGGGGGCATTAAAAGCTTTTATAAAAGCTGCTACCCAGCCGCCCGCGAGCTCTTTAGCAGCCGGTGCCAGCCTTGTACGTAGTGCTATCCTTTCTATCTAGGATAGCGGCGGCAGTAGGGGCTACCCTTATTGTCCCTACCCTGCTCGCCGTCGCCTTGGGCGAGTGGAGGATGGCTTCATGCTTCGCCACGGTGTCAGCGGCCACCCTTCTAGGCTCGTTCCCTGGGTTGAGGCTAAGCGTCCCCAGTGAGGTTAGGCCCTCTCAGGCCATGGTGGTGTCGTCCCTTGGCTGGCTCCTAGCAGCCTTCATAGGCTCGCTGCCCTACCACCTGTCGGGCTACATGTCCCTCCTCGATGCCTACTTTGAGTCGATGGCTGGCTTCACCACCACTGGTATGACACTGTTCTCAAACCTTGAGTCGCTTCCTAGGAGCCTGCTGTTTTGGAGGGCTTTTACTCAATGGCTTGGGGGCGCCGGCGTGATACTCTTCCTGCTGCTCTTCGTGGTTCCTGGTGGAGTGGGCGTATGGAGGCTTTACCTAGCTGAGGCTAGAGAGGAGAGGTTGACGGTTAGAGCCTGGGACACGGTCAAGAACATATGGGCCATCTATGCCGGCTATACAGCTGCTTGCGCTGCGCTGCTCGTGGCCGTGGGCATAGACCCCTTCGAGGCGGTGTGCCACTCCTTCACCGTACTCTCCACCGGCGGCTTCTCTACGAGGACGGCTAGCATAGAGGCCTTCAATAACCCTGCGGCGGAGGTGGTCCTCGTAGCCTTCATGATCATAGGGGGGACGAACTTCCTTGTCCACAGCCTACTGGTTAGGAGAGAGTTTAGGAGGGCCTTATCCAACACCGAGCTCAGAGCGATGCTGGTCATACTAGCCGCCTCGAGCGCCCTGATCTCAGTGGACCTACTGAGGACCTACGACCCTCTCACCTCAGTGAGGCTTGCGGTGTTCCAGGCGGCGTCGATCATGACGACCACCGGCTACACCACCATAGACATCAACCTCCTCCCAAGCCTATCGCAGGCGGTCCTCCTAGTGTTGATGGTTGTGGGAGGCAGCCTATGCTCAACCGCTGGGGCGGTTAAGGTGGCCAGGATAACCGTGCTAGCTAAGGCCTCCTACCGGGAGGTCCTCAAGGCTATCCTCCCGTCCTCGGCGGTCAAGCCCCTGAAGATAGGGGGGAAGGTGCTGGAGCTCGACGACGCGCTGAGGGTGGCGGGCTTCTTCTTTGCTTACATGCTGATGGCCTCCATAGCCACGCTGATAGTGGCCGCTGAGGGTCACAGTTTAGCGGCGGCTCTCTCAGCGGTCCTCTCGGCTCAGGGAAACGTGGGCCCAGCCTACATTTCACTGTTCTCGCTGGGACCTACGGCTAAGGCCACCCTCATCGCGTTAATGTGGGCCGGCAGGCTGGAGCTAATGCCGGTCTTAGTTCTATTCACCACTAGGGCTTGGAGGGAGCTGGCTTAAAATCCCCGCCAGCTAAGTCCTCGGTGCGGTGGTCGAGGTGATCAGGCCCTTTAACGGCAAGTGGCCCCGCATACACCCTGAGGCGTACGTGGACTCTCAGGCGGTGGTTATAGGGGATGTCGTCGTGGAGGAGGGGGCCAGCATATGGCCCTGCGCGGTGATTAGAGGCGACCTAAGCAAAGTCGTTGTGGGCAGGTACACGGCGATAGAGGACGGCGTCCTTATCCATGGAGGAGGCGACCCCGCCAAGGAGCCTATTAAGCCGGTCCCCGTGATTATAGGTGAACACTGCACCATAGGGCACGGGGCCATTTTACACAGCTGCACGATCGAGAGCTACGTGCTAGTGGGCATGAACGCGGTCATACATACTGAGGCGGTAGTGGGCGAGGGCTCCATAGTAGCCATGGGCTCCGTGGTGGAGAAGGGGGCCAGGATACCGCCCAAGACGTTGGTGGCAGGGGTGCCGGCTAGGCCTATAAAGCAGCTAGGCGACGAAGTCTATGAACACCAGCGTAGGAGGACCCTGTTCTATAAGAGCTTGGCCGATAAGCACAAGGAGGCCCTTCGCCTTGGCTCGGAGGCCCCTTAAAGGCTGCGTTAGCCTAATTAAGCCTAGAATGCTCGCCGCCATAGTAGCCCTCTTCCTAGGGTCCACGGCGGCTGCGGCCCCCGCTGGCAAGCTATGGTCCCTCCTCCTTTCACGCGAGTACTCCTTGGGCCTAGCAGCGGCTCTATGTCTCGTAGCGGGCTCGAACGCCCTCAACAACTACTTGGACCGCGACATAGACTCGCTCATGGGTAGGACTAGAAGGAGGGCCCTCCCCTCAGCTATGCTGAGCGAGGTTGAGGCCTTAACCTTCAGCTTAGCTCTCATAGCCACGTCCCTGACCTTAATAGGCTTTGTGGCGAGCGAGCTGCTTTGGGCTGCCCTGCTCGGCTTAGCCAGCTACATAGCCCTCTACACTCTGATATTCAAGCGCAGGACAGGGCTTAACGTGGTGGCTGCTACGCCGGCCGTGGCCGCGCCTATCTTAGCTGGCTGGGTGGTTGGAAGAGGTTTTCTTGACGCCTCGGGGCTTGCCGTGGCCGCGCTGTCCATGACCTGGGGGCTCGCTCACTTTTGGTCGCTGACCATGATCTTCAGGGAGGACTATAGGAGAGCTGGGGTACCGACGCTACCTGGGTGGCTTGGAGTTGACAGGGCCTCTAAGCTGATAGTCTCGGTCTCGATAGCCACAGCTTCCCTCAGCTACGTACCCGCGATACTAGGGGACTACGGTCTCCTATACGTCGTGGGAGCCTCAGCCCTAAACACCGTGCTCCTAGCCCTCTCCTTGTCGCTGGCGTTTAAGCCCATCTCAGGGAGGAGGGCTTGGCGGCTGTACAAGTTCACCGCTCCCTACATACTGTTGCTGCTGCTCGTAGCGGCGCTCGACGCTCACGCATAAGCCTTAAATACTCATGTAGGCTAGAGGGGGTAAGGGGCTACGTTATGAGCCAGAAGACTCCTTACGGCTATAATGTAGAGGATTACGAGCGTATAGCTAGGATGGAGTTCAAGGAGATTATCTACGACAAGAACTGGTACGACCACACGGCCCTCATCATGATAAACAGGCCCCATAGGCTCAACGCCTACACCATAAACACCCTGCGTGAGTTATGTAGGGCTATGGAGGACGCCATGTGGGACGACAACATCCAGGTCATCGTCATAACCGGGGCTGGAGACAAGGGCTTCTGCACGGGCGGCGACGTCATAGAGTACGCCGAGGTGTACACGCGTAAGCCAAGCGACTTCTACAAGTGGTTCGACCCGTACTTTAGGTTCTTCGACCTAATAAGGAAGTGCGGTAAGCCTGTAATAGCCAGGCTTAACGGTGTAGTAGCCGGTGGAGGCAACGAGATACACCTGGCCTGCGACCTATCCATAGCTGCCGAGCACGTCAGGATCATCCAGCCCGGCCCGAGGGTAGGCATGACCTCGATCGGCGGGTCGACCCAGTGGCTGCCCATAACCGTGGGCATTAGGAGAGCCGCCTGGATGTGCTTCGTCAGCGACTTCATAGACGCTAAGACGGCCCTCGAGTGGGGCCTAGTCAACCAGGTCGTACCTTACTCCGAGCTAGACGACGCCGTTAAGAAGCTCTGTAGGACCTTACTCAGCCTCTCGCCTTCAAGTTTAAGGAACGCCAAGATACACCTCAACCTATGGAAGGAGTGGATCTGGGCCATAACCACTGAGCACTGTCGTGAATGGTTCTCAGTACACGCAGGCTCCGTTGAGCCAGCTGTAGGCATGTGGCACTACTTCAAGGAGAAGCGCGGCCCAGACTACATGGAGGTCGGCGTCAGGAAGTTCCTAGCTGAGGGAGGAGACGGCCACATACCCTACGGACCTCTAATGAAGACCTGCCCGAAGTGCGGAGCCAAGTACCTACCCGAGCAGTTCAAGTACTGCGGCCTCTGTGGAGCGCCGTTACAGTAAGATTCCCAGCTTTTTCAAATCTCCTTCCTATATCTTTGATTCTATCGTGACGCTTTTATAGGCCTCCGGACATCCTCAAGCATGGAGCCATGCTGCGCCGTCCTCTGAGCGTCAAAGGGGTGTCACCTGTCATAGCTGAGCTACTCTTGATACTTATCGCGGTCGCCATGGCTGTAACCCTCTATGCGTGGGCGGTAGGCTACGCCGGCTTAACGAGGCCTGCGACCCCCGAGACCACGGAGAGGTTGAAGATCGAGGGGGCCGAACTTCTCGTAGACGAGTCAGGTTCCTTAGGCAACCCCCTAAGGCCAGACGTCAAGGCAACTCTCTACGTGAGGAACGTAGGGGGTAGCGATGTGAACCTGACTGAGGCTTACCTATTAACCACCGGCATGACCTACATCAATACTACGCTGGGCTATGGCGCCAGCTGCGGGATAATGGTTGACGGTCAACGCGCGGCCGATAAGCTGTTGGAGGCTGGAGGCTGCTATAGGGTTGAGGTGTACTTCCTCGACACAGAGGCTACCCCTGGGAGGTCCTACGTCGTAAAGCTGGTAACCTC
>CAZVDL010000047.1:0-3952 GCA_964626365.1 uncultured Nitrososphaerota archaeon
TGCTGTCGAATGTGTGGCCACGGCGGTTGCGGCGTCCTCGTCTACGTGGAGGACGGCAGGGTCGTCAAGATAAGGGGAGACCCAGACCACCCTATAAGCCGAGGCTACGTGTGCTGTAAATGCCTAGCCTCGCTTGAGTTAGCCTACCACCCTGCCCGCCTCAAACACCCGTTAATGAGGGCTGGGGATAGGGGTTCAGGAAGGTGGAGGAAGGTCTCTTGGAGCGAGGCCCTCGACGACATAGCCTCGAGGCTCAAGGAGATCAAGGAGAGGCATGGAGCCGAGTCCATCGCCTTCCTACAGGGGGCGGAGAGAGGCTTCCACCACTTCCTATACAGGCTAGCTAACCTCCTCGGCACTCCCAACGTGGCCACCGCTGGGCACATATGCTACGTTCCTAGGCTGGCCGTATCCATCATAACCTGCGGTAACCTCCCCCTCCCAGACTATGAAGGAGGGCCCAAGTGCGTAGTGGTATGGGGTTCAAACCTGCTACATTCAAACGCCGACGACCGCAAGGCCATCCAGCTCCTGGAAGCCTTAAGGAGGGGGGCCAAGCTCATAGTCGTCGACCCAAGGCGCACCGCGCTCACTGACAGGGCAGATCTATGGCTTCAGCTTAGGCCAGGTACCGACGCAGCGCTGGCTCTAAGCATGGCCCACGTGATCATAGCCGAGGGCCTATACGATAGGGGCTTCGTCGAGAAGCACGCCCACGGCTTCAAGGAGTTCGCTGAGCGCGTCAAGGACTACGCGCCTGAGAAGGTTGAGGGGTTGACTTGGGTTTCGGCTGGTTTGATTAGGGAGGCTGCTAGGCTTTATGCGTTGTCTAAGCCTGCCTGCATCCAATGGGGGGTCTCCATAGAACATAACTTAAACGCGACCTCCACAGTCCACGCCCTACTGAGCTTAATGGCTATAACCGGGAACCTAGACGTCCCAGGAGGCAATGTGCTCTATAGCCCGCCCCCCGTGCTACCCATGAGCCGCTTCATGCTCCTTGACAAGCTGCCTGAATCTCAGAGGAGGAAGAGGCTGGGCGCTGACAAGTATAAGCTGGCGGACATGTTCCAGTTCGTCCCACCCCACGCGCTATGGAGGGCTATTTTAACCGGCCAGCCATACCCAGTCAAGGCCCTTCTAGTGTTTGGCAGCAACCCGCTCATAAGCAGCGAGGAGGCCCTTGAAGCCTACGAGGCCCTTAGGAGGCTGGACTTCTTGGTGGTTGTGGACTTGTTTATGACTCCTACGGCTGAGTTGGCTGATTATGTGCTTCCTGCTGCCACCTGGCTGGAATACGACTACATAGCCGACTACTGGAAGAGGCACGGCTACGTCTTCGCCCAGCGTAAAGTAATTGACCCTCCAGGGGAGTGCTGGCCGGACCATAAGATAATTAACGAGCTAGGCAGGAGGCTAGGCTTCAGCGAATACTTCTGGGACGACGTCAACCAGGCCCTAGACTACATACTGAGCCCCTCAGGCTTAACGTGGGAGCGCTTTAAGGAGCTAGGCTTCCTTAAAGGCCGCCTCGAATACCGTAAATACGAGAAGGCCGGCTTCAGGACGCCCACAGGGAAGTTCGAGCTCTACTCCACGGTGCTCAAGAAGCTGGGCTACGACCCCCTCCCAAGCTACGTGGAGCCTCCTGAGACCCCGCTAAGTAACCCTAAGCTAGCTGAGGAGTACCCCTTGATATTGATGAACGGCGCCAGGTTCATAGCTTTCTTCCACTCTGAGCACCGGTCAATAAGCTCCCTCCGTAAACTACGTCCCGACCCACTGCTCGAGGTACACCCTAAAACCGCGGAGAAGTTAGGGCTAAGCGACGGGGGTTGGGCCTACGTCGAGACGCCGAGGGGCAGGGTGAGGATGAAGGTGAAGGTTACAGACCGCGTACACCCACTATGCGTGCACGCAGACCATGGCTGGTGGTTCCCCGAGGAGGGAGGGCCATGCTATGGGTGGAGGAGGTCCAACGTAAACCTGTTGACGAGCAATAAGCCCCCACACGACCCGTGCTTCGGGTCGACGAACGTGAGGGTCTCGCTGTGTAGGATCCGCCCAGCCAGCTAGCCAGACACCCAGCTCTCCCCTTTCTCCGTGACCTCCTTCTTCCATATGGGGGCCCTAGACTTGACGAGCTCTAGGGCCTCCATGGCTGCCTTGAAGGCCTCAGCTCGATGCGCTGAGGCTGCCACTATGAACACGGTGTCCTCGCCCTGCCTCAACTCATCCACTACGTGCACTATCAGTAGCTCCTTGGCTCCCGTCCTCTCCAAGACCTCCCTCCTAATCTCCTCTAATCTCCTTAGCGCGACCTCCTCGTAGGCCTCGTACACCAGCTTCTTGACCGGCGAGCCGTCGTGGCCTACGCCCCTAACCACGCCGTTAAAGACCACTATAGCGCCGCATTCCCTGAAACCTTCGCTCCTCTTAACCTCCTCCACCAGGTCCTGTAGCTTAACCTCCCCTCGCTTAGCTAGCCTAACCTTCACTCGCCTAAGACCTCCACCAGCACCCTCCTGCTTCTAGGGCCGTCCATCTCCACTAGGAAGATGTTCTGCCACGTACCCCTAACCAGCCTCCCATTCATCACCGGGAAGGTCCTGGAGGACCCTATGAAGGCCGAGGCTAGGTGGGCGCTGGCGTTGTCGTCGATCCTATCGTGTAGCCACCCAGCCCCTCTAGGGTAGTCCGACTTGATCTTGCTGAGCATGTCCTGCATCAACCCGGCCTCGTGCTCATTGGCTATTATGGCGGCGGTGGCGTGGGGAGCGTGGATGAGGCATATACCGTTGTTAACGCCGCTCTCCCTTACAGTCTCCTCCACCTGCCTGGTTATGTCGACGAGCTCGTAGAGCTGGCTCGTAGCCACCCTTAACTCTTTAAAGAACACCTTCAACCTGTAGGCCCCCTACAAGGTAGTTGGTTTCGTTCACCGCTCACCTCACCTCCTATACATCACGGGGCCCGCCGCGCCCTCAGCTACCTAAGCTTTAACCCAGCTAGCTTTTCTGTGTTACGTAGGAAGCTATTTTACTCGCCTCCATCGTCTATGACCGATAGGGACTGTAGGTTGAGCTTCGCCAGCTTCCTACATGCCTTCATAATGCTGTTCGTGGTCTTCGACGCTATAGGCAACGTTCCAGCCTTCCAAGCCTTCACCTACAGGATGACGCCGGCTGAGCGCAGCAAGGTAGCTAGACAGTCTGTGTTGGTGGCTGGAGCCGTGCTAGTGGCGTTCATGTTGGTGGGGCGTTATCTCTTCGAGGCCATTAAGGTCTCCATAGCCGACTTCAAGGTGGCCGCGGGCATAGTGCTCTTCATACTCTCCGTGGAGCTGGTCCTAGGCAAGCTTGAGCCTGGGATGATGAAGGTGGAGGCGGACGACGTAGCCATCGTGCCCCTGGCCACGCCTTTACTAGCGGGCCCCGGCAGCATCTCCACGGTGATATACATAGCTGAGGTGATAGGGCTTCCCGAGGCCTTAACCTCCGTGGCCCTCAACGTGCTGCTCGCCTACATAATCTTCAGGTCCTCGGAGAAGCTCTTCGTGGTGCTTGGCAAGAACGGGGCAAAGGCGGTGACTAGGATCATAGGCCTAATCATAGCCGCCATGGCTATAGCCATAATAAGGGAGGGCCTAGAGGCCATGCTGCTGGGCTAGGAGGGACATAAAATGAAGGGGAGGGGGTGGGTTACTCGATGATCTGTATAGCCTGGTTGGGGCACTGTGATTCACAGGCTCTACAAGCTACACAGGCGTCCTCGTTAACCACCACTACTTTATCGTCCTGCTTCTCGTAGACCCCGCTGGGACATACTTCGACGCACGTACCACAGTTGTTACACTTGCTCTCATCCTTAATTACTTTGGGCATATGCGCCCCTCCATCTATAGGCGGCTTCTAAAGCAGTCGCTTTCAGTATATAAGCGCAGATTCCCCTC
>CAZVDL010000048.1:0-3842 GCA_964626365.1 uncultured Nitrososphaerota archaeon
GTCGTGGAGGCCTTAGGCGTGGAGAGAGCTATATGCCCGGAGCTGGTCACCGCGAGGCTGCTGAGCGACTTAGTCACGGGGAGGTACGGCGTAAGTGAGCTTTTAACCTCAGAGGGAGGCTTCAAGCTATTAGACATAATACTCTCCGCCTCCTCTCAGATAGTGGGCAAGACACTGAAGGACGTCGTTAAGACTATACCGCTGCCGCCGTGGTCCTACGTGATATTGGCCATAGCTGAGGAAGATAAGGTATTTAAGCCGAACGACGACTGGGTGTTTAAGGAGGGGCAGAGGCTAATTATCCTCGTTAAGGCCGAGGAGGCCGAAGAGGTGAAGAGGATATTCACCGGCTAAGGGCTGGTGGTCCACATTAACGGCTACTTAGACACTCTCATAACCATAGGTTGGGCACTCCTCCCACTCATAGTTGCCTACGTAGTGGTAAAGATCTTCCTGGATCCGGTAATAGAGAGGCTGGCTAGGAAAGCCGGGGTGAGCACAGCTACAGCCTCCTTCTGGAAGACCATGGTCCTTGTCCTGGCGCTATCGATAGCCGCTATCATGGTGCTGTCGCAGGCCGGAGCCAGGATATACATAGAGTTCCTATACATACTGATAGGGCTCGCCATACTGAGTGTGGTGCTGGGGTCAAGGGACGTGGTGGCCAATACCATAGCCGGCTATGCGCTGCTCATCCATAAGCCATTTAAGAGGGGGGACGTTATAGCCCTCGGCGACACTGTGGGCACGGTGAGAGACATAGGCACGCTCTACACTCAAATCGTTAGCGAGCGCGGAGTCCTCTACGTGCCGAACACTGAGTTCCTCAAGAAGGCCGTACTTAACAGGCAGGCCCCAACACTCTCAAGGGTCACCGTGCCCGTGAAGGTCAGGTCTTCTGAGGACCTAAGCAGGGTGGAGCAGCTGATGTTGAGGGCGGCCAAGAGCTTCAAGGAGCTCACCGTGCCCCCCGAGCCAGAGGTGGTGATTAATGATATTAGGGGCGAGTATTGTGAGCTGCTCCTAAACGTGTACATCACAAACCCTAAGCGGAGCCTATATGTAGCCTCGGAGCTTAGGAGGCGCATCAAGGAGGAGTTCGAGAAGGAGGGCGTAGCGCTCTATTAAGCTCCCCGCTGAGGATCATCGAGGCAAGCTTGGTGAACCCCTCTCCGTAATCCTCATCCAAGATAAGGTCGGCGGCCTCCTTCAACCTCTCTGTGGCGTTGCCTAAGGCCACTCCAAGACCTGAAGAGAGAAGCATGTCCACGTCCACGTCGCTATCGCCTACAGCCACGACCTCGCTAGGCTTGACACCTACTAACCTGGAAGCCACACGCAGCCCTCTACCCTTATCCACCGACGAGTCCACTACGTGGTAGGCGAAGCCCGTGTAGACCAGTTTGACACCCTCAACCCCCTTCAAGGCCTCCTCGAGCCTAGCCCTATCCAAGCTGGAGGTGAAGGCCTGGTCGACCAGCCTAAACCTATTAGACCAGCTCTCCTCTATGAGGCCATCGAAGGCCTCCTTCAACCTGGCCAGCGCTCTCCTAGCGACGAGCTTAGAGCCCAGCCTCCTAAGCCTCCCCGCGTACTCGACGACCCCGCCCCCCTCGCATATAATGGGGCCCGTACAGCCTATGTACGTGGCCAAGGCCTTGACCACGCATAGGGCGTTGTGCGAAGCCAGCATCACGCGCACCCCGCTTTCCTCAAGCCTCCTAATGGCCTCTACCGCTGCGGTGGAGAGCTTCATCGAGCCGTCGGTTATGGTGCCGTCCACATCCACGGCCACAGCCCTAACCTTAACCATGGTGCAAGCCGCCTAAGCCCACTAACCATAGGAAGTTTTTAAAGTTCCGCGCGCCTCTCTAGCTGTAAGGTGGAGAGGTTGAAGGTCCCGCTAAACAAGGTCGACACCTACGTGTGGGAGATACCTAAGACCTACAAGCGAGGCATGAGGGTCCCCGCTAGGATATACGCGGACGAAGTCCTGATCAGGAAGATGATGGAGGACCTAACGCTCGAACAGGCCGCCAACGTAGCCCACCTACCCGGCATATACAAGTGGTCCATCACCCTCCCCGACGGCCACCAAGGCTACGGCTTTCCCATCGGCGGCGTCGCAGCCATGGACGCCGACGAGGGCGTAATAAGCCCAGGAGGGATAGGCTACGACATAAACTGCGGGGTCAGGCTCCTTAGGACAGACCTAGACATCAAGGACGTGAAGCCCGTGATAAAGGAGCTAATCGACGCCCTCTACACCCTGGTCCCCTCAGGGCTAGGGTCGACAGGCAAGATCAGGATAGGCCGAGGAGAACTTGAAAGGGTCCTAGCTGAGGGCGTCAACTGGGCCATCGAAAGAGGCTACGGCTGGAGCGAAGACAGGGAGAACTGCGAGGAGCGAGGATGCATGGAGGCCGCCAACCCAGACAAGGTGTCATCCAGGGCCAAGGACCGAGGCCTAGAGCAGCTCGGCACCCTAGGTAGCGGCAATCATTTCTTGGAGATACAGGTCGTCGACAAGATATTCGACGAGAGGGCGGCCAAGGTCATGGGGATAACCCATGAAGGGCAGGTCACAGTCATGGTCCACACAGGCAGCCGAGGCCTAGGCCACCAGATATGCAGCGACTACCTAAGGGTCATGGAGATGGCCGTCAGGAAGTACAAGATCGAAATACCCGACAGAGAACTAGCCTGCGCCCCCACCACCTCCAAGGAAGCCGAGGACTACTTCGCCGCCATGTCCTGCGGAGCCAACTTCGCCTGGGCCAACAGGCAGTGCATAACCCACTGGGTAAGAGAAGCCTTCGAAAAAGTACTAAAACAGGACGCCGAGAAGCTCGGGCTCAAGCTAGTCTACGACGTAGCCCACAACATCTGTAAAATCGAGGAACACGTCATCGACGGAGCCAGGAGGAAAGTCTACGTACACAGAAAAGGAGCCACCCGAGCCTTCCCACCCGGCCACCCAGAAATACCCGCATGGTACAGGCCCATAGGCCAACCAGTCCTAATACCCGGAAGCATGGGCACTGCCTCATGGCTCCTCGTCGGCACACCCAAAGCCATGGAGATAACCTTCGGCTCCACGGCCCACGGAGCCGGCAGAATGATGTCAAGAGAAGCCGCCGTAAGAACCGTAAGAG
Source organism: uncultured Nitrososphaerota archaeon (assembly GCA_964626365.1). Lineage (GTDB taxonomy): Archaea > Thermoproteota > Methanomethylicia > Nezhaarchaeales > B40-G2 > CAZVDL01. Next base: position 3,156 of record CAZVDL010000048.1, read on the forward strand.
GCTCCGAAGTCAAAAGCGAACTCGAAAGCCGAGGCATAGCCGTCAGAGCAGCCAGCATAAGGGTACTCGCTGAGGAATGGGACCGGGCTTATAAGGATGTGGATAGAATATCATTAGTTAGCCATGAGGTCGGCATCGCTACTAGGGTGGCCAGGCTTAGACCCATAGCGGTCACTAAAGGATAGTTTAAGGCTATGGTTAACGTAATAGCCTAAAGTTGAGCTTTCTTAGATCCTTTAATCCTTCGCTTCTCTGGAGTTCTCCCATAAAATTCCTCAAGCGCTTTAACGACGTCTTGCCATGGAGGCTCTCCTAGGTCTTCAGGTCGCCATATAGCGACCACAACCTTACCATCAGACGTTGGCTCGGCTCCCATATTTATAACACCGAAGGTATGGGCATACACCAAGAGTTCTTTGATTTCCTCTTCAACCATCCCTTTCCTTCTTGCGAGGAAGGAGAAGAACTCATGCTCGTAGATTATCGGCCGGCGGAAGTATTGGAAAACTTCGTCTATCAGGGCTTTTACTTCCTCTTCCCTCCACACTGGACCCTTACTGTGTTGATCCGTTCTGCTGACTTCATTCTTGTTCAAAGTACTCACGCATCCTATCCCCTATCCATGATTGCGGTATATTTTTGTAGTGGAAAATAGCTTTCAGCTGTTTAAGTTCATCGAGGGCTCTA
>CAZVDL010000049.1:0-3393 GCA_964626365.1 uncultured Nitrososphaerota archaeon
CCTCTACACCCTCTTCATAGTGGCCTTGATACTGCTGGTGGGCTCCATAGGCTTCGGCTGGGCTAGGCCCTATGAGCTAGCCGCTATAGGCGCCAACCTAGGCCTCTTCGCCCTACTCGTCGCCTACCCTCTACAGATAGCCATAGACTATAAGTTCATGCCTAAGGAGCTAAGGCCTCACCCCATTACCACGCTTCTCCTAGTAATAGGCATCATCTGGTATGGCTTCTTCCTAAGCGCGCTGTTACTACAGACACTGGCAGGTATAAGGCTTTAAACGTTAACTTTCTATTTTTCTTTAACCACCTCGCCCTCAGTTAAGGTACGCCACCTTATCTTCAATCCAGCGGCCTGTATAGCTCTATAAGCCTGGTCCTTGGGCACGCCCAGCTCAGCTAGCCTACGTAATACCACGCTTAACCGCTCCCTCTCTAAACCCCTAAGGTAACTTAATACTTCCTCGCTTAGCTTTAAGGGCGGCTCCTCTACCTGTACAGCTACGCCCTTTTCATACCTCTTAAGCCTACGGTAGACCTCGGCCACGTCGATCCTACGTTTAAAGTACACTACGTCGAAGGGTAGCTCCTTAACCTCGGCGCACGCTAGGTCCTCGTCTACCGCCAATATCAGGTCCACGCCTCTAAGCCTCCTAAGCTTCTCAAGCTTCCGCTTAAGGTATTGATGGGTCCAGAACCCTAAGATCTCAAGGTAGACCTTTGCGTCCCCTTTAATTAAGGCGAAGTCGGGGATCATTATAGCCCCGTCCACCACTATAGGCTCCGGCTCCCTAACCACCTCCCACCCCAGCTTAGCCGAGGTAAACCGGCGGTAGAAGTCCTCCTCAACCGAGCTATCAAACTCTATCTTCTCCTCAACCTTAGCTGGGAGAAGCTTGGCTGCGGTGGAGCTATCCAGCATCATTATCCTTAAGCGCCCCCTCTTAATCTTGGCTTTGAGCCCCCAGTCCTCAGCCTGGACGATTAATGGGATCAGCTTGGCCAACCTCGTCCCGTAGCGCTCTACTTGTTTAACCGCTGAGGCAGGGCCGTCCAGCGTTAACTTGACGGAGGAGCCAACCTGCTCGGCCGTATACATCAATCCTAGCCTCTTAGCCGCCCTTAAAACCTCCTTGACCACGCTGCCCGGCGCCTTAAGCCAGGCCTCGATGCTTAAAGCCTTAAAGCACATGGTTTGAAGCAGGGCTAGGTTATACAGCTTCAGTAGGTCCTCAGCGGTGATCTCATCGAAGGCCTCTAACATCATCTCCTCCTCATAAGCGGCTTGAAAGCTCCTCTCAAGCTCCTCTACGCTCACACCTAGCTTAGAGGCCGCCTTAGCGAAGGCTTGAGCCCTCTCCTCAGGGGTTAAAGCAGGCCCCTGCTTAAAGACCTCAAGCCTAGCCCTTAAAGGGTCGAGCTTAGCTTCAGGCCTCTTAAATAGAGCTCTACGCCTCAAAAGGTGAATTAAGCCCCTAACCTGCTTAAAGTGAACACCGTACTCAGCCGCCCTAACCTCAACCTCCTCCAACCTCTCCTCCAACTCCCTTAACGTCTTGCCGAGCGAAGTCTCGAAGACCTCTATCAACCAGTCAGCTACGTAAAGCTCAGCGTCGCTTAGCCTAGAGAAGGCTGGCTTAACCCATCTCCCACTTGACTTAACCAGCAGCAAGTTTGATGGTAGCAATACGTCCTCCCTCTAAACGTATACAAACTTTACGTATCTCTCTATACTTATGGGAGCCCCCTTCCATCTCCTTTAAATCGCTCTATGCAAACCCTCTCCATAACCTCTCCCCTCGCTCCTCTTTAAGCGAAGCGGAGAAGGTTTTTCTCCTTAGAGCCCCATATATGAGTCGGGTGGGAGCCCCCAAGTAGGGATTGTCCACCCCCTAAGCCACCTAAACCCTCCACCTATTTTCAAGACTTCCTCCTTCTAGCTACGTCCACCTCCACGGTCCCTCTCGTCACCAGCTCGTAGAGGACCGCTTCGCCCTCCTTAGGCCTCAACACCCTCCCCAGCCGTTGAAGAAACTGTCTACGCGTCGCGGTCCCCGATACCACGATGGCGACCCTCGCATCAGGCACGTCGATGCCCTCCTCAAGGGCCCTAGAGGTAGCTATCACCTTAACCTCCCCCCTCCTAAACATGTCCATCACTGCCCTACGCTCCTCGCTACCCGTCTTATAAGTGACCTCCGGGATCAATAGCTCTACGGAGAGCCTCCTAACGAAGTCCACGTCGTCGGAGAATATTATCACCTTGTCCCCTCTATGCTTAGCTAGCAGCTCCTTTATCACCTCGAGCTTACGGCTAGCGTTAAACGCTATCCTACGCATCTCCCTCCACGCCGTTAAGGCCTCCCAGGCCTCCTTATCCCTCGACGTCATCAATACGAGCTTGCTGAAGTCCTTAACCCCCCTAAACCTCAGCCCGTGCTTAGCCAAGAAGCTACGGTAACGGTTCTTCAGCTCCACGTAGCGTCTACGCTCCTCCTCGCTTAAAGGCACCTTGATGGTCACCACCTCGAAGTCGGCTAAGTAGCTTCCTCTAAGCTCCTCAGGCCCCTTACGATAAACTACCGGCCCCACTAGATCCACTAGGTCCTCGTGTAGCAGGTCGGTACGCTCAGGGGTAGCAGTCAACCCTAGCCTATAGGGCGCCGCATTAAGCTCAGCTATCTGGCGGTAGCTCGGGGCAGGCAGGTGGTGAACCTCGTCGAACACCAAGAGGGCGAAGCGGTTACCTAGGAGCTCGGCGTTCAGGTGGGCGCTATCATAGGTGGACACGGTTATAAAGCCCAGCTCCTTAACCCCACCCCCAACCCTACCCACATCCACCTTAAAGTGCCTCTTAATTAACGCCTCCCACTGATCCATCAACTCCAGCGTAGGTACAACTATAAGGGTTGGCTGAGCCACTTCAACTATAGCGGCCAAGCCCACATGAGTCTTACCCGCCCCAGTAGGCAGGACCACTACGCCTCTACGCCCCCGCTTAAGCCACGCCTCCAAGGCCTCACGCTGATAAGGCCTCAGCTTAACCTCCTCCCTAACCTCTAACCTCCCCTTAACCAGGTTGAGCACCCGATCCTCAAACTCCACGTTCATCGACCTAAGCGCCCTCAAAGCCTCAACGTAGTGCTGAGCCAAACACCTCCAAGCCATAGCCCTAGGGTCAAAGGTAAACACCCGCGGAGCCGCACCAACACCCTTAAGCAGCAAAGTACCCTTATCGTACTCTAAACTCATCCCTCCCAACAGTACTCAGAGGCCACTAAAAAGAGCGGCGCTCCACGAGCCATGTAAAGGCCGGCCCAGTTCGCCTCCGTCAAAGATAAGGCCATCTAAACCGGCCAACGCCCCAGCTTCAACCCCACGTAAATCAAACTCGCCC
>CAZVDL010000050.1:0-3354 GCA_964626365.1 uncultured Nitrososphaerota archaeon
ACTGCAATAGAATACGCGACGAGGTAGCTACGTGGCCTAACGTCGCGGTCTCAAGGGTTGAGACTTATCTATGCTCTAAGCCCTCCCAAGATACCATGGTTAAGGACATTACTCAGAAGGAGCTCAACAGGGTCGTGGTGGCCTGCTGCACGCCTAGGATGCATCTAACTACGTTCCAGGCAGTTATGGAGAGAGCCGGATTAAACCCCTACATGCTTGAGTTTGTCAATATAAGGGAGCATTGTTCGTGGGTTCATAGCTCAGATAGGGACGCCGCTACACGTAAAGCGTTGAGCTTGATTAGGGGTGGTTACGAGAGGTGCCTAGAGCTTGAGCCTCTTGAACCCATAGTCGAGAGGTGTTCAGACAAGGTCTTAGTTATAGGCGGAGGTATAGCGGGTATAGCTTGTTCATTGGAGCTTGCAGGTAAAGGCTACGAGGTGTACTTGGTAGAGCGGAGGCCATCCATCGGGGGTAACATGGCCAAGCTCACCAAGGTGTTCCCTACCTTGGACTGCGCTCAATGTATACTTACGCCTAAGATGGCTGAGGTCAGCAGACAACATAACATCAAGCTATTGACCCTGGCCGAGGTCGAGGACGTTAAGGGATATCCTGGCAACTATAAAGTAACTATTAAGTTAAGGCCTAGGGGCGTGGACGTATCTAGATGCGCTGGCTGCGGCGTATGCGCTAAGGTGTGTCCGATCACAGTTAAGGACGAGTACAATGAGTATAGAGGTACTAGGAAAGCAGCCTACATACCCTTCCCCCAAGCAGTCCCCTACGCTTACGTCATAGACTTTGAGGCCTGCATCAAGTGCGGTGAGTGCGCCGCTAAGTGTCCTAGGGGGGCCATCAACCTGGAGGACCAGGAAGACAAGCTTGAGGTTGAGGTTGGAGGCATAGTTGTGGCCACAGGGTACGAGCTCTTCGACGCTAAGAGGCTCGAGGAGTACGGCTACGGGATGCATCCTGACGTCATTACCATGATGGAGCTCGAGAGGTTGACTTCACTCTTCGGCCCTACTGGCGGTGTGCTCAGAAGATTCAGTGACGGAGGCGACGTTAAGCGCGTCGCAATCATCCTATGCGCTGGGTCTAGGGATCGCAATAGGTTCGTGCCTTATTGTAGCCGTATATGTTGTATGTATTCATTGAAGCAGGCGGTGCTACTTAAAGAACAGTTTGGTGTCGATGTCTGGGTCTTCTACACGGACATAAGGGCTACGGGCAAGGGTTACGAAGAGCTCTACGTTAGGGCCCAGGAAGATGGAGTGATCTTCGTAAGAGGTAGGGTAGGCGAGGTAAGACAGGGAGATAGTGGTAGGTTGATTGTAAGAGCTGAGAACACCCTCCTGGGGGACGTGGTTGAGGAGGAGTTTGATTTAGTGGCCTTGGCCACTCCCATGGTCCCTCCTTCAGGCCTCCAAGAGCTAGCTAAGAAAGTCAATCTACCATTAGGCCCTGAGGGCTTTATACAGGAGCGCCACCCAAAGCTAGACCCTGTCGATTTAACCGTAGCAGGGGTCTACGCCTGCGGCTGTGCCCTAGGACCTAAGGATATAAGAGACACAGTGTCTGATGCCTTAGCCGCCGCGTCTAGGATTGACAGCTTCCTTAGGAAGGGTTACGTGACAGCGAGCCCCGAGAAGCCTAGCGTTAACGCTGAGCTATGTGATGGCTGTGGCGAGTGTACCGCTATATGTCCTGTCAACGCAATATCGGTCGAGGAAGGTGGAGCATACATCAACCCGATTACATGTATAGGCTGCGGTGCATGCGTGCCCAGTTGCCCAAAGGGGGCCATAGACTTTAAGAACTATACATGGAGACAATTGGAGGCCTTCATGAAAGGTGTCTTAGCTGATAAGGAGGCTGAGGAAGTCAGGGTTATCATGTTCGTTGAGAGGAACATTGCATACACTGGACTAGACTTTCTGGGCCTCGATAGAGCTCAATACAGCGACATGGTAAGAGTAGTGCCCGTGCCCTCAACGGCCATGGTTGGCCTTAAACACCTGCTTAAAGCCTTCGCCCTCGGCGCCGACGGCGTCATATTGATTGAGGGACAACACTGGGTAGATGAAAGGTTCAATAAGAGTAGGCTAGATACCATGATGTCGGCTTTAGAGGAACAAGGAATTGATAGCATGAGGGTCTACTACAGCTTAGTGGAATTACCAGCGTATAGGAAGATAGCTGACATAGTGAACACCCACGTCTCCCTCATCAGGGACTTGGGGCCACTGCCCGCTGAAGTTCGTGAGGCCTTAAAGGCTAAGGTAGGGTGAGATCTTGAGCTTAGTAAAAAGCATAGAGGAGGCCCTAAGGGATTATGGCTTAATAGCTTGTATGCAGTGTGGTATGTGTATTGGAAGCTGCCCCCTATCCGCTAGGTCTAGGCTAAACGTGAGGCGGTTAATAAACTCCCTCGTAATTAAAGGCAGAGCTGCACTTGACGGAGCTGAGCTTTGGGATTGCACGACGTGCTACGTGTGCAGTTATAGATGTCCGAGGAACGTGAAGCTTCTCGACTTTATAGTTAGCTTGAGGGCCTCGTTCATAGAGGAGGGCAAGGTGCCCTCAACGCTGGGCGAGGCGCTAGAGAACGTCTATAAGCAGGGTAATCCATGGGGCAGAAGCAGAGTTAAAAGAGGGGACTGGGCTCAAGGGCTAGGCGTTAAGGTGCTTTCAGAGGCTAAGAAGGCCGACGTGCTGCTTTTTACATGCTGCGCCTCCGCCTACGATACGAGAGCTCAGCTAGCAACCAGAGCCCTAGCCGAGCTACTTAAAGCTTCAGGGGTGGACTTTGCCATCCTAGGTGAGGAGGAGGCCTGTTGTGGCAATGAGGTCTACAACCTAGGTGAGATGGGGCTCTTCGAGGAGCTGATGTCAAACAACCTGGAGGCCATAGACCGCTACGAGGTGAAACTCATAGTCACTACCTCCCCCCACTGCTACAATGCCTTAAAGAACAGGTATAAGAACTTAAAGGTAGAAGTCAAACACTACACGCAGTACTTATGTGAACTATTAGACGAAGGTAAGCTTAAGGTTCAAGGCAAGATAGGGGAGGCGGTCACCTATCATGATCCATGTTACCTCGGCAGGCACAACGGGGTTTACGAGGAGCCTAGGAAACTACTAGAGGCTTCCCTTAGCCAAGGCCTCATAGAGATGGATAGGTCGCGGAGTAGGAGCATATGCTGTGAAGGCGGCGGGGGTAGGATGTGGTATGAGGGGCCGCCTGGACAGAGGTTAAGCGAGGTTAGAGTAAATGAGGCTCTACGTACAGGGGCTTCAATTATAGCTGTGGCCTGTCCATTCTGCCTAGTGAACCTTGAAGATGCA
>CAZVDL010000051.1:0-3300 GCA_964626365.1 uncultured Nitrososphaerota archaeon
CTTCTAGACAGCGAGACTGATATGAACACATAGTTAAAGTCATGTGGAGCTATGGGGAGTCTGACCCCAGGGTAGATCCTTGATAGGGACTCAGCGGCCCATCTAAGCTCTGAGGGAAGCTGATGGATGAAGTCCTCAAATGGAGGATGCCAGGCCCCAAGCTCCAGCATGGCCTGCTCCTCGACTTCGGCCTTGGGCGCGTCGCTGATGTACTCAACCATCACCTTATCGGGAGCAACCTGCCTAAATTTAAGAGACCCACCGCCGAGCCCAGCTATCTTTATCCACTCCCCTGGCTTCACCTTAACGTAGAGTGAAGATACAAAGGAGGGGGACATTGAGTAATCGAGACTATAAGGGGGCTCGAGCTCGACGATGAATCTCAAGGTGAGACCCTACCTTAATAAATCTATTATAGGGTTTAATACATAACCTTAATAAGTTTAAGGCGGAAAAGTTAATATATCGGCTTTGAACCATAAGCCTGGAGGCATCTTGAACCATCAAGTCAGGCACGTGGTAATAGAGCTTGCTTGTCATGCTCCTTTCACCGCCCTCGGCACGCTATTAGGCATAGCTATGGTGGCACCGCTTATACTGTATGTCCCTCTAGGAGAGGTACATGAAGTCGTCTTCCACGTGCTACATCCATTGCACATGTTTTTGAGTGCTCTAGCCACGGCAGCCATATACTATAAACATAGGAGGAAAACCGTGGACGCTTTGATTGTGGGCGTGGTAGGCTCTCTCGGTATATGCTCGCTCTCAGACATCTTCTTCCCGTACCTAGGCGGGATGGCCCTGGGAATCGAGGGGCTTGAGCTACACGTGTGCTTAATTAAGCATCCCTGGTTGGTGGTTCCACCGGCTGTTGTAGGGTCTATGTTAGCGCTTCCCTTAGCCTCTAGGAACGAGAACCCTAGCTTCATACCTCATGGAGGACACGTGATGGTGTCTGTGCTTGCCTCGCTAACGTACCTATCAGCCTACGCTAATCCCTTAACCCTCCTATCAAACTATGCTCTTCACACCTTCTTAGTGGTCTTCCTAGCCGTGTTACTACCCTGCTGCACATCAGACATAATACTGCCCATTGCTGCACTCGGCAAGCACAGCTATGAACATGAGCATGTATGCTGGGTACCTCTACTTAGGACCTTGAGGAGGCATGAAGCTAAGACTTAAGCACAGCGGCTATCACTAAAGTAGGAGGGAGGGGGTTTGAAGTACGTTAAGCCCCTTAGCGAGGGGCAGAGCAGGCTATTGGAGGCTTTAACCTCTGAGGACTATGAGGTCGTAGCCGTCTTTGGGCCTACGGGGACAGGTAAAAGCTTAATCACGGTGCTTTACGGCCTTGAGAGCCTCGAGGATGGCAGGTATAGGAGGTTCATTATATCCAGGCCTGTGGTGGACGTGGTAACGGGCAAGGAGCTTAGCTCAGCTGAGCTAGGCGCTAAGTACGTTGAGCTAGCCTCCTCATACCTAGAGGACCTTTTATCCGGCTTTGTCGAGTGGAGCAAGGTCAAGGCCTTAATGGATGAGGGTAGATTAACCTTCGCCGACCCCCACTACATGAGGGGTAGGACCTTCGACGACTCGCTGATCTTCATAGACGACGCCCAGTCAATACCGCCTGAGAGCGCCATCGAGGTGATGACCAGGCTAGGGAGGAACAGTAAGCTGGTGGTCGCCGGCGACCCTGTGTTCCAGAGGGGAATGGAGAGGAACGGCGCCATAGTGTTGAGGGAGGTATTGCTAGGCGAGGAGAGGGCTAGAGTGGTAGACTTAGGGTTAAAGGACATAGCTAGGCCGGGGGCCAGAAGAGGAGTAAGGCTATTGATAGAGATGAGGATGAGAGACCGCCTATTAAACAGCAACGAAGCCGCCATAGCTGAGGCAGTGCGTTCAAGAGCACCCGACGCGGACCTCATAACCGTAGTGGACTTAACCGCCGACAAAAAGAGCTACAATATAACGAGCGAGCACACCCCCGACGCCCTCCTAGTAGCTAAGGAAGGCCATCTAGGGAGGATTATAGGTAGAGGCGGGGAGCGTATCAACGAGGTGGAAAAGGAGGTAGGCTTGAAACTTCGAGGCGTAGAGTTCACCCTCGATTTAAGGGAGATCGTCAGGGCAATACACCCGGTGTCCTGGATATCTAAGCATGTCGTCGACGCGGACTTCGCCGGCCCGCAAGTAGCGGTCAAGGTGTCCAAGGATAACTTCGGGGCCTTCTTAGGCCAGCGAGGGGCTTACGTAAGGTTCCTAGACTCAGCCTTCAGGAGGCTCATGGGTGTAGGTGTGAGAGCCGAGCCTTACGAGGAGGAGAAGCCTAAGGAGAAAAGGAAAGCCAAGAAGAAGTGAGTTAAACGCTGATCCTCGTCCTATACCTCTCCTTCAACTCCTGCTTCTTAGCCTCGTTCCACCCTGAGACCTCCTGGTAGTACCCTGTCACCCTGCTCCAATACTTTACGTTGGGTGAGCCGCAGCTTGGGCAGACATCGTTGATCCCGGCTGAGACCTCAAAGCACTGTTGACATATGGTTAGGTCCTTGGTGTAAGCGAAGTAGCCTATCTGGGTCTGGGTGGCTATCCTCTTAGTTAGCTTGAAGAGGGCCTCTGGGTCGGGGTAGGCCTCACCCAGCCATATATGGAAGATGTTGCCGCCAGAGAGTATGGGCCAGAACTTCTGCTCAATGGATATGCGCTCAGTTAATGGTATCTGCGCGCCTACGTAAACGTGGGTCCCGTTGGTGTAGTACACCGGCACGTCCCTGACGCCCTCAGCGAGAAGCTCCTTAGCTCTCTCTAGGTCCCCTTTAACCACCTTCACCGCCATGTCCCTGAACTCAGGCGATATAAGGTCGGCTACAGCTAAGCGCTGAGCACATGACTCAGCGGGCGTCCTAGCTATAGCTAGCCTTAGCCCTGTGCGCTGCTCAAGCTCAACCTTATACTTACGCATCTCCAGGAGAAGCTTAACCAGCAGCTTAACCGCCTCGGGGCTCTCATGTAGCTGGTAGCCTGTGTGCCACTGAGCCATTTCGTTGCCGCCTACTACGCCTATCGTGTAGACTAGGCTGTCGAGGTCGACGGCTGGCGGTCCACGTCTACCTGTCCTCGGGTCCCTAGGGCGCTGAACGGCGAAAGGCAGTCTTCCAGCCTTAACAGCTAGGTCCATCCACCTCTTCTTCACCTTAAAGATCTCCACGGCCAGGTCCATTAACCTCCTAGCCTCCTCGAAGAGCCTATCGTCGTCGCCCCTAGCGCGATAGGCTATCCTAGGTAGGTTTAGCGTGA
>CAZVDL010000052.1:0-2984 GCA_964626365.1 uncultured Nitrososphaerota archaeon
TCGACGTAGGAGCCCTTGAGGTTCTTGAGGTGCTCCAGTATGGTCAGCTTGTCCTCCAGACTTGACCCCCCTTACCTCGGAGGGCTGGAGGGCTTCACTTATAAGGTTTCCCTAATCTTGGCCTCCACGGCCCTTTTAACCTCGAGGTTCGCCGTCAGCTCCCTCCAATCCTTAGCGTTAATGATGCATCCTGGGTCGGGGGCTAAGTAGTCCCCGAAGTAGCCGTAGGCCCTGGCCCTACAACCCCCACACACGTACTTGTATTGACAGGAGCCACAGCCTCCCTTCAGCTTCTCCCTGTCCCTTAAATCCCAGAACACCTCGCTTGTATCCCACACCTCGGAGAAGGGACTTTCCCTGACATTACCCACGGTTAAGGGGAAGAACACGCAGGGCTGGATGTCGCCTTCAGGCTCTATAGCCGCGTAGCACCTACCTGCTCCGCAGCCGCCTACAAACTCGCTTAGGCTTCTGAGCCTGCCTGGGAGGTTCATGTTGTAGAAGTGGGTGGGGACCACGGTCATGTCCACCTCCTCAGCCTGCAACGCCACCCTAGCGAACTGAGGCGCCGTGGACAGCACGGACAGGCTTGAGGAGGACTTCATCCGCTTCCACAGCTTCCTTAAAACCTCCTCCCTCTCCTCAGGCGAGAGGTCGTTTTCAACTATGAAACGACCCCGCCCAGTGGGTATGAAGTTGAACATCATGAACCAGTTTACGCCCAGCTCCTCGCATAGGTCTAGGATCTGGTCCACCTCAGCGTAGTTGAACCTGGTTATGGTGCACGATACCTCAACGAAGAGCCCCTCGTTTACGCAGTTCCTGATCCCAGCCACGGTCCTCTCGAAGGCTCCCTTAACGCCCCTAAAGCTATCGTGGGTAGCTGCGTTGGCGCCGTCGAGGCTTATCTGGACGAAGCCCACCCCTGCTTCCTTAAGCTTCTTAGCCACCTCCCTGGTTATCAGGGTGGCGTTGGTGGCTAGGGCTGGGAAAATCCCGTTGTCCCTCACCGCGTTGACTATCTCAAAGAAGTCGGGCCTAAGTAGGGGCTCGCCGCCGGAGAAAGCTATGGCGGCTACGCCCATATCGGCTAGGTCCCTCACCACCTTCAGGGCCTCCTCGGTGCTAAGCTCCCTGGGCAGGGGGGCACCGGCAGTGCTATAGCAGTGCTTGCAGCGAAGGTTACACCTCGCGGTGATGTCCCACACTATGAGGAAGGGGGCGCCAGGGGTGAAGGGCTTCCTCACGCCGTACTTGACTATGCCCTTGATGACGCTTACAAGGCCTCTCCTCCAGTAGGGGTCCTTAAACTTCTCCTTCATAGCCTCCTCGGAGGCGCCTAGAGCCCCCCCGCTCCTAGCTATTATCCTCGATACTAGAGGGTGGGCTACGTGTTTACATATGAAGCAGGCGTCGTCCCTAACCCCGCTAAAGAGCTCGAGGGCCACCTCGAGCCTGCTCTTACCGTCGCGTTCACATTTAGAGATGAAGCGTTTGAGGATGAAGCGAACCAGCCTATTATCGATGTAGAATTTAAGGGCCTGTACAGCCTGCGCGGTATCCGCGCTCAATTAGATCATCCCTTGGCTATGACTATTAGGCGTGAGGACCTACTTATACTCTATTCGACGCTGAGCTGTATAACCCTTAATGGGGCTAGCTCTCTATTAACTTAACCAGCTCAGGCTCGCTTCTAACTCTCTTAAACTCGTGGTAGTTTAATAGGCCCTGCTCGTCCACCCTGGCCTCCTCCTTAACGATGGTTAGGCTTAGGCTATCGCTTACGTCAGCCATGCTCCTGACCACGATCAAGCTGCGCTCAGCCCTCTTATCGAGGCGCTCAGCCACCTTAATCAATAATTTATGCCTGCGGCTCTTAGCTATCAGGTTGAATGGCGCCTTCCTGAAGGGGTAAGCCTCGAACCCCAGCTTCCTAAACTTAGAGGCCACCTCCTTTACGAGGGGCCTCTCGTCGACCCAGGTGTCCTGGAGGCCTTCCTCAGCCTCCGAGGCCGCTAGGAGGTCTATGGGGGTGGCTAAGCAGCAGTCCAACACCTCCTGTATGCGCGCGGCGACCTCGAGCGTGGCGTCCATGGCTCCCCTCTCGTACTCGTAGATGGCCTTACGCGAGACCCCTACAAGCCTAGCTAGGTCGCCTAGCGACAGCCTCCTCCTAATCCTAACCTCCCTGAGCTTCTCCCCGTCGAGCTTAACGTAGAACCTGCCCACCTTGGAGTACACGAAGAGCTTCTCGCCCTTGACCACGTAGTCGAAGGTCTTGGGGGCCACGGCCTTAACCCCCACCCGCTCGTACACCACGCCCTCCTCGATCTCAGTGTCGCCCTTCCTAGCCCCGACGAAGAGAGGGGTGGCTGATAATGCCGAGGCTATCTTCCTCAGCTCCACCCCCATGGACTCGGGGACCCTATCTATGTCCTCCACCGCCTTAGCTACGAGCAGCTTGTCCTCGCGCTTAGCCACGACGTCTAGGCTGGCTTTACGGCTCTCCGAGGGTCTCGATACCTTGAAGCCCCCGCCTCTGAGTATCCTAACTACCTCTGAGAGAAGAGCCTCCTCCCTCTCCTCCACAGCTTCGGGCATACCCTAACGTTAAGGGCTCAGAGGACATGTATAAAAGTTGCCGCGGCCTAAAGCCATTCGCTCTCCAGGTCTAGTAGGCCCTCAGTAGCGAACCCTATGACCGTCAAGGTCCTGAGCCTACGCCTAAGCATCTGGACTTGGGGCCTATAGATGTACAGCGGCGTCTCCACCTTCTCGTAGTCCACGTGGCCCCCCTCGTTAAGCACCCTGAGGGCCACGTAGGCCTCAACCTTACCTCCGCTCACCGAGAAGACCCCGGGGCCTAGGTCTATCCGGCGCATCAACACTATGGGAAGCGTTAGCTTGCTATGCAGCTCTTTGGGTAGTAGTGAGGCCACGTACTCAAGCTCGCCTCGATCAAATATTATCTCTCCCCCGTCCCT
>CAZVDL010000053.1:0-2472 GCA_964626365.1 uncultured Nitrososphaerota archaeon
CCTAGGTAAGCAGAAGGAGTTAGAGGAGAGGGTTTAGGATGGAGGCGAGGAGGAAGGAGAGGATAGATAGACCTGTAAAGGCTCAGACCGACGGCATCTACGCCCTTGCTTCGATGAGGAACGTAATGTACCTCCTAGCTCCCAGGCTGTTCCCCGCCTTAGCTTTGATAGTGGTTCCAGCCTTATTGCCTACGCTGTATTTAAAGAGGATAATATGCATTGCCTGCGTGTACGCCCTCTTAACGCTAGGCTTCGACTTCCTATTGAGCACCGTGGGCTTAGTATGTCTCGGCGGCGCGCTGTTCTTCGGCTGCGGCATGTATGCGGCTGGAGCCCTAAACTACTACTACGGGCTACCTCCCGTGGTCACAATACCTCTAGGCACTCTTCTAGGCGCCTTAATCTCCACTGCCCTGCTCATACCCTGTCTAAGGCTTAGGGGCATATACTTCGCTATGGTGTCTCTAGCCTACCCATTGATGATCCATAGGATAATAGAGGCCACCTTAATTCTAGGGGGTACCGACGGGCTACTAGGCCTAGACGGCTTCCCCAACGTGTGGGTTGAGCTATACCTAGTTATAGGCGTCACCCTTATAGCCCTCTTTGGCCTTAGGAGGCTCTACCATACTGACTTCGGGATGGTGTTGAGGGCTATAAAGGACAACGACCAGGCTGTTAGGGCCTCCGGCATAAACATAACCCTGTATAAAGCCATAGCCACGTTCATAGCCGCTCTCTTAGGCTCCTTTGCTGGTGCCTACGTAGCCCACCTCTACATGTGGGCTGGGCCATCTGGCTGGGCCCTTGACTACTCGATCTTCCCCATCGCGGCGGCGGTGGTGGGCGGTATGGGCACCTTAAGCGGGGCTGTAGTAGGCTCCTTTATACTGGCCCCGCTATCAGAGATGCTTAGGGCCTTTGCCTCGCTACGCATAGTCTTCTACTCCTCAGCCCTCATAGTCTTCATAATGCTCTGGCGTGAAGGGTTAATGAACTGGCTGGAACGTAAATACCATCAGATAGAGAGGTGGGTTAAGGTATGAGCGAGGAGGTTTTATTGAAGGTGGTAGATCTAAGTAAAAGCTTCGGTGGGGTTAAGGCGGTGGACAAGGTTAGCTTTGAGCTACGTAGAGGGGAGGTGCTCGGCATTATAGGCCCTAACGGCTCGGGTAAGACTACCTTGGTTAACATGATTACGGGCTTCGTTAAGCCCACGTCAGGTAAAGTATACTATCGGGGTAAAGACATTACGGGGTGGCCCCCGCATAAGGTAGCGAACTTAGGTATTGCTAGGACGTTCCAGACCCCTAGGCCTTTCCTGAGGCTGTCAGCATACAAGAACCTTGTAGTCCCGCTCTACTCGCCTAGGGCTAGAAGGATAGCGGCGGCTGGAGGTTTCGGGGACAGGGAGACGGTGGCCATGGACCTGATGGAGGACGTAGGCTATGAACGCGACTCAAGCGTCCCCTATAAGCCAGCCGCAGCCCTACCCCACGGCTACCTTAAACGCTTAGAGCTGGCTAGGTGCCTTGCTTTAAGGCCTGAGATCATAATAACCGATGAGCTTCTCTCAGGCCTCACAGTGGCTGAGGCCTCCACTATAGCCCCGTTAGTCGAGAAGCTAAACATGGAGGGCATAACCTTTATAATGGTAGAGCACAGGCTAAGAGAGCTTTTCAGGTTAGCTCACAGGGTCATAGTGTTAGAGCAGGGAAAGAAGATAGCTGAGGGCCCTCCTGAGAAGATATTAGAGGATGAGAGGGTTAAGAAGGCTTATATGGGGGCGGAGGTGATCTAAACGCCTCCCCTATTAAGCGTCGAGAACTTAATGGTTTTCTACGAGAACGCTATAGCCGTTAACGACGTAAGCTTAACGGTCGATAAGGGCGAGATCGTAGGCGTCATAGGCGCTAATAGTGCTGGCAAAACCACATTAATGTACACTATCTCAGGCATAATCTTAGACATCAAGAGGAAGGAGGATATGAGGGGAGGGGAGAGGATTACGGTCTTAGGGAGGGTGGCTTTTGACGGTGAAGACATAACTAACTTAAAGCCCAGTGAGAGGGCTAAGCGGGGCTTAGTTCTATGTCCTGAGAGGAGGAGGGTCTTCCCTGAAAGTAGCGTGTTAGAGAACTTGAAGATAGGAGGCTACCTCCTTAAAAGCAGGAGAGAGCTAAAAGAGATGTTAGACCTTGTCTTCAAGTTATTCCCCGAGTTAACTAAGTTAAAGAAGAGACCAGCTGGCTTCCTAAGCGGAGGCGAACAACAAATGCTTGCTATAGGCAGAGCCTTAATGGCTAAGCCTAGACTGCTACTCTTAGATGAACCATTATTAGGCTTAGCGCCTTCAGTACAGGCAAGGGTTATCCAAGCAATTAAGGATATCAGGGAGCAGATGGATATTACCATCTTAATCGCCGAACAATACGCTAAGCCTATACTCCCCATAGTAGACCGAGGCTATAT
>CAZVDL010000054.1:0-2248 GCA_964626365.1 uncultured Nitrososphaerota archaeon
ACGTAGCCCTAACCACCGCCGAAGCCCTAGCCTACACCTACGACATGCACGTCCTAGTCATACTAACCGACATGTTAAACTTCGGAGAAGCCCTACGAGAAATCTCAGCCGCCAGAGCCGAAGTACCAGGACGCCGAGGCTACCCAGGCTACCTCTACACCGCCCTAGCCCAAGTCTACGAAAGATGCGGACGCATCCAAGGAAGAAAAGGAACCATCACACTAATGCCAGTCGTAACCATGCCAGGAGGAGATATCACCCACCCTGTAGTGGATTTAACGGGCTATATAACCGAGGGCCAGTTGATTCTAAGTAGGGAGTTGCATAGGAAGGGTATTTATCCGCCGTTGAACCCGTTGCCTTCGTTGAGCCGGTTGATGAAGGAGGCTACTCGTTATACGAGGCCTTGGCATATGCCGGTGAGTGATCAGCTGTATTATTGTTATAGTGAGGGTGTTGATTTGAGGAGCTTGGTGGCTGTGGTGGGTGAGGAGGCTATTAGTGAGCGTGATCGTGCTTATTTGGCGTTTGCTGATGCTTTTGAGAGGCGGTTTATTAATCAGGGTGTTTATGAGAACCGTGACCTTGATACTACTATTGGTATTGCTCTTGACTTGTTGTCTGAGTTTATCCCGGAGAGTGAGTGGAAGCGTATTGACCCTGATATGATTAAGAAGATGCGTGAGTACTATGAGCAGCGTAAGCGCGGTGTGATTCCGGCGGAGGCTGTGGTTGGCGAGGTTGAGTAGTTTTCTTTCCCCTTATTTATTGAGTTTTCTTTTCTCTTGGTTGTATGTTCTGTCTTTCTGCTGTGTTTAGCCGTTCTATGTCTAGTTTAGCCGGGGAGGGGTGGTTGCTGGGGGCTGGGGTGATGGTTTATTTAGGTGGGTACTTGTATCCACACTTCCAGCATTTATAGGTTCGTAGGGCTATGTTTACCTGGAAGGTTAGGTCTCCGCACTTAGGGCAGATGGAGGGCATGTTTAAGCCTTGTTTTCTAGGCTTAAGGAGCTTGGTGTTACGTGGGGGTTCCCGGGGTGTTCTCTCTAGGCTGCGGGGTTTCCTGGCTGTTTAAACGCGCCTCTTAAAGTCTATGGGCTTCGCGTCTCTGAACTTTATCACGGTTCCTTCAACCTCGGCGTAGGGGCTTACCTGGGCTATGGTAAGCATTAACGCTGGGTCGTCAGTTAATAGCTGGGTCCTGAACACGGGGTTGCTGGCTATGAACTGTCTGAGGGCCTCGACGAGGGGCTTTAGCTCGTCCTCGGTGCCTATGACCGGCTTCTCTAGGTCGCCTGGCTCCATGAAGCTTAGCGCGACTCTCCACGCCTTGTTTAGGGTCCTGGCTACGTGGCCGCTGCCGGTGACGCGCTCAGCCTTGAAGCCCGCGTAGCGTAGGGCTAGTTCGAGCGCAGTGGCCTTGGCGTCGGCGACCTCCATGGCCTCCTCCACCGTGCTCCCTGAGCCTTTAACTATGAAGAGGAGCTCGACGGCCGCTACGGCTTCGCCTACCTCGCGGTGTCCCGCCACTATCAACGTGGCGTTCACGTTCTCCAGTTTCCCTTTAAGCTCCCCTGACCTTCTAGCTGACTCAGCTGGGCTTAGTTCAAGCCCGGTGACGTAGATGTAGGCTGCGCTCTTCACCTCCCCTGTCTTTAACGTGAAGGCGGCTGCTCGGTCGCCGGCTAAGGTCTCCTCTATGCCTAGCACGTCGCTGAGCGATCTGTAGCCTTTAAGGGCCTGGGCTATGGCCTCCTCGGCGCTGGGCTTCCTCCCAAGCTTGGAGGCTAGCCTCCTCTTAAGGTCCTTGACGGCCTCCCAGGTCCGCTCAGAGAGCGCCACGGTCTTTCTGCTCATACCCTGTAAGCGTCTACGCCTCCCACCTATCACGGTTTCGGGGTTATACAGGCAGGGAGCTTTAAAGTATAAAAGTGTGAACGTAAGTTTTATAAGCTCTCGGCCCTTGGATTTACACGATGAAGGCCGCGGCACCCCTGCTCGCCGCCACCATCCTCTTAGCTGGGCTTTTAACCCCCGCTATCCACGCCTCCCCGCCGCCCTACGTCTACGTGGGGTGGAAGCTGCTTCCAAGGTGGGTAGAACTCAACGAGGTGTTCCTGGTCGGGGTCCTCGTCGAGAACCATCTTCCTCGGCCCGTCAACGTGACGTTCAAGGCCTGGTCTAGGTGGGGCGAGGTGGTCCTCGTAGACCCCTCGCTTAAGGACAGGTATTATGGCCCCCTGCTCGC
>CAZVDL010000055.1:0-1826 GCA_964626365.1 uncultured Nitrososphaerota archaeon
AGCCTATCGTCGTCGCCCCTAGCGCGATAGGCTATCCTAGGTAGGTTTAGCGTGACTACCTGCATACCGCCCATGCTAAAGTGCTTGCCGTCCTCGAAGTACAGCTTAGCGTTAAACTCAGGATCTGTTTCAGGGGTCTCCGTGAATGTGTAAGCGCAGCAATTATGGGTTACAACGCCGTTTAACAGGGTAAAGACGTGTCCTCGGCCTACATCGACTAGGTCGTAGACGTCCCCCTCATAGCTTTTTTTAGCGACTCCTTTAACCTTGACCCATCTAACCTCCTCTTTTAAGAGGCCTGTAGTAAGGGCCTCCTCCAATTGGAGGAGGTCCTTACCGCTAACGGTTACTTGGCCTACGCGCCTATCCCTTCTACCATACCTATGCCAGTAGAGCTTAGCCATAGCCCCCAGCGCCCTGATAGCTATGGCTATGTCTTCAACAGCCTTGCTGACCATCCTTATCCTCAAGTATCTATGGCTTGAGCCATTGCTTAGGCGTTTAGAGTAGAAGTTGCCCTCAGAGGCTATAACCCCCTCAACTAGGCCCTTTAAGAAGCGGCTACTTGCAACTAAGAGTTTACGAGGCAGCTTTTTATCCTCGCTCCTCGACCCAAGCTTCCAGACCTTGACGAATAGCTCGTATAACGCCTTGTTAGGCACCGATACGACGTAGGCTGTGGCCTGCCTATGTATGTGGGGGTCGACGTTAAACACCTGCCTTAATAGCTCAGAGACCTTGACGGCTAAGTGCTCCTCGTCTAAGCTAAAGCTCCACCTAACCATGTAGTTGTCTTGGTTAGCGTCGCCTTCACCTAGGTAGCTCCCCACTATGAAGCCGAGCTTCTCGTCAACCTCAACGAACCTTTTAATGGTATTTGACCTGGGGTAGGCGCTTAGAAGGTCGCCGTCAACCTTAACTCCAGCCTCCGAGAACTCTTTAAGTAGGTCTATGGTTACGGAGTCTGGTAGATGTCTAGCCCATCCAAGGTGTATAGGTAGGTAGTCGGTGTTAGGGGATAGTTCACGGGCTTCAACGACAAGCTCCTCGTAGACCGTCCTATACCTACCCTCGCCTTGCTTAACTACGTGTCTACGCCTTACTAGGCATGGATGGTTGGCTGTAGCCTCAAATTCTAACCCGTACTTCAACTTGACCTTAACTATCTCGCCTTTATAGGGCTTTTTAACCAAGGCTTTCGGCTTAGCAAAACCCTCTGGAGTTAAGGCTTCAATGTTAGGCTCCTCGATTAGCGGAGAGGAGCCTAGGAGCTCTGAAACCTTAACCACCCGTGGATTACTGGCTTTAACTACGAGTTCAGCCTCAGGTAAAAGACACTGATAGCATGACACCCCCTTCCCGTAGCCTCGGTAGGCTGGAAGCATGTTGTCGAAGTAGGGAGTGCCAAACTTAGACACTACTTTATGCGCTAAGAGCCAATCCTCATCGTACTCCGACTTAAAGAACTCAGGGGTTATTCCTCCCTCAAGCTTAGGGAAGTTGAAGGGTTTACCCCACCAGTCGCCCTCAAAGGCCACCTCGTAGATGGCCCTAAAGAACATCCTAACCTCGTCCTCGTAGTCACCGTAGACGTCTGGGCCCACCTTACCCATGTAGACCACAGGCTTATCCTTCCAGAGCTCGGGTACGCCGGGCGTAATCTGTATGTTGCTGAAGACCATCTGGCCTCCACGAGCCACGTAGATCTGGGTTAACTCGAAGAACATCATCTGCGCAAGCTGCTTAACCTGCTTGTAGCTGAGCCCCCTCAGGTAGGGTGCCATAAACACCGTGTAATTGTAGAACCCCTGCCCACCTGCAAAGTT
>CAZVDL010000056.1:0-1805 GCA_964626365.1 uncultured Nitrososphaerota archaeon
TCTTCGACCTCGCGCTCCTCTGATGGGTCTAGGAGGGCCCTGGCGCGCATCATGGTGAGCGCGGCGGCTATTTCGACCGCAGCACTTTCAACCCTCTCGAAGACGGCCTGGTCCCTCTCCCTGAGCTTGGAGGCTACGTCCAGCAGCTCTCTGTAGTCCTTTAGCAGGGTCTTAGCCGCGTCCAAGCTGGGCCCCGCTACGCATCAGCCTCGCGCGTTTTTTCTTCTCGGCCTACGTCTTCTCTCCTGGCGGCTAGATGAGTTTAAGGAGTATCTTCTTCACGGCGAGGGCGGCTAGGGCTAAGGCTAGCGCCGCGATGAGCCATTTAGGCGAGTCGACGGCTAGGTGGCTTAGCGGCTTCTCCTCAGGGTCGGCTAGGTCCCAGTGTACTTCATAGCGGTCTTTGAACTCGACTACGTGTATGCTCCGGCCGTCTTTAAGCTTAAGCCTATAGTCGGCTAGTTGGCCTCTAGGCCCCCCTACGCTGAGCTTGAAGCCTGCTTGGCTTGGTGGGGGTAGCTGGCCTTTAGGTATAGCTATGGGCTCGTGGGGCTTTAAGGCTAGGACCTTTGAGACTACCTCCTCCCAGTTCAAGGTGCCCTCGCTAGGTGTGCGCCTCGGTGAGGTAAAGGTTTTTTCCTTGGGTAGGCTGGTTTAAGGTGGGGGGATGATGTGGGAGGTGATCTCTGAGGATGATGACTCACTGTGGTTGACCCCCTTAAGCGCCCATCCTACAGCTCCTAACTTAGGGAGTGGGCAGGCTGGTGAGGACTATGGCTAAGGCGAGTAGCCCCCAGCCTAGAGCTAGCAGTATGCCTATGGCCTTCCTCGCCGCGGCCACTAGCGTCAGCAGCAGGTAGAGGGCGGTTAACGATACTAGGAGGGATAGTGGGCCGCTAAACTGGGAGGCTAGCTCAGGCTTAGCTTTAAACAGGGTTTGGACGAGCAGGGTATTTATAATGTCCTCCAACACCTCGAAGCCTCGAGCTATCAACACGCCTATGGTGCCCCAATCAAGCAAGCGACCACCTAAAGAACCTCCATGTGCCCGCGTATTTTAGCCTTGGCCCAGCCCCCGAGCAAAGCTTTTAGCGTAGGGAGCCGCCTATAGCGGAGCCTCGGCGGTAAAGCGGTGGTCTAAGTGGACGAGCGCAGAATAGTTATGCTCCCCGGCCCCACCTCCGTCGACCCCGCGATCCTGAGGGCGATGAGCAGGCAGATAGAGCCTCACTCCCACCCAGCCTTCATAGCCAAGTACAAGAGCGTCCTCGAGAAGCTTAGGAGGCTCGTGGGTACAAGCGGCCAGGTCTTCGTCTTCGCGGGGTCTGGGACGTTCTCGCAGGAGGTGGGGGTCGCTAACTTCGTGGAGCCCGGCGACAAGGTATTATGCCTGGTCAACGGCTTCTTCAGCGCGCGCTTCGTGGAGATGGTTAAGCGCTGCGGGGGCCAGCCCAAGGTGCTCGAGGTCCCCTTCGGCGAGGGCTTCACTGCGGAGGCGGTTAAGGAGGCGCTTAGGGAGGGGGGGTTTAAGGCGGTGACCGCGGTGCACGTGGAGACCTCCAGCGGCGTAGCGAACCCCATCGACGAGATAGGCGAGGTGGTTAAGGAGGCTGGCGCCCTCTTCATAGTGGACACGGTGGCCTCGCTGGGAGGTATGGAGGTTAAGCAGGACAAGTGGGGGATCAACGTTAACTGCGCGTGCACTCAGAAGTGCCTAGGCGCGCCTCCCGGGGTCTCCATCGTGTCGCTCGACAGAGAGGCCCTCGAGATATTGGAGCGCCGGGAGACCCCGGTCGCCACCTTCT